>PLYA01000008.1 GCA_003153315.1 Bacteroidota bacterium
ATTCTGCAATAGCCCAGGCAATAGAGATTCCATCATACGTAGCGGTACCTCTGCCTATCTCATCCAATAAAATTAAACTTCGGTTACTTAGGTTGTTTAATATGCTGGCAGTCTCATTCATCTCTACCATAAAAGTAGATTCGCCCGAAGAGATATTATCTGAAGCACCAACACGCGTAAATATTTTATCTACCAAACCAATATCTGCACTTTGTGCCGGAACGAACGAACCTGTTTGTGCTAACAAAGTAATCAAAGCTGTTTGTCGCAACAAAGCAGATTTACCACTCATATTTGGGCCGGTAATCATCATGATTTGTTGTACTTCGGTATCTAAGAAAACAGAGTTGCTTACATATTCATCACCCACAGGCAATTGCTTTTCTATTACGGGATGACGGCCTTCTTTTATATCAATAGCAAAACCTTCATTAACCGTTGGACGAACATACTTATTAGTATTGGCAACTATTGATAAACCAAGCAGACAATCTAAACGTGCAAGCAACGAAGCATTCTGCTGTATGTTAATGGTAAACTCGGTAACATAAGCCACCAACTCTTCAAATAGCTTTGTTTCAAGTGCAATGATTTTTTCTTCGGCACCTAAAATCTTTTCTTCATACTCTTTTAATTCGGGAGTAATATAACGTTCGGCGTTTGTTAGTGTTTGTTTACGAACCCAATCGGCAGGGGCTTTGTCTTTATGTGCATTGCTTACCTCTAAATAATAACCAAATACATTGTTATATGCTACTTTTAGAGAAGTAATACCTGTACGCTCTACTTCGCGTTGTTGAATCTTTAATAAATAATCTTTACCCGAATAGGCGATTTGCCTAAGTTCATCCAGTTCCGCATTTACGCCCTCAGCCATCACTTTTCCTTTGGCAACGGCAACAGGTGCATCTTCGTTTAAAGAAGTTAAGCGTTGTTGAAGTTCTTTGCAATCTTGTAAGCCTAAAATAGTTTCTTCAAAATAGTTGCTGTTAAATCCTTTCAGGCTTTGTTTTATATTCTCGGTCAGGGAAAGGGATCTTTTTAATTGCATCAATTCACGCGGATTGATACGCATAGCCGCAGCCTTTGATATCAAACGCTCTAAATCGCCTAACTGACTTAACTCGCCATGCAGTTTATTTGCTTCTTCGGTATACTTGGTAAAGAATTCAATAACATCTAAACGCTTATTTATTTGTGGAATATTTTTTAGCGGCATAGCTACCCAACGCTTTAACAGGCGTGTGCCCATTGGGGTAACCGTTCCGTTAATCACATCAAATAAAGCTTTTCCATTTTCGTGCAAAGGATAAATCAACTCTAAATTGCGGAAGGTAAATTTATCCAACCAAACATATTCACTCTCATCAATACGCTTTAAAGAGGTAATGTGTTTTAATTTATCATGTCGGGTTTGATGTAAATAAAACAACATAGCGCCACAAGAAGCAATGGCAGCGGGCATATCTTCAATACCAAAACCTTTAAGCGAGTTTGTGCTAAATTGCTTGGTTAATGATTCATACCCGTAATCAAAAGTAAAAGCCCAATCATCTATACCATAGATGTAATATTTATCGCCTAATAAATCCAAAACCTGAGAGCGTTTGTTTCGTTCAAACAAAATCTCATTAGGGCTGAACTTATGAATAATCTTCTCGATATAAGACGCATTACCCTGGGCCACAATAAACTCTCCGGTAGAAATATCAAGTAATGAAACACCTAACACCTCTTTGCCTAAATGCAGACTGCATAAAAAGTTATTACTTTGATGATCTAATATTTTTTCGCTGTATGATAAGCCAGGGGTAATCAATTCCGTCACGCCACGTTTAACAATAGTTTTGGTAAGCTTGGGATCTTCCAACTGATCGCAAATAGCTACTCGGTAACCGGCACGAACTAATTTAGGAAGATACGTATCTAATGAATGATGCGGAAAACCAGCCAGTTCAATAAACTGCGCAGCCCCGTTAGCACGACGAGTAAGCACGATGCCCAATACTGAAGCTGTTTTAATAGCATCTTCTCCAAAGGTTTCATAAAAATCACCTACTCTGAACAATAATAAAGCATCCGGAAACTGAGCCTTAATTTGGTTATGTTGCCGCATTAAAGGGGTTTCTTTCTCCGTATTGTTATCGCCTTTTTGTTTTTTCTTGTCCATAATGGAAATGGAGACGCAAGATACTAAAACAGGCAACAGGTAACGAGTAACAGATAAGGGTAGTTATTACGAGTTTTAAAAGGTTTTGAACAGTTTATGTATATCGTAAACGAAATACTAACGTAGAATTTTCCTAACAAATGCTACAGTAAAGTAGCTCATTAAAAACACACCGGTAAACCCCTCAAAGGCTGCAATTGGTTTTAAGTATCCTTCGGCAAAATAATCGCCATAACCCACAGTAAAAAAAGTGATGGCGCTGTAATAAAAAGCATTCCAAAACTCATGCTGGTGATTTAGCGGAGACTCTCCTATAGTAGTAGCTATACTGCCCCATTTAGGAAAAAGCTCATCTACAAAATAGTAAATCAAACTAAAAGAAGTAAAGGCAATCAACATGTTGGTAAGCACCCGTATAGGATCAGTAGCATAACGCCCTATATAATCAAACACATATTTTTGAAAATAGTAGTTTGGATATGCCAACACTTTGTGTCTTCCACCCTTTTCAATTTCTGCTTTCAGGGTTGCTTTTGCTTCGCAACGTTTAAACTCCAAATAGGCAGCGTCTTCATCCACATATTGTCCGTTGTTACGGAAGTTTTCTTTTAAAATCCTGAACTGTTCAGATTTTTGATAAAGGGTTGAATCAGTTTGTGCATAAATTAAATTAAACACATCGTTGCTGCGCCAATCAATAAATATTCTACCTAAGATACGCATTCCTGTAATGTCAAAAATCTTTATCACTACATTTTCGTCTTCGGGTTTTAAATCCAAAATATCACGCACAATGGTATTACTTAAATCTAACTTATGGCAGGAGTTAAAGCGCAAATCCATATAACAGTTAAGCGCGCAACCTTTAAAAGAAATATCAGTTACATTGGCTTTATTAAAACTAACTGAACCCGAACCGAATTCGGTTAAATCAAACTGTGCCTCACCTTTGGCAAAATCGGCCTGGGCAAAACTTTTTTCTCCATGCCCAAAACGTGCACTGCGAAAAGAAACTTTACCATCACCAAACTCTGCACCATCAAATAATACGTCGCCATCATTAAAATCAACGCGCCTGAAATCTATTTTACCACCGCCAAATTCTATGTTTTTAAAATCCTTTTTGCCTTTGCCGAATGATGCTTTTTCAAAACTTAAATCGCCACTGGCAAACTTGGCAAACTTGAAATCAATGTTCCCATCGCCGAAATAAGTGTTTTTAAAATCGGCATTACCATTACTAAAATTGCAATCAACAAAAGAAAGATTGCCTGTGCCGAAATTGGTGTTATTAAAAGAGATTAACCCATCGCCAAACTGCACGCTCTGAAAATTAGTGCTGCCACTACCAAACTTAGCTTTTTTAAAACTTACATCTCCGTTAGAGAAAACAGCGCCTCCAAAGTTGTTGGTACCATTCCCGAAAATAACCGAATCGAAATTAATTTTATCTCCATCAAAACGGGCATAACTAAAATCATTACTGATGTCGCAATCAAAAAAACTTTTTTTAGCAGAGAAGTTCTTTAGAGAGATGAGTACGCTATCGTCCAACCCTTTATTTACACGGTACTCTGTGAGAGAGAAATTCAATACATAAGCATTATTCAGGTTAAGGTCTTCACCTTTATCTATCTTCTCGAAAATTTCTTCGGTGCTGATAACCCCATACTTAAACACCAACACCTTTTTATTATTCTCATCGAAAAAACTGATAACAGCCGTTTTAGAAAAGCTGCGCATGGGTTTATCTTCTATGGCAACCTGGTATCTTAATAAATGATGTTCGTGTAGGGGCGACTCAAGCATAATTTTTACCTATTTTTGAAAGCTATACTTTTAAAGAAACGAATATAATAAAAATCCACTTCATGAAAATCTTAGTTACAGGCAGCAATGGCTTACTCGGACAAAAACTAGTATATAAACTTTGTAATCAACCGGGAATAAATTGTATTGCTACCGCACGCGGAGAAAATAGGCTGATACAAAAGGATGGATATATCTATAATGAAATGGATATTACAGATGAGAAGCAGGTGAAGGAAGTATTGACGAAACATTTACCTGATGCTGTTATTCATGCTGCTGCTATGACTAATGTAGATGCTTGCGAAACTGAGAAAGAAGCCTGTATTGCCATGAATATAAACGCAGTGCGATATATAGTAGACGCATTGGAAGAACTTCAACAAAAGAACAAAGACTATAAACCGCAACTTGTACACCTCTCTACCGATTTTATTTTTGACGGCACACATGGTCCTTTAGATGAAAATGAAAAACCAAACCCGCTTAGTTATTATGCCTGGAGCAAACTGGAAGGAGAGAAAATTGTACAAAGCAGCAAACTACGTTGGGCTATTGCGCGAACGGTTTTGGTGTATGGTATAGTAGATAATATGAGTCGTAGTAACATTGTTTTGTGGGCTAAACAAAATTTAGAACAGGGTAAAACAATTAATGTGGTTGATGACCAATTTAGAACCCCCACTCTGGCAGAAGATTTAGCCGACGGTTGTATTTTACTGGTAAAGAAAAAAGCACAAGGCATTTACAATGTTTCCGGGAAAGATTTTTTAAGCATATTAGAATTAGTGCATCAGGTGGCAGATTATTATGGCTTGGATAAATCATTAATCAAACCTTCCAAATCGGCTGATATTAAGCAACCCGCCAAACGCCCCCCTATTACAGGGTTTATAATTGATAAAGCCATTAAAGATTTAGGTTACAATCCACATTCCTTTATGGAAGGAATTAAACTAATGGACGAGCAGGTAAAATCGCGGGTAAGTAAATAAAGATTTAAGACCTAATTAATCTTAACCCTTACACCGTTTTCGTAAGCAACCACAAAAATACCCTCAGCGCCTTTAGAAATTAAGTTCTTTTTGTATGCACGGGCATCTGCTAAGGTTGCAAACTTACCAACCAATACTTTAAACAAACCGGCATCTTCTACAACTTTAACCGCACCGTATTCTGCAAACCTTGTTTTGTTTGGCTTGTTTGTAAACGCCCCTAACTGCACATGATATACAACATTACTTTTTGCTGTTGTAGTATTGCTTGTGTTAGAGGTTGTGTTTGGTGTATTGTTGTTTGAAGAGGTATTATTATTCATATTAGTAGATTGGGTGTTAGTAGAAGTATTATTGTTGGCAGAATTATCTGTGGTAGTAGTGTTGCTTTGTGTGTTGGTATTATTAGCAGCATTATCTGTTGTGGTATTATTTGTAGAGTTAGTAGAATTGTCTGTTGTCGTATTATTTGAGTTGTCCGTTGTAGTATTATTTGCAGCAGTGTTTGAATTATCCGTTGTGGTATTGTTAGTAGCATTATTTGTATTATCAGCAACAACAGCTCCTCCGCCACCAAAATCTATTGACGCGGGTGGTACGGTATATTCCTTTTTCACATTGTTCTCTAAATAAAAAAATTGTGGGGCAAAAGTTACATTACCTGATGCGCTGGCAGCAGGAGTTATTTTAAACACAAAATCAAAAGAAGCATCACCGGGCAGAGATACCCACACTATTTTAATACGATTGTTCTCAAAGGTAAAATTACCCCCTTTTATCTCCACGCTTTGCGCATTATAGCCTGCCGGTAAATCTAACTGAAACTTAGCAAAACTACCCATGGTAGGAGACTTGGTTAAAGTATATTTTGCCTCTATATCTTGTCCCGCTGTGCCAGAGGAAGGAAGACTATTAGTAATGCTTAAATCTTGCGAAAAAGCATACGAAAACGTAATACAAAGAATAAGCGATAGTAAAGCTCTTTTTATCATAAATTGTACTTATAAGGGATGCAAATATGGTTATTTTAAACAAAAAGTCAAAATTTATTAACATCGTATTAACTTTTTGATATTTCAATAAAAAAGCTCGCTTAAGCCTTACAAATGGTTTGCGAGTGCTTACAAATGATTTGTGAACCCTTGCAAATGGTTTTTGAGCCCTTACAGATGATTTTTGAACCCTTGAAAATGGTTTGCGAGCCCTTGCAAATGGTTTGTGAGTACTTGAAAATGGTTTGCGAGTGCTTGAGAATAGTTTATGTGTACTTACAAATGGTTTGAAAACCCATACAAATAATTTGCGAATACATTAAATGATTTGCATGTACTTGCAAATGATTTGCGTGCCCTTACAAATGGTTTGCGAGTGCTTAAGATTGGACGTTTTTTTGGTATATTTGTTTGCCTAAAAGGGCAAAACCTAATCATATCTTGCTAAAATTGCATGATAAGATGTAAAAAGGTAATCCTATAAGGGAGTTAGGTGCAATTTATGACAGAAATCAAGCCATCAAGCGACGAAGACCAAAGAAAAAGTTTAGTGTTTTTAAAAACTTGTGACCTAACGACAGTAACTACAGACACGTTAAACGAAAATCTTAAAACACTTTTAACTGGACAAAAAATCAATGTCCTTATGTATGACCCCGGATTAGTGTTATACCGTAGTATACCCTTCGAAAAAAAACCTGAAAATTATAAGGACCTTATCTATCCACCCACAGATAAAGCAAAGTTAAATCGGGCAAGCGAGGAAAATGAACAAATGTTTTATTGCTCCAACATTAAAAAAGCTCCCTTTTACGAACTTTATGTGCAAGTTGGCGACCGACTAGTTTTGTCGACGTGGTCTTTAAAAAAGAAATCCGTGTTCAACAACATTGGGTATACAAAAAAGAATCTTGAAACATTTGAAGCTGAAAGAAAATTTTCGACTGTTGACGTTGAGGAAAACTTCATTGCAAATGAACTTGGAGAAATATTTTGTAGAGCTGTTTCGACTGATGAACTTTATTATTATAAACTGACTAATGCAATAGCAAAAAAATTCTTATTTGCCGAAGTGATTACGCGTAATTATAACATTACTCCACTTTTCGACAAAAGTGAAGGTTCAACGAAATACGAAGCTGACTTTAACATTCCTCAACAGTTTCCAGGAATTGTTTATCCAACTATTCACAACGAAAGAATCGGTGATAATTTTGCAATTAAAAAAGAAGCTATTGATGACGGAATACTTGAACTTCATCAAATTGAATACATTGAAATAGTTGACATCAAAGAAAATAGATATAAATACAAAATTATTGACTTTGCTTCTGAAGTTATTGATTCGAGAATCAATTGGTTGAACATAAACCAAAATTGGCATGTGTTTGACGACACTGATGAAATAAATATTTGTTGTGAGGACGGCATATTCGAGGCATTTACATCCGACGGAGATTTAATAGCACCAATTTAAACTGCACCTAACAGCAAGCAATACCCAATGGCGGCTGAGTGCGTAAAGAAAATTTATTACTTTTATCAAACGTTATTGCAAAGCGACAGTTGGTTGTTTCAAACCGCCACTGGGTTTGCTTGCGGAACGTTATAGGTAATATGCCCTATAAACCATAAATGAAAAAACTAAAGAAAGCATATTACCTGCAAGAAGATGTGGTAGAAATAGCCTGCAATTTGTTGGGTAAAAAACTTTGCACCAATATAAATGGGGTTTACACCGCAGGTATTATTACAGAAACCGAGGCTTATGCAGGCGCAAATGATAAGGCATCTCATGCCTATAATAATAAACGCACTCCGCGCAATGAGGTTATGTATCATGAGGGTGGAAAAAGTTACGTATATCTATGCTATGGTTTGCACCATTTGTTTAATGTGGTTACTAATATAAAAGACGTGCCACATGCGGTACTAATCCGTGCCATAAAACCTGTGGATGGTATTGAGCACATCCTTAAAAGAAGAAAACATAAAAAGCTTGCCAAAAACACGTCGGGCGGCCCCGGTACGGTATCGCAGGCGCTGGGCATCAGCACCAAACTAAACGGAGTTGATTTAACTGAAACCACCATTTGGATTGAAGATGCCGGAGTAACGTTTACAAAAAAACAGATTACTATTACGCCACGCATTGGCGTAGATTATGCAGGTGAGGATGCTAAACTTCATTACAGGTTTTTAGTGAAAGAAGTGTAATTGGAAATTAAAAATCCCACACGTTGGGACGGCGGTTTTTTTTGGGTTTAAAAAACTCCTTGTACTCTAACAGAAAAGCCATTACAAAATAAATAATAACCGGAGAACCAAAGGTAAAGAAAGAAAGGTAAATAAAATACATACGCACATTGGTAGAAGCTATGCCCAGTTTTTGTCCAAGCCATTCGCAAACACCAAATGCCTGATGTTCGAACCAATTTATAACGCGCTCTACCATTACTGCAAAAATACGATTTTATTTGTTCGCTCCGTTCTTTCTTTCAAACTCGCGCACAATATCTGCATCCGACTTCCCCATCATTCTAATGGCTGCATCGGCATCTTTAGCTAACTGGGTTTTGGGGTATTGCTCTTTTACCTGCGTATAAACTTCTTTAGCGTGTATATAATCATTCAGTTTAGTATCATAAACATTGGCTAGCCTAAACAAACATAAAGACCTGTATTTAAAATTATCGTTATACTCATAACAACACATTTTATAAAACTGTGCCGCACGGTTATACTGATTCATGTTTTCGCTTATCTCTCCTGCTTTAAATAAGTAATCGGGGCATTCCCAATCTTTCGGATAGTTTTTATGGTAAGTATCGTATAACCTTATCATCTTCTTTGCTTTGGTAACATCCAACACTTCCGAGGCAAACAACTCCTTTTCCATTTCTTTTATTTGCTTTTGCAACTCTACCTGTGTAGGCACCTCTTCAGATACAGGTGGGGGCGGAAGTTCGGTTAATTTACCTTTTGTTGTATCATTAGTTTTATTTACAACCTGAGTTGTTTCTGCTTCTTTTTGATTACAAGAAGAGAACATAAAACAACAAACAATAAGTAAAAAGGAAATAGAAAACGGTTTATTCATCATCTTCTATTTTTTATATACTTTGGTTTTATAATCTGCTTTAAATTTACCGTTACTGATATCGCTTAATTTCCCTGCCAATAACTTTCTTTTAAACGGAGATATTTTATCGGTAAATAATTTCCCTTCAATATGGTCGTATTCATGCTGAACTACACGCGCGGCAAGTCCTTCAAGTGTTTCGACATTTTTTTTAAACCGAGCGTCATAATATTCCACTGTCACAGTTGATTTGCGTAAAACATCTTCTCTTATTTTAGGGATACTTAAACAACCTTCGTTAAAAACCCACTCCTCTCCTTTTTCTTCTATGATTTTAGCGTTAATAAAAACGCGTTTAAAGTTTTTGAGGAACTCTCTTTCTTTCTTGCTTAGCTTTTCTTCTTTCTCCTCATCTTCTTCATCCACCTCAGCAAAAGGAGATGTATCTACCACAAACAAACGAATGGGTTTTCCTATTTGAGGGGCAGCTATACCAACCCCATTGGCTTGATACATTGTCTCAAACATATTCGCAATAAGGGTTTCAAGCCCTTCGTGATTCTTATCAATCTCAGCGCCTACTTTTCTTAAAACAGGGTCGCCATACACTACAACAGGTAGCACCATTTTATTTATTTTAATTATCCTTCAATTGCTTTAACGCCGGGTAAACTCCCCTGCTCTATATACTCTAACAATGCGCCACCACCTGTTGATACATAACTTACTTTATCTGCCATGTGATACTTATTTATAGCAGCCACCGAATCACCTCCACCTATTAAACTATAGGCTCCGTTTGAAGTTGCTCTAACAATACTTTCGGCAACTGCTTTTGTTCCCGCTTCAAAATTACTCATTTCAAAAACCCCCATCGGACCATTCCATAAAATGGTTTTAGATTTTTGAATCACTTCACCAAACTGTTTTGCAGATTCAGCGCCAATATCCAAGCCCATCCATCCATCAGGAATTGTATTAATGTCGGAGCTTTTATGGTTAGCCTCATTAGAAAAATTATCAGCAATAATTGCATCAACGGGTAAGTGTAATTCTACGCCTTTCTGTTTTGCTTTATCTAAAAGACTTTTAGCCGTCTCTAATCTGTCATCTTCACAAAGCGATTTGCCTATTTTACCGCCCATAGCTTTTACAAATGTAAAGGCCATACCCCCTCCAATTATTATGTGCTGAGCTTTATTCATCAGTTGCTCAATAATTAAAATCTTATCCGACACTTTTGCTCCGCCAATAATTGCCGTAAAAGGTTTTTCAGAATCGTGCAACACTTTACCAATGTTTGCCACCTCGCCTGCCATTACATAACCGAAACACTTGTGTGCTTCATTAAAATAATTGGCAATTATCGTTGTGGAGGCATGCGCGCGGTGTGCGGTTCCAAAAGCATCATTTACATAAACAGTTCCGTGTTTAGCCAGTTTTTGTGCAAAGGCTTCATCTCCTTTTTCCTCTTCTTTGTAGAAACGCAAATTCTCTAATAACAAAACCTCTCCAGCTTTTAAAGAAAGTGAGGTTTTAAATGCTTCATCAGAAATACAATCGTTTACAAACTTTACCTCAACCCCTAAAGCAGCAGAAACGTTTTTTACAATATGTTTTAAAGAAAACTTATCACTAGGTCCGTCTTTTGGCCTGCCTAAATGCGACATTAAAACAACGCTTCCACCATCCTTCAAAATCTTTCTAATGGTCGGAATAGCTGCCCTGATACGGGTTTCATCGGTTACTTCAAACTGCTCGTTTAAAGGAACATTAAAATCAACACGTATTACAGCACGTTCATTTTTGAAATTTATAGAATCAACTGTTTTCATAATTAATAAAGAGTTTTATTTCTTTCCCGTGTGTCCAAAACCACCTTCGCCGCGAATAGTGTCTTCAAGTGCGTCCACTAATTTCCATTCTACAGTTTCGTGTCTGGCAATTATCATCTGTGCAATGCGTTCACCATCATTAATAATAAATGTCTCATTAGACAAATTAACCAATATAACTTTTATTTCTCCACGATAATCGGCATCAATAGTTCCGGGGGAATTTAAAACACTAATACCATTCTTAAAAGCTAATCCGCTACGCGGGCGAATTTGCGCTTCGTAGCCCTGTGGTAATTCTATAAACAAAGCCGTGGGAACCAAAGCGCGTTGCAATGGTTTTAATTCGATGGGTTCAGTAAGTTCTGCGCGCAAATCCATCCCTGCACTTTGGTGAGTGGCATAGTTTGGCAGCGCATGCTTACTTTTATTTATGATTTTAACCGGCAGCATTTAATCTTTTAAAATTTGGGAGTTCAAATTTAATAAACAACCAGCAATAAACTAAAAGCAAAATATTATTTAAAACCAACTCTATAATCAGGGATAAATGCCCTTGCCAAAGCAGGGAAACAAAATAGAACACCAAAGCAAATCCGAAAAAGAAAACGAAGCTGCGCAAGTTATAATTGGTTTTATAATATTTCTGAGAAAGAAAATACGAAACCACCATCATACTCGCATAAGAGAGAAGTGTTGCCCAGGCAGATGCCATATAACTGTATCTTGGAATAAAAGCAAAGTTGATGATAAGCGTAATGGCTGCGCCCAATAAAGTAATGTATGCCCCAAACTTTGTTTGTCCGGTTAGTTTATACCACACAGATAGATTATAATAAATACCTAAAAACAAATTAGCCAATAATAAGATAGGCACCACACGAAGACCTGCCCAATAATTCTCACTCACAAAATATTTTATCCAGGTAATATTCATCATGGTTGCCAAAAACAGAAATGAGCAAAAGATGATAAAGTACTTCATTACTAAAGCATTTAGCTTTCTGGAATCTTCATTTTTTGCATGATTAAAAAAGAAAGGTTCTGCAGCAAACTTAAACGCCTGAATAAAAATAGTCATTAGGATAGATATCTTATAACAAGCACTATAAACTCCCAACTCGTGCATGCCAATATCTGCGGGTAATAGCTTTTCTAATATAATGCGGTCAAAGGTTTCGTTTATCATTCCCGCTAAACCCACTATCAGTAAAGGAAGTGCATACTTTAGCATTTGCAACCAAAGGGTTTTATCAAACGAAAAAGAAAAGCCTATAAATTCTTTTGTGAGCAACAACAAACTAAAAACATTAGCGATTAAGTTGGCAAGAAAGGCATAACCAATTCCTATTTCGGGGTTGTATAAACTACCCAAAGAAGAAGTTGTACAGTTTGCTACATCATTCTCATAAGCATTTTTGCAGAAATGAATAAAGAAAATGTTTACCCCTATGTTAACTATCACATTAACAATCTTAATGGTCGCAAACTTTAAAGCTTTTTGTTCTGCACGCAAGCGGGCAAAAGGTATCGCCATAATAGCATCGCTGGCAATAATCAATAGCATCCATTGAATAAAGTTTACATTGTTGGCGAAATTAAGTGTAACAGCAATAAAATTGGAAGAGAGCAATCCTAATAAAAGGAACAGAGTTGTGGTACTCAATAAAGAAATAAGTGTAGTACTGTAAACTATATTCTTGTTTTCGTTTTTGTTTACAAAATTAAAGAAGGCTGTTTCCATGCCATAGGTAAGAATAACATTGAGGAAAGAGATATAGGCGTATATCTTGGCGTTAATTCCATAATCGGCAGGGTCGGTAAACTTCCAAGTGAAAATCGGGACTAAAGCATAATTTAAAAACCTTGGTAAGATAGTACTCAAGCCGTAAACAACGGTTTGTGAGGCTAGTTTTTTAAGCGGGTTTGCCACTATGGCTTTAAATTTCTGAGTTCAAAATTACGATTTAATTCGCTTAATCAATTCGGTGGTTGAAAAGCCTTCGGTAAGTTCAATAGTGGCAACTTCTCCACCATGGGCTTTTACAATGTCATAACCAACAATCTCTTCAGCTTTATAATCAGCACCTTTTACCAACACATCGGGTTGAATAGCTTTAATCAAATCATAAGGGGTATCTTCATCAAACAATACCACGGCATCTACCAATACCAAAGCTGCCAATACCAATGCTCTTGATTGTTCTTTATTAATGGGTCTTTCAGGAGATTTGTTTAAACGTTTAACAGAAGCATCCGTATTTAAGCCTATAACCAATGCACCACCCAAATCACGGGCTTTGCTTAGGTAATCTATGTGCCCTTGGTGTAAAATATCAAAACAGCCATTGGTAAAAACAATCTTTTTATTAAACATGCGCCATATATTGGCATGTTTGGCGACAGCCTCTCTGGTTATAATTTTATTATGAATTACCTGCGGGTAGCTTATCATTTTCGTTGTTGTTCAGTAAAGGTAAGAATAAAAAACATAATGCGCCAATTACCAGAATGGCAATAAACTGCACGCCCCATGCAATCCAAGGGAAGGCTATGGCTACGCTATTTACTACGCCATAAAAAACAAGCACCTGTGTGGCAATTAGCTGATACGCTCCTATACCACCCGGACTAACTATTACCCCAATGGTGCCAAATAACATAACTGATAGGGCAGGCTTTATGCCAAGAGTTTTGGTTTCGGCAAAGCAATAAAAACATACATACAGGCTTAAAAAATACAGCACCCAGATTAGCACACTTTGGAACACGAACAAACCCGGGCTTTTTAAATCTTTAATGGATTTTAATCCGTCGCCAAAGCTTTTCAGCATCCCTCCTATCTTCCCACTTAAAAGCGCTTTTATTTTTTTTCTAAGCACAAAAAACGCTCCCACAAAGACAATTAACAATACCGCAATCAGCGCCAGATAAAGTTTGTTGTTTGCTAAGCCACTTAGTTTGGCAGATAAAGGTTGCATTACATACATATTAGTTAAACCCGTTAGTTCATTAAATTGTGCGGCAAGGGTTATAAAAAACAAAACAAGTAATAACACTACATCTACAATGCGCTCGGTAATTACGGTTCCTAGGGCGGCGGCAAAAGGCATCTTTTCGTATTTAGCGGCAATACCACAACGACTAAGTTCTCCGGCGCGAGGCACGGCGTAGTTTACCATATAGCCAATCATTACTGCTGCAAAGGAATTCTTAAACGAAATACTATGTCCGATAGGTTGAAGTAAGGAGTTCCAGCGCCAGGCGCGTACAACATGGGCCAAAAGACTTATGATAGCAGAAATAGCAACGATTAAATAATCAGCATCTTTAAAAGATTGTTTGGTGGTTTCAACATCTTTGTCGGGGATGTTATGTATAGACAGCCAAACTAAAAAGGCCCCGATAGCGGCAAACAATACCAGCTGCAATATGGATTTTACTTTAGGGTTCATAAACCAATCGACAAAGAAAGGCAATTTATTAGATTAATTGAAACACTTAAGTTATGGCCAAGGGTTTTTATAATAAAAAAGGGAACCGTTATTAACGGCTCCCTTTTTAACGTTTGTGTTAACTCAATCCTCTTTTAGATTCCCATATTACCGCCTGATAAATCTACAAAATCATCGGGGTATCTTTTACTCTGTGCAAACCTGTTATTTCTCTGGTTTTGTGCATCAGCATTGTTTTGGTTTTTGTTATTCCCGTTATTTGTTCTTTTTGGCATCAGGTTATACCTTTCTCTAATCAGCAGGGTTATTAAAGCAACAGCTACAAAAGCGGGGATTATAAACGAAGTTACAGTCATCGGATTCATAACATGAATTTAATTTTAGTTAAACATTACTCTTCTTAAACAGCTTAGGCAATTTTAATTTCTTTAGCTGCTTTTTTTACCTCTTCTTTTTTAGGAAGCGTTAGTTTTAAAATGCCGTTTTCATATTTGGCATCAATAGCCTCCTCGTTTATCTGCTCATTCAAGGTAAAGCTGCGTTGAAAAGAACCGTAGTTAAACTCCTTACGGGTAAAGTTTTTGTCTTTTACTTCCTTCTCGGTTTCGTGTTTGCCCGATACGGTAAGTACCCCGTCTTTAACTTCAATTTTAAAGTCGTTCTTTTCAAAACCGGGTGCAGATAGTTCTACACTGTAGTGTGCATCTTCTTCGGCAATGTTTACCGCAGGCACAAACTGTGCATACTCGTTGGTTGAGAAATCATCTCTCCATAAATTGTTGAACAATCCTGATAGCGGAGAGTTATAAGCTACCGGACGATTTGCGTGACCATTTTCGGTTGGTCTTTTCCATTGAACTAGTGTCATTTTTTGGTTCCTCCTATTTTTTATTTTTAGTTAAACGTTTATTTTTTAGTTACGCTTAGCCTTCCTCAAACTATATACCAAGGGCCAAAACCCCTTTGTTTGCTGACATATTTTCCGAGAATTGTTTTTTTAGCTGAAATTATTTCAGGAAGGAATTACATTACCTGTATATTTTGGCATTATAATTTTCTTCTTATTCTTTTTCCTTGACGAAAAAGAAACAGGGCAAAGATGCAAAGGCATCTTTGAGCCAGTATGCGCGGCAGGTATTCAAGACCAAACGATCTGCTACGCACAAGCCACACAGCTCTGCGTTTGGTCGGGCCACCCGCTGTTTCAAATTAAAATTAATCTACCCTTTTAGATTCGCTGAGTGCGGCTGGCGTCCACGAAAGGAGCGAACCGAAAGTTTCGTGGCATGAGAGGGGCAGGCTTGTGCGACAAACGAAAGCTTTAGGTTGGCTTTCGTGGTGCACTTTCTTTGCTTCATTTCTTTGGGCAAGCAAAGAAATGAAGAGAAAAAATTATTTCAAGACAAGAGAATGCACTAAGGTTTGCGGCAACCTCCTAAGTAGTAGGCAACGTACCCGTTGTTTCATCCTGCAACAAAATACCCGCCTTTAGCGCAGGACTTGCGCTGCCTAAAACACCCTTGTTGCTTTCATACCTGCCAATGTACCAAGCCCATAGTTTGGTGTTGGCATCTAAGCCTATGTTGGCAAACTCGCTTTTGGCAATGCCGCGCTTGGCGTTTGCCACAAACTGATACTGACTAATGGCTATAGGAGGCTTGGTACCTATATACCTGTACACTTTTAAAAACTTAATGCCTTTGGGCTTTGCTTTGCTCTTTGGTGTATCGGGGTTTATGGCGTTTAATATATGTTCGCCTTCGCTGTTTAGCTTCATGCTTAGCACGGGTATTTGTGTAACGGCACCGCTTGCGCTGCTTCCCTTTTTCTTGGCGGTTGCCATGCCCGTTGCTGCCAGGGCAGTGCCGCGTTTTACCCTAAACGTTTCGGCATCGCTGCTGGTGCCGCTTATGGCAATTTTATCCAACAGATGATGCCCGGTTATGGGGTCGTGGTCGTATTTTTTAACCGTTGTTATTAAAATTTTCATCTGGTCTTTTATATCGGTGCTGCTCTTCTTTTTATCGCTAAGCTTTAAAAACAATTTATCGCTTGCGATGCGGTAGGCAGTCCATTGCGCGCTATCGGCTGCCGTCCAGTTCCAGTTTTTATATACTGGTTGCCCGGTAATGGGGTCTATACTTAGTTGCAAATTGTCGGTTACATCCATATAAGGTGCAAACTCGGTTGCTGCGGTTGGGATTCTTTCTGCTGACATGGCTTTATTTTTTAATTGTTATTATTACTTATTTCTATTCTTGGTTAACTTTCATTTTCTGTAGGCTAGCTTTCAGTCGCCGTTGGCTAGCCTTCATTTGCTGTAAGCTAGCTTTCAGTTTCTGTTGGTTAGCTTTCAGTTACCGTTGGCTAGCTTTCAGTTACCGTTGGTTAGCTTTCGTTTCCTGTAGGTTAGCCTTCAGTTGCTGTGGGCTAGCTTTCATTTGCTGTAAGCTAACTTTCATTTTTTGTGCATTACCTAAAGAACTATTGTAAAGATAACACAGCAGGTAGGGTAAAGTCAATAGGCTAAGGGTGTTATTTAACGAACGGTAGGATTTTTTAAATAAACGGTAGGATTTTTTAAATAAGCGGTCGTTTTATTTTTTAAACGGTTTTGAAAAAACATCATTTTTAAGCTTTTTGCACCCGTTTTTGGGCATATTTATTTTACTAAAACGCGTATAGCCGATTACAAACGGATAAGATAAACATAACCCACTCGGTTTGCATTGCCATACGTATGGGCTTTCTTAAAATTTAGTAGATTTGTTTTACTAATATATATAGTATTAAAAGAACAATGGTAACATTTCGACAAGCCATACGATATTCCGCCGCCGCTGCACGGGCATCAGAAAGAAATAGAAATAGACGCGCAAAAGAAGCGGCAAGACAGTTTAAAGAACAACAAAAGCAAAATGAAATCGAAAATGCTTTCGAAACAGTTAAACGATATGACGACTATATTGAAGTTTTAATGTCAGTTCACAAACACGCATCGGACAAAATTGATTGGCAGCAAATTTTAGAAGACGAAGAACCACCGCAGGCAGAGAAACTCAAAATACACGAGACTGCCACACGACAAGAACTAAACGACTTTACTCCGTCCTTATTTCACAAAATATTTGGCTCGAAAAGAAAAATACAATCACTTGAAGAAGCAATAAGTCAAGCAATAGTTCAAGACCAAAAAGACTTTGACACAGTTAAAGAAGTTCACGACGACTGGCAAAAAACTCAAAAGATTGCTAAAGGCGTGCAAGAAAAAAATCCACAATCGTATGCAGACGCATTTAATTACTTTGAACCATTTAGCGAAATCGCCGCGTTAGGTTCCAAAATACAAGTTTCGTTTGACAAGGACTTCATAGAAATTGAATTACACGTTAACAATTCAGAAGTTATTCCCAACTATGTTGTTTCCGTAACAAAAACTGGAAAGCTTTCAAAAAAAGATATGCCAAAAAGCAAATTCAATGAATTGTATCAGGACTATGTTTGTGGCGGACTATTAAGAGTAGCGAGAGAAACGCTCGCTCATTTACCAGTTCAAATGGTTACCGTTCACGCAATGGCAAAATTGGTTAATACTTCAACAGGTCACTTAGAAGACACTCCTATTGTATCGGTTTTATTACCGCCCGAGACAATTGACAATTTAAATTTTGAAACACTTGACCCATCGGATTCAATGAAAAACTTCGTACACAATATGAAATTTACTAAGACAAATGGATTTAGCCAGGTTGACAAATTAAACGCAAAAGGAAAAACAAAATAAATTATGACAGAAGAACAAAAAACATTACCAAAATGGATACTTATCGTATCAGGGCTTTTTGCATTAATGGAAATTATGGTAAGTGCATCTATATGCTTTTCGCCAAAATCGGTTTTAGAAACAGTTGACCTTAGCGCAAAAGGCGTTGACTACTTAGTATACATGTGGGCTTCCAGGCAATTTGCCCTTGGTGTTATTTTTGCTTTTGCCACATTTAAAAAATCAATACCTATGCTTACCATTGCCTATATTTTCTTTTTAGTAATGTTTGTTGGCGATTTCTTTATTGGAATTTCACAAAAAGAAACTCCTCTTATCATTAGTGCCATAGTAATGTGTATGATTTCTTCGGCAATGATATTTGTACTAAATAAGAGAAAATAATTATCTTAAAATAAAAAAATAGCCATGGCAAATGAACAAAAGAAATCAAATGCACTAAACATTATTCTTTGGATAGCACAAGTGCTTTTAGCTCTTAGCCTTATATGGGCAAGCAGCATGAAACTGTTTCAGTCTGCCGACAAATTAGCCCAAATGTGGCCATGGACAGCAGACAATGCGGGTTTAGTAAAATTTACCGGCGTATTGGATTTGTTGGCCGGGATAGGATTGGTTTTGCCTGCATTGCTTCGTATACAGCCCAAACTAACAGTTTATGCCGCTTACGGAATTATTGCATTGATGATAGCCGCAAGTGTTTTTCACATTGCAAGAGGCGAAGGCTCACAAATTGGAGCAAACATTTTCTTTGCGGTTTTTGCCATATTTATTGCCTGGGGCAGACAAAAGCCCGAGTAGATAGTGGGAGTAGTAATTGGTATCTTTTACTATTTTTGAGTAGTGAAAAACAAAATACTGATATATGGTATTGCCCTTGGCCTGCTTACCCTGTTACTTAAATTTTTAGAATACAAGGTTTTAATTAAAGACCATGTAATGGATTTATACATGGGTGCCATTGCGGTTTTGTTTACCATAGTTGGTGTTTGGGCAGGTTTAAAACTTACCCGCAAAAAAGAAGTGGTGGTGATAAAAGAAGTGCCTGTAATAAAAGAGGTTTCGGTAGTAAAAGAAGTGGCGGTAGCCATAGACCGTGAGAATTTTGTACTGAATGATAACCTTTTGCAGCAAACGGGTATAAGCAAACGCGAATATGAGGTGTTGGAATTGATTGCCGCCGGACTAAGCAACCAGCAAATTGCAAATAAATTGTTTGTTTCTTTAAATACGGTTAAGACGCATTCATCTCGTGTTTTTGAAAAACTGGAAGTAAATAGAAGAACCCAAGCGGTAGAAAAAGCAAAAAGTTTGGGTATTTTGCCCTGATTTTGTAAACTAAAGTAGTATTTTAGGGTAGTATTACTCAAAATCACCCGTAAGTATGAGGAAAAAAGTTTAAAGCCGACATAGTTTTGCTCCGAAATAAATTAATATTCATTTAAAAACAATTAAAACATGAAAAAAACAATTTTAACATTCGGACTCATTTCAGGAGGAATTATGTCTGCCATGATGGTAGTAACTGGCTTAATCGGTAAAAACATGGGGTTTGATAAAGCCGAGGTACTTGGCTATTCAACTATGGTTCTTGCAGGTATTCTGATTTTTGTAGGGGTAAAATCTTATCGCGACAAAATGAACGACGGCATTATAAGTTTCGGGAAAGCATTTAAAATAGCTATGCTGATAGTGGTTGTTTCATCTGTTGTATATGTAGCAACCTGGATGATTCTTTTCAACACTGTTTTCAAAGATTTTATGGAACAATATGCTGCTGCAATGGTAGAGAAAGCAAAAGCAAGCGGTTTAAGCGCCGAACAATTAGCTGCTAAAAAAGAAGAAATGTTAAAGTATAAAGAGCTTTATAAAAACCCTTTCTTTCGGGCGGCTATTACTTTTATGGAACCTTTGCCGGTTGGCGTAATTATGAGTTTAATAGCCTCTTTTATTTTAAAGAAAAAACAACCCAGTGTAGCATAATAAAATCAATTCATTACAAACAATTAAAAACTAAAACAATGATTAAAACAAAATTTTTACAAGCAAGCATCGGAATAAGTATGGTATTCCTTACGGGCAGTCTTTTTGTACACTCAATCAGTACCGTAAACGCAAACCCTACGCCAACCATTACAAAACCAACTTACACAGTTACTAAAGATATGGGGCTGGGCGCATTCTCCATAAGCCTTAGTGTGAAAGACCTGAGCGTATCAAAACAGTTTTACGAAAACCTTGGCTTTAAAGCAATGGGTGGCGATATGAAAAGCAATTATCTGATTATGAAAAACGGAAACTCTCTTATTGGGTTATTTCAAGGTATGTTTAAAGGGAACATACTAACCTTTAACCCGGGTTGGGATGAGAACTCTAAAAACACGCCCACGTTTGTGGATGTAAGAGAAATTCAGAAAGAATTAAAAAGCAAAGGCCTTAAGCTGGATACCGAAACGGATGCAAAGACGCCTAAAGGACCGGCAAGCTTAACCCTAACGGATCCTGACGGAAATCCAATCTTGGTTGACCAACATAGATAAGATTTTGTTCCAGCCAGACTGAACGACAAAGAGTCTGGCTGGCACTTATAATAAATATGGAAAAGAATTTTAAAAATAAAAAATAGTGAATAGAGTTGACAGATTGTTAGGCATATTGACAACCCTGCAATCAAGAAAATATATTTCATCTGAATATATTGCCGCAAAATTTGGGATAAGTGTACGTACTGTTTACAGAGATTTAAAAGCCTTGGCAGAAATAGGAATACCCATAAGTTTCGAAATAAATAAAGGCTATTTCATAGCGCAGGGGTATTTCCTTCCACCAGTTGCCTTTACAGATGAGGAAGCCAACGCGTTAATATTAATGGAAACTATTTCCAAAAGATTTGGCGACCAATCCATTCAGGAAAATTTCGAATCGGCACTAAATAAAATAAAAGCCACTCTTAAGGATTCTCAAAAAGAAAAAGCTACTGATCTTTCTTCTAAAACACATGTTTTATCTTACCCCGCTCCGACCAAAGATTTTAGCTCTCTTTCTGAAATATTAAAAGCAATAACCAATAAAACCATTCTGAAAATAAATTATCAGAATAATGAAAAAATAAAGAGTACAAGAGAGGTTGAGCCTATCGCCATAAAATACTACTCGATGGATTGGCATATGATAGCCTGGTGCTGGAAACGGAACGATTATCGTGATTTTAAAGCTTCGCATATACTTCATTTGTCAAATACCGAAATGTCATTCAGAAAAAAAAACCATATTTCGTTAGGGGATTACATAAAATCACTTGAAACAAAAATATTTTTAAAGGGTCTGCCATAGGGTTGTCAGTAAGCCAGCATACATTTGCCAAAATTAACAACCTAAAAAAATAAAATGGAAAAGAAAAACAAATTTTGCCAGAGCTGTATGATGCCACTGGATAAAGACCCAAAAGGAGGCGGTACAAATGCTGACCATTCAATATCTGGAACATATTGCAGTTATTGTTATCAAGATGGGAAATTCACTCAACCAAATATTTCAGCAAAAGAAATGCGTGAATTTGTGATTAATAAAATGGTTGAAATGAAGTATCCCAGATTTATAGCTAAATTTATGACTGCAGGGCTTCCTAATCTTGAAAGATGGAAGACTAAATAAATACATTACTTAACAAAATCAAACTCTATGAACATAGCAGAGCTTTTAAATGACAAAGTTTTAAAACCCAAGGTAAAAACCGAAACACTTAGCCAATGGCTGTTGGATAAAAAAGTAAATACAGATGAACTGATTGCCTTTGCACAAACAGCCAAAGATTCGCCCAAAGCAACCTGTATAGAAGCATTGGAGTTTGCAACAAAAACCAACGCTGCCATTGCCAACGAGAACTGCCTGAAATTTGTAAGCGAAACTCTAAGTGAAAAAGCCCCGCGGGTAAAATGGGAATCTGCCAAGGTTATTGCAAACATAGCACATCTTTTCCCCACAAAGCTGGATAAAGCCATAGCCAATTTGCTAACCAACAGCGAACACACAGGAACCGTTGTGCGTTGGGCAGCCGCTTTTGCTTTGGGAGAGATTTTAAAACTAAAAACACAACACAACAAAGACCTGCTACCTGCTATTGAAAACATTTGCAACCGGGAAGAAAGGAACAGCATCAAAAAAATATATTTAGATGCCTTAAAGAAAACCAAAAAATAAACCAGTTAACAACCGCTAAATTGCAAAATGCCGTATGCCATTTAATTAACAGTAGTAATCACTTTTATTTCCTTAGCTAGCTTAATAGCCTTCTCTTTTACTGCATTTACATCAGCGCCTACCTTATCATACGTAAGCACAACAGCCATACGCCTGTATGGACGGGTGGTTGGTTTATTAAACACACGCACATCAGTCAGTTTGTTATGTAAAACTTCTTCAATACCTGCGTAGCTTGGGTTCTTACCTTCTTGGGTGGCAAGAACCACAGCAGATGCTCCTACCCTTTCCAACATAATTTCAGGAATAGGCAAGCCTAAAATTGCTCGGGCATGCAATTCAAACTCGCTGAGGTTTTGTGTGCCGGCAAGGGTTACCATACCTGTATCATGCGGACGGGGAGATAACTCCGAAAAGTAAACTCCTTTATCTGTTAGAAAAAACTCTACGCCCCAAATGCCATTACCTGTAAGTGCTTCGGTTACTTTAGCTGCCATATTTTGCGCATCTTTTAAATCGGTATCGCTAATAGCACAGGGTTGCCAGCTTTCTTGGTAATCACCGCGTTCTTGTCTATGTCCTATAGGCGGACAAAACAAGGTGTTTCCACTTTTTTGTGTAACGGTAAGTAAGGTAATCTCCGAGTTAAAGGTAATAAACTCTTCTACTATCACTTCTTTATAATCTCCGCGAGAACCTTCCATGGCGTAGTTCCAGGCTTTGGTAATATCGTCTTTTGTTTTTACCACACTTTGTCCTTTACCGCTGCTGCTCATCAAAGGTTTCACCACGCAGGGTATTCCTATCTCCAAAACCGCTTGTGTAAAGCCTTCTAAGGTAGTTGCGTATTTATAGTTTGCCGTACGTAAGCCGAGCTCTTTGGCAGCTAAATCGCGAATGGCTTTGCGGTTCATGGTAAAGTTGGCGGCTTTGGCGCTTGGCACAATGGTAATGCCCTGCTTCTCGTAATCATAAAAACGCTCGGTGCGTATGGCTTCAATTTCAGGAACAATCAAATCGGGTTTGTGTTTGGCAACCACTTTATCCAGCGCATCTCCATCCAGCATATTAATCACTTCAAACTCGTGGGCTACCTGCATGGCGGGTGCACCTGCATAACTATCAACCGCTATAACGTGCTGACCCAAACGTTGCAAGGCAATTACCAGTTCTTTACCCAACTCGCCACCGCCCAGTAATAAGATTTTCTTTTGCATGTTTTTAATTGAGGGAGCAAATTACAAAAGATTTTATTTGGGCATTACGGCAAATTACTGCCGTCGGGCTTTACGCCCTACAGTCGCAGAACAGACAGGCAGAGAAACTATACCTGCTGGTGCCAGGTTAGAATATACAGGTGCAGTGCCGGAATATGCAGGTACAGGTGTAGAACCTGCCTGTACAAAACAAGAATGCGCAGGTATAGCTATAGAATATACAGGTGTAAGGATAGAACATGCAGGCGCTGAGTGGGAATATGCCGGTACAAAACCTCTGCCTGCCTATTCCCTAACTAAAACACGGTGTCTTTTGTTTATATACGGCTGTTGAAAACCAGAACCTGGATGTTTAGTAATAAAAGATGTAAGCCGAATTGTACGCGTTGTGTTTATCATTGCACAACAAACTTATGGCAACTAAGAAAGAAAAACAGGTGTTTTATACAAACTATTTAATGCAGCCGTTTTTATTCTACTTTTGAAAGAAAGAAACCTGCCCAGTGCTAAAGTATACTTACCTGAAATATGCGTTGCCCCTACCGTTGCTTGCCTATATTTTGTTGGAAACAAGGCAGCACCAGGATTTTGATATTTTTCTTTTGGCGTCTAAAGATTTTCTGCACGGGGGCAATATTTTTGTGCACCATTACGAAGATGGATTCCGGTTTTTTTATAGTCCGCTGTTTGCTGCGGTATTAATTCCGTTTACTTTTTTGCCTGTGTATGTGGCGCGTGTAATCTGGCTTACGCTGAATGTACTTGCTTTTCTACGCGTGTTTAAATTGATAAGGAGTTATCTGAATTTTGATGCTTTCTCAGATAAACAAAAGCTGTTATTTGATTTCTGTTCGGTTGCTTTTTCTGCCAAGCTGATACTGGATAATTTTCATAACGGGCAGATGACCATCTTTATGTTGTTGTTTATGCTGGAGGGGCTTAGGTTAATCAACTCCAACAAAGTCTTGTGGGGTGCGGCGCTTATAGCGTTGGGTATTAACTTTAAGTTTCTTCCGCTGGTGTTGTTGCCTTATTTGTTTTATAACAAACAGCTAAAAGCCTGTGTGTTTATTGTAGGTTGGTGTGTGCTGTTTTTGTTTCTGCCAGCGCTGGTTTGTGGTTTTGAGTTTAATATGGTGTTGCTTAAAGACTGGCTTGCTGCCATTAACCCTTCAAACACAGCGCATTTGATTGATACGGATGAAACTACGCTGAATGGGTTAACCACGCTTATACCTACGTTATTAATGGATAAAGTACCCGACCCGCATGCGCTTATGTATAAGCGGAATATTTTGAACGTAGGGGTAGGCACTGTAATTGCTATGATTACGATAGTAAGGTTGCTGTTGGTTTGCTTTGTATTTTATTTTTTGCGCAGGAAACCGTTTACGCCTCCACAAAGTAAACTGCAAGCGATTTGGGAGTTGTCTTATGTTTTTCTACTAATACCGTTAATCTTTCCGCACCAGCAGCATTATGCTTTTTTGATGATGATGCCGGCAAGCATGTATGTGATTTATGGACTGTTTGTTGCTAAGATACGTACGCATAAAATGGATTGGGGGTTTCTTGCTGTACTGATTTTAATTTACCTGTTAACCAATGTGCATTTGTTGTTGGGTGAGTTTAGGCAGTACTATGACCATTATAAAATAATAACTTACGGAGGGCTATTAATGATTGTTTTGCTGGCATTTTTAAAACCTGATAAGCTTTTAAAGGAAAATTAATTTAATTTTGGGGGAAATTATATAGATAAATGGGACGCGTATTTGAAAAAAGAAAACATACCATGTTTGCCCGCTTTGCCAAAATGGCTAAAGTGTTTACCAGAATAGGGAAAGATATAGCCATGGCTGTGAAAGCCGGAGGTCCTCACCCCGACACGAATGCCCGCTTGCGTATTTGCATACAAAACGGCAGGGCTGCAAACATGCCCAAAGCAAATATAGATGCTGCCATTAAACGCGCTTCTGATAAGGATGTATCTAACTACGAAGAGGCTATTTACGAGGGTTATGCTCCGCATGGGGTGCCTGTGTTGGTAGAGTGTACTACGGATAATCCTACGCGTACAGTTGCAAACGTGCGCATGTACTTTACCCGAAATGGAGGTACCTTGGGCACGAATGGTTCGGTAAGCTTTATGTTTGAGAGAAAGGCCATGTTTAAGATTTCTTCTGTTGGATTAAACAGAGAAGAAACAGAATTTGAACTGATAGATTTTGGTGCCGAAGAGTTTACCTGGGATGATGAGAATAACGATTTAATTATTCAAACTCCTTTTGCTGAATTTGGTAACATGCAGAAAGGTCTGGAGGATAAGAAGATTGAAATTAAAGAAACATCCAAAGTTTTTATTCCTACAACCTATAAAGAACTGACTGACGAACAAGAAACAGAAGTGCTTACCATGATTGAGAAAATGGAAGATGATGATGATATTGTGGCTGTTTATCACAATGCGCGATAGACAGGAATCATGCGCCGTAAATTAAAACAACAACCTGATACCGATAAGATTAACGCACTTGCTTCTGTCATTAACACAGATAGAGTTAATGCTACGTTGCTTTTGCAAAGAGGTATTAGTGATTTTAATTTGGCAAAAGAATTTTTCCGTCCTGATTTAAATTTGTTACATGATCCTTTCCTGATGAAGGATATGGATAAGGCTGTAACTCGAATTATTACTGCCATAAATAACAAAGAAAAGATTCTCGTATATGGTGATTATGATGTGGATGGAACAACCAGCGTGGCTTTATTTTATAGTTATTTAAAATCTATTGGTGCTGATGCTTGGTACTATATTCCGGATAGGTATACCGAAGGTTATGGCATCTCTTTTAAAGGAATTGATTACGCGAAAGAAAATAAGTATGCATTGGTAGTCAGTTTAGACTGCGGCATAAAAGCCAATGATAAAATTGATTACGCAAATAAATTGGGTGTTGATTTTATTATTTGCGACCATCACCTTCCCGGAGAACATCTTCCTAAAGCCTTTGCAGTTTTAGATGCTAAAAGAAAAGATTGCGGGTATCCCTTTAAAGAATTATCCGGTTGCGGGGTGGGTTTTAAACTGGCTCAAGCCCTGCAAAGTAAACTAAACAAACCTTTTGAAGAATTAATTCCCTTGCTTGATTTGGTTGCTGTTAGCATTGCTGCCGATATTGTGCCTGTTAACGGAGAGAACAGAATACTTTGTTACTACGGCTTGCAGGAACTTAATAAAATGAAGCGGGCAGGCATAAGGGCTTTGTACCAGTTAAACAACTTAAAAAAAGAACTTACCATAACCGATATAGTTTTTGTTATAGCTCCCCGTATAAATGCCGCAGGACGTATTGATCATGCCATGCGGGCTGCCGAACTTTTGCTGACTGACAATGAGGAAGAAGCTGCAAGATTTGCCGGTGGCATTAACCAGACAAATACCAACCGAAAAGAAATAGACCAGGGCATGACCGCTCAGGCTTTTGATATGATTGGTATCAACCCGCAATTGATTGCGAAAAAAACAACGGTTGTATATAATGAAGAATGGCACAAAGGTGTGGTGGGTATTGTTGCATCAAGATTGATAGAAAAGTATTACCGCCCCACTATAGTACTTACCAAAGCAGATGGGATGCTGGTGGGTTCTGCGCGTTCCGTTAAGAATTTTGATATTCATACTGCTATTGAATCTTGCTCTGATTTGTTAGAGCAGTTTGGTGGACACCGACATGCCGCGGGCTTAACGCTTAAACCTGAAAACTTAGAATTGTTTGTACATCGTTTTGAAGAAGAAGTAAGTAAAACAATTTCTGAGGAAGATCTTATCCCTGAAATTGATGTGGATGTAACGATTTACTTAAATGAAATAAGTCCTAAGTTTTTTTCTGTATTAAAACAATTTGCCCCGCACGGGCCAGAGAATATGACACCAGTATTTGTTACCGATAGTGTGTTAGATACCGGTTGGGCAAGAGTGGTGGGCACTAATCACTTAAAATTAGAACTATATCAACAAGAAAATCCAACCGTAAAGTTTCATGCCATTGCATTTGATAAAGGTGATTTTCTATCTTTCTTTCAAAAGAAAGTTCCGCTAAGTATTTGTTACACTGTTGCAGAAAATCACTATAACGGAAATACCACTTTGCAATTAGTGGTGAGGGATATACAGATGAATTAAATAAATAGATAAAAACAGTATTTTTGCATTTAGTATAGAGAAGAGCGCATGAGAAAGATTAAGATTAAGGCGAAAGACCAAACACCTTTGGTGATTTTAGATAAGGAAAGTTCCATAATGGAAATTAAGGGGTATTCGTATCCGGATGAAGCTCATAATTTTTATGATGATATTATAAATTGGTTTAAGGAATATTCTACCGATCCAAACTCTAATACAAAATTGACTTTTGATTTCGCGTATGTTAACTCTACTTCGATAAAGTTTTTTAATGACATCTTAAAAAAGCTTGATAGCATCGCTGCTGCGGGAAAACAAGTTCAGGTTGAATGGTATTATTCTGCCGATGATGAGGATATGCAACAGCTGGGTGCTGTTTTGAAAGATTTTCATAAAGTCCCTTTTAGTATTTTACCTAAAAATATTACTAAAGAAAATAATGGTAAGCAAAAATTATTCTAGCCTAGAAACTTCTTCTTCTTTTTCTTACAAAAGCAAACAACATAAACAATAATAAGGTGTAGCCCCAAACTTCTCCACGAGAAGGTACTATATCACTTAATATATAGCAATGCAAAAAGAACGAGGCGCCTATAATAACAAGCAACCCTGCTGCTATTATAATATCTTGCTTAGAGGGTTTTAGTGCGGCAAAGTTTATATCTATAAAAAACAGGAAGATAAGCAAGGTGCATAATCGCAAAGCAATGTAGCGATATTGCATAAGTGGCAAGGCAAAGGTGTGTACCGTGTTTTTTATAGACTGAGGTATAGTAAAATGGGGTAAACTGTTCATACGGCTTTCGTACCCTCCTGAAATTACATTTACCGCAAGTGAGCTTATAATAATAAACACAGCAAGCCAAATGATAAGGCTATTTAATTTTAGTTGAGGAGAATAAAACTTCTGCAAAGCAAATAATCCAACTGCAGCTATTGCACAGCAAGCCGCGTTTACTTCATTTAACCCGCCAATGGCCGCAGCCAATATACAAACCCAAATGATTTTTATAACACTGTTGTTTTCTTTTATTAATGATGAAAAAAGAAAAACAGAAAGTATAACACTCATTAAATGGTTGTTGGCAGAACTTACCCATGCCCATACCTCTTGTCTGCCCACAAACAATAAAAAAAACAAGGTGGCCGTAAATACCCATGCAAACCAAAAGGATTTTAAAGCAGATAGTTTTTCCTTATAGAAAGTATGCAGGTAGTTTTTGTATAAAACACTTATGGAAACTACAAACAATAGCATAACGCCTGTTACATACAAAGCGTAATACATGTAGTTGTGTTTTAAAACAGCAAAAGAAATGGCAGTAATAATGTGGCTAAACCACCTTCCGTTTATATTAGAGAAAAAAAGTTTAGCGGCTTCTACAATGCCCAAATTGCTAACATACTCATCATTAAACTCATCATCTCCATTTGGTATATAATGCAAGGCATCATAAAAAAAGAAGCACAAAAAACCCGCAACCAAGGCTGCGGGCAAAACATATTGAAATAGGTTTTTTTTCATCAGGGCTTAATCAGCAAACAGAGGATATTTGCTCATCATAGTATTTATTTTTGTTTTAGTCTTTGCCAATTCTTTAGCGTTATCTTTATTCTTTAATACATGGTCTATCAGTCCTACAATCTTCACACAATCTTTTTCTTTTAATCCGCGCGAGGTAATGGCAGGTGAACCTATGCGGATACCCGAAGTAACAAACGGAGATTTATCATCAAACGGAACCATGTTTTTGTTTACGGTTATATCTGCTTGTCCTAATGCATTTTCCGCATCTTTTCCGGTTAGGTTTTTATTACGTAAATCAATCAGCATACAATGGTTGTCGGTTCCACCCGAAACAATTTTATAACCTAAATCGGTAAATGTTTTTGCAAGAGCTTGTGCGTTTTTAACTACCTGAACACAGTAGTGCATATACTCATCTGTAAGGGCCTCTCCGTACGCAATAGCTTTTGAAGCAATAACATGTTCAAGTGGCCCGCCTTGTGTACCTGGAAATACAGCAGAATCAAGCAGGGCGCTCATCATTTTCAATTCTCCCTTAGGTGTTTTTTCTCCCCATGGATTAGGAAAGTCATTACCCATCATAATCATTCCGCCGCGAGGGCCACGCAAAGTTTTATGTGTAGTAGTAGTTACAATGTGACAGTGCGGCAAAGGATCGTTTAATAACCCGCGAGCGATTAAACCTGACGGGTGAGAAATATCCGCCATTAATAAAGCGCCAACCTCATCGGCTACTTTGCGCAAAGCAATATAATCCCAATCTCTGCTATAAGCTGATGCGCCACAGATAATTAATTTTGGTTTTTCTGCAAGTGCAGTTGCTCTAAGGGCATCATAATTAATTTGTCCAGTTTTTTCATCTACTCCGTAAAAAGTAGCGCGGTATAATTTACCACTAAAGTTTACAGGAGAACCATGGGTTAAATGCCCTCCATGAGAAAGATTAAAACCCAAAATTGTGTCGCCCGGTTTTAAGCAGGCTAACATTACCGCTGCGTTTGCCTGCGCACCCGAGTGTGGCTGTACATTTGCCCACACAGCACCAAATAATTCTTTAGCTCTGTCAATAGCAATTTGTTCTATTTCATCAACCACTTCACAACCACCATAATAGCGTTTGTGCGGCAAACCCTCCGCATATTTATTGGTAAGAACAGAGCCCATGGCTTTCATAACATCGTTGCTAACATAATTTTCTGAAGCAATTAATTCTATGCCTCGGGTTTGGCGGTCAAGTTCTTTTTTTATTAAAGAAAAAATCTTCGAATCTTTTTTCATAATCTCTTTTTATGATTGGTTGATATTAGTTTGCCTGTAAAGATACATTGCCGGAATTAAAATCATGCAGGGTACCGGCGATTGCAATAATCCCATAAATAAACGACTAAAAACATACCCATCATTTACGTTGCTAAAAACCCATCCTGCCGCAAAAAAAACTCCTGCCAGTAAAAATAAAGAAAGATATAATACGCCTAACCATTGTACAATTCTTTTTTCGGGAAAAAGAAAAAACAAGAAATTCTTCTGAATAAACCAGTACAAAAAAACAAATAAAGGTGTAATAAACCATTTGGCAATATAAATGGTTCGGTAAGAAAAACATTTTATAAAAGACAAAAACCAAACAATATGATGGTTGTTTTCGTTGTAAAACTTGTCGTATAAGGAGCTATTGATACTTACAAAAAGTGTTTCTCTGAAAAAACCTAAGGCTAATAAAACAAAAACAAAGAAAATTATTTTACTTTTTCGACTCATTGCTTTTATATTCCTTTAAGGCAGAGTTTACCCACCACATCCACAACAAAAAAATAATGCCATAAACCAAAACGGTAAAGGTATATGTGTGGTTAAACTCAATATATTGTGGGGCGTAAAAATTTATAGTAGTTAAGGCCACTACGCGCAACACGTTGGCAACGTGTATAATTATAACCCCTAGTGGAATAAACCATAATTTCTTTTTTATACTTCCCGGAAAAGCAATTACAAATAAGGAGAAAAACATAAATAGCGTTAAAGCATTGCACGGGCTGCCAATCCATATAGGGTGTGAGCCATCAATACCGATAAGTTGCATATTTTGACCCTCTATACTTTGATAAACTGAGAAACCAAATATTTTTAAAATAAACGCAGTGTTTTCTATAATAAGACTGATTAATTTTTCATCTATTACTGTATATGGTTTCACAACCCAGTGATACAATAAGTACCATCCTAAATAAAGTACAGAAGCAAAAACAAAAAAACGAGTGGTTTTATTTTTAAGATTTACAACCGACATTAATCTTCATCTTTTTGTCCTGTTAATTGTTTTAGTTTTTTTACAAACTGGTCTTTTTTAGTAGGGCTGCAAACATTAAACTGGTAAGAAGGACCTTTATCTACTTTTTGTTTTTTCTCTTTTACATCCTTTACATCTGTATTAAAGGCTTGGTTGCTGGAAACCACACTTAACACACCTTTAAAATAATTAAAGTAATACCAAGTGCCCTGGTCTAATTCAAAATACATATCCAATATGTCTCCTGCTTTTTGTTTCTTAACCTGAATAATGCCAGGAACATAACGATAAATCTCGTTTTTAAATAAATTGGCAACACCAATTTTTCCCGTTGACAAGAAAGATTTTGTTTTGTTGTTGTAAATCATTTGCACATCACCCAAGAAAATAGATTTCTCTAATTCATCAGGAAACTTTTTATAATTACCATACAGATTTAATTCAGACAAAGCTTTATCGCCTCGCTCTTTTCCTAATATTTCGGCAAGTCCTTTTTCAAATGTTTTTCTTCCAAAATCAAGCGGAGTAAGGGTGTTGTTATATGTTTCAAAATCTGTCGCCATTTTTTTCATGGCGCTTTTGTCAAAGAAAAACTCTATGGCCATTAATAAATCAAATTGAGCGCTATCATTAATGGTATTGTGTGTGGCGTTTCCAGCCGCCGTAACTTTTATTTGCCCTAAATCAGCGCCGATATCCAGCTTACCCTCTCCGTATATCAAACAGTTGGCGGTTCCCAAACTAAGGTAATTTCCAGGCAAAGACTCTTCCACTAATTTTTCCTTCGAGGAAATCTGATATTCTTTCTTTTCCCTATCAAATCCCAAAAAACCATCAGCCACTAAAATATCTTTCTCGTTTTTGTTGAAAACACGTGGAGATAAAAAACCTGAATAAACCCTATTTGTATCAGGAGAATATATAATACCTGAGCCTATAGTATTTCCACTCACATCTTTTGCGTCTTTAGGTATTGGAATTAAAATTTCTTTAGGATTAATTTCCCCTTCAAACTTTAGGTATGATTTTCCAAGGTGACAAGTGTGCAATATTCGAGTACCACCATCGTAATATAAAAATTGATTAGTCGCTTTTAAATATACTTTTCCGGCATAACTAAAGAAATCATTAAATTTAAAATTGTCCTTTTCCGGGATTTCACCTTCTGAAATAGTTTGCCCGGATGTATCGGGCTGTATTTTGGCAAAATGTATGTTATAGGGTTTTTCGTTTTCGTCAAGATAAGTGTAATCCCCTTGAGCCCAATAATGTTTACGCCCATCAATAAATGCCGTAACATTTTTTATAGTATGGTATTTGGTTACGGAGTTAGCAATAATTACTGCCTTTTTAAGGGTGTCTAATACGGCATTTTTACGTATTATTACTTTTCCACTATCAGGAAAAATTCGCATATCGGCCACATCGATATAAGGTACATTTATGCAATTAATAATGTACTTACGTAAATTATATTTCGCCGCAGGAGCATAAAATCTAAGAGAGTCTTGTTTTGGGTGGACAGAAATAAACTCCGGTGCATCAAGCTGCAAATCATTATCAAGTTCAGCATTAATTTTCTTCTGATCATCTCCTAATTGAATGGTTTCACTATCCATAAACCATTTAAATCTATCCATGTGACTGATGTAGTTGTTTTTGGGGAAAGTAACTATAGAAGCCTTCCCGTTCGTTACAAACATACCTGTACGTTTCTCAAAATCAATAGTAGCATTTACATTATCTGTAGTAAATGTGAATCCCTCTTCATCAAACGCCTTTAAATGAAAATCGGCAGTATCAGAAAAGAATTTCTTTTCTTTAAATAAAATTTTGGCTGATATTAAATCTGCTCGTTGAAAATCTACTTTACCTTTACCATATAATTCTGTCGGTGATAAATCATATCTTCCCCTAAACTCAGCTTGTTTATTATAAGTTGAAAAAGGGGTATCTGTATCAAAGGCGTTTAATAAATCTTTATAAGGCATCCAGTGTATATAAACTTTGTCTCCGTGAGATTGTGGAAATTCGTTTGGATTTTCCTGTTCTTTAATATCAAATGTTTGTGAAATACCATTTAAAGAATCAGGGAAGAAAATAAAATCACTCCCTTTACTTAAAGAGGAGCTGAATGTAATATCACCACCACCACGCAACCCTTTATTACTTAAGCGAATTTCGTTCTCAAATTTTCCTTTACCACCATACACTTGATATCCACCAGAAGGAGTTTTACGAATAAAACCTAAAGAGTAATCTTTTTGAAGCGACAAGGTATCTCTGAAAACAGGAAATATACCTGAAGAAGCAAATTCCCCTTGAAACTTTAGAGCCTTATTATTAAAATTATCCAAGCTGTCAATAGTAAAAGGATCTAACTTAAAATAAAATTTATCTCTGTTATATACTCCGCGTTGTATAGACCGTCGCTCATAAAACGCATAAGAATCTTTAAAGCTTTTAAAAATAGGGTATTGGGGAATGTTTATTCGGCCTGAATGGTTCTTGGGATTATCCACATCTAATTCTCCAGCAATATTTTCTACAACTGTTTGTACACGCTTAAACGGAATGCTTCCGTCGGGCTCTGGTTCCAAAGCAGTTACATAGATTCGTAATGAATCTACTTGTTTTAGGTTTACTTTATTTAAATCATAATCATATGAAAATTCTTTTCCATGAAACTCAAATTTACCAGAAGCAACTATCCCGCTGAAAGTAAAACTGCGTCCTTTTTTTATAACAATTTCTCCACCCTTAGGAAACACAAAAACTTTTTGTGTATCGCTTAACAATATTTGTTTTACACCATGCGCGCGCATGTCAAAATTATTGTTCAATAGATTAATAGATGCGTTTGTTTGTCCGGGTAACACCGAATGAAAAGTCAACACATCATAATCAGCTTGCTTGCGACTTGCTTTTATATAATTAAAAAGTTTATCCTTTATCATTATTTCGTCGGTTTCGGGATTGTAGTTAATTAAACCAAAACTTGCTATTTTAATTAAAATGGGGCGCAGGTCAATTGCTAACCATTTCATATATCTGGCTAAATCTACCGCCGTAAAAAATCTTAGTTTCCCATTTTGTTCATAATACTGATTTATTTTTGCTACCGGATTAACGTCGGATACCTGACCTTTTATAGCATCGTACCTCTCTGCCGTAAAAAAATCCTGCGACTCAAAAAAGGCTTGTCCTTGAAAATTTGCTGCCAGGAACCCAATATCTATTTTAGGAGAATCTATTTTCCAAACTAATTCTTCAAAATACATATCTAATTTGTGGTATGAATCATAAAAAGGTGTTTTCTGTATTCCCTGCTCGGTGCGCACCAAAGAAACTTTTCGCTGATCAGCTAAATATTTAAAATCGCAGGAAGGGTGCGTAATTGAATCTTTATCCATATAAAATTTTATAGCGGCATTATCAGACGTAATTTTGTCAGCAGACATAATAAAATTACGCGCAGATATTTCTAAAAAACGCTGATTATTTCTTTTAAAAACTACTTTAGCAGGATTACTTATATCTCCACTTCCCACAAATTGTGCGCCTCTCATAGAAAAACCACCGTCGTAAAAAACATCCTTAATGACGCCTTTTATTTCCAAGCGTTTAGCATAAGTATCGAAACGAGGATAAGTAGCTTTACCGTTTTCGCTAATTATCTTATCACTTAACCTTCCTAGTTGAGGCTTATCAAAATATTGGGTGTTATGAAATACTGCCGAATCACTCACGTACCCCCCCGATTTACAATCTATGCTGTATTTTTTTATGTCGGCGAATACATCTGAGCCAAGCCCAGTGCGTTTCCAACTAACTGTACCGCCTTTGCCATAAAAATGACCTGAAGTAGGGTAGTAGGCCCCACTTGTGTTTTCTATATTAATAGAGTCTCCACGGGTGTTGCTACCCGATAAAGTAACATTATTGAATACCAATTTTGGAATACTATCATAATCAAATTTAAAATTACTTCCGTTAGTGTACCATTGACAACTGGCACCTTTGTAGAACATACCACTCTCAAAAACATTGTCACTCATCTCTAAAAAATCATTAAAGGGTTTAGGGTTTTTATTTTTTGTTAGAATCTTATCTAATAGCAACTGCCATGCATCAAAAATGGATACATCTTGTTTTGAATTAATAAAATTTGCAACAGCAATTAAGTAGTTTTGAAAATAGGGATATGGTTTTAATTTCTTCTCCAGCATTTTATTACTGGTGGCATATACATAGTTTTTATAGAAATTATTATATGCCGGTGTTTTCCAAAACTTAGTAAGATTTTCTATAAAGGCAGAAGCATCGTCTTTATTAGCAGAGTTATCTTGAAAATACTTATCCAGCTCTTTTAAAAACTTAATAGAATCAGGAGTAAATGCGGTGATTTTTTGTGAGAATGCACTTGCAGAAAAAAGAAAAAATAAGACAATAATTAAACCTCTTTTCATACTCTAATATAATCGCCTAAATTAGCATCAATTCAGTTCCCTAATACTTTGTAGGATTAATATTTTAAAAAGCTATAAACAAAAAACCCGTTTCGGTATCGAAACGGGTTTTTTGTTTATAGAATATAATAATTAAAACAAGAACCCAACATTTATTTGGATGCCGTTAGTTTTCAAACTTTGAGCAGCATAAGTAAAAGTTCCTTGACTATTGTGAGAATAATCTACACCTGTAGCATTATATCTTGAAGTTGCTTTTACGGTTGATATAAAAGAATTTACAAAATTCAGGCTCATAAAAACAGAGGTGGTTCCAGCTAAGCGATACTCTGCGCCAGCACCAATGTTTAAACCGACCCTTACCGGAGAACAATCTTTATAGATACTTAAACCTTTATATGTACCTGCGGTTATTCCTCCCAAAAAGTTAACGTCATTAGTGTTATCGTCAGCTTTAGCACTTGCTAATATACCTATACTACCTCCAAAATCAACAAAATACTTAAAGCCACTTATTTCTTTTGTCTTCATTTTTAATATTAAAGGAATGGTAACATATGTTGTGTGTATACGACGAGATATTAAAAAATGTAGGGTGTTTTGATTTGTGGCTAAACCTGCATTGAAATCGCCATAGCTATGCCCACTAATATCTACAAATGAAGGTGTTTTATCAAGAATATAGCCGGTATACGTAGAGGGGAAATACCCAAAGGAATTACCGGTATACGCATATTTTATTTTACCACCATCAAAATCTCCACCTATGCCGGATTGAAAAGAAACCACATCGGTAACCCTAAATTCCATATTCAATCCAAAACCAGCACCAAATATAGCACCGCCTTTAGAATAACTATTGTTAGTTGGCATATTATACCAAGTAGGCGTGCCACGTCCAAATATTCCAAAACGAACACTTTTAGGATTGTCTTGTGCCAATAAGCTAGATGATGCAAAGCCAATTGCAATAAATACGTAAACTAATTTTTTCATACTGTTTATTTTTTGAATTTTGTAGCGCAAAGATATATCTTTTACTAAATGAAGCAACTTAACTTTTTCCACTTACTATTAGCCGTTTTTTTAACTGCCGTTGTTGGCTCCTGTACTCATAATCGATTAAAAGATATGGATATATCCAACATACAAATTAATCCTATTAAACTCCTGCGAATGGATGAGGATGTGTTTCTTACCAAGCCGGATTCTTTTAAACAAGAAGTGCAAAAGATGAAAATAAAGTATGGCAACTTTTATAACAGCTTTATTTTTGATGTAATTAATCATGGAGAAGAACATGATTCGGTTTATAAAGCGCTTGGTTTATTTGTGCAGGATAAAGACATGAAAGAGGTGTTCAATCAAAGTAGGAAAACATTTACTGATGAAGCAATAGCAAATATAGAAAATCAACTAAGCGATGGGCTTAAACATTTAAAGTATCATTTGCCACAAACGGTATTACCTAAACAATACGTAAGCTTTATATCGGGGTTCAATTACAACATTACTACCATGGATAGTACCTTGGGAATAGGGCTTGATATGTACTTGGGTTCTGACAACAAATATTACCAAATGTTGCAATACCCAAAATACAAAACACGTTGCATGAACACAAATTACATAGTTAGCGATGCTATTAAAGGCTGGCTGATACATTGCTATGATAAAAACGAACAATTAAACAACCTGCTTAACCATATGATTTTTTACGGTAAGCTGTATTATGCTTTAGATGCCGCCTTACCTGATGTGGAAGACTCTATTAAAATACAATACAATACGGTACAGATGAAATACTGCAAAAGCTATCAGAAGAACTTGTGGGCCTACTTTACTGAGCAAAACAGATTATATAATAATGATTTGAAAGAACTGGCGCCTTTAATTTCCGACGGGCCTTTTACTTCTGCTATAAGCAAAGAGTGCCCGCCACGAATTGCCATGTATGTTGGTTGGCAAATTGTAAGAGCTTATATGAATAAAAATGCTGACGTTACCGTTGAGAAATTAATGAATACCGATGCACAAACCATTCTTTCCAAATCAAAATATAAACCGTAAAACAGTATGAAACAATCCGAAATAACTTTTAAAGTAAACTTAGACGAACATAATCTTCCTGTTAATATAGAATGGCAATCGCCGGAAACGAACCAGCCTACCAAGTGCAAAAGCATGATGGTCGCTTTGTGGGATGAAAAAGAAAACAATACTATGCGTATTGATTTGTGGACTAAAGACATGATGGTAGATGAGATGAAGAAGTTCTACATACAAAATATCATGACACTTACGGATACCTATCAAAAGGCAACCGCAGATGATGCAACCGCTGCTTTGGTAAAAGATTTTTTTGCTGAGGTAGGTAAAAAGATAGGGGTGTTTCAATAACTAAACAGCCACGCTCACCACTTCCTTCACATCTTCGGGCATCAGGCGTTTTAGCAAACCTTCAATACCCGCTTTAAGCGTCATGGTGCTGCTTGGGCAACCCTGACAAGAGCCTTTCATTTGCACACTAACCACTCCCTCGTGCAATCCGGTAAAAGCAATCATGCCCCCGTCTTGCTCAACAGCCGGTCGAATATAGGTTTCCAGGGCTTCAATAATCTTTGCTTCTACTTCGTTTTTAGGTGCGGCGTGTTCGGTAAAAACACTTTTGGTTTCTTTAAAAGAATTGTCAACCGCCACTTCTTGCGCAGGCAGTTCAATCACCACCGGGTTTTTCTTATTCAGGTATTCGCTAATAAAAGTGCGGGTTTCAAATAGTATATCATCCCAGCTGATAAAATCATGCTTAGTTACCGAAATAAAATTAGATGAAATAAATACCTGCTTTACAAAAGGGAACTCAAATAACTTTTGAGCCAAAGGAGCTTGCTTGGTTTCGGTAATATTATTGTATTGTGCAGTAGCGCCGGCTTCTAATAACATTTTGTTTGCCACAAACTTCATAGAAGCAGGATTGGGAGTAGATTCTGCATAAATCATAAAAGGAACTTCGGGTGCATCCATGGCTGTAAAAATTTGTTACTTTGTAACCGCAAAGATACGCTACTTTTAACTTGACTTATGCAAAAAAGGTTTGATTTTTTAGTGATTGGCTCCGGCATTGCCGGCTTAAGTTTTGCGCTTAAAGTAGCCGAGCATGGCAAGGTACTTATCATAACTAAAAGCAATGAAGATGAAACCAACACCAAATATGCACAAGGCGGTATTGCAGCTGTGTGGCATGAGCACGATAATTTTGAAAAGCATATAGAAGATACTTTTAACGCTGGCGCTAACCTTTGCGATGAAGAGGCGGTGCGCACTGTTGTTACTCAGGCTCCCGAGCGTATTAAAGAACTTATGGAACTGGGTGTTGCCTTTGATAAAACCGCTGAAGGTGCTTTTGATTTAGCCAAAGAAGGCGGACATACTGAGCACCGTATCTTGCATTATAAAGATGCTACCGGTAAGGAGATTGAACGTGCCCTCCTCAAGAAAATACACGAGCACAAAAACATTACCATTGTTAATCACTACTTTGCTATTGATATCATCACACAGCATCACCTGGGTAAAATAGTAACCTCCAAAACCAAAGATATTACCTGTTATGGCGTATACGTGCTTAACATATATACGCAGGAAATAGAAACCATTCTGGCTAAAGTTACCTGTATGGCTACTGGCGGTGTAGGACAAGTGTATGCAACCACCACCAACCCGCTAATTGCCACCGGCGATGGCATTGCCATGGTATACCGCGCCAAAGGACACATACAGGATATGGAGTTTGTGCAGTTTCATCCCACCTCCTTATACAACCCCGGTGAGCAACCCAGCTTCCTGATTTCCGAAGCGGTACGTGGTTTTGGAGCTGTTTTGCGCACAGGCAATGGAAAAGAATTTATGCAGAAGTATGATAGTCGCGGTTCTCTTGCTCCGCGCGATATTGTGGCCCGTTCTATTGATACTGAAATGAAAATAAGCGGAGACGACCATGTGTTTTTAGATTGCCGCCATCTGGATAGAAAAGGATTTATAGAGCACTTCCCCAACATCTACAACAAGTGCATGAGTCTGGATATAGACCCCTTTAAACAAATGATACCCGTAGTGCCTGCCGCTCATTATTTATGTGGTGGAATTATTGTAGATAACAATGCTCTATCAAGCATACTAAACTTATATGCCGTTGGCGAATGCGCCCGCACGGGCTTGCATGGGGCAAACCGCTTAGCAAGTAACTCCTTGCTGGAAGCCGTAGTGTATGCCCACAATGCCTCTTTAGATGCTGCGCAAAAAGCATTGCAAACAAGCTTTAGAGACGATATACCCAACTGGAATGCAGAAGGAACCGAGCATGCCGAAGAGATGATTTTAATTACCCAAAGCTTAAAAGAAGTACAGCAAATAATGAGCAACTATGTAGGTATTGTTCGCTCTGAACTGCGCCTTCAACGTGCCTTCGACCGGTTGGAAATTATCTATAAAGAAAACGAAGCTCTGTACGAACAAACAACTATCTCGCCCAAACTATGCGAGTTGCGCAACCTCATCTGTATTGGTTACCTCATTATAAAACACGCTATGCGCCGCAAAGAAAGCATAGGCCTGCACTATATGGCAGATAAGGGATAATACTCTATGCTGCTCTATTCAAAATAAACGCTTGGTTATTTTTAGGTAGTTCTTAAATTAGCCGTCTTAATGTAAGTTAATAATTTACTGTATGCCTATAAAGCGCAGCCTATTGTTTATATTACTATTACTGCATACTATTGTAATAGCACAAACCCTTACTCCTAAACAAGCTCATGTAAAGGATTCTTTAACGGCAAAACTAAAAGCAGACAGTACACATATATACCGATCACAAAAATACCGACCCTATATTAATTTAGACCAACGCAACTCTTTTATTCGTGGTCAATCTATCAATGTAAACGGACTTCAATTGGGTGTATTAATAAATGACAAGCATATTATCGGAGCCGGTGGTTATATCATAACACTTAACTCCCAGCAAAAGGTTAAAACAAAAACAGACAAGCAGGTTGAACTAAACAGAACCCTTAATATGGATTACGGTACTGTTTTCTATCAATATATAGCTGTAGATAAACGCTATTGGGAGATAGACTTGCAGGCAGAATTGGGGATGGGTGTTTATGAATTTAAATATTATACTATAAATAAAGATGGTAGCAACAATAAATTTGTTGCCGATAAAAAAGCCGGAATATTAGTTGGGGGGCTAGGGCCTTTAATTGCTTTTAAACCTACTGTATGGATAGGTGTTATTGGTATGGTGGGCTACAGGTTTACCTCCGAAAAAAATGCTACACTAAACTTTAATGGCATGTATTACTCGTATGGTGTATGGTTGGATGTAAGGCAAATGATTAGAGATTATAACTACTACCTTATAAAAAAACGCAAGTACAAGAAAGAGATTAAGCAACTAATGCTTGAGCCTTAATCACACGTCAGGGCGTGGGCCTGAACTATATAGCAGATAAGAGTTAAGATATGGGCGTTCCGGCAATTACGCCGTTGGGCTTTACGTTCTAAGCTTTTGCTTCCACCCGTCATTGCGAGCGAAGCCCGACAATCTCATACAGCACAAGGCTTTCCTCTCCAATCCCTAACTGCAAAAAGATAGCATCACAATGTTTATGCCCCACTCACCAGTGTAGTCCCACTAGTCAGCGTTCCACCCATACTTGTACTAATCGCCAACACAAAATTTAGTTTAAAAACCTTTCACTACATTTGTTATGCTTTGAAGAAACCGTTTTACATAATTGCCGTACTAATTTTCTGTTGCTTTGCCTTTTGGTGTTGCCAAAAAAGGCCTTTTGCTCATATTGAGATAACAGGTCATGTGGTTAATTTTTGGGATAAATCTCCTGCGTCTGCTCAAATTGCGTTATGGGTAGGCGGCGGGCAGCCGGGAGAAAAAGGCACCACGCAATTTGGAACATACTCTACAAATGCCGACGGTAGTTTCAATATAAAATCAAACGCTCAATGGAATGGCGATGATTATAAACTTGTTGTTTCTTCAGGAAATAACACTACAGGCGCGTCTTGTACAGTAGCTAAACATAAAAGCGTAGATGTTGGAGACATAGTTACGGGTGATTTTACCTTTAAATGTAAAGTAAATTTGCACTCTGTATCCGGCGCATCTATCTCTCTTATAGATATTGGTACAACATCTCAAGCCACTTCTTATAGTGCAGGCACTAATACAATTGTTACTGCCAGTAAAACATATGATTATTCTCTATATCAAGTTTTTGGCAATTTTTATCATATTGGTTATAAGCTAAGCACAAGTACTGCAGATTCAAACATTTTTGTACCACTGCATCAACCTACAGATACTACTAGCGTTACCATTAATTACTAATTAATTCTTAAATTTGAATTCTTAATTCATCTAACCATGCCTATCTATCATAAACTGGGTAGTTTTCCGCAAAAACGCCACACCCAATTCAAATCGCCCAAGGGTAATTTTTATTACGAACAGCTTTTTGGTACCGAGGGTTTTCATGGCTTTTCTTCTTTGTTGTATCATACCCATCGTCCCACGCAGGTAAAAGAAATTATAAAGAGTTATGATGTAACTCCCAAAGCCGCTATAGATAAAAACATAAAAGCTCTTTTATTAAAAGGCTTTGAAATAAAACCCGCAGATGATTTTTTAGACAGTCGCAAAGTATTGCTTTTTAATAATGATGTTTGGTTTGGCTTAGCCGCTCCTAAAAAAAGTTTACGTTCCTACTTCTATAAAAACGCCGATGCTGATGAAATGCTTTTTATACACAAAGGCAAAGGCACCCTGCGCACCTTTATGGGCAACATACCTTTTGAGTATGGAGATTATCTCATCATTCCCCGCGGTATGATTTACCAGATTGATTTTGATACCGAAGATAACCGCCTGTTGTTTGTAGAAAGCTTCCATCCTATTTACACTCCTAAGCGTTATAAAAACTCAGGCGGACAAATGTTGGAGCATTCTCCCTTCTGCGAACGCGATTATAAATTGCCTGAAGTTCTTGAAACCCATGATGAGAAAGGCGACTTCCTTATCAAGGTAAAAAAGGAAGGCATGATACATGAAATAGTATATGCTACCCATCCGTTTGATGTAATTGGCTGGGATGGCTATAACTTCCCTTGGGCTTTTTCCATTCATAACTTCGAGCCTATCACAGGGCGTGTGCATCAGCCGCCTCCGGTGCACCAAACCTTTGAAACTCCTGCTTATGTAGTTTGTTCTTTCTGTCCGCGTTTGTATGATTACCATCCGTTAGCAATTCCTGCGCCATACAACCACAGCAATATAGATAGCGATGAGGTGTTGTATTATGTGGATGGAGATTTTATGAGCCGCAACAACATTAAGCAAGGCGATATTACGTTGCATCCAAAAGGTATTCCGCACGGACCGGCTCCCGGGGCTATGGAGCGCAGTATCGGTCAGAAAGAAACACAAGAACTTGCTGTAATGGTGGATACTTTCCGTCCGCTAAAAGTTAGTGAAGCAGCTATGCAAATAGACGATGGCAAGTATTACAAAAGCTGGGTAGAGTAATATTGTATTTTGTACGCTGTACCTAGACTGAATACAAAATACAGGATACATTGTACGGTTTTTATTGTTAATTAATTCCCCTTTTTGTTCAAAACCAAATGGCTCGCAAACCATGCAAATGCTATATTTTTATCTATTCTTTAAACGCGTACAAATATGGGAATGCAGGTTAATGCAAAGGAGATTCTGTCGCTATTATATTACAACCGCGATGTGGTTGATTTTTTATTTGGTAACCGCGATTCAGTAACTGTAAACGAATTACTTAACCGTGAAGATATCACGGCAGAGCAATACCAAAAGCTTGTGGCACACGATGTGTTGTATGAACACCAACAGGTGGTTGGGTTAAACGATGCGGTGATAGCCATGTTTGAAGATTTTATGGAGATAGGCGAAGTTACACCAAGCTTCATCAACGATTACATCAATGAGCTTAGACGCAACATACGTTATTACCAGGAAGGCAATGAGTACCGTTTTTTACGCAGCATTAAGAAATATCTAAAACGTATTGGCGGTGCTATCAGCAAAGAAATCATCAAGTTGCAAAAGAATGTAGATGATACCTACAAGAACGAAGGCAACTACCGGATCAAACTACAAAAGCTGGAAGATTATCGTTTAAAGCGCGACACCATTATTGAGTTTATCAATCGTGCAAACGAAATGATTGATGAAACCCGTAAACTGTTTGAGCTTACCAATGATTTGGAGTTGTATGGTATTGTTTCTTCTTTAAGAAACATCTTAATCGAAAACCTTGATTACCTGATTGAAATACAAACCGACATTACCGATTACATCAACAAGATACAGTTCCAGTTGGATGTATACAAAAAGGCACAACACATAAAAGAGATTAAAGACCACGGACAACTGCATTATAAAACCAATTTTAAAGAAGTAGTGTTGGGATTGAATCCACTTGGGTTTAATGGTGTTAAATCACCCCGCACAAAAATATCTGTTGAGTTTTTACACACCGATGATGGCTATATGCTTTGCGGACGCATTGCAGAGAAGTACAAGATAACTCGCTTAATGGCCCGCCGACTGGCCGATAAACTTCCCGCTAATTTTAAAGACCACCGTGTAGAGGCTTTTGTAAAACTGGATACACAAACGCTGTTAGAGAAGTTCCTAAAACAAAATAAAAACCTGTTTGAGTTTTTGATGGATTTTAAATTCCCTAAATCATTAGGTAATGTAACTTTTGAAGAGCGCGTTACTTTATTTGTAGAGATTTCTATGGAATTTGACAAACAACTTGACTTTAAGTTTACCCTCAACTGGTACGACTTTGAAGATGATAAAAAACAAAAACGCAAGATTGGTTACACACTTATCTTGCCTAAAAAAGTAAAAGAGAAAAAAGCAGCATAACAATAATAAAAAGAGAAGATGGATATTAAACTACCGAAACAAACCCACGATATATTCGCTATTATGGCGCGTGGACATTTCATTTCAAGCAACGGCACTAAAGATGGTATGAACCGTTTATATGACATTATTAACGAGCCCGAGAATTTTGAAAACCTGCAAAACTACTTTGGTGTAATTAAGTACCGTATTGAGCGCGGCAATAATTTTTTCTATTTCTCTAAGGTTGATGAGATAAATAGCATTGTAGAAAAGAAACTGGAAACCTTTGAGAAGTACATTGATATTATTGACCTATTTGCTTCGATGGATAATAAAATTACTATCGGCACTCGTTTTCGTACCGGCGCCTTGGCAGAAGAGTGTAACGCAAACGTTCGCCTAAAACAAAAACTTCAGAAAATTCCTTTGTACCGTTCGGAAACCTTTCACAATAAAGTACGTGAGATATGTGATTTAATGAGCAGAGATTCTTTTCTGGAAAGAGAGGATGAAGCTTCTGAAACATACAAGGTACTTGATTCTTATGCTTACCTGTTGGATGTAATAAATGCGATTGCAATTTATGAAGAGGGTGGTGCTACTGAAGGAGCCGCCGGAATTATTTATAATTAAGAATTAGAATTTTATAACGAATACATGACTAATTACAGAACCTTAAACAGAATAGTTGAAATAAATATTTCAAACGTAAAGTATACAGATATTGAGTTGAACGGAAACACTTGTTTTGTTGGAACCAATAATTTTGGTAAGACAAGTTTGCAACGCGCTATTTTGTTTTTTTACAGTGCTAATAGTCGCGGACTGGGCATCTCGGCTTCTCAGAAACCTTTTGAAGAACACTACTTCCGTTATGAGAACTCTTACATTGTGTATGAAGTTGCTACTGAAGAGAAAAACTTTTTTGTAATCGCATATCGTCATAACAAAGTTTGTTTCCGTTTTGTGGACGCACCATACAGTGCGGATTATTTCTTTAACGAGAATGACGAGGCAGTTAAAATACAAGATGTATTAAAGAATCTGGATAAAGCCGGTATTTATTACAGCAACCAGATTGATACCTTTGAACGTTACCGTAATATTTTATATGGAACAGAAACAGACAAACACTTAAACAACTTCTTTATTCTGAAAGGAAATGAGAAATATCAAAACATTCCGAAATCAATTACCAATGTATTCTTAAGTTCTAAATCCTCTATTGATTCCCGTTTTATAAAAGACTTTATTGCCAATGCCATTACAACGGAAACATCAGGCATTAAGTTAGAGCAAGTAGAACGCCAGTTACGCCAGTTCAACGAAAAATATACGGACATTGAAACCTATCTGAAAAAGGAATCGCAGCAGTTAATCGAAATGATTGAAAAGAAATTTGATCAGGTAAAGATGATTAAATCTGCACAGATTGAAATGTCTGAAAAATTGGGTAACAGTCTTCGTTATGCCGAAACGCAAAATGAGAACATGCTGAATTCGGTTAAACAAAAAGAAGAAGAATTACGCCAACATACTTCCGACCACGATTTGCAAAAAGCAAACATTGAAGACCAGCAAAATAATATTCGTGAAGAGATTGGCTATTACGACAGAACTATTCGCGATACTAACAAAAAACTAAAAGAATACCAGGGACAGAATATTGATGCTGCGGTTGAGAAGTTTAATGAGCGTGAACAATTACAGGTTGAGTTAAACATTGCACGTAAAGAATACGAATCGCTAACAAGCAATGTACAGAGCCTAGAATTGAAATTTACTTCTTTGTTTGAACAAGTTCAAAATGAAAAGAACGCTTACCTAAACACAATCAACTCAAAAATCGCACAACTATCTAATGATTATAATGAGCGCCAGCTTTTAAGCAAGAACGATTTTAACCGCAAGGAAAATGATTTAAAAGACCGCCGCGATAAAATGTTAGCAGAAATAAACTCGGAAGTAACGTCCAAGCAAATTGAGTTCAATGAATTAAAATCGGAAGAGAAAGTTATACGCAGCACACGTTTTCACGAAGAGGAAATAAAAGATTTAGAGGCTGAGTTGAATGAATTGCGTGCCATTACATACAAGAATCGTTCGGAACGTGCCATTAAAAACAACTTGGTTCAAAGTTTACAAAAGGAGTGGGAGAATAGTGAGTTAAAATTAAAATCAGTTTTAAATGCTGAGATTGATAAAGGTAACATTTATATCTCTAAAAAGAAAGATGAGATAAAACTTATTGAAGAGAAACTAAACGTACAGGCCGATGCTTTTTATGGTTACCTGGAAAAGAACTATAAGAACTGGCACGAAACCATTGGCAAGGTTTGTAACGAAGATATTTTATTCAGAGCTGATTTAAAGCCTGAAATGAAAGATAAACTTACCGATACACTTTATGGTATCAGTTTGGAATTAGGAACCGTACCTGCTGTTTCTAAATCTATTGAGGAATATCAGGCCGGTAAAAATGTTCTGTTGGCAGAGATTCGAGAAGCGGAGGAAAAACTAAACCTGTTTCAAACAACCAACAACGAAGAAAAGGCTTTATCATCAGATAAGTTTGGCAAACAAATTGGCGAACTGAAAGAAGAGGTAAAAGTATTGACTTACAGTTTGGAATTGGCAGAGAAACGCGAAAAGAAACTAATTACTGAATTAGAAGACTGGAAAAACCGGGCAGGAAGCGAAATTGAACAATCATTAAGCAGCAACCGCCAGAAACAAAATTTATTGGAAGAAGAACTTTCCATTCTGAACAAAAGAAAGAATATGCAACTGGCTGAATTCAATGATCAGTTTGATGCACAGAAAAAACATTTTGAAGAGCGTATTGCCGAGTTGAAGGTAAGGCAGGAAGATGAAATAAATTCTCTCGAAGAAGAGCGCACCAAAACTATTAAAGCTTTGGAGGATAAAGAAAAATCATTAAACAACGAGAAAGAAGGCAACTACAAAGACAAAGGGGTTGATAGCAAGCATATAAAAGAAATAGACAAAAAAATAAAAGGCCTGCAGGAAGACATCAAACAAATTGATCGCTTTGCGCAACTGGTAAATGATTATCTGAAAGATAAACGCGAGCTATTTGATAAACTTCCTGATTTTATACAAAAGAAAGAAGAGCTTGTAAAACAAATGAATTCGCTTACGGCAGATTTGGAAGAAGCTAACCGTAAGTACAATTTAAAGCGCATGGACATTAATAAAGAAAAACGCGCTTTCGAGGAGGAGTTAATTGAGTTTAACAACGGTATTTCTTACTTCTCTAAAAACTTCAGAGAAACACCGGTATATAATAAATATGCCGAAATTATTGAACGTGCTGAGCCTAAAAAAACAAATTACAGTGTGATGGATTTGTGTACGCAACTGCTTAAAAACGATTCGCATTTTAATGAAGAGTATGGGGCTTTCCAGCGTTATGTAAATGAGTTTAGTGGTAAGTTCCGTTTAGAGAACCACTTTGGTTTTATGATTCGTAACGATGCTACACAAGCTGAATATGAACGCTTCGCAGGGTATCTTACCAATTTTGTGCACGAAAATAAAATTGAACTTTCGGTTGCAGAAACTGCAACACAAATAAGTTTGGTTACGGATTCAATTGCTACCAAAGTAAAAGAATTAAGCAACCAGCAACATAAAATACAACATATCATTTCTTTAATTGCCGAAGATTTTAAGAAAGCCGAGTTTGAAGAAAGCAAGCTGATTGAATTCATCAAAATTAAATTAGAAGAGAGTGATAACAAGGTTTACAAGCTACTGAAAAAGATAGAAGAGTTCAAAGACGAGCATGGACATTTTTATGGAGAAGGCTTATTTAATACCGACTTTGCTACGGGCAAGAATCGCGACATTAACCAGCGTGCCGTTAAATTATTAGAAAGTTTACGCAGCGCTATTAAAGAACAGGAGCAGGAAGAAATTCGTTTGCAGGATTTGTTTGAATTAAAATTCAATATCAAAGAAGGTGTTAACGAAACCGGTTGGACGCATAAAATTGACAGCATAGGTTCTACCGGAACAGATATTCTGGTAAAAGCAATTATATATATTACTCTATTGCATGTGTTTATAAAAGAATCTTCTCATCGCAGCAGCAAAGACTTTAAGGTGCATTGCATTATAGATGAGGTAGGACAAATTTCGGCACATTACTTGAAAGAGCTTTTGAAATTTGCGAAGAACAGAAACATTATGATGATTAACGGGTTACCCAACAAAAGTGGTTTGGAAAGCCATTACCGTTATACTTATCAGTTCCGCAGAGAAGAAGATAACTCGGTGCGTATATTCCCAAGCATTGTTACAGAGGTTGAGGCATAAGGTTTAATAAAAAAGCCCGCTTTTAAGCAGGCTCTTTTATATACAACTAATTACTTTTATATAATAGTAAATACCAAAGGCGCGCTTGGCGGCCCGGCTTCGCCCGTTGGGCTTTTGTACCAGGTTATTAAATAACCCTTCATGCCCTCCTGAGTGGGGTCAAAGGTAAGATGGTAATGCGTAGAGCCTGTATCATTTATATGTACATACGCTGCATCGGCAGGGGGTGCAGCAGTAGCAGCCACTACGGCAAGTTTGCGACCTATTTTGCCAACATCATCAGGCAAAGCCCTTGCGGTGGCATTGGTAGCGGCGGGCTCGTGCGTAAAAAAATAAACCACCAAATGCGTCTGTTTAGTAATCGTATTAACCGGTGCCTCGGTTGGTGCCGGTATATGGTTGCGGCGCGAAGCATCTTCATGTATTTGTATGGCACTATAATCTGCCCCCGTAAGCGTAATATCCTTATTATGTTTCAGGGTTTGCTTTAGCGCTTGCATTTCAGGGTGCAAAATATCATACGAATCATGAATGTCTTTCACACTTTGTTCAGTATGGGTGGCGGGGGTTATGTAGGTGTTGTATTTGTTATTATAATCGGTAAGCCCGATTTGTATAGACGTTACCTTAGTGCCCGATACTTGCAAACGGGTTGCATTTGCAGCAATATAAGGCACAGATGCGTTCACCTCGGTGTGAAAATCGGCTAGTTTCTGAGATAGTTTCATGGTTTTTTTAGTTTAATTGGTTAATATGATGGTAAAACGAGCCACATTTTAAAATATTATTTTTCTCTTGTTTTTTTCTAATTTTTTAACATTTGTCTGCCCTTACAAATGGTTTGCGAGTGCTTACAAATGATTTATGAACCCTTGAAAATGGTTTGCAAGCCCTTACAAATGGTTTGCGAGTACTTGAGAATGATTTGTGAACACTTGCAAATGGTTTATGAGTGCTTGCAAATGATTTGCGAATACTTAATATAATATGCAAGTACTTGCAAATGATTTGCGTGCCCTTACAAATGGTTTGCAAGTGCTTGAAATTAGATGGTTTTTGGTATATTTGTTCATCTAAAAGGGCAAAACCTAACCATATCTTGCTAAAACAGCAGGATAAGGATAAAAAAGTTAGTCCTATAAGGGAGTTAGGCACAAAGCGGTGGACTTCTCTGCCGACAAGCTCATCTTCGACATTGTAAATCTCAAAGCAGACAGGGCGGACATACAAATTAAAAACATTTCGTATCTTAGTTTCATCATTCCCTGCTGACACATTCAGTTTCAAAACGCCACTGGGTTTGCTTGCGGAACGTTAAGCTAAATTTCTAAAAAAATTATTCTTTAATTTGCCCCATGCAAAACAAAAAAATATGGCATGGCAACCCCACGCTACAGGATTTAGCTTGGATGCAGCATGGCAACATTGGCGAGGTACTAAACATTACCATTGATGAGATTAAGGCCGATTGCCTGATAGGCTCTATGCCTGTTAATGAACGAACCGTACAACCCTTTGGTATTTTGCACGGGGGCGCATCGGTGGTGCTGGCAGAAACTCTGGGCAGTGTGGCATCTTTACTTTGTGTAGATAGCCAAACCTTTATTGGCGTGGGTATAGAAATAAATGCCAACCACGTTAAGGCGGTTGCGTCGGGCAGGGTAAAGGGTATTTGCACCCCCCTGCACATTGGCGGCAGAACCCACGTATGGGATATTAAAATTTATAACCTGCATGATGAGCTGGTTTGCGTAAGTCGGTTTACCTGTGCCGTAGTTGCCAAAAGCAAATTACCTATTGATAAGTAGTTTACTATTAAACTTATGTTTAAAAAATACATCTTACTTTTAAAGACCTAAATCTCGGCACCTAAAAAACCATGCGCAAAATAAGGCTTACACTTTTTATGTTTGTTTTATTACATGCACCTGCCCTGTTTGCACAAACTCCCGAAAACAAAATTTCTGTAGAAGATAGTATAGCACTATGCGAAAAGCAAAAGGGTCAGTTAGACATAATAGATGTGTACTGGAAGATAATAAAAAAACCTATTGTAGAAGAATGCGAGCCCAGCAAACAAGCCTGGAGGTTTCACCCTTCTGTACTTCCTGCTTTTGGGTATACTCTGGCAACAAAACTGGCGGGGTTAGTTGCTTCAAACATAGGTTTTTATACAGATATTGGAGTTCATGCAAAATTATCCGCTATTGAAGCAAGCATTTCTTACACACAAAATAACCAGATTATTCTGCCAATTTTAACCAATATCTGGACAAAAGGAAATAAATACAATTGGCTTGGCGATTGGCGCTTTTATAAATATCCGGAATATACATACGGTTTAGGTGGGCATACCACTATACAAAACTATACGCAATTAAATTACCAGTGCATTATTATTCATGAGGCGGTCTTAAAGCATATTTCTTCTTCAAACTTATATCTAGGCTTGGCATATAATTTAGATTATCATTGGAACATTAGCGAAACAGGTTATCCTGTGGGGGACACAACCTCCTTTCAACGATATGGCAGAACAACCTCATCTATATCATCAGGCGTTTCGGTAAATGCCTTATATGATGGCAGAAAAAACTCCATCAATCCTTCTAAGGCATTTTACAGCAGCGTGTCTTTTTGCCCTTATGTTGATCTTTTATGGAATAAAAGTAATTACAGGTCATTAATTATAGATACCCGCAAATATTTTAAACCAAGTGCTAAGTCTGATAATATATTGGCCTTTTGGACTTATGATTGGTTTACGTTTAATGGCAACGCCCCTTATCTTGATTTACCCAGCACGGGATGGGATCCCTATTCTAATGTAGGCAGAGGGTATATACAAAGCAGGCTAAGGGGTAAGAATTTTATATATCTGGAAGCGGAATACCGTTTTACCCTTTTGAAAAACGGGTTATTGGGTGGTGTAGTATTTACCAATGCGCAATCGGTTACAGATTGGCCAAACAATAAATTCACCGTTATATATCCGGCAGCCGGCGCAGGCATTCGTATAAAATTAAACAGGCATTCCGGGGCAAACTTAGCTATTGATTATGCAATTGGAAGGGGCGGCTCTAACGGACTGTTTATTAATTTGGGAGAGGTGTTTTAATCTTTTAAAAACAAAGCCCTTAGTTCTTGTGCTTCGTTCGGCTTCATTTTTCCTGCCAATATCAAAGCCAATTGTTTACGGCGCAAAGCCCCTTCAAATCTGTCTTTTTCTTCCTTTGTTTCCGGAATCAACTCAGGTACCGGCAAAGGAGAACCGTTTTGATCAATGGCAACAAACGTATAAATAGCCTCGTTGCATTTACGTCTTTTTCCTGTAACCAAGTCTTCTACAAACACATCTATAAAAACCTCCATACTGGAGTTAAATGCACGAGATACTTTTGCTTCCAGCGTTACCACACTGCCTAATTTAATAGGCTCTTTAAAAGAAACGTTGTTAACTGTAGCGGTTACCACTACCCTGTTCGAATGCCTTTGTGCAGCAATAGCTGCAGCTGTATCCATCCACTCTAATAAACGACCACCAAAAAAATTTCCTAAGGCATTGGTATCATTAGGTAAAATATGTTGTGTGCTTATGGTAAGCGAATCAATTGCGCGCTTGGGGTTTAAACTCATTTTTTTATAATTAAATCCTTTGGATAACAAATAAAATATTTTTTCACGGTTTTAGATAATACCTCCACATTCAACTGGTCACCGGCTTCGGCAATATCAATTACTTTGCCGCTATTCATTAAAATATTAATTTTTAAATTATCTGTTCTATAGGCACTGTTTTCAACCTCACCACTTACCACAAAAAAGGAAGCTTCCTTTTTAGTAAATTTATATTGCTTCATACACATTTTAATTAATTCTTTTTTAGAAGACAGTTCGATTTTTTCTCTTTTTAATTCTATGCGGAATAATTTACGGTTTACTAAATTGCTGCAAAGCATAGAAAGAATTTTATCCTTATGTTTTGCCCAAACTTTTACCGAAGTAAAAATATCGTAATCATCTAGCGACGCAAAATTATCCAACAAGTCAGGCCTGGTGATAAAATCCTTTTTAGAAAAATTGTTTTTTAAAAATACTGATAGAGCGGGGGTAGCAAATAAATCAACCCCTTTGGCGGCTAATTGTTTAGCACGCACTAAAATATTTACCAATAAATTTTCGGCAGATACCACTGTTTTGTGCAAATACACCTGCCAGTACATTAAGCGGCGGGCAATAATAAATTTCTCGATAGAATAAATTCCTTTTTCTTCAATTACTAACTCATCATTCTTTACATTCAGCATTTTAATGATGCGATCGCTGCTTATTACGCCCTCTGATACACCTGTAAAAAAACTATCTCTGCGTAAATAATCAAGCCTGTCCATATCTAGTTGCGAGCTTACTAATTGGTGTAGGAATTTCTTTTTATACTGATTATTAAAAATCTTAATGGCTAAAGAAAGCTTTCCTTTATACTGCTTATTCAGTTGCTGCATCAGAAGTTCTGAAATATCTTCATGATTAATTCCTTTAACAATAGTATGTTCTAATGCATGTGAAAAAGGGCCATGGCCAATATCGTGCAGAAGAATAGCAATGGTTGTTGCCTGTGTTTCTTCTTCAGTAATTTGAATTTGTTTGGCTTGTAAAACACTAATGGCTTCCGTCATTAAATACATGGCGCCAATAGCATGATGAAAACGTGTGTGCAATGCACCTGGATAAACCAAATTAGTTAGCCCCAATTGTTTAATATGGCGCAAACGCTGGAAATACGGATGATTTATAAGTTCATAAATAAAATCATCGGGCAAAGTAACAAAGCCATAAATAGGGTCATTAATTATTTTACGTTTGTTTAATTGATGATTCATTTACAATTAGACTTTGGAATAACCCGATTTATTTTTTAGAATAACCGTATCCATAACCGTATCCATAACCGTATCCATAACCGTAACCGTAACCATATTTAGTATAATAATAGCCGGTGCTACGTTGTTTAACCCCATTTAGTATATAAGCAAAATTATTCACTTTATTAGTTTCAGTAAGTTCGTCAATAAAATTGACAATCTGTTTATTGGCAAATTTTGTATTAAGAACAAAAAGTGAAATATCAGCATATTGCATTAAATAAATAGAGTCGCTTATAAGTCCTGCGGGGGGTGTATCTATAATGGTATAATCATAATTTGCTTTTCCGTAGAAGAGAATATCTTTTAACTCGTTTGATAAAATCATTTCGGACGGATTAGGGGGTACGGGACCCGAAAGCAATACATCTAAATTATCTATTTTAGTTTTTCGAATACATTCCTGAATAGTAGTTTGCTTTACCACAATAGTTGTTATGCCCTTTTCAGCTGTCATTTCAAGTACTTTTTGTACCCGAGGTTTATGCAAATCAAGCTCTAATAGTAAAACTTTTTTTCCGCCTTTTGCTAGCATAGTAGAAAGGTTTACAGAGCAAAATGTTTTGCCTTCGCCCGGAGCATTTGAGGTAAATAAAATTATTTTGGGGCCGGGTGTTGTATTTAAATACTGAAGATTTGTTCGTAGAGTTCTGAAGCTTTCGGCTATTTGCGATTTGGGCTCTTCATCTACAATAATACCAGTAGGCAGCATTTTTTTAACTTGAATTAAATCTCCAATTACAGGGGTATCTGTAGCTTCTTTAAGCTCAATAATATTCTGTATAGTTGTGAAAAAGAAGAAACGTATTAAAATTATAAGCAAACTTATTATGGCTCCCGCAAAAACATATTTTATAATTTCTTTTTGTTTATCGGGGGTTACCTTACCGGATGGGCGAGGGCTTTCAATAATTTTAGTTTCCGGAATAATAGATGCGCGAGCAATGTATGTGTTTGCTCTTCTTTGCAAAAGAAAATTGTATAGCCCTTCGTTTACACTTAAATTTCGCTGTATACCTAATAGCTCTCTTTGTTTTTTCGGTATAGTTTTTATACTGTCTATATATGTGTTTATTTCTATATCCACATTTCCAATCACTTTCTTTAAAGCATTACGGGCGTTGTTTATATAAACCAATAAATCTTGTTTCGTTTTAATTATATTGCTTTTTAATTGTTTAACGCCATAATTATCATCTTTGGCAGAATTATGCATGTCATTTAATGACGTTTGAAGACTATAAAGTTGCCCAGCTGATTTAATTATGAAGGCATCGTTATTACCCACAAACGCCGATGGTGGTAAAAACTGCGGGTCTCTGTCTTCTATAATATATTTTTCCAAATCATTTAACCCTTCGATTTGTAAATTGAGCTTTGTACGTTCGTCATCATAATTACTAAGTTTTTTAAAATAATCTTGTTCTTCACGTGATAAATCAAGTATTCCCTTTTTTGATTTATAATGCTGCATCGTATCTTCAAAAAACTTAAGTACAGAGGATACTTCTGCCATTTGCTTATCAATGTATTGAAGCGTTCTTTCGTTGAGATTAAAGCGACCTTTAAGCGAATTATCTATATATGTTTTAGAAAGGGTATCTAAAAAAAGTTTGGCCCTTCCTACTAAATTATCCTCTATGGAAAGTTTCAGAATATTTGTATAATCAGGATTTTCTATTTTTAAATTAGCTTGAAAATTTCGTATTAATGATTCTAATAAATGAATGCGAAATTCGTATTGTATATTTTTACGTTCATTGATGCCAATAGTCGTCATTGCATCTGCAGATATCAGTAAATTATAATTAATGGTGATAAGCTCTTTACCAAAAACTCCATTTTGTTTAATTTCCTTATCTCCTTCCTTATAAGAAAGTTCATATGTTTTCTCACTCAAAATTTTAAATGAAAAAGGTTGTTCATAAAACATAGAGTTTATATTACTTACGGAGACCGAAAAAGGCATGCCATCGAACTCTTCTTTAGTGCGTACTCTACCTACTATATAATAAGATACTTGCAAACGAGACTTTAGCTTGTTAATTACCGTCTCGATTAGATCAAACGATTTGATGACACGTGTTTCGTTTGAATTATCAACAAAAGAGCCTGAAATGCCTCCATAATAATTATCACCTTCATTAATAAGACTTCCTTTAGAATACTGATCATTATTTTTAAGTAAAAGCTGCGTAGTTACCTGATACGTTTCAAATTTACGATAAGCGATAAAGTACCCAATTAAATAAAATATAAGAACAAGTATTAATGGCACATACCAATTTTGTATAATGGTTCGCCAAATAACCTTAATGTCATCAAACTTTAATACAGATGTGTTTTGTTTTTTAGCCAATATTATTACTTACAAGGGCGAATTTACAGTTTAATTTTTAAAAGAAATATGTACAGTACTTTTTAATTTATATATTTGTTCTTTGAAACAATCTCAACTAAAAGGGGTCAAAATGAAAACATACTATAAAATTATTTTCACAATTTTATTTCTATTTACAGCAAGCGCTAGTTTTGCACCACCACCAGCACCTGGGGGTGGTATGAATCCAGGTTGTTGGCCCATGTGTGTGCCAATTGATGGTGGGCTTGTTTTTTTAATTGCAATAGTAATCCTTTATGGTGGTATCAAACTTTATGGTTACTCAAAAAAAGTTAAGGCTAAAGTTTAGCATTTAGCATACCCTTTAAATTTACAAAATACCGCATTCTTGGTTTTTGCTATCTTCGCCTTTCTAAAACTTTAAAAAATGAGCAATTTTCATAAACAGGACGCGCTTGATTACCATTCTCAAGGTCGCCCGGGCAAAATAGAAGTTATACCCACAAAACCATATTCAACCCAAAGGGACCTTACATTAGCATACTCTCCTGGAGTAGCAGAGCCTTGTTTGGAAATTGAAAAGAATCCAGAAGATGCATATAAATATACTGCTAAAGGAAATTTAGTGGCTGTAATATCTAATGGAACTGCTGTACTTGGATTAGGTGACATAGGTGCTTTAGCCTCCAAACCAGTAATGGAGGGAAAAGGATTACTCTTTAAAATTTTCGCAGATATAGATGTATTTGACATTGAAGTAGACACTACTAATATTGATGATTTTGTAAATACTGTAAAAAACATTGCATGTACATTTGGAGGAATAAATTTAGAGGACATTAAGTCTCCCGAATGTTTTGAAATAGAACGTAGGTTAAAAGCAGAGTTAAATATCCCTTTGATGCATGATGATCAACATGGTACCGCCATCATTTCATCAGCAGGATTAATTAACGCCGTTGAGGTTTCGGGTAAAAAATTAGCGGATGTAAAATTGGTTATAAATGGTGCCGGGGCTTCTGCTATTTCTTGCGCCAAACTTTATATTTCGGTTGGCGTAAGAAAGGAAAATATTTTAATGTATGATAGCAAAGGGGCATTAACTACTGACCGCAAAGACCTTGATGAAAATAAAATATTTTTTGCCTCTACACGAAAAGGGGTTGATAAACTAGCTGATGGAATGAAGGGTGCTGATGTTTTTGTAGGTTTATCTAAAGGAAATATTTTAAATAAAGAAATGGTGCAGAGCATGGCTCCCAATTGTATTGTATTTGCGCTTGCTAACCCAACACCTGAAATCTCTTATGAAGATGCGATTGCTGCCAGAAAAGATATTATTGTGGCAACAGGTAGGAGCGATAATCCAAATCAGGTTAATAATGTTTTAGGATTTCCTTTTATTTTTAGGGGTGCGCTTGACGTGCGTGCTAATACCATTAATGAAGAAATGAAATTAGCTGCTGTTAAAGCTATTGCAGATTTGGCTAAAGAACCCGTGCCAGATTATGTGAATCTGGCATATGGATCTAAAAACCTAAGCTTTGGAACAGATTATATTATTCCTAAACCAATTGACAACAGGCTTATTTCTACCGTTTCTCCTGCTGTGGCAAAAGCCGCTATAGATTCGGGTATAGCTGCACATAAAATTACCGACTGGGATGCTTATAAAATAGAGCTTGATAATCGTTTAGGAAAAGATAATCGTTTGATGCGTTCTTTGGTAAACAAAGCAAAAACAAACCCTAAGCGCGTAGTATTTGCCGATGCAAACGATTATAAAATGCTGAAAGCCGCACAAATGGTGCGAGACGAAGGCATTGCCAAGCCTATTCTTCTAGGAAACAAACAAAAGATAAATGAACTTATAGAGGAGTATCGTTTAGATATTTCTGAAATGCCCATTATAAATCCTTTTGAAAGCGAACACGAAGCTTTACGCAATGATTTTGCCGAAGCTTTATGGAAAAAAAGAGGTCGCAAAGGACTTACCCTGTATGAGTGCGGGCGTAAAATGACTGAACGAAATTATTTTGGCGCCATGATGGTTGAAACAGGCGTAGCTGATGCCATGATATCAGGGCGGGCGGCCAAATATTCTGTTCCGGTTATTCCGGCTATACAATGTATTGGCACAGCCGATGGAAACTCGCGCGTGGCAGGCTTGTATATGATGGTTACCAAACGAGGTCCTTTCTTTTTTGCCGATTGCACCATGAATGTTGAACCCACTGCCGAAGAATTGGTAGAAATAACAACCCTTACGGCTAATACCGTAAAACAATACAACATTATTCCGCGCATAGCTATGTTGTCTTATACAAACTTTGGTTCTGCAGAGGGTGAGGTTCCTAAAAAAGTGCAAAAAGCAGTAAAAATACTGCACGATAAATACCCCGGACTGATTGTAGATGGAGATTTGCAAGCCAATTTTGCGGTAAATAATAACCTGCTAAAAGAGCAATTCTCTTTTTCCAGCTTGGTAGATAAAGATGTGAATACACTTATCTTCCCTAATTTATCCTCGGCAAACATTGCGTATAAACTAATGCAGGAACTGGGCGGCGCAGAGGCTATAGGGCCTATTTTAATGGGCTTAAAAAAGCCGGTACACGTATTGCAGTTAGGCAGCTCTGTACGCGAGATTGTAAACATGGTTACCATTGCTGTAATAGACGCACAAAACAAAAGGTAGTTTTAAAACCAAACTTTTGCAAAGAAAGCGCTTTTTTGCCGCCAGGTATTAAGACCCTTTTCCCTTTTTTAATTCCTATCTAATATCCCTGTTTAAAACCCTTAACTAATGTTAATAACGTCTGTTAAAAGGGAGAATCTACATCTTTTTTATTATTTTCGCGGCTCGCATGAGAAATTTAACATTTCTATTATTGGTTTTTTGTAGCCTTTTGGGGTTTTCACAAATCACTCAACAAGCCTCTATTGTGCCAAAAGATAGCATTCGTTTAGTGACAGATACCATCTCTATTACCTTAGCTGATGCGGAAGCTTTTTTTATGAAGAACAATTACAACGTATTGGCTCAGCAATATGGTGTAAATGCCCAAAAGGCACTGGTAAGACAAGCCAAACTATTAAACAACCCAACCGTTTATTACGAGAACAGCATTTATAATCAGTATAGTAAAAAATATTTCCCTACCAAAGAAGGTACTTATGGAAACCCTAATACGCAGGGCGAAATATTGGTAAATGCCCAGTGGCTTGTGTCTATAGCTCGCAAACGAGTTAAAGCAGCAGAAGTTGCTAAGCACAACGCCGATGTGGCGCAATTTCAGTTTGATGATTTAATCAGAGGATTGTTATTTGCCCTTCGACAAGATTTTATTGACATATATTTCGGATTAAAATCATTACAATTATTTGATGAGGAAATTGCTTCTGTAAAAAATATTGTTGCCGGTTTTGAAACACAATATCAAAAGGGCAACGTTTCCCTACGTGATATTACCCGCGTACGAGCCTTATTACTCTCTTTACAAAGCGATAGATTAGATTTATATACTAATATTCAACAAAACTCTGCAAAAGAATTTGCGGTATTGCTTAATAACCCAAAGAACGTTTATTATAAACCTATTTTGAATGAAGCAGAGCTTGATAGTAAATATAACCTATCCAACGTTCCTTTAGCTGATATGGTTGCTCAGGCACTAGAGAATCGCCCTGATTTGAAAGCATCTTTAGCACAAATGGCTTCTGCTGATGCTTATGTAAAATTGCAGAAAGCAGTAGGAGTACCCGATGTTCAGTTTCAATATACCTTTGATAGAAATGGTAGTTATGTACCTAATTATAGCGGTGTAGGTTTACAACTGCCTATTGCTGTATTTAACCGCAATCAGGGTAATATACAATCTTCTAAGTTTTTGGTAGATGCTGCAAGTCAGCAATTAAAGCAAAATCAGGTAATCGTTCAAAACGATGTGTTTGCCTCTTATCAAAAAATATTAGAGCTTCAAAAACTTAACGGTTCTCAAACCACTATTTTCATTTCTGATTTCCGATCTTTACTAAAAGGCGCAGAAGATAACTTTGCTAAAAAGAACTTATCCTTATTAGATTTTGTAGATATGTTTGAGTCTTATAAAGATTACATGACTCAATCAAACAGCATTAAAGATCAGCGCTACGCTGCCTTTGAAGAATTAAATTTTAATGTAGGAAAAGATGTATTTAAAAAATAAAATAAAACTGTTTTCGGTTTTTATAGCATTCTTCTTGATGCTGTTTTCATTTTCTTCTTGTTCGAGTAAAACAGAAAAGAAAGAAGCAGTAGTAGATGAAATTTCAGACTCACTTATTAAAAACATGACTGTGGGGATTGCTAAAACCACTCAGGTAAGAAGTGAAATTAAATTGACCGGAAAAATAACTGCAGACCAAAGCAAACAATTGGATGTGTTTGCCCTAGTAGCAGGAATTGTTAAAGAAGTAAACGCAGAGTTAGGAGATTATGTACAGAAAGACCAAGTGCTTGCCGTAATTCATAGTGGAGATGCTGCCGATTACAGCAGGCAATACATAGAAGCATCTTCTACTTACGAAGAAGCTAAAAAAGCCAAAGAAATTGCGGAAGATATGTATGCATCTAAATTAATATCATCAGGTGATTATCTGCAAGCCAAACAGGAATTTAATAAAGCAGATGCCGGGCTTACCAAGGCTAAGGAAATGCAAAAAATTTATAGCACGAGCAGTAGTAATCCAAGCGATTACCTGGTAAAAGCACCGATTGCAGGTTTTATTATAGCTAAAAAGATTAATAAAGACATGCAGATTCGCCCGGATAACGGTGATAATATTTTTACGGTTTCACAATTAACGGATGTGTGGATGATGGCAAACGTATATGAAACCGATATTAATAAAGTAAAAGAAAAAGATACAGTTGCTGTTACTACTATAGCATATCCTGATACAGTTTATAAAGCAACCATTGATAAAGTATATAATATACTTGATCCTCAAAGCAGAGTAATGAAAGTGCGCGTAAAGCTTGACAACCCAAATTATTTATTAAAGCCCGATATGTACGGTAATGTAGTTGTTAACTATGCCGAACCAAGAAAGATGATTACCATTTCTTCTAGTGCCTTGGTTTTTGATAACTCAAGCAACTACGTATTGATATATAATGGAGGAAAAAACTTTATTGTACAAAAAGTAGATGTATATAAAACCATCGGTCCAAAAGCATATATAAAAAGTGGATTAAAAGAAAATGACCGCATTGTAACGTCAAACCAGTTACTTATTTATAATACGTTAACCAATAACTAATCAAAGGCTGTTATGCACAAACTGGTTAAAGGCATTATAACTTTCTCTCTAAAAAACAAAGGCTTTGTTATTATAGCAACCATTGTAACCATTATTGCCGGTATTATTGCCTATATAAACACGCCTATAGAAGCCTTTCCGGACGTTACAAATACACAGATTATTGTCATTTCTCAATGGCCCGGTCGTAGTGCAGAAGAAGTAGAGAAATTTGTTACGATTCCTTTAGAGATTGCCTTAAATCCATCGCAGAAAAAAACCTCTATACGTTCTACATCTTTATTTGGTTTATCTGTTTTAAAAGTAACTTTTGATGATGGTGTGGATGATGCTTTTGCAAGACAACAAGTAAACAATCTTTTGCGTGATGTTGACTTACCCGACGGTGTAAGTAATGAAATAGAACCTCCTTATGGTCCAACCGGAGAAATATTTCGTTTTACAGTTACCAGTAAAACATTAGGTGTTCGCCAACTTAAAACCATTGAAGATTGGGTAATTGAACGTAATTTAAAATCAGTACCCGGTATTGCTGATGTAGTTAGTTTTGGTGGAGAAGTAAAAACCTACGAGATAATTGTAAAACCAACGCTTCTTACTAAATATAATATAACCCCTTTGGAAGTTTTTCAAGCCGTTTCAAGAAGCAATATCAATGTGGGAGGGGATGTTATTCAAAAGAATAATCAAGCTTATGTGGTTCGTGGAATCGGGTTACTTACCTCAATAGCTGACATAGAAAACATTATTATTGACTATGCTGATGGGGTACCCGTTTTAATAAAAAATGTAGCTACAATAAAAGAAAGTGCACTTCCAAGATTAGGACAGGTAGGAAGAGATACTGCAAATGATGTGGTAGAAGGTATTGTGGTGATGCGTAAAGGAGAAAATCCGGGACAAGTTATCTCCAGATTAAATGTAAAAATTGCAGAGTTGAACGATAAAATATTAACAGGAGATGTAAAGATTAAAACATTTTATAACCGAGAAGATTTAATACATTTTTGTACCCATACCGTTATTCATAACCTGTTAGAAGGTATAACATTTGTAACCATAATTGTTTTCCTATTTATGGCTGATTGGCGTACTACAGTTATTGTAGCCATCATTATTCCATTGGCACTGTTATTCGCATTTATTTGTTTGCGCTTAAAGGGCATGACAGCCAATTTGCTATCGATGGGGGCGGTAGATTTTGGAATAATCATAGATGGTGCCGTCGTTATGGTAGAGGGTGTGTTTGTAGTACTTGACCACAAGGCCTCAAAGATTGGAATGGAGAAGTATAATAAACTTTCCAAACTTGGTTTAATAAGAAAGAACGGTGTTGAAACAGGTAAAGCCATTTTATTTTCGCAATTAATTATTATCAGTTGTTTGTTGCCTATTTTTTCTTTTGAAAAAGTAGAGGGTAAAATGTTTTCTCCATTAGCTTATACTTTAGGGTTTGCATTATTAGGGGCACTTATATTTACCCTGTTTTTATTACCCACACTCATCAGTTTCTTATTGAACAAAAATGTAAAGGAAAAGCACAACTACTTGGTTGAGTTTATCAATAAAGTTGTTATTCGTACTTTTAATAAACTTCATTCCATAAGAAGAACAGCAATTATTGTGGCAGGTATTTTTATGGTGGTTGGCTTATATCTGTTTCATTTTTTAGGGTCTGAATTTTTACCTCAATTAAATGAAGGCTCTATTTATGTTCGTGCTAATTTACCACTAAGTATTTCATTAGATGAATCCGTAAGGCTTAGTAATAAAATGCGAAGGGTTTTTATGCAATTTCCTGAAGTAAAACAAGTAATCTCTCAGGCAGGCAGACCAAATGACGGAACTGATGCAACTGGTTTTTACAACGTAGAATTTCATGTTGATTTAGTTCCTAAAGACGATTGGAAAAGAAACATTTCAAAGACCGAACTAATTGCTGAAATGCAGGACAGTTTGGATGTTTTTTCTGGAATCAATTTTAACTTTTCTCAGCCCATTATGGATAATGTAGAAGAAGCTGTATCGGGTGTTAAAGGCTCTATAGCCGTTAAAGTATACGGAGATGACATGCCTAGTATTGAAGCCAGGGCTACCCAAATATATGGGGTTTTGAAAACAGTAAAAGGAATTGAAGATTTGGGTGTAATTAGAAATATAGGTCAGCCGGAATTACGCATTGAGTTGGATGAAGTAAAGATGGCTCAATTTGGTGTAACAACTGCTGATTGTAATGCTGTAATTGAAATGGCTATAGGTGGAAAGGCTGCCACTCAATTTTACGAAGGTTTTAAAAAGTTTGATGTGCGTATTCGTTTTAGTAAAGAATATAGGAAAACAGAAGCAGAAATAGCGAATATATTAGTGCCTTCCATTAATGGGGTAAAAATTCCACTTAAAGAAATTGCTAAAATATATACTACAACAGGCCCTTTACTTATTTTTCATGATGATACAAAAAGGTTTTGTGCGGTAAAATTCTCTGTACGTGGCAGAGATATGGGAAGCACTATTGCGGAAGGGCAGGAAAAAGTGAATGCACAAATTAAAACACTTCCAAAAGGACAATCGATTTTATGGTGTGGTGATTTTGAGAACCAAGAGCGGGCTCAAGACCGCCTTAAACATGTTGTGCCTATCACCATTTTATTAATCTTCATTATTCTGTTTGGTCTGTTTGGTAATTTCGGAGATGCTGGTTTATTACTATTAAATATTCCTTTTGGTTTGGTTGGAGGTATTATTGCCTTGCTGCTTACAGGCGTAAACTTTAGTATATCTGCTGGTATTGGGTTTATTGCACTAATGGGTGTTTGTATTCAGAACGGAGTAATTCTAATGTCGGTATTTAAAAAGCACATTGTAGATGAAGGTCAATCTGTTACCGAAGCTGTAAAAAGCGGTGTAGCAGCAAGGGTGCGTCCAGTAGTAATGACGGCTACCATCGCTATTATAGGGTTATTACCTGCAGCTACCTCAACGGGTATAGGGTCGGAATCCAGTAAGCCTCTTGCAATTGTGGTAATAGGCGGTTTATCCTTAGCAACAGTTTCTACGCTTCTTATCTTCCCGCTTATCTTTGAAAGTATTTATAAGCGTAAATACCGCAAAGAAGAGAAAGCATAAAAGTGAGATTGGAAAGAAAGTCGATTAATCAGAATCCTCATCTTCTGTTGCCCCTTTTCGGCTACTCAAGGTATTAAATATACGCGCGGTTTGATATACATTTTTATCTAAACGGTTGCTTAAAATAACCACGATTGTTTTATCTGCTTTTCGATATTGAAATGCACTTCTGTAGCCATGCCACCAACCATTATGAAAAACAATGGTATCTCCTCCGTTGGGATTAATGCGAAAGCCTAAGCCATAATACCTTCCATAACCTGTGCCGGCACGTGGTTTAGTAGCTTCGTTAATATTGGCAATAATCTTTCCTTCAAATAAATTTTTAGCAAACAAAAGCATGTCCTGTGTAGTAGAGCAAACCCCTTTATCACCCACCACATAATCAAACTCATCTGTACCAATGGGGCGTTTATGGTAATCAAAAGAAAAAGCCTGATTTTTTAAAGAGTCTGTAACGCTAAAAAAGTAAGTATTGCTCATTCCACAAACATCAAAAACATTTTGTTTTATAAAAGCCTGAAAGCTCTGGCCGCTAAGTTTCTCAACTAATAATGCCAATATAACATAATTAGTATTGTTGTATTGAAAACGTCTGCCGGGTTTAAAATAAACCGCTGGTTTGTGCAAGGCAAGTAAATCTAAAACTCCCTGATTTGTAAGCAAAGTATCTGCTTTTGGCAAGTGATAATAAAAATATAAATAGTTAGGTATCCCGCTGGTGTGCGATAATAAGTTTTCTATAGTTATGTTCTTATATGGAAAATCCGGAAAGTATTTATCTATTTTATCTTTAATAGAAAGCTTGTTCTGTTCTTTCAGCTTTAAAACGGCAACAGCCGTAAACATTTTGCTTACAGAGGCTAATTGAAAAACGGACTCATTGCAAAGATTTTTTTTGTTTTTAATGTTTTCAAAGCCCATGGCTTTTTGATAAATAGTAGTATCATGATACAAAACGGCCACACAACCGTTAAATATTCCTCTTTTATAATCTGTAGTAAAAATAGAATCTAAGGCAAAATGCTTTTTTTGTAATTGTTTTGATAAAACAGGGGCAGGTAAAGCGCTGATTTTTTTTGCCGAAATATAATTTTTAACAACGGGCATATTTTCGCCTTTGCTTAAGCCTATATATGAGGCTAATGCAATTAAGCAAATACCGGATATGATTAAAAATAATATACGCATTTCTTTAGGTCGCATAATTAAAAACTTATATGCAATTTTGCAACAATATAAGACGAAAACGAGGGTTGTATAATTGCCCCTACAATAAAGTAATTCACAAGACACTATGTATAAAAGAGAAAAGTCAACTGCATTGTTTGAAAAAGCAAAAACATTTTTTCCGGGAGGAGTTAACTCGCCTGTGCGTGCATTCCGCTCGGTAGGCGGTGTTCCGCTATTTATAAAAAAGGGGGGAGGCTCTCGCATTTGGGATGCAGATGACAATGAATATATTGATTATTGTGGCAGTTGGGGCCCGCTTATTTTAGGGCACGCAAATGACGAAGTGTTAAAAAAAGTTAGCGAAGTGATGCAGAACGGAACTTCTTTTGGTGCACCCACCGAGCTGGAGAATGAATTAGCAGAACTAATTTTAAGTAATCATAAATATATAGAAAAACTACGCTTTGTAAGTTCGGGTACAGAAGCGGTGATGAGTGCTATTCGTTTGGCAAGAGGATATACCAAGCGTAATAAAATACTAAAGTTTGAAGGTTGCTTTCACGGTCATGCCGATTCGGTGTTAGTTAAGGCCGGTTCGGGTTTGGTTACTTTTGGTAACACCTCATCAGCAGGTATTCCGCAAAGTTTTGTAAACGAAACACTTGTTGTTTCTTTAGACAGTGAAGCTGCAGTTGAGCAGGCTTTTAAAGAACACGGTAAAGATATTGCCTGTATTATTATAGAACCAATTCCTGCCAACAATGGATTGCTATTGCAGCGAAAAGAGTTTTTACAATTCCTGCGCGATATTTGTACCAAGCATGGTTCCTTATTACTTTTTGATGAAGTTATTTCCGGATTTCGTGTGGGCTTTGAAGGAGCTGCGGGTTATTATAATATCAAGCCCGATATTATGACCTTCGGTAAAATTATTGGCGGGGGATTCCCTGTTGGAATGTATGCTTCGAGCAAAGAAATTATGAGTTCCATTTCTCCGGAAGGAAATGTTTATCAAGCGGGTACGCTTAGCGGAAACCCTGTTGCTATGGCGGCAGGTATTGCACAACTAACAGCATGTTTAAAACCAAATTTTTATACGCAATTAGAAGAGAAAACAAAAATGCTTGTTAGCGGAATCGAGCAACAATTCAAATCTCATGGAATAAAATTTAAAACCTTTCAAATAGGTTCTATCTTTTGGTTTTCTTTTTCAGACATGAAGCATGTGCGCAAAGCAGAAGATATTAGTGCAGACGGCATTAAACAATTTAACGAGCTTTATCATAAATTGCATGAGCACGGTATTTACTTCGGGCCTTCGGGTTATGAAGTGGGTTTTGTTTGTGCGGCACATACTAAAGAAGATATTGAAAGAACAATTAGTGTTTTCGGAGATGTTTTGAAAAACTAAACCCCTTTGATGAAATCATTTCTTTTTGTATTCTGTTTTTTATTTGTTGGGGCTGTTACTTTCTCGCAAAAGGGCTATGATGCAGGTTATATCATAAAGAATAACGGAGATACAGTAAGAGGAAAAATAAAGGACAGAAAATATACTACCAGTCCGGGTAATTCTGATAAGATAACTTTTATTGATGAGAAAGGAAATAAAGATAAAATAACACCTAATGAAATAAAGGCTTATTGCAAAAGGGGTTCTATGTTTTATAGAACCCTACCTGTTGGATTGGAGGCTAAGAAGCAGTTTGTTCAAATCATAGAATACGGCGAGGTAATATTGTTTGGCTATACCAGTAATTCGTTTGTATCTACAGCCTTTTCAAGCGTTAAACCCACAAGCAGTAAAGATAATCATGCCATATCACAAACTGATGTGGTGTATTTTTATCAGAAAAGCAAAGACCCAAACAGTTTGATGAAAGTAAAGCGAGATAAATTTGAAAGCGTATCCTTGTTTTATTTTAAAGATGATGCCAAATTGATAAAACAGATTGAAGATAAATCCTTGAAGTATCAGGATATTGAGCTTGTTGTAAAAATGTATAATGAATTTGTGGCAAAGAAATGATTGCGAGGAAGTATAACAAAGCAATTTATATAACTGATGAGATTGCCGCGTTTCGCTCGCAACGACGGGTTGTTACAACTCACTTATTCTAATCATATCTTTTGCTCTAATGCCCCTTTCGGTATTTGCCAAATTACAACACTCATTTACCGAATCATGCTCAAAGAAAAGCGTCCAGTTTTCTGTTACGGCGTTTTGCAAAATGCACTCTTTTTCTTTCAGTGTTTCAAGCGGGCGAACATCATAACCCATTACATAAGGTATAGGCAAGTGCCCTACCGAAGGGATTAAATCGGCGCAAAACAAAACCTTAGTTCCCTTATAGGTAATTAAAGGCAGCATCATGCTTTCGGTATGTCCGTTAACCAACAATACTTCAAAGCCTGGCAACCACTCGCATTCTTTATCAAGAAAATTCAATTGTCCGCTTTCTTTTATGGGCATAATGTTTTCCTTTAAAAAACTTGCTTTCTCCCTGAGGTTAGGGTTTGTTGCCCAATCCCAATGCTTGGTGTTACTCCAGTATTTAGCGTTCTTAAACACGGGTTCCAGTTTTGTTTTAGATGAATCAGTCCACTTAATACTGCCTCCACAGTGGTCGAAATGCAAATGGGTAAGAAACACATCCGTTACATCATTAAAAGTAAAGCCGTGTTTGGCAAACGATTTCTCTAAAGAATCATCGCCATGCAAATAGTAATAAGCAAAGAACTTTTCGTTTTGCTTATCGCCCAGTCCGTTATCAATTAATATCAGGCGGTTATCGGTTTCAACTAACAGACAACGCATGGCCCAGTTGCACATATTGTTTTCATCGGCAGGGTTGCTTCTGTTCCAAACTGATTTTGGTACTACGCCAAACATAGCGCCCCCATCCAACTTAAAATACCCGCTGTTTACTGTATATAGTTTCATAATCTTATTTTAGTTTATCGTTGTTTTTATGTCTTTCAGCATCTCTGTTGGTTTTCTTTTGCAGGTTTTCTTCCAAAGCTTTATCCAAATCAATACCTGTTTGGTTAGCAATGCACATCAACACAAACAACACATCGGCAAGTTCTTCGTCTAACTTTTTGTGTTTATCGCTTTCTTTTTCTGATTGCTCTCCGTAACGGCGAGCCATAATACGTGCCACCTCCCCTACCTCTTCGGTTAAGATGGCCATGTTGGTAAGCTCATTAAAATAACGAACCCCGTGGGTTTTTATCCACTTGTCTATTTTTTGCTGAGCTTGTTGGATGGTCATGCTACAAATTAATTAATGAAACAGGTAATATTAGGATTTGTATTGGTTTGGTTTTGATCGGTACACTCCTTGGTTGCAACCGACTTTGTGTTGTTTATAGTTGTAGTTTTTGTTTGTGATGTAGTAGATGTACTCCCCTGACCGCTTGTATTTATACTTATGTAAGTGGTTGTATACATACAGGTATAATTCTTCTTACAAGAAGCTAATCCTATAATTAAAAATACAAGTATTGTCTTCGATTTATTCATGTATACAAACATAAATAAAAATCCCCCGCCTTTTTAGCCTTAATTACGCAAGATTAGTAAAGCGTGGGGATATTGTTTTAAAGCGGAAATTCTATATTTGTACTGCTTTATTAATTAAAAACAATACCATGAAAAAAGCTTTTGTATTTTCTGCTATACTGGCAAGCTGTGTTGCTTTAACTACTGTTGCCGGCAACCCTGATGACAATAACCCTATTAAAAAAGCTTTGCCCCTGATACCCGAAGGTGGCGGTGATGGCAATAAATTCAGCATTGGTATAGCGGCAGGAACCACTATTCCTTTACAAGATTACAGTAATACCGGAAAAGGCTCTGATTCTACTCATATCACCGGCTCCGCACAAACAGGCATTCACTTTAACGCCACAATTGGATATAACGTTTATAAAATTATTGGTGCAATGGTTATGGTTGGTGGCAACATCAATTCATACAATGGTGCTACAAGCAGTTTGGGTACAGCTATTACTCCTTCCGGATCACATTATGTGGGGCAATACTTGGCGGGGCCTTATATTTCTATTCCTATAGGAAAGAAGTTTTTTATAGAGGCACGTGCTTTAGTGGGGTTAATGACCTCTCACTATCCTGAGCTTTCCAGTAGTTATTCGGCTTCTTTTGGAAGTTTTGCTTCTACCAATATTTCCTATGATTTAAAATATAAACCAGGAACAGCATTTGGATATAGTGGGGTTGTGGGCGCTAAGTATATGCTCGGCAATCACTTTGGGATAACCTTGCATGCGGCATACTCTGGTTCAAACATGAAATATCCAAGTAATACGATACATTTTGTAGAAACTACTTCCAGTATTTTTCAGGTTTTATCGCCTACCACTAATCTGAATACGAATACGACGACGACTTCCACTACCCTTGTACACATGTCAATTGGTATGATAAATATTTCGGCAGGTGCGGTGTTCTCTTTTTAAGAGAAAGAATAGAATATTAAACCAGCTCAGGCTTCACTTCCATATAAGCCTCTATGGGCAAACAAGAGCAAACTAAGTTTCTGTCGCCAAAGGCATTATCTACACGGGCAACGCTTGGCCAGAATTTATTTGTTTTAACCCACTTCAATGGGTAAGCGGCTTTCTCACGGTTATAAGCTTTGTTCCAACTATCGCTTATAACCAGTTTGGCTGTGTGTGGCGCGTTCTTCAGCACATTATCTGTTTTATCAGAATGTCCGTCAGCAATTTCCTGTATCTCTTTTCTGATAGAAATCATGGCTTCACAAAAGCGGTCAAGCTCTGCTTTGCTTTCGCTTTCAGTTGGCTCAACCATCAGGGTATCATGCACCGGAAAAGAAACCGTTGGCGCATGGAAACCATAATCCATCAAACGTTTGGCTATATCACCCACTTCAACACCGGCATCGCGTTTAAGTGCGGCGCAATCTAAAATCATTTCGTGTGCACAACGCCCATTCTTGTTGGTATATAGGGTAGGATAGTGGTCTTTCAAAACCTCTTTCATATAGTTAGCATTTAGTATGGCGGTTCGGGTTGCTTCTGTTAACCCATCTGCACCCAGCATTTTAATGTAGCCATAAGAAATTAAAAGTATTAACGAGCTTCCATAAGGAGCAGCCGATACCGCACTGATTGCTTTAGAGCCACCTGTTTTAATAACGGAATGCGAAGGAAGAAAATCTACCAAATGTTTTGCTACACCAATAGGCCCCATACCAGGACCGCCCCCGCCATGCGGAATGGCAAAGGTTTTGTGCAAATTCAAATGACAAACATCTGCTCCAATATTGCCGGGAGAAGTTAATCCAACCTGTGCATTCATATTGGCGCCATCCATATAAACCTGCCCGCCGTTATCATGAATTATTTTGGTAATCTTTTTAATGCTCTCTTCATACACGCCATGCGTAGAAGGATAGGTAACCATCAGGCAACTAAGCGTGTCTTTATATTGCTCAGCTTTAGCTTGTAAATCGGCAACATCAATATTTCCTTTGTTATCGCACTTAACGATTACTATCGTCATACCTGCCAACGCAGCAGATGCAGGATTGGTACCATGTGCCGAAGAAGGAATAAGCACCACGTTGCGATGCGGATTTCCATTTGCAATATGATAAGCACGGATAACCATTAGTCCGGCGTACTCACCCTGCGCGCCACTGTTAGGTTGCATGCTCATAGAAGCGAAGCCCGTGATGTTGCTCAAATCTTTAGTAAGTTCTTTTATAATTTGCTGATAGCCTTTGGCTTGTTCAACAGGCACAAACGGATGTATGTTGGCAAACTCAGGCCAGGTAATAGGTAACAATTCAGAAACAGCGTTCAGCTTCATGGTACAAGAACCTAAAGAAATCATAGAATGCACAAGCGATAAATCTTTATTCTCTAAACGCTTGATGTAGCGCATCATTTCAGTTTCGCTGTGGTATGAATTGAAGGTAGGATGCGTTAAGTATTTTGAAGTACGGTTAGCAAACGAAGCGCTGATTATGTTTGCATGATGAAGATTAAATGTGGCATGCTCTTTACCCGATGCTTTCACAAAAACTTTTATTACATCAATCACATCATTGGCTTCCGCTGTCTGATCTAAAGAAATACCAACATGATTAGTATCTATATAATGGAAATTAATTTCGTTAGCTTCTGCAATAGCACGAATCTTTGCGGCATCGCATTCAACAACAATTGTATCGAAGAACAATTTTGTTTTGATAGTATAACCTAAATTCTTCAGTTCTTCTGCAATCGCAACCGTGTTAGAATGTACCTGTTCTGCAATAGATTTAATTCCATCTGCCCCATGATATACAGCATACATGCTTGCCATAATAGCTAACAGAGCTTGTGCAGTACAGATATTAGAAGTAGCTCTTTCGCGTTTAATGTGTTGCTCGCGTGTTTGCAAAGCCATGCGCAATGCCGAGTTTCCTTCTGCATCCACACTTACTCCGATTATTCTTCCGGGAAGCAAACGCTTGTAATCTTCCTTGCAAGCAAAAAACGCAGCGTGTGGGCCACCATAACCAAGCGGCACACCAAAGCGTTGGGAGTTACCAACCACACAATCTGCACCCCACTCACCCGGAGGGGTTAATAATGCAAGGGCTAATAAATCGGTTGCTACACAAACCTGTATCTCTTTGCTATGTGCGGTAGCAACAAAGTTTTTATAATTGTTTACTTCTCCGTTAATATCAGGATATTGAATTAATGCCCCGAAAAAAGAATCATCAAAATTAACGGTGTTTGCATCGCCCACAACCACTTCAATTCCAACGGGTACGGCTCGTGTTTTAACTACATCAATGGTTTGCGGGAAACAGGTATTCGAAACAAAAAACTTTTCCGAAGTGTGTTTGTTCTTGCTTCGGTTGTTATGAAACATAAACATGGCTTCGGCAGCAGCGGTAGCCTCGTCTAATAAAGACGCATTGGAAATAGGCATAGCGGTTAAATCCATCACCATAGTCTGGAAGTTTAGCAAAGCCTCTAAACGCCCTTGCGAAATCTCTGCCTGATAAGGTGTATAAGCGGTGTACCAACCTGGGTTTTCCAGCACATTGCGCTGCACAACTGCGGGTACAATAGTATTGTAATATCCCAAACCCATATAACTACGAAACACCTTATTCTTTTTAGATAGCGCACGCAGGTGTTTGCTGTATTGAAACTCGGTCATAGCCGCGTCAACTTTCAACGACTTCTTTAAACGTATTTTCTCAGGGACAGTTTGGTTGATTAATTCATCAACAGAAGAAACACCAATTTTAGTAAGCATTTCGTTTACTTCAAAAGCACGCGGACCGTTATGGCGGTTTACAAATTTATCAGTCATGGAAAGAATTTAGAGATGCAAAATTAGTAAAATAAAGGGCTGCTTCCAAGCTGAATTATATCATACAACTTAGGTTAAATAATCTTTGTATATTCACCAAAAATAAAACAACTATATATGAAAAAATTGGCGTTACAATTTATAGTATTTGCAGGATTAATGTTATTACTAACAGCTTGTCCTTATGGCAGTGATGTACCTATTGATCAGGCAAATGTGAAGATTGACGATAAGCTACTTGGCAAATGGGAAACAAAGAACTCCAGTGATTACTATTATAATGTTACCAAGAAAGATGACTTTAATTATAAGTTCGAGAAAAAGAGTAAAAACCCTAGCGATGCCCCAACAGTTTATAACGGTTTTTTATCTGTAATTGATGGGGTTAAATTTATAAATATATCTGATGAAAGTTCTTCAACTAAATTGTATTATTTATATAAAATAGAACAATCAACCAGCGGGGCTAAAACAACTTTAATTCCGGTAACAGAAAACATTGACGAAAAATTTACCACCTCCGCAGATTTAAAAGCCTATATTAAGAAGTATATGGCTTTAAGTTTCTTTTACGAAAAGGACCAGGACGAGTATTTCCGTGCAGATTAGTCGTTTAATTATTTCTTAGGATGAGGTTTCATTTTTTTATTCTTTCTCTTTTTATTTCTTTCATTTCTTTTTCTCAAACAGGTTCATTAGACACTCTCTATTTAATGAATGGAAGAATTATTGTTTCTTCTGTACTTGATACAAACTCAGCCTCTATACTTATCAACGACCCTGAAAACACAAATAAGAAAATAAGCATTGAGAATGAACGTTTGTTTGCCATTAAATATGGCAAGGGAACCTTATTTTATTATTACGAGCAAGACTCTATTAAGAACTGGTACACCAGAGATGAAATGTGGCTTTTTATGCAGGGCGAGCGTGATGCTAAAAAAGGGTTTAAACCTTGGGGTTCTTTTTTCGGGGGTATAGTTTTTGGAATGGCTGGCGGTGCATCAGGCCTTGTAGCTGATATAGGGGTTTTTTTAGGGCCGGTTTTACCTTTGGCCTTTTTCTCCACAGTTGGAATTCCTAAGGTCCGTATTAAACATAATACTGTTTCTAATCCTGAAAATTTAAAACACGATGTGTATATTTTAGGATACGAACGGGAGGCTCGCGCCAAAAGAAGGCGCCAATCTATGCTTGGAGGTGGTATTGGAATAGCGGTAGGTTATATAGCTTACTTTTGTCTGCGCAGTTTTACCCACTAATTAGTTTTCTTAAACAAATCCGGTCTGCGTTGTTGAGTTCTTTCAAGGCTTCGCTCGTGTCGCCATTTTTCTATTTCTGCGGTGTGCCCACTCATTAAAATATCCGGAACTTTCCACCCGTTAAACTCTTGTGGTCTGGTATAAACAGGTGGTGCTAATAAATCATCCTGAAAAGAATCGGTAAGTGCAGAAGTCTCGTCATTTAATACTCCGGGCAACAAACGAATGATACTATCGCACATTACGGCAGCAGCCAGTTCGCCTCCGCTAAGCACATAATCTCCTATAGAAATTTCTTTCGTAATCAGGTATTCGCGCACACGCTCATCAATACCTTTATAGTGTCCGCACAACACAATAATGTTTTTAAGTGTAGAGAAATGATTGCAGGTTTTTTGTTGCAAGAGTTCTCCGTCGGGTGAAGTATAAATTATTTCATCATAGGTTCTTTCACTCTTTAAATGATTTATGCAGGCAGCAATAGGCTCAATCATCATTACCATACCGGCACCACCACCAAAAGTATAATCATCTACTTGTTTTTGTTTGTTTGTGCTGTAATCGCGCAGGTTAATTAAATTTACCTCTACTAAACCTTTTTGTGCAGCACGTTTTAATATGCTGTGTTTAAAAGGACTTTCCAGTAAATCAGGATGAATTGTGATAATATCTATACGCATTTAATGTTGTGCGGGTTGTTTGTATAGGGGCACCGTACTGCAGGGCTCGCCATACATGATACTCTTGGCAACAGGTTTTATTTTTTCGGTAAGTGCCACATAAGCAGCAATAGGCACAGGTTTATTGCCACATCCTTTTATTACAATGCGTGCATCTTTATAAGGTGTTGTATCAAGTGTATTTATTTTTTCGTGAAACAAAATAGTTTCCAATGTTTCTAAATTTCCGAAAACAACCTTCTTTGCAAAAGGCTGTAAACTTATGGTTAGTAACATATAAGCCCAAGTAGGCACAATAGCATCTACCGAGCAGGTTAGCGCAACATATTTATTCTTATAAATACTCCAGTCGTGGGTTTTAATATAGGCCCTGAAATCTTTCTCTTTTAAAATAAGTTCCTGGAAAAGCAGGGGTTTTATGTCAAATAAAACACGGGGCGTTTCATCATAAAACTCTTCCAAGTTTATGGTTACGATACCACTTTGTGCAACTTTATTTATTATCTCTTCCATACTATAAAGGTAGTGCAGATTAGCGGAACAACAAAAATATTATTACCTGATGATACTTACCTCTCCCCTAAACTTTCCTGGCTTATCATGCGTATCTAATATATAAAAGTATGTTCCGCAAGGTAATTCGGTTCCCAAATAATTGCCCGCCCAATCATTATTATAACCCGTTTCGCTAAAAATTTTTTGCCCATACCTGTTGTAAATATCAAGTGTATTATTTGGATATTGACTAATGTTCCCTATGTAAAAAAAATCGTTAGCACCATCTCCATTAGGGGTAAAGCTGTTATAAAAATATAATTCCGAGTTTGGTATTACATTAACTATAACGGTTTCATAAAATGTACAACCATGTGGAAACACAATCGCTACCGTGTACTGAATAGTGCTTGAAGGAAAAACATCCGGGTTTAAGGTGCTTTGGTTATATATGCTTGCGGTGGGCGACCAATAGACTATAGAATCTCCGGGGGCCTGTGCGTGCAAAGTAATTGTTTGCCCTTCTTTTATTGTTGTATCCTGTGGTTTGACAGAAGCATAATATGTATATACGTAAATAGTAACGGTGGCTGATTTGGTGGCTCTGGCAGAATCTGTTACAGAAACGGTGTAAGTAGTGGTTATGGTTGGAGAAGCCGTGGGGTTTGCAATAGAAGAGTCATTTAGAGATTTTCCCGGATGCCACATGTATTGGTATCCCCCTCCTCCTCCTTGCGCAGTGGGGTTTCCGCCTAAAACAACTTTAGTACCGGGGCAAATTTTTTGGTAGGGGCCTGCATTAATCGTAAATGTTGTTGTTTGCGCAGCTATACTTACCGCAAGAAAACTAATACAACCTAATATGATTCCTTTTAAAAACATTTACCACAGCCAAACTACAAAATAAAACCAAGTAATTAAAAAATGCCGCAATGATTAAAGCGGCATTCTTATTCTTTTGTAATTAAAAATTACTTAGCGGCTTTCTTGGCAGCCTTTTTAGGCGCTGCTTTCTTTTTAGCTGTTGTGTTTGCACCTACAGCCTTTTTTACTGCTTTCTTTTTACGTAAACGGGTAACTCCATGGCTACCGATGTGAATTTTTCCGCGTTTAGAACGTTGATCTCCTTTTCCCATAATTATAAATTTAGTTGCGTAAAAATAATTATTTTTTATTAAGCAGCTCGTTTGTTTTTAAAGACACATCCATAAATAAAATTTTTGCGCTCACGTTTCGTTCAATATGATAGAATGCTTTATTAAATTCTTCTGTCAACCCTTCTTGGTTTTGCGTGTTTATATAAGGATGAAATTTTTGCAGAAACTCTTTTTCCTCATCGGTTCCTAAAACCGCTTGTGGCATATGTTTCATTAAGATACAATTTCTAAAAGTGTGCAAAGCATACACCATAAATTGCTTTTGTTTTTCTCTGCCCAGGCGTGCAAACTCATCTACCCATGCCGAAATTTTAAAGGCATCAAAACGTAAACAACAACGCATAAAGGTTTGAAACAAAACAAAGTTTTCGGTAGAAGCTATATTCTCATCAGCCAGTAAAAAAGCTTCGCGCGGGTTATTTTGACTTAACTCTGCCACCTGTTGCGCATGCCCTTGCGATAAATTAAAAGCTGAAGTAAGTACCGCGGCTATTTCTGTTGAAGTGGGTGCGGCTACTTTTATTAATTGTGTACGCGATATAATGGTTGGCAGCAAGGCATCTGCTGTACTTGATACCAGAAAGAAAAAGGTGTCTTCGGGTGGTTCTTCCAGTATCTTTAATATTTTGTTTGCCGCATCGCTGTTCATTTTTTCGGGCATCCAAATCAGCATTACTTTTCCCCGCCCTTCATAGCTGGTATAGCTTAGTTTGCGCAGTATTTCAATGCTTTCATCCTTAGCAATAATGGGTTGTTTGTTTTCGGCATCAATGGTGTTAAACCAATCGTTTAAGTTTAGGTACGGAAAGGCTAAAAACGCTTCTCTAAACTCTGCAACTAAATGATCACTAAAACGAACATCTTTGCTAAGAGCTATGGGGAAAACCAAATTTAAATCGGGGTGAGCCAGTTTACTTATTTGCAAACAAGAAGGACAAATACCACAACTATCTTGAGGTGTGGGGTTGTGGCAAAACAAATATTGTGCAAAAGCAATGGATAAGGGTAGTTGTGCACCCCCATCCGTACCTAAAAAAAGCAGGGCATGGGCAATGCGTTTGGTAGAAGCCATTTCTAACAAGCGATTTTTTAATGCCTTGGGCGCAGCCACATTTGCAAACAACATGGGGGCAAAGATAATTTTTTGTTTCTACCCTTTATTTAGAAAGAAGGAAGGGGACTAAACTAAAAAAACCTTCCCACTAAAGCGGGAAGGTTTTATTTTTATTAAACGTAAATATTAAAACTTGTTGTTAGAAACAACGTGTTCATTATGATAATATAGTTGCGTAATAGTAGATTGGAAACTTCCGGTAATAGTAGCGGCATTGCCGGTATTGTTATTGCCCGAACCACCTGAACCAGCAGGACTGGTTGCGGTATAATTACCTGTAAGCTGTCCGGTAGATTTGTTGTAAGCAACGTTTGTTAGAACCGCAGTAGCACTACTTCCGTTACCAATGCTAAACTGAAACTCCTTGTTTGTTCCTATAGATTGCGTGTATGTAAAATTAAGACTACCAAAAGCACCGGCAAAGTTTGTTAGTGATGGCGTATAAATGTTAATACTTGCAGAACTAGTTTGAAAAATATCGGTTGAGCGGTTAAGGTTAAAAGAAAACCCACCACCCATAGAAGCGCTCATACTATCTAAAGTACCAGCAGGGCCACCCCAATAGCTGGTGTAATTAAATGTTTCGGTAAAAGCAGTTCCATCTCTGCGATTACCTGTAACTGTACCTTTAATAAAACCATCGGTTGATGTAGGCACTACACCTGCAGGACCTTGTGGGCCTGTAGCTCCGTTAGTTCCGTTTGTTGCTTTTTTACACCCTGTAAATAAAAGTGTTGCAGCAACTATACCTGTTGCCAAGGTTTTTAATGTAATTGATTTCATAATTATTTTTTTAAAGTTTAGGTAAATATAAAACAAACATATTATCCCGCAATATTATCTTTACGTTAACAAAAATCCCCCTCTAATATATATAGAGGAGGATTAATGTTACCTGAAAATATGGCCTGTTACCTGTTGCCTGTTTTACGAAACGGTTATGGTAATTTCTGCACTCCAGGTGCCATATTCATGGCGGGTGTTTAAATAGCGACCTCTTATAATTTCTGTCCCACCTACCTGGTCGGAAGTAAAATGTGTTTTGTATAAAAACTTGCCTGTGTTGGCAATGTGATGAAAATCGGCTTCCTGCGGAAACGAAGTTGATGAAGCGGGAGTAGGCGTGGTACCCGTTGCCGGGCCAACCGTGCGGGCGGTAGCAGCAGTAACAATATCTGCGCGAGACTGAAACGCACCCTCTAACTCGGTAGAGCCTACACCTGCGGGCTTTGCCTGTGTATGCGGGTGGGCGGGGTCGGTAATAGAAATAATGGCATACAAATGCCCCTGCTCTACCAACGCTATTAGCGGCGCGTTTATAGGGGTTGGAGAAGGCGTATGACTGCTGCTGCGCTCATGTTTATTGATAGTGGTGCGGTCTGCCGCGGTTAGTGCCGAGGCCGGAATATCATTAAATATGGTGCGCAAAACCGCCTCTAACTGCTCTTTTCTTATCTGTATCAAATCGGTTATTACTTTGGTTTTGGTAGCGTGGTTGCTGCGCAGCACCCACAACTCTTTCCAGCCCAAATCATTGGGGGTAGTTTGCGGCGCCACCGGCGTGGGGTTGGTGTACAGCTTGTTGGCTGCCGATAAATTTGCTGCCGAAACACTTAAACGCGTAGCCGTAGATGGGGTTGTGCCCACTGCCGGAAGGTTTAAAAAAGTCATATCGGTATCAAACTGCGCATTTAAATCAGCTAGTTTTGAGGGAAAATAACCTCTGTTTGGCATGTTTTTAAGTTTTAGATTAGTTTATATTTTGAGTTTAGACTACAAAAGGAAGGATTAAGGTCATGACCGGAAGCATTTATAACATGACCTAGAATATTCCAGTCATGACTGGAAACAATTAGGTCTTGACCGGAAGGTATAAAGTCTTGACCGGAATATTTCTCAATATGACCGGAAACAATTAGGTCGTGACCGGAAGTTATAAAGTCGTGACCCGAAAGTATAAAGCCATGACCTGAAACCCTTAAAATTGCTTTTTTTATATTATTTACCCCATAAGCATAGCTTTTAGGGTGATTGTGTGAGGGGTAATAAGAAGTAAATTTTTTCACCTTGCAAATTTAAATACGAATAGATTAGGCAATCTTAAATTAAGGTTAACTTATCTTTAAGAAATTGTTATGTATGTTAAGGAAGTGTTAAGAAATTGCCTTTTAAAAAACTTTAATTGTTTGTAAGCCCTTACAAATGGTTTGCAAGTGCTTGAGATTGGATGGTTTTTGGTATATTTGTTCATCTAAAAGGGCAAAACCTAACCATATCTTGCTAAAACAGCAGGATAAGGATAAAAAAGTTAGTCCTATAAGGGAGTTAGTAGTAAGTGGCGGACTAAGATCCACAAATCTCTCTTTGACATCAAAGTTCAATTTTATAACAGTTTACGGCGACACCTACTTATTAAAATTATTGCATCATGTTGACCTCACTAAACCTGGTCGACCAAAACGTATAACTCACAAAACGTATCGACCTAAGCGCAAAAAAACACTTACAGACAATTTTACTCTATTTCTTCCGAGTGCTTGGTTCTTGACGCTTTTAAGCTTATTTGACGGCTAACAGCAAGGATAATACCTCTATTGTAAACTGGATGAGAAGGTTCAGGTAATTGTTTTCGAACAGGAAGTAGTGAGTGGGTCAATCGCAATCCTACACGCCATTTTTCGTTAAATACGTAACCAGTACCTAGATTGAAAGAAAAGTCTTTATTACTAATGGGATAAAGGTCTGTTTGGTACGGAAGCGGAAGCGCTCCTCCTCTTGAATATTCTCCAGAATTGATTAATGCTGCTAAACTTGGACCAAATTCAAAGTAAACATTTTGCTTATTATATTGAAAGAGCATTGGGACTTCAAAGTAATTTAGATTCAGCCAATAATCGCCATACTTGCGTTGATCAAGGCCTAGCCCAGTTCCTTTGCCAATGTTAGTTAGTTCAGCCTGCATAGTCCAACTTTTACTGATTTTTATCTGAACCCACATTCCACCCATGAAAGCAATTCTTGGTTTAGTTTTTATGGCACAGCCTGTAATAGTTTGCGCTCCTGAACCTAATTTAAACCCAAATTTACATTGAGTTTTTAATTTACCTTGAGACCAAACATCAAGGCAAATAATTGACATGACAAAAAAAATGAAAAGCTTTTTCATTGCTAATGAACGGAATTGTCATATAAAAATTGTGCTAATAAGAACGATTCTACTTGCGGACATTTAAACATAAGCTAAACCGTGTACGCCACCATACTACTAACACAGGGTTTCGCGTTAGCGGGCTGACACGGTAACGAAATATTTTGTACTTTTATTTATCCGTTCTCACGGTTGACACATCGCGGTTTCAAAACCCGCCAACGCAAACCCTGGGAACGTTAGCCGCAATGCAATGACAGAAAAACCCTAACTGTTAAAGCGGTTTTCTCCCTTGAATAACTCTTAGAATAACTGAAATAAGTGCTATTACTAATAGAATGTGTATTATTCCTCCGACGTGGAATCCAATGAATCCAATCGCCCAAGCAATGACTAATATTACCGCTATAACATAAAGTAAGTTTCCCATAATTTTTATTTGTTAAAGTTATTGTTTAGATTATTTTTCTTTTGAAGTTGAATCAGCATCTGTATCTATTCCAGTCCTATCGGGATCAACTTCGCGCTTCGGTTTATCGAATTTGTTTTCACTCTGCTCTTTTTCAGTGCTTTTGTTTTTGGTTTTATCAGCATCTGCATCTGTTCCAGTTTTATCTGCACCCTTATCAGGTTTTGTTTTGTCTGCTGAATTTGAAGATTTTTTCACTTCCTGATTCTTGCTATTTTTATCTGTATTTTTCATTGTATATATTATAAAGTGTTAATCCACTTGCTTAAGGAGAATGTTTTAATTATAATTTTTCAATCACATTGCGTATTTCGTCCTTAGTCTGCCCAAGTTTTTTTTCAAGCCTGCCTAATAATTCATTTTCTTTTCCTTCTATGAAAAGTAAATCATCATCAGTTAATTTTGCATATTTTTGTTTGAGCTTTCCTTTCAACTCATCCCAATTTCCTTTAATGTTTAGTTTTGTTTCCATTTTTTTGTTTTTTAGTTAATTTATTATTTTGACTTTTATTTATTACATTCTTGAATGAGACAAATCTCCTTCATTCTATTTGATATATATATGACCAATCTTAGTTTAACACATGACTTTAATCATGCCTCAACCAGTAATTGCAAAACACAAGCGTGACGGATATTTAATTCCACAACTCGACAAGTGCGCCAGCTGTAACAGCAAGCAATACCCAATGGCGGCGAAGTGGTAAATCAAAACATTTCGTATATTTATTATCACATTCCCAGCCGACACAAAACACTTCTAAAGCCGTTCTGTGTTTAGCGTGGGAACGTTAGCAATAGTCTTTATGCATACACAATAAAAAGATGGCTTCGGTCGTTACTCCTTGGCAATGAGGGATAATCTTTATCTTCGCGGTAATTAATGAGTATTTACCAAAAAAAGCAACGTTGGAAATGGTGGCTTGCCGCAGGGGCCATGCTTATTGTGCTGGCATCGCTTTGGTACTCGCAGCAAATAGTACAAAAAATATCTATAGAAGAAAAAGAGAAGGTTAAACTATGGGCTGGTGCAGTGCAAAAAAAAGCCAACCTGGTTAAAACCACCAACGAACTGTTTACCAAAATAAAAACCGAAGAGCGAAAAAAGGCAGAGCTTTATGCCGAAGCCACCAAAGAACTTACTAAAGATGTTGCCGACCTTGGTTTCTCACTACGCGTATTGCAGGATAATACTACCGTACCTGTTATTTTAACGGCAAACGATGGTAAGATTGTAAGCTCGCGAAATCTGGATTCTACCAAAGAAAAAGACCCCGTTTATTTAGCCGCACAACTTACTGAAATGAAAAGCCTGTATAAGCCCATTGAAATTGAATACGCCCCGGGCAAAAAAAATTATCTCTATTACAAGAACTCGCAGGTGTTCTACCAGATAAAACTGGTGTTTGATAGTTTGATAGAATCTTTCATTTCAGAAGTTACCATAAACAGTGCTTCGGTACCCGTTCTTTATACTGATAGCACACAACAAAACGTGCTTGCCTCCGGTAAAATAGATTCTCGGGTATTGGATAATCCCACAAAGCTTGCCGCTACTTTGCAAAGCATGAAACAAAGCTCCCCTCCTATTGAAATAAATCTTGGCGGCGGTATTAAAAATTATATTTTTTATGAAGAATCTTATACACTTAAGCAGTTGCGCTACTATCCCTACATACAATTATTAATCATTACTTTGTTTTTATTAATTGCTTATACTTTGTTTAGCACCGCCCGCAACTCAGAACAGAATTTATTGTTTGTGGGCATGAGTAAAGAAACCGCGCATCAGTTGGGCACTCCCCTATCCTCACTCATGGCGTGGATAGAATATTTAAAAGAAACCACTTTAGACCCTTCTGTTGTAAATGAAATGAACAGAGATGTGGTGCGCTTGCAAACCATTACCGACAGGTTTTCTAAAATTGGTTCGCAACCTACATTAACTACCGAAAATGTTTTTACCACGCTTGAACACGCATTAGATTATTTAAAACAACGTTCATCTAAGAACATAAACTTTATATTAAAAAGAGAAGGAACTCTTGCAAGCACCGATGCGCTTATATGTGTGCCTTTGTTTGAATGGGTAATAGAAAATATTTGTAAGAATGCCATAGATGCTATGGATGGCAAAGGAACAATTACGGTTACTGTTCAAAACCAAAACCATAAATTAACCATAGATATTACCGATAGCGGAAAAGGCATTGCAAAAAACAAATTGAAAGCGGTGTTTGAGCCCGGTTATACTACCAAACAAAGGGGTTGGGGCATGGGCTTATCATTATGCAAACGTATTATAGAAAACTACCACAACGGAAAAGTATTTGTAAAACACTCTGAAATAGGCAAAGGCACTACTTTTAGAATCATACTAAGTGTTTAGCTGATCGTCTTTATCATTTTAAGATGAGGTAAATCGCAATCTAAATAAACATCTCCCGAAACATTAAAACCTATACTTTCGTAAAATTCTTTTAAATATAGCTGTGCAGAGATGCTAATTTTTTTTGCCCCTAATTCTTCTACAGCAACTTTAATAGCTTTATCCATTAGTTTATGTGCATATCCTTTTCCGCGATGCTTTTCTTCAACCACAACCCTGCCTATAGACGGCGTTTTGTAAATAAGTCCTGCAGGTATAATACGTGCATAACCCACAATTTCTTTGTTTACCAAACCCAGCAAATGCAAACACGCTTTATCTACACCATCGGCATCTAAATAAATACAGTTTTGTTCTACCACAAAAATTTGCTGACGCAAATGCAATAAATCGTATAGCTCGTTTACATTAAGTTTATGGAATTTCTTTACTTTAAACTTCATCAAAATATTGCCAACACGCCTATTGCCTTTTAAAGTAATTTCCTTTGATTAGTTCTTCAAAAGGAATTCGTTTGTTCTTATACAAAGCAATTACAAAGGCATCTTTTATGGCTATTTTCTTGGCTTGCTTACACATAACATCGGCTTGCTTTAGTGTTTTATATTCTCCTAAGGTAAAACGCGTAATGCCATCGTCATATATTTGTCTTCTTACCGGGGGTAGCTGTAGTAACTTCGTAAAATCAAAATTATCTATTAAACGATAAGCCCCCACTTGTACTTTAAATGTAATACTATCTGCCGTAAGATCTCCGTATTTAGCCAGGAACTCGTTATAATTTAAGGTGCCGATATCTGCTTTTGTTTGTATGGTATCTATTTTAGTGTTCTTTATAAAGTCTTCCGAATATAAGTTAGCATCTGCTCTAAGTGTGGCGAATGAATCCAGTGTTACTGTAGATATGTTTTCTACAACACTCATCCCTTTGTATGTGTATTTTAATTCAAACTCATTCCCTGAAGGAATGTTAAGTAAATATTCTCCTGTTGCCGAGTTTGAAGAAAAAGTACCCAAAAAATCTTTTCTTCCATGCTTTGATTTTATTCTTATTTCAGCTTCAACAGGTTTATCATCAAAATAAACAATACCACTAAGCACTACCAGTGCACTTGGTTTTCCAAAAATACTGGGTGTCACCAAATAAATATCCTGCAATCCATAGCCCCCTTTTCTTTCAGAAGAATAATATCCGCGTTGCCCGTCGGCAGATGCCCAATAATATTTATCATCCTGATTGGTGTTAATGGGTCTCCCAATATTATATGGTGTACCCCATTTCCCGTTTTTAAAATCAGACCTAAATATATCATAACCTCCGGTAGAATTATGCCCGGTGGAACTAAAGAACATGGTTTTGCCATCTGCCGTAATAAATGGAGCGTCTTCATCAAAAGGAGTATTTATGGTTGGGCCTAAATTTTTAACACTCCCATAGCTACCATCCGGTAAACGTTGGGCAAACCAAATATCCCTTCCTCCTAACCCATTAGGGCGTTCGCTGGAAAAGTAAACAAATTTCTCATCCGGAGAAAAACAAATGCTTCCTTCCCAATAATTAGAATTAATGCCCTTCATTTTTTCCGGCGCACTCCATTCTGTTCCTTTTAAATAACTAACAAAAATATCACCGCTACCCAAAGCAACGTTTCTGAAAATATAAAGGCTTTGTCCATCATGACTTAAATATAACGGGGCATCATTTCCTGTTGTATTAATTAAGGGACTAATAGATTTAGGCTCACCCCATTTTGTAGAGTCTTTCTTTTGTGAAATAAACACATCCTCAAAATACTCCCCTTTATCACTTGCTTTACCCGGTAATAGTTGTTTACCTCCTTTTGATTTTGGGCCACGATAGGCAAAAACCATAAAACTTTCATTGCCCGGTAAAACAGGCGCATATTCAGATGCCGCAGTATTTATAGGGGGGCCTATATTAGTAATGGTAGCTATGGTTCCTTTGGCTATTTGGTCGGCAGAGTTTTTACATATTTCTATCTGACGATTAACAATCCCTTTGATAGTATCAGGCAAATTATTTGTGAGGTATAATTCAAACTGTTTAATGGCATCGGCATATTTATCATTGTTTTCATACACTTTTCCTAAATAAAAATCATAGTCGGGTAATTTGTTTCTTATGGGTTCTGCAGCTTTAATGTTTTCCTCGGCTTTAGCAAAGTAAAAAGCATCGTAACATTCGCATGTTCCAAGTAAATATTTTAAATATAAATTGTCGGGGTGCGCTTTTGCTAAGGAATCATAGAGATTAAGGGAAAACATATACTCTTGATTTCTGTAATGCCTATCAGCTTCCATTAAAAGCTTCTTTTCGCTTTCGCTTAATGATTTTTGCAGCTCTGTTTTTAATGTATTATTGATTTGAGCTTTAGAAAATCCCCAGCTAAAAATAAAAAGAAGAAGAAAAATGTTCTTTAGCATGAAAAGCAAATGTTGTTTTACAAATCAAAACTAAGTAAAAAATCTAATATGTGTTAAATTTCTATTTCTGAGAACTGATGCTCATAAAGACTCTTAAAATGTCCGTTTTTCCTTAAAAGCTCTTGCAGGGTACCTGTTTCTATAATCTTTCCGTTTTCTATAATCATTATACAGGTAGCATTTTGTATAGTAGCTAACCTGTGAGCAATAATAAAAGAAGTGCGGCCTTTTGTTATTTTTTCAGTAGCAGATTGTATCAATTGTTCTGTTTCGGTATCTATAGATGATGTTGCTTCATCTAAAACTAAAATAGAAGGTTTGTGTACATAGGCTCTTAAAAACGCTATCATTTGTCGCTGACCAGTGGACAACATACTTCCGCGTTCTCTTACATTAAAATCATAGCCATCGGGCAGTTGCATAATAAAATCATGCGCACCAATGTATTTGGCAGCTTCTATAATCTCATTATCAGCAATAGCTTTATTGTATAAAGAGATATTGTTTTTAATAGAATCTGAAAAAAGAAAAACATCCTGCAACACTACCGCTATTTGTGAACGAAGAAAATCTACATCAAAATTGTTCTGTGGAATATTATCAAACAAAACCTCTCCTTTATTAATCTCATAATACCTGCCCATTAAATTCATAATGGTTGATTTACCAGAACCAGTTGCCCCAACCAAAGCAATGGTGTCTCCAGGGTTTACGGTAAAGGACACATCTTTTAATACGTAATTTTCTGTGTTGTAAGCAAACCAAACGTTCTTAAATTCTACTTGTCCGTTTAGATGTTGTATAAGATTTCCCGTGTTGTTAATCTTTTCATTTGTATCCAATAATTTAAATACGCGCTCTGCGGAGACCATTCCCATTTGTAAAGTATTTATTCTGTCTGCCAGCATACGTATGGGCCTGAACATCATACCTGTAAGCATAATAAAAAACGTAATATCTCCTGCAGTAACATTAAAATACTTAGAACCAAAACCACTATAAAATATAATAAGCGCAATGGCTAAAGAAGATAGTATTTCCACAATCGGAAAGAAAATAGAATAATACCAGATTGATTTTATATTGGCAGCTTTGTGTTGCTCATTAATAGCAACAAATTTTTCATACTCTTTTTGCTGACGATTAAACAATTGCACCACTTGCATACCCTGTATGTGTTCTTGCACAAAATTATTTAAAGCGGCCACCGCATTACGCACCTGATTGAAGGTACTTTTTACTCCCCGCTGAAAAAACTTGGTGGCAATAAATAACAAAGGAATGGTAATTAAAACAACTAAGGTTAATTGCCAGCTGACTAAAAACATAGAAACTAAAAACACCAGCAAACTAAGCATATCGCCCATAATAACAATAAAGCCCTGAGAGAATACATCTGCCAAAGCCTCTACATCAGATACGGAACGGGTTACTAAAGTTCCTATAGGTGTAGTATCAAAATAAGAATTCTTAAAAGAAAGGATGTGTTTAAACAGCTTTGTGCGAAGGTCTTTAATAATGCTTTGGCCAATGGTTGCCGTTATTATGGTGTTGCTTAATTGCAAGAAAGCTTCCAATAGAAGAGAGGATAAAAGTATTCCCGAAAAAAGAGTTATCATTTCTACATTTTTGGTAGAAACATAATCGTCTAATATTTTCTTTACTAAAAGAGGGCGGGCAATGGTTAAGCCTGCGAGCACAATGGTAATAGACACAGCGATATAAAACCTGCCCATATAGGGCTTTATAAAACTGAAAATACGCGTGAGTAATTTCCAATCAAAGCTTTGTTTATTTTTTTTCTCTGTGCTCAATATATCTTACATGAAAATAGTTGACGGGTACTCTATACTTTCTAAATGCAACCCTTTTCCGGTAATGGAAGCACCCGCTTCGTTTCGGTTTTTAGATTGTACAATTTTCTCAAAATCATTTATACTAATCTTTTTGGCACCCACATCTAACATAGTACCAACCAATGCGCGTACCATATTGCGTAAAAACCGATTGGCTTTAATGGTAAAAATAATGCTATTGTTTTCTCTTGTCCAATTGCATTCCATTATATCGCAAATATAATTAGCGTGATTGTTATTTACTTTAGTAAAACTGGTAAAATCTTTTGTGCCTCTAATAATTGCAGCGGCTTCATTCATTAAATCAACATCAATAGCTCCGTATATATAAGCAGAGAAATCATTTACAAACGGATTGGGCACTTGGTGTATATAGTATTTATAAATTCGCGCCGTAGCACTAAATCTTGCGTTTGCATTATTTTGTACGGGCAAAATATTAATCAGAGAGATATCTTTAGGTACACAATGATTCATCTTAAAAAGCCAATTATGTTTATCGCTTAGTAAATCTTCTTTTCCGCAATCAAAATGTGCGTAATATTCTTTAGCATGTACTCCGGTATCGGTTCTTCCGCAACCAATTAAAGTAATCTTTTCATGAAGCAATAAACTTAGCCTCTCCTGCAATATTTGTTGAATGGTTAAAGGTGTATTAAGCTGAAATTGCCAACCGTGGTAATTCTTTCCATTATAAGCAAGGTGCAAAAAGTAGCGCGGCAACAAGGTTCAGTTATTCTGTATATAAATTATAAATTAACCCTTAACAGCTTCCATGCAAATCTCTACGTTGGCATCTTTGGGTAATCTCGATGCTTCTACCGTAGCCCGTGCCGGAAAATCTTTGGTAAAGTAAGCGCTATAAGCTTCGTTTACTTGCACAAAGTCGTTCAGGTTTTTTAAGAAAATAGTTGTTTTAACCACGTTTTCAAAACCCATTCCCGCTTCTTCCAAAATGTGTTTCATGTAATCCATCACATGGCGGGTTTCCTCTTTAATGCCGCACTTATAAAGCTTGTTGGTATTCATATCCAAAGCTATTTGCCCTGAAATGTACAAGGTGTTGTTAGCTAAAACGGCTTGGTTATATGGTCCGATTGGTGAAGGTGCTTTGGTGGTATTTATAATTTTTTTCATTTTATTTATTGGTTGCTAAGGCAACAAATTTACGCTTTTTTGCCATAAGAAGATAGGTATATAGCCTTGCTTTTAAAATGTGTATTTTTGCCATCCTAAAAAAATAAAATGCTTACTGTTAAATTTTTTACATTCAGCCCTTTTAGTGAAAACACTTATGTGTTGCATGATGAAACCAATGAATGTGTTATTATTGATGCCGGTTGCTACACTTCTCAAGAGCAAGCGATTTTAAAAGATTATATCTCCGATAAAAAACTTAAACCTATGATGCTGCTTTGTACCCATGCACACATAGACCATATTACCGGCAACCGATTTGTTTTTGATACTTACGGACTGAAACCCATGCTGCACAAAAATGATATGTTTGCTTTAGAGGCTCAGGAGCGCGTTTGCGAGATGTATCAAATAAATTACGACCCGTCTCCCATGCCCGATAAATTTCTTTCAGATGGAGACGAGCTTATTTTTGGCAACACTAAACTTAAAGTTTTATTTGTTCCGGGGCACTCTCCTGGGCATGTGGCTTTCTATTCTAAAGAAAATCATTTGATAGTAAATGGCGATGTACTATTTAAAGGAACCGTTGGGAGGACTGATTTACCGGGTAGTAATTATAATGATTTAGAAAAAAGCATTAAAACAAAACTATATACCTTACCCGATGAAACCACGGTTTACTCGGGACACGGACCCGTTACCAACATCGGTTATGAGAAAACACACAACATGTTTATTACGGCAGATTAATTATTTGCCCTGCAAATGAAGCAAGTTGATTTATTGCTACTAAAAGAATTCTTAGATGAGAAATGCTTTTTATACAACAACAATAAGTTTATTGAAAGTGACCCTATCTCTATTCCACACCTGTTTACTAAAAAACAGGATATAGAAATTGCCGCCTTTTTTGCCGCCACCATTGCCTGGGGTAACCGACAAAGCATTATTAAGAACGCCAACAAACTGATGCAAGGGATGGATTTTGCTCCCCATAGTTTTATAAGTGGGGCTACGCCAAAAGAGATTAAACGCTTCTCGGGTTTTGTGCATCGCACCTTTAATGGTATCGATTGCATGTTCTTTATTCAATCACTTCAAAATATCTATAAAAAACACAACAGCTTAGAAATTCTTTTTACTAAAGGCATACAGCGCACCGACGAGAATATTAAAAACGGATTGGTTAATTTTAGAGAAGAGTTTTTTGCCGTTAAACACCCTTTGCGTACACAAAAGCATGTATCTAACCCGTTGAAAAACAGCGGCGCCAAAAGACTTTGTATGTTTTTGCGTTGGATGGTTCGCCACGATAAAGCCGGGGTAGATTTTGGCATTTGGAAACACATAAGCCCCGCCCAACTATGTTTGCCCTTAGATTTGCACGCGGGCAATGTTAGCCGCAAACTTGGCTTGCTTATCCGAAAACAAAACGATTGGCAAGCAGTAGAAGAAGTAACTCACCTTTTAAAACAACTTGACGCCAAAGACCCCATTAAATACGATTTTGCGCTTTTTGGACTCGGTGTATTTGAAGGATTTAAGTAGCTTTTGGGGTTCCGGCGAGCAATTACCTTTGCATCACTATGTGCTTTTTAACCCTACTATAACAAATAGATTGTTAACCCATAAAATAAAAACATAAAGTACAGGCCTTAAATGGATACCTACACAAAAAATAGGAACGTTAATAGAAATTCTATACTTGAATCCCTAAACCCGGGACTTGCTTACCCGAAAACAAAGACTACTAAATATGTCCGTTTTTATTCTAAAGTAATTCGCAATACTTTGTTAATTATTTCTTATTTTTTGCTTTGGCGGTTCATTAAAAAGCTCTACCTTTCATAGCTTATTTAATTGTAAATTTTAAGTATGAAGGCATACGTATTTCCCGGACAGGGTTCTCAGTTTTCAGGCATGGGCAAAGAGCTGTATGAGAGTAATAAATCAGCCAAGAACCTGTTTGAAAAAGCCAACAGCATATTAGGTTTCCGCATTACCGATGTGATGTTTGGTGGCAGCGAAGAAGAGCTTAGGCAAACAAAAATTACACAACCTGCCATATTTTTACACTCGGCTGTGTTGGCTCATACCCTACCCGATTTTAAGCCCGACATGGTTGCGGGGCACTCTTTAGGAGAATTTTCTGCCTTGGTAGCCAACAAAACCCTATCGTTTGAAGATGCACTCAAGCTGGTATACAAACGCGCCTTAGCCATGCAACATGCTTGTGAGGTAAACAAAGGCACTATGGCTGCCATACTTAATTTAGATGATAAAGTAGCGGAAGGGGTTTGTGCAAGCATTACAGAGGAAGTGGTGGTTCCGGCAAACTACAATTGCCCGGGGCAGCTGGTAATTTCAGGCAGTATAAAAGGTATTGAAATTGCCTGCGAAAAAATGAAAGCCGCCGGTGCTAAACGTGCTTTAGTTTTACCTGTGGGTGGTGCGTTTCACTCTCCTTTAATGGAACCCGCCCGTACCGAATTAGCAGAAGCCATAAACCAAACAACGTTTAATGCTCCTGTTTGTCCTGTATATCAAAACGTAAATGCAAAAGCAGTAACCAACCCCCTAGAAATTAAAAAGAACCTAGTTGCACAATTAACGGCATCTGTGCGCTGGACGCAAACCATAGAACAAATGTTGACCGATGGCGCTACACAATTTATAGAGGTTGGTCCAGGCAAAGTTCTCCAGGGTTTAATAAAAAAAGTAAATAAAGAAGTAGAGGCGCTAAGCGCATAAGCAATATGATAAAACAAAAAGACACAAGATATAAGACATTAGATATAAGGCGGTTTCTCAAGGCTCATATATCATTTTCCTTTCCGGTCTTTCTAATATCTCTTTGTCTCATATCTCAAATCTGCTCCGCGCAATATAATTTCTTACAGGGTATTGGGGTTTTTGCGGGAGAAACCTCTTCACGCGACAGATATAAGAACGGTTATCCTTTAGATTTAAAAGATGACCCTACTTTTCTGCACGCCTATCCTCCTTCTCATAATTCAACCGAAAGAGAAAGTTGGAGTGTGGGTGTTTATTTGGAAATGCTTAAAAGTGCTGATTGGCGTTGGGTTAGCGAGTTTGATTATTGCAACAAGGGTGCCGTAGAAGGGGATGAAATAATAAATGCTGCCACTAATCAATTAGCTAAAGCCACCAATAAATATGGAAACATACAATGGAATAATTATTTAAAACGTTGGGTAGATCTTGGTTTTCGTTTTAAAACGTATATTATGGTTGGTGTAAGAGCAGAATATACGATGTTAAAAAGCACACCCGCTTATTCATATGTTGCCGGCAATGCCAGAAGAATTACTGGTAGCCTGGATGTGGGAATTGGCGCAGAGTTTCACTTGAAGGGGCATTGGAATTTATTTGTAGAAGAACACTACAACCCCGATGTTCTTTCTGTTTATAATAAAAACAAAGTTACTTTATGGAACCGCACTTGGGAAACCCGTGTAGGTGTAATTTATAGATTTAAAAGTGGTATTGGTTCGGTAGATTTAGATTGTAATGCGCCACGCTATCATGGCAGATAAAAATTAAACTATGGTTATTTCAAAAGAAGCTTTATACTCACTCACCAAAGGAGTGATGATGCCACAGGAAGAAATGCTTGAAGTGGCACGTAAAAAAGGAAAGCTGTTTATAGGCATTCCAAACGAAATTGCTTATCAGGAAAACAGGGTGCCCTTAGTGCCCGATGCTGTTGCCTTATTGGTAAACCATGGTCACCGCGTGCTTATAGAAACCAACGCAGGTAAAGCCGCTAATTTTTTAGATAACGATTATAGTGAAGCCGGTGCAGAGATTGCCTACTCTGCCGAAGAAGTTTATAAAGCAGATACCATAGTAAAGATTGCTCCGCCTACGATGGAAGAAGTAGAGTTGATGCAACAAAAACAAACCATACTTTCTGCTCTGCAGTTTACTGCACACCCCGAAGAATTCTTAAAAAAATTATCGCAAAAGAAAATAAATGCTGTTGCTGTTGATTGGATTACTGATGAAGTCGGCATTTTTCCATTTGTGCGTGCCATGGGCGAAATCGCAGGCGGAGCATCTATACTAATTGCGGCCGAATATCTTTCAAACACACACAACGGTGTAGGCGCTATATTAGGGGGTATCTCCGGTATTTCTCCAACCGAAGTGGTCATCATAGGCGCAGGTACTGTTGGCGAATTTGCCGCAAGAGCCGCTATTGGTTTAGGCGCATATGTAAAAGTGTTTGATAGCTCTACCAGCAGATTAAGGCGCTTACAAAGTTCTTTAGGTACACGCATATTTACTTCTATCATACAACCTAAAGTATTGGCAAAGCATTTGAAATCAGCAGATGTGGTTATAGGGGCTATCCGTTCTAAAACAGGCAGAGCCCCCATTATTATTACCGAAGCAATGGTAAGTGAAATGAAAGTGGGCGCTGTTATTATTGATGTAAGTATAGATCAGGGCGGTTGCTGCGAAACATCTGAATTAACTAACCATTCTAAACCCGTATTTAGAAAACATGGCGTAATACATTATTGTGTGCCTAATATTGCATCCAGAGTATCGCGCACGGCATCCTATGCATTTAGCAACTTGTTTTTACAAATACTTTTGTCATTAGGCGATGAGGGTGGTTTTGAAAGTCTAATCCGAAAAGATACCGGGTTGCGCAACGGTGTATATTTCTATAACGGCGTGCTAACTAATCAATATTTGGCAGAAACGTTTAACCTTCCGTTTAAAGATATTAATTTACTGGTGGGTATGTATTAATTGTTGGATATACATTTTGCATAAAAAATTATAATGAGCGAAGAGAAAATAAAAGTTGGAATAACACAGGGTGATATAAACGGTATAGGTTTAGAAATCATATTAAAAACATTTGCAGAGCCAGAATTGGTTGATATTTGCACCCCCATTTTATTCAGCTCTCAAAAAACACTTAGCTATTACCGCAAAGTAACGGGTATGGAGGAGTTAAATTTTAATGCTATTCGAGACCTAAAACAAATACATACCAAAAAAATAAATGTATTTGTTTGTTATGAAGAAGAGGTTCCTTTTGAAATTGGCAAATCAACCCTCGAAGGAGGAAAATACGCGCTCATCTCTTTGCAAAAAGCCTGTGAAGCCGCTAAACAAGGAATGGTTGATGTGATTGTTACTGCGCCTATCAATAAAAAGAACATACAATCCGAACAATTCAAATTTCCCGGACACAGTGAGTTTTTAGCTTCTTATTTTGGTTTTGAAAAAGGCGCTATGATGTTGATGTGTAGTGATGGTTTGCGCATTGGATTGGTTACCGGCCACGTGCCTTTACAACAAGTAACCGCACTTATTACTCAAGATAAAATAGCGGATAAAATCATTCATTTAAACAAAACCCTTAAAACAGACTTCGGAATACAAAAACCGCGTATTGCTGTTTTATCACTTAACCCTCACGCAGGGGATGGTGGCGTTATTGGCTCCGAAGACGATACGGTTATTAAACCCGCTATTGATAGATTAAAAGAAGAGATATTGGTTTATGGTCCTTATTCTGCCGATGGTTTTTTTGGAGCACAAACGTATAAAAAGTTTGATGCTATACTTGCTATGTATCACGATCAGGGATTAATTCCTTTTAAAGCCATGTCGTTTAATAACGGTGTAAATTTTACAACCGGATTACCCATTATACGCACTTCGCCCGACCATGGTACTGCTTATGATATAGCCGGAAAAAACAAAGCAGACGCGGGTTCGTTTCGTAAAGCATTATATATGGCGATAGATATTTATCGTAATCGTAAAGCTTATAAAGAATCAAGCGCAAACCCATTAAAATCAAATCCTATTAGCAAACAAACATCCTTTAGAGATTAACAAAATAATTTTGAATAATATGAAAACCTTAGTAACTAATTTTTCTAAGCAATTACAAGAAGCGTTAAACATTGCGCAACAATCAAAGGTTTCTTCGCCTAAAAAAATTGATGTTGTTTTAATTACCGGTTTGGGTGGTTCGGGTATCGGTGGAACTAATGTAGCCGAGCTAGCCATTAAAACCGCCGCTATTCCTGTAGTTATCAGTAAAGACTATTTTATTCCCGCTTTTGTAAACGAAAACACTTTGGTAATTGTTTGTTCCTATTCTGGTAACACCGAAGAAACTATTAGTGCCATGCAATTGGCTATGCAAAAGAAAGCGCAGTTTATTTGCATAACCAGTGGCGGAAAAGTTAAAGAAATTGCCGAACAAAATAATTTTGAAATCATTATTATTCCCGGAGGGTTTCCTCCCCGCTCTTGTATAGGATACTCTTTAGTGCAATTATTACATGTGTTTGAAGAAAAACAAATTGCCAACTTGCATTATAAAAAAGAAGTTGAGATGGCTATTAAATTACTTAATGAGAAAGAGGAAGATATTAAACAAAAAGCCAAATACTTTGCAGAAAAATTACATGATAAAATTCCTGTTATTTATTCTTTAGGAAATACTGAAGGGCTTGCGGTACGATTCCGTCAGCAAATAAATGAAAACAGTAAAATGCTTTGCTGGCATCATGTTATTCCCGAAATGAATCATAATGAATTGGTGGGCTGGGCTGGGGGCAATAAAAGCTTTGCCGTTTGTATTTTACGCACTTCTTTTGATTATGAACGAAATATTAAACGACTTGAGATAAACAAAGAAATTTTCTCTAAATATACCAATACCGTTTTTGAAATATTTGCCGAAGGAGATTCTCTTTTAGTTCAGTCACTTTATTTAATTCATTTAACCGACTGGATTAGCTGCTATCTTGCTGATTTAAAAAGCATAGATCCTACTGAAGTAAAAGTTATTGATTTCTTAAAAGGAGCTTTGGCTAAGGTTTAATTAGCTAAAATGAAAATATCAGCTCTTTATATTATTTACGGATTGCTTTTAACAAGCATTGTCTTGTCTTCAATCTCCTGCAAAGCAAGAGATTGTAAAGGAAGAAAAAAGACGGTTAAAACAGAGATGGGCGGCTGGTTGTAATTATGAGGCTTAAATCATATTAAGCCTTTGTAAAAGCTCATCTTTATAGGAACCACCTATGGGGATTTGTTTTTTATCCTTTTCTAAAATAAGATTGTGATTTTCTATTGCTACAATTTTATCTACTCGCACGATAAAAGAACGGTGTGCGCGTAAAAATTCACTGGGAGAAACTTTCTTTTCAATATCCTTCATAGTAGAGTGTATTGTATATCTTGTATGCTCTGTATTTATTACGACATAGTCTTTAAGCGCTTCTATAAAATAGATGTCTTTTGTGTTTATTTTTACCAATCTGCTATTTGATTTTACAAACAGGACATCTTTCGCTGCTTCTTTATTTTCAACCAATGAATATAAGAAATCTCTTTCCTTCTTTAATTCTGTAAGTTTTTTATGCCTATGTATGGCCATCTCAATAGAAATATTTAAATCTTTCTCTTTAAATGGTTTTAAAATATATCCATATGGTTCCGTTACCTTAGCTTTTGCTAGAGTTGCCTCATCAGCGTATGCAGTTAAAAATATAACGGGAATATTTAGCAATTTTATTTGTTCGGCAGCAGCAATACCCGTCAGATTACCCTTAAGCATAATATCCATTAAGACAATATCCGGACGTAATTCCCTTGCGATATCGATAGCTTCTTGGGCGTTATTGCAAGAACCAATAATATTATAGCCTATTTTTTTTAAGCTGTTTTGAATATCTTTTGATACAATGTTTTCGTCTTCTACAACAAGAACGTTAATGGTGTTTGACATATTTAAAATATTACTTTAAATGTAGTTCCTTTTGTTCGATCTAATGTTATTATTCCGCTTATTTGTTCTGCTAATATAGTAACAAGTTGTAATCCTAGTGTCTCTGTGTTTTTGTAATCAATGTTGTCCGGCAAGCCCTTCCCATTATCAGCTATAACCATTTCTATTTTGTCTTTTTTTGTCTTTTTTATTTTAATTGTAATACATCCCATAGAACTGTCAGTAAAAGCGTACTTAAGAGCATTTGAAACAAGTTCATTTACAATCAATCCACAAGGAATTGAGGTATCTAAATTAAGAAATATTGTGTCAATGTCAAAAATTGTTTTGATTTTTTGTTGATTAGCATCGTATGAGTAAAAAAGATTTTTTACCAAATTTATAATATACTCACTAAAATTGATGTGTAAAAAATCTTTTGTTTGATAAAGCGACTCATGTATATAAGCCATTGTTTTAATCCGGTTTTGACATTCCTTTAATAGGTCGGCGGTTTCTTTATCTTTTACATACGATGTCTGTAAGTTAAGTATGCTAGATATTACCTGTAAATTATTTTTTACCCGGTGATGTACTTCTTTTAATAAAACCTCTTTTTCTTTAAGCGCACTTTTAAATTCTGTTTCCGAAGCTACTTTATCCGAAACATCTCTGGAGAAAATAGCTATACCTACTATTTCGTTATTTTGTTTTATAGGGTTATAGTTTGTTTCAAAATAAAACTTTCTGTCTTTAGATGCCGCAAACATTTCTACGGCAACAAAATTTTGTCCTTCAGAAAATACATGTTCATATATTTTTCTTACACTATCTCTTTGTTCCGGCTCCATTGTTTCAAGAACAGGGAAGGGTTGTCCTTCCTGCAATTCAATACCATAACGAGTTTTAACCAAATCTGCTAATAGTTTGTTAAACTTAACAATATTATAGTCCCTATCTATTGATAGGACTATATCTGTACTATTATTAATAATGGCCGTTAATTGCGATTGCGTGTATAATATTTTTTCTTCTGATTTCTTACGAAGATCTATTTCCCTTTGTAAACGTTCGTTTGTTTCTTTAACAAGTTGTGTTCTTATTTTTTCTTCTTGTAATTGCTTGCTTATTGTGGTATCTGTAATAATGGTTTGGAAGGCATGTAAACCATTATAAACAATAGATGATGTTTTTATTTCCACAAAAAACGATGAACCGTTTTTGTTCTTTGCCTCTATTTCTATAAGTGGCAATTCTTCACCGGGAAGCAAATTTTTTTTACGTTCTTTAACCGTTTTTAAAAACTGCGGCGCAACAAAATCGTGTATATTAATACCCCCTATTTCACTTTTTTTTACTCCAATCAACTCTAATGCTTTTTTGTTTGAGTATAAAATTTTTCCTTCAAGTGTATATATTATAACAGGTACGGGTAGATTCTCTACTATATTCTTATAATTATTTATGTCTGTACTATTTTTTTTCTCCAGACTCATCACCAACTGATTTTTCTTTTTTCGACTTTCCTTTTTTATTTTCTACTTTCTCCGAAGGGCTTGCGGATTTTGTATCCTGAAAGACCTTTAAATTATCTTCCAAAGGCGGTACATCTACTCCATCCCATTTGGTTTCTTCTCCATTTCTATAAGTAATAGTCAATATTAAAAAACCATTTTCATCAAAATAATTCCAGTTACCATCTTTTTGCCCGGCAACATATTTACCGCTCGCCTGAACTTTTCCATTATCATAATAATAAGTATGTTTTCCTTCCGGTTCTCCGTTTAAAAAAGCACCTTCAAATCTTAGCTTATTTTCTTTTACGAAATAGGCTTTCCAAACACTATCAGGCATACCATTGTGATATACTCCATGCTCTTTATAATTCAGTATCTGATAAAACCAGGGGCCTTCTTTTTCTCCATCTAAATATTCTCCTTTAGTTATTAGTTTTCCGTCTTCGGTATATTCTTCATAATTATTTTCTAATTTATCGTTCTGATAATTCTCTTTCATCAACACGTTTCCGTTGTTGTAATACCAAATCCACGGACCCTGCATACGACCCTTTTTATCATACTTGCCTTTTTGTTCCAGTTTTTGATCGGGATAAAAGAACTCCCAACTGCCTATACGTTTATCATCTACATAAGTTCCTTTTGAACGAAACTCTCCCGTAATATTATATTCTACCCACTCTTTTTGTCTGCGACGCAGAGAATCAACAGGACCTCTTTCTATTAAATAACCATCCTGATAATTAAAAGCAGAATCAGGTACAGAAATATTATAACAGCTAAATTGTTTTACGTTTTTATCCAATGAATCTATATACACCGAAATGGTATCGCATCTGCGAGATTGATGGTATCTAAAATGTGTTCCCATTGGCACACCATTTATATACCCACCTTCATAACGCACACCACCATCATCAAAATATGCCTTAAAAACATCCAGTTTGGCAAGTTCAGGCGCATCTTTTATTTCTTTACCAAAGGAGTATTTTTTTATGTCATCTAAATTTCCTTTTTTATCATATTCCTTTACATAACCATCAATGGTACCATCTTTAAAGCGTTCTTCTTTTTGAAGTGTTCCATTTTTATAAAACTTCTTCCAGATGCCTTGCTTATTTCCACTGGAATCTGTTTGATTTATTTTTTCCTGTTTTTCTATATAACCCATTTTATACTTAATAATATTTGTTATGAGGGTATCGGGTGAGTATATATAAGAAATACCATCTGCTTTTCCGTTTTTAAACGGTATACTTTGTTTTACCAATCCAGTTTTATAATAAATATAAGAAGTGTCCTGTTTTATATCACTTACATAATTTTCCTTAGATGCTACAAAACCGGCAGTATCATAAGTAACTATATACCCGTTCTTTTTACCTTTAGAATAGTTAAATGTTTTTGTAAGCTGACCTTTTTCGTTATAGAATTTCCAGATGCTGTCTAACTGAAAGTCTTTACGGTTTCCTTCGTTTTTTAGAATGCCTGTTTTGTAATAGTTTTTCCAGTAACCATCTGCCTTACCATTTCGCATAGTACCCTCAGATGATTTCTTACCATTATCATAATAAAATATATTGTATCCGTTCTTAGCTGTAGTATCGCTTTTTTGAGAATACATGAAAACAGAAAGGAAAAAGAATATGGACGCGAATACTAGCTTATACACAGTTCAAATTTAATTTTAATTTTAAGATAAAGACAGCATTCGTAAAATAGGCTTTTTAGCCTTTTCTATCAAGTCTGCAGATAATAGTAATTCTGGTTGTTCGTATTTTAAAGTAAGATAAATTTTCTCTAAGGTATTTAACTTCATGTGCGGACAATCATTACAAGCACAACTGTTATTAGGTGGTGCAGGAATAAATGTTTTCTCTGGCGAATTCTTTATCATCTGATGTAAAATACCGGTCTCTGTAGCTACTATAAACTCTTTACAAGGGTTTGTTTTGGTATAGTTTAATATAGCAGTTGTACTGCCAATAAAATCTGCCTTATCTAATATAGCAGCTTCACATTCAGGGTGTGCTACCAGTTGTGCTTGTGGGTTCTGTATTTTTAGTTTAGTAATTTTTTCTAACGAAAATATCTCATGCACCATGCAGGCTCCATCCCACAACAACATATTTCTGCCGGTAATTTTATTTACGTAAGCGCCTAAGTTTTTATCAGGTGCAAAAATAATAGGCTGCTCTTTTGGTAAGCTCTCTACTATTTTAACCGCATTACTGGAAGTACATATAATATCAGATAGTGCTTTTATTTCTGCTGTACAGTTAATGTAAGAGATTACCAGGTGATTTGGATGCTGTTGCTTAAACGCTGCAAACTTATCAGGCGGACAAGAATCTGCCAGCGAGCAGCCGGCGTTCATATCAGGAATTAAAACCTTTTTGGTAGGGTTGAGTATTTTAGCAGTCTCGGCCATGAAATGCACACCGGCAAACAAAATAATATCAGCATTGGTTTGCTGCGCCTGCTGTGCAAGCCCAAGACTATCGCCAATGTAGTCGGCAACATCCTGAATATCGGGGTTTTGGTAGTAGTGGGCGAGGATAACTGCATTTTTCTGTTTCTTTAGGATTTCAATCTCCGCAAAGATATCCAATGTTACGTCAACCTGTTCATCCACAAATCCTTTACTCACATTACTCATTATATATTATTTTAAAAGAAATTTATATTATTATTATAGCTGTTAGTTTGGTTAGTAACTGTTTTTAAAAAGGCTTTCAAATCTCACTATTAAAAACATGTTAACGCGTTATTAATACTTACTTTAAAGCTATGTACTTGAAAAGCAAGTATTATACTACAAAATTAAACATTGTTAATAAACCACCTAGTTAATAAAAGACAAATTTAAATGAGCTCTTTTTTTGTTACTAACCCTCTAATATTATCTGATGATTTTTTTATGCGATTGGGGTTATGAACACAAAAACGACTCCTATAAAACTTAACAAACATTTAACATTAAATTTACATTAAATTAATAACAAAGCTTATGGGTTTTTAGCTTATGGTTTGTTTATAACTATAAATCTGTAACAAAATACCCAACACAAATGAGCGGGTTTTTAACAGGGTTTATTAACTTTGCCTCATAAATATTATACTTATTTTTTATGCAAGACTTGTTTGAGAAGATAAAAAAGAATATGGGTTCCATCGGACAGTATTCTAAAGAGAGCCACGGGTACTTTACTTTCCCTAAATTAGAAGGAGATATTGCTCCACGCATGGTTTTTCGTGGAAAAGAGCGTTTAAACTGGAGTTTGAATAATTACTTAGGTCTTGCCAACCACCCCGAAGTGCGCAAGGCAGATGCCGAAGCCGGAGTTAAATATGGTTTTGCCATACCTATGGGTGCGCGTATGATGAGCGGAAACAGCAACCTGCACGAACAACTGGAAAGAGAACTGGCTGCTTTATCTAAAAAACAAGATTCTATATTGGTAAACTTTGGTTACCAGGCTATGGTAAGTGCTATAGATTGTTTGGTTGATAGGCACGATGTTATTGTATATGATGCCGAGTCTCATGCTTGTATATTAGATGGAATGCGTTTGCACATGGGTAAACGTTTTGTGTTTCCGCACAATGATATTGAAAGCTGCGAAAAACAATTGCAACGCGCTACCAAATTGGTTGAAGAAACCGGAGGCGCTATCTTAGTTATTACCGAAGGTGTGTTTGGCATGAGCGGCGACCAAGGCAGATTAAAAGATATTGTTGCGCTTAAGAGTAAATATAATTTCCGTTTGTTTGTAGACGATGCACATGGTGTAGGCACTATGGGTAAAACCGGTGCAGGTACCGGCGAGGAGCAGGGTTGCCAGGATGGGATAGATATTTACTTTGGCACTTTTGCCAAAAGCTTTGCACTTATTGGCGGTTTTATTTCTGCAGATGAAGCGGTGGTAACTTACCTGCGTTATAATATGCGCTCGCAAATATTTGCTAAGGCACTACCTATTGCTTTGGTAGAAGGCTTGCTAAAACGTTTGGAACTTATACGCAACCACCCCGAATACCGCACCAAGCTGTGGGAAATAACCAACGCCCTGCAAAAAGGCTTGAAAGACGCCGGCTTTAATATTGGTAAAACCAATACGCCCGTTACCCCTGTTTACCTAAACGGTACGGTAGATGAAGCCACCAACATGACTTTTGAACTGCGCGAAAAGTATAACATATTCTGCTCTATAGTGGTTTATCCCGTTATACCAAAAGGACAAATTATTTTGCGCCTGATACCAACCGCGGTGCATACGCTGGATGACGTAAAATATACCATAGAAGCTTTTAGTGCTATTAAAGATAAACTAACCAGCGGAGAATACGCCAAAGGTGGTTTTGCTAAGGTGCAGTAGGATTAAGCGGCGCTAAGATTGTAATGCTTAATAGATTTTAACTCTGTTTGTTTGTGATGTTGTTCTTCCTCAATATCAAAATCATCTTGTAAACCGAGCCAGAATTTAGCTGAATTTCCAAAATACTTGGATAGCCTTAAAGCAGTATCGGCAGTAATTCTGCGATTAGTCTTTACAATTTCCGAAATTCTTGTTTGCGGAATACCAATATCTTTAGAAAGCCTGTATGCGCTTATGCCAAGTGGAATTAAAAATTCTTCTTGTAAAATTTCTCCCGGGTGTATGTTCTTTAGTTTTGCCATGATATTATATTTTAATAAACAAAGGTGGTTTTGCTAAGGTGCAGTAGATTATCACTACTTATTTATTTTTGTCAATATTAGAATGCTATCCTTAGCAATATATTTGATGTTGTAAGAACCTGTCCATTCAAATCTGTTAGATGTAATTGTTAGGGTATTTGTCTTTTTATCATAATTAAGTTTTCCGGCATCAACACTTAAAGCAACTCCTTTATTATTTTTTCTTGGGTTATAAGTATATATAATCTCATTATTTTTAAATACTAATAAAGCAGTCATTGGCCATGGATAAAAGTCTGGATACATTGCATAAAAATCTGGCTTGTTTGGGCAGTTTATATTTACTTTTTTCTTAGTGCCGTTTAGTCGAATAACATTTGCATTACCGAAAGATAATGAGTCGACATTACAATCCTCAACTACACCACTATATTGGGTAAGCCCCCAAGGATATTTTCGAGTTTTACATGAAGTCAGTAGAATTACTAAGAATGATATAGAAAAGATTATTTTTTTCATGTTAACAAACATACAAAACATAAACCCAAAAAGCCCCCTGTCATTCAACGTATGCGCGTCCCTATAAAATAATAAAATACAAATATCTTTTACAAAAAGCCCTGTATTTACTTACCAACCGGAGGTTTTATTTAGTTAATAAATCCTACAACATTTATGAAACTTTTGCTGCACTTATTGCGTTTAAGCGTATATAAGTTCTTTGAAAAAAATGTAAGCATCAACTCCTTGTAGTAAACAGCAAACCAACTATTTTGTTGCTTACCTATAAATAAGCACTGCTTAAACGCCAAAAATCAGTGCATAAACCAAGGAAATCAATGCTTCAACCCCGGAGTTTAATGCTTAAAAGCTATATGCGGTGCATAAACTAAGGAATTTAGTAAGCAAACTCCGGAGCGCAAGAAGTAAACCAAGGAGTTTAGCCTTCAAACTCCGGAATTTAGTATATAAACTAAGGAATTTAAGGGCTATATGCAGCCCGTACTATTTAAACTGCGGAGTTTATGCACTAAACTAAGGAAATCAGGAAGTAAACTAAGGAGTTTAAACAGTAAATTCTATAACGAGAGAAATAAAAAAAGCAATTATAAATATAAATCAATAAAAATAAACAAGATGAAAACACAAAAAAAACAACCCTATCTGCCAGCAGATGATAACGGGAAAATGGTATGGCTAAACAATTTTAGCGCCAAGCTGGCTATTTATGCCTCTTTATTAGGCATAACAACTGCACAATTACTGCAAATTGTAAACGATGCAGCCGATTATGTAAAAACCATCAACTTTCACAAAGCGCTGAAAGAGTATTTACATAACCTAACCGAGTGGAAAAATCACTTACGAAGTGGTAATAAAGATGGAACCCCTGTTGCCGTTCCTCCGGCAGCACCGGTGGTGCCCACTTTTAGTGCTACGCTTAAGGGTGATATTTTTGGGCGTGTATCTAAAACGGTAACGGGTATAAAAGTAAACGGTGCCTATACACCTGAGATGGGACTTGATTTGGGAATTATTGGTGCCGATGATAGTCATGCCGGCCCTCTAACTGCAAGAACTATTTTGAAACCTGTTTTAAAACGCAGACTAAAAAACAACCACCCTTTATTATCCTGGAAAAAGAACCACATGCATGCCATAAAAATTTTGGTAGATCGAGGCACCGGAACCTATGCATTGCTGGGTATATTTACCAAACACAGTTACTTAGATATTTTTGCTTTGCCTGCAGTTGGTGTGGCTGCCGTGTGGAAATACAAAGCCATCTATTACGATAATGATGAAGAAACCGGAGAATACAGCGATATAGCAGATATAACTGTTACCGGCGTTTAGCTAAAACAAAAACACCACCCAATATTTGGGTGGTGTCTCTTTTTAAATTAAAAGTTGTGTTTTATTTTTTTATAACCTTTTGAACAACCGTATCTCTTTCGCATTTTCCTTTAGGGCAGCTCATTTCGCCTTTACCTTCGCAGGCCTCTTCGCACTCCATATCACAATCCATTTTACCTCGGCTGCATCTTTCGTCTCCTTCGCATTCGCGCTCACCATCTCTTTGGTGCATTCTCATTTCGTGCATCATCATAAACATGCGTTTTTCTTTGTTCTCGCCGCCACGGTGTCTGCAACATATCAAACAAATTGCCATTACCACAATAACTATTTTCATTAAAACAACAGCGCCTATAGCGCCCAAGCCTAGGTAGCTAAACCACTTGGGTAACCTGTCTTGTTTTGCTTTTATATAAATGTAAATAAATACCGCGAACAGCAGCGCTATTAAATTAATTGATAAAAGAAGTGCCAGTTTAAAAATCATGATTTTTTGGTTTTAGTTTAAGCGAAATTAGATAAAAAATGATAGGTATTACAAAACGAATATAAACAAACAATAAAGTGCTTGTACAAACGTTAATGCAAAGACAAACAGCACATGAAGCAATTAAAAACCACCATTCTACTCTTTTGTCTTTGTTTAGTTGCCATTGCCCAAAACGATTCTTTAGTAAAGCAGAAGAATACATACGTATATAATAAATACACCCTGTTTGCTTTTTACGATGTAGTAAGGTTTGCGGGTGTGGGTGCAGAATATAAATCACCTTCTTTTTTTGCTGTAGAAGTAAAATTGGGAGGAGTGTATGCAAATAGTCCTGTTTCGAAGATACCCCAAAAACTTGGTCTTACAAACAATGACTATTCATATAATAAAGGTGTTGGAATTATGTTAACGCCTAAACAGTATTTCGGCAAAAGAAAATATTTTTATTTCGGATTATATGGGGCAGTTTATCTTTACGGGTATAAAGATAAATTCTTTGAGAATACCAGCTTTATTGCAAATGTTAGAACCTATAAATCACCTTTAAGTGGCATGATAGGCATTAGCGGTGGTTCGGGTGTGCTAAGTAAAACCAGCGAGTCGTATGCATTTGGATTTACGGTTGGGTTTTCAAATTCCATTAAACGAATTAATTATGAGATTTTTGTTGCCGCCGGAATTGAGCGAGCCCAAAATCAATATAGTATGTTTTTAGCACAGCCATCAACCGGGACACCTAATTTTAGCACAGGGGATGAAGCAAGCAACAAGTTTAATGCCCTTGTTGGAATTAAGATAGGCTTAGGTTATATGCAGCAACAGCTTATTGATTACCGCTATTATGTAAGTCTTTTTAAAAGCCTGATAAAAGAAGAAGATAAGTTTGTGAAGGAGTTTGATGCCCCGGATTACCATTATAAAGATTTGAAAGAAGAATACTATAAATACCGGTACAAATTAAAAGAAGAATTAATAAAAGATTGCCAAAGTGCCAAAACTGATACTGTGCTTATGCAACAACACACCATAAAAGCCGCCAAAAAAATAAAAGAATTTGTAAACGATAACTTTAAGGAGAACCCCTAAAAAATATTTTTATGGAATTTGTTATGCACCTGCATCTAAATATAAAACCTTAAAACAAAAGCTATGAAAATAACCATTAACGAACCCTGCCACGAGAATTGGGACGCCATGACACCCAACGCGCAAGGTGCATTTTGTAAAAGCTGCGCAAAAGATGTTGTTGATTTCAGCAACAAAAGCCTTAACCAGATTAAGAATTTCTTTGCGCAGGAAAGAACCGAAAAGGTTTGTGCCCGCTTTAAAGAAGAACAATTGCAGGAATTAAGCGTAGATGATTTTATCTCTAAATTTCAGTATTGGAACATTACTAAAAAGTTTGCGGCAATTTTCTTTATGGCGCTTGGTTTAACCTTGTTTTCTCCTAACAATGGAATGGCACAAGGCGCGCCCATGGTAAACGGCGGCGTTTCTTATAATCCGGATAAAAACCCTAAAAAAGACACCACTAAAAAACAAACCAATCCGCCTAAAGGCACTAAGATGGGTAAGGTAAAATGTACTAACCCAAATACCAATCAACAAACCACAAAAGGAGAGGCAATCATAATGGGCGATGTAGCCGCACCGCCCAAGGAAGAACCAAAGATTATGGGGGTAATGACTGTGCCACCTAAACAAAAGACTACTCCTCCAAAAAAGAAGGATAATTAGAATAAACTATTCGTTTTTTTCTTCAGGAGGCCGGTTGCTTGGTCCGCGCATGTGGATAATTAAACCATTCAAAAAATTGCGCAGTATTTGGTCACCACACTCTTTATAATTCGGATGATCTTCTTTTTGGTATAAGGCATTCAGCTCGCTTTTAGAAAGATTAAAATCAACCAACTTAAGTATGGCAATTACATCGTCGTCTCTCAGTTTAAGAGCTACCCGCAGTTTTTTAAGTATATCGTTATTGGTCATGAATGCAGTTTAATTCAGATGCAAGTTTAAACATTTTAGAGTAATAGGTTACTTGCTAAATGTTACCTGTTTTTGCACTACCTTTGCTTCCCTCTAAATGCAATCATCTTACGATATAATTGTTGTTGGTGCAGGCCATGCCGGTTGCGAAGCTGCTGCTGCTGCTGCCAACATGGGTTCAAAGGTTTTATTGGTAACCATGAACATGCAAACCATTGC
>PLYA01000059.1 GCA_003153315.1 Bacteroidota bacterium
AATTATACTAATGATAAACAACTAAAATATTATAAATTAGTTGTAGATTATTTTTGGTTAGAGTATTACTTTAAAATAAACCAGTTAAAAAAAGCAGAAAAATATTTTGAAATAATAAATGAACAAAATAATTCTTGGTTGCTTTCTAACAACTATTGTTTATCTTTTAAATTTTTGCTCACAAAACCTCAACTACTTTGTAGATTGAATAAAACCAGTAAATTAAAAAATAAAAATGAAGAGCTATACTTTGACAAGTATGATTTTTACACCATATCAACTTTAAAATTCAGTAAAGCGATAATTAACATTTATTGCGGAAATACAAAAGAGAGTATTGATATTTTATCTGGTTTAATAAGTGATATAACTCTGTATTACTTCTTTCATTTTGAAATAGAGTTAAAACTAACATTAGCTTATTTATATATAAAACAAAATAAGTGCGAAATGGCAGATGAGCTTTTAAAAAGCCTTAGTCGGAAAATAAATGATGGCAAGAAGGCAGATTACCAAAATGCGCTACAGTTTATGAAAGTGTTAAACTTGCTTATGAGTAAAAGTAAAACCACAATTGCCAAAAATAAAATACAAGAAGCTATACAGCAATTTAATTTTTTAAATTCAACTGAAAAAAATATTCTCAGTTTCTTAAAACTTGAGATAGCTTCAATAACCTGAAGCTAATAGGGAAGTTACTGTTTTACTTTTAAAAAAAGTGTCTTTAACTCTTCAAAGTGAACCGGCTTTATACAAAAAGCAAGTACATTAGTTTTGGCAGCTCTTGCCTTATTTATCTCATCCGAATTTCCGGTAAGGTAAATCACAGGCGCATCAGAAAATTTAGCAATTTCATTCATGGCATCAATACCATCCATATCTCCCTCTAAACGTAAATCCATCAATATCACATCCGGATTATATTTTTTTACTGCCTCAATGGCATCTGCTCCATTAGTTGCAGTAGCAATTACTGTATAACCTATCAATTCTACACTCTTTTTGTTTATCAAACAAAGCATGTAATCATCTTCTACTATCAATACTTTTAACATTGTATTCTATTTAAATTTTAAAGTTACATTTTTTAATGGTTAGCGTATGTATATTAGTCAATTTCCTTAAACATTAATTAGTTCTTGCCTAAATTGTAATTTAAATTCTGTGCCTTCATTTTTTCTTGAATCGCAAGTTGTTTCAGCTTTTAACTGATTAGAAAAAGCTTCAATTAAATTCATTCCCATCGAATTTTCTTTATTTACTTTAGATAAATCAAATCCGCAGCCGTCATCTTTAAATTTTAAAATTAATTTGTTTTGATATTTTATAAATGTTATATAAATATTTCCACTGTTTTTATCTTTAAAAGCATGCTTATAGGAATTGGTTATAAGCTCGTTTAGTAATAACGAAAAAGGAAGCGCATTAGCCATTGAAAGCTCAATATTATCTATTTGTGTATGTATTTTAATATCTTTTTGCTGATCTGAAAAGGATAGTTTGATAAAATAAATCAGTTCATCTATATACGAACGTATTTCTATTATTTCTAAATCTTTACTCTCATAAAATTTTTCGTGCAATACGGCAATAGATTTAATTCGGTTTCTTGATTCTTTTAAAATGGCAGAAGCTTTTTCATCTTTTACATAAAANNGACAGCAGAATTTCCTTTTGTTTTAATGCTTTGGAGAGCTCTGTGTTTATTTTTGTTTTCTCTTCAATTTCATTTTCTAAATTTATTTGATGTTCCTGCAATGATTTATTCGCAGCAATTAACATTTCACTAACTGTATTGTTATTATTGGCAAAAAATGTAATTAATATAAAAGAAAGGATAAGACTTACAGAAAAATTAAGAACATATATCAGGTTACTAGTGTTTGGAGATAGCGCTGTACCTTCTATTAAATGATATTGATGAACAATAAAGATAATTATAAATGTTATTATATACGACAGGATACATAGGTAAATGCTTTTCTTTTGCTTAAAATTATAAAGCAGGTATATTAAATGAGGTGCAGCAAATAAAAAGAAAAACACGCCTGAACTAAACCCAAGAAATACTGAAAAGGCTAAAACCCCAAGGTTAGTAGTAATAATGATTGCTATACGTGAGATTTTGTATCGTGATGTTTTGTTGAGATAAACAAACCACAAAAATAATAGTCCCACCAAAAACAATATTCCGCATAAATAATACAGCCCTACAAAAACGTATAATATAATATCAAATGCGGCAGAAGCAGCTATGGCATAACAAATNNGGTTTATAGTCTTTATGATAGATTCTTCGCTTTGAAAATGTACTATATTTTTCTTAGCTATCATAAAACAGACTTTCCATTTAGTTTAGTTAACTTTTTGGTAAGTAGAATAGAATAAAATAAATCAAGAACAAAACAAGATGCTCCTAGTGTTTGAACAAAATAGTTTTTTGGGTAGATTAAAAACATAGATACTGTAATGCAACCCGTACCGATAAACTTACTCCACGCTACTACCCTAGAAAAATTAGCAGGATTGTTTCGCAACAATAACATAGGATATAAAAGTGATATGATAAGGTTTAAGATATATCCTGAATTACCTCCTATGGGAGTATCTAAGCCTTGTGCTACATAAAAGTAATTGAGCGGTAACCATATTATTAAAAGGCCGATGACAATCCATGTAAAATATTTCTTTATTTCAGGTATTTCTATTTGTTTACTTCCATATTTTATAATACTATAAAATATAAATACATCCAATAAGAATGCGCCCTGATACGATAACGCATATAACTTGCCGGTATCAGGATGATAAAAAACACTCCACACAAACTCCCAGGCAATATTACCTGCTGCAATAAAAAAAGGCATTTCTACAAATTTTCTTTTACGTATTTCTATTACTAAAGCGGCATACGTAATTACCCAAAATAAACAACCCACACCATTCCAAACTAATTGAGGCGCGGTGTAATCTTTTGTATTTATCCAGTAGTTTACATCCATAAATTAGTTCATGTTCCAACTTTCTTTTAAAGATGCGGGTATATAAAATGCGGTGTTATATGTTTTAAGGTGCTGATCAATTACACCTTGTAAAAATTTGGAAGTAAGTTTAGTAAACAATTTCCTTACGAGAGCATCTCTGTTTTCTTCTTTGCTTACCATTGTTATTATTTTTATAAAAATCTTTCCTTTTAAGCGACTAATAAATCCTAATTTTTTATTGGCACCTAATACTTGTAAGAGGTTGGTATTAATTTTTTTTGATACATCTTTTATAAAGTATTCTAAAAAGTATTGCGGCAATGACCCAAAAAATAATTTATCAATAAAGTTTGCGCTAAAAAATATAGCGGAAAAGTCAATCAGGGTTTTGGTTAATGCTTTACCATCCTTACTTTCATCTTTATTTTTATTAATAATAGCAATGCCCAAATTCCATCCATCCTGATAACTATTTGGATATAAGGAAGGGTCTAAGCCAATAAAATGCCCCACAACATTCCAGCAATGTATGTACGCATCTTTCTCTTCATCCGTAAGTTTTGCACCAATTTCGGTTAAGCCATCAATTACCAAGGCAGAAAAGGCCATTAACGTACCCGCCATTTCTTCCTGATTAATAGGAGCGCCATATTTGACTATATCCCATTCAGGATGTCCCTTAATCGGATGCGTTAAATAGGTACGAATTGCTGCATGATAGAGCCTTACTTTTTTTATGGTAACTAATCCCTTGCCATGAGGAGACAAACCTCCGGGAGACATCACATTAATAACCATTTGTGAGGTCTCAAACAAACGGCGCACAGCTCTTGAAACATCTTTATTGGCAGTTTCGGTTAAACGCCCAGTAGAAGCCAAAACTTTTGCACCATTTTTACAAGCATAACAAAGAGGCAGCGCTTTAAAATTAAGTACAAGAGCTACTTGTGGGGCAAAACGTGCGTACGCTTGTTGCGCTAAATTAATTTTTGTTTCGTCTGCCCAGGCGGGCAAACTCATTTCTGCATTAAAATAATTAATAACCGATTGTGGAAGATTAGAGCTTGTGGTTACCAACTCATGGTCGTTAGAAAGCGAGGTAAATAAATTTTTTAATTCGGCAAACCCTTTATCGGTAATAATATCCTGAATAATTTGCTCTGCATAGGGGTCGGTTTTTAAACTCATTGATTGTAAAAAATCAATCTCCCATTTCTGTATACCACCTGCTGCCATAAATAAAACCCCCTATTTATTAGTATAGAATGGCAATATAAGCGTAAAATAAAAAACTACAAAAAAAATCTGCCACAGATTGCACAGATTTAGCCTTATTATAATGTTAATTTTTAGGGCTTATAGCATTTAACTCTTAGTTTATTAACGTATAGTAGCATACTTTATGTAATTGTTTCCCCATTAATTAAACCCTGCACAACAACATTTTTCTCTATAAGAAATACCCCAATTGCCCATGTGTGTAAACACTTTTTTTAAACTTATACCTGTTTTGGTTACTGCATACTCAACCGTGTTAGGTTTAGTAAGTAAAACAGTTCGGGTAACTAATCCATTCATTTCCATATCCTGTAATTCTCTGGTTAGCATTCTCGGGCTGATTTTCAATTTTCTTGATAATTCCATAAACGTATATGGTTTCTCAAATAATTTAATTAGGATAAGTATTTTCCATTTCCCGTTTAAAATCTCCATTAAATCTTGAATACCCCTACACATTTCTGCTGAACAAGTAGGTTGGCAAGTTCCTTTCTTTTTAGCCATCATTACTTAAATATATTTTTATTTTTTATACGGTTAATTAATGCTGTTCATCATGGCTGATATGCTTTCCTCTGATAATGGTTTAGCTATAAATTTATACACATACGGATTGGCATTCAGCATTTTTATTTCCTCTTCATCTTTAGAAACAGATACCACTACAATTTTAATTTGGTCGGTTATTTTTTTATCTAAGGCATCAAAATGTGCCAAAAATTCATAGCCATTCATTAAGGGCATATCCAAATCCAGCAGCAATACGGTTTTATTATTTGTTTCTGTTGTATGGGTTTCATTAATATGTTTTAAACCCTCTTTTGCATTTTTAAAATGAATAATAGAAGGGTTCTTAAACTTTCTTTCCAATACAATTTTATGAATCAGAATGTCAACCGGATTATCATCAATAAATATAAATGAAGAGTCTGTTATCATGTTTTCATTTTTCATACAAATTTCTTCCGTTATACCCATTTACACAATAAACAAAAACACTTCTTATAGCACAAATCAGACATTTTTGCTTAAAAAGGCAAGTTTATATAATTTATTATAAACTATACTATAAGCTTACATAGTGTATAGTGGTTACATTTTGTATATTTGTTGAATGAACGCGGCTTTTTTTTATCGAAGTAATAAATCATTTCATCTATGATATACTATGACTAATAGGACGCTTCCCATATACAGCATAGCAAACTTTAATTACTTGGGCAAGGAAACAGATTTTTATGCTAATACCATTAGAAACCAGTTAAAGCATGATAAGTTTATTTTATTACCCAATAAACATGATTTTTTTTGTGCAGTGTTATGTAGTAAAGGTTCGGGTACCCATAAGGTTGATTTTATTAAATATGATGTGAAGCCGGGATATATATTTATGATTTCGCCAGGGCAGGTTCATGATTTTGTTTTATCGGATGATGCAGACGGGTATTTTATTTTTCATACCAAAAGTTTTTTTAATTTATATACTGCTTCCCAAAAAATACAGGATTACCCCTTCTTTTGCTCTATACATAACTCGCCCTTAATTAAATTGAATAAGGAATGGCTGCAAAAAACAGAAGATTTATTTATAGAAATTTTGGAAGAATACCGGAATAATTATTTGATGAAGTTTCAACGAATTCATGTATTAATAGAACAGTTATATATTGATTTATCAAGATTATACTTACCGCAGGCACAAATAAACGAGCAAGACCATAACTATTTAACTAAGCTGCATAAACTGGAAGATTTGATTGACGCAAACTATAAAAAGATAAAATCTCCGAGCGAATATGCCAATTTGATGTTTATGAGTGAAAAGCATTTGAACAGGATATGCAAAGAGTGTTTAAACAAAACCACCTCAAATATAATTATAGACAGAATAATGCTGGAGGCTAAACGATTGTTGGCTTTTGCCAATTTATCTGTTTCGGAAGTTGCAGAACAATTGGGATATATGGATAACTCGTATTTTTCTCGTTTATTTAAAAAGAAATGCGGCAAAACTCCTGCAGAATTTGCAAGTTTTATAGATAAAGTATCTTAATATTAGAGGTTATCTACCACCTAATATATTGACATCGGGGCATAATGTGTACATCATAAGGTATAATGTGTGCATCATGGGGGCATAATCAATCATTCACGGCGCATAATACATTCATCATGGGGCATAATCAATCGTTCACGGGGCATAATACATTCATCATGGAGTATAATTAATCGTTCACGGCGCATAATACATTCATCACGGAGCATAGTCAATCGTTCACGAGGCATAATGCATTCATCATGGAGTATAATTAATCGTTCACGAGGCATAATGCATTCATCATGGAGTATAATTAATCGTTCACGGTGCATAATACATTCATCATGGAGCATAATGTGTGCATCACGGGGCATAATACATTCATCATAGGGTATGAAGTTTAACAATTCTTCACACAATAAAAGCAATTTCTGTAATAATGGCGCGTTATATAGCCTAACCAACTAAACAAAATATCATGACAACCTTAAAAGTAGTAGTAGTATTAAAAATAGCCGGGCTAAGAGGCTCGCGTTTGGCAGTGTTTGCCGGACATATTTTAACATCGCTTACCGGAAATACCAACTTTACAGGTATTTATCCGGGTCTAACTGTGCTTAGTGCTGCTATAACTGCGCTTAATACGGCGGTAACTAATCAAATAAAAGGAGTAAAATCTACCACCACTGCCGTAAGAGATGCCGAAACCCAAGTTAGGCGTGTGCTAAAGGTAATGGCTGCGGTAGTAGAATACATCAGTAATAATAACCAAACAATTGCCTTAAGCAGCGGCTTTAGCATAAAATCTCATACACCAAAAACGGTGAATGATTTTAATGCTTTACATGGTTTGCTAACCGGTTCAGTAAATGTGAAAAGCAAAGCTTTTATCGATGGTAGTTACATATTTCAATACACTACTACCCCTTTGGTGCCTGCCAGTTGGGTAACATCGGCAACGCTAAAACAGGTAAAACATACCATAACAGGATTAACCCCGGGTGTGATGTATTATTTTAGAGTAATAGTAATTACCCGCACCGGACAACAAGCTCCGAGTACACCCATAAATTTGATGGTGGTGTAATCAGGTAACAGTAATCAATTAACAGGCATCATTCATAAAAGAAATCCTGCTACTAAAGTGGCGGGATTTTTTTATTACATTATTTGATTATAAAGTTGTTGCGGCAACGATATTATAAACTTAGTGCCTTTGCCCTGCTCACTTTCTACTTTTATGGTGCCGTTCAGCTTCTCAATACCATTTTTTACTAAATATAGCCCTAAACCGGTACCTTTTACCTTGCTTGAACCTCTAAAATACATGTCAAATATTTTAGGAATGGCTGCGGGGTCTATTCCAATGCCATTATCCTCAAAAATTATCTCAACTTTTTTTTCGGTTTCAGTAATGTTTACTTTTAAGTACGAATTTACCACTTCGGGGTTCTGATATTTTATGGCATTCTCTATCATGTTTTGAAAAACTGTTTCTAAAATAAGTTTACTGGAAAGTATATCTCCCCTAACCGAAATGTTTTTTATAATTTCTAAACGAGAAAAGCCCTCGTAGCCGATAAACCTTTCTATTACTTCATTTAATAGGGTTTCTATGTTTACCTCTTCGTTAAGATTTTTAGCGTCTCTTATTTTCATACTCTTAATCAGGGTAACTAAAATAGTATCCAGCTTTTTTGCCGATACATCAATCATATCCAGGTATTTCATTATTTCTTTGCTATCCTTTTCATTTTTTATCAAACCTGATAAGCCTAAAATAGAAGCAAGCGGGCCTCTTAAATCATGCGATGCTTTATAAATAAACAGTTCCAAATCTTTATTAGCTGATTTCAACTCATTAATATTTGTAATAATTATAAGAGAACCAATAACATTTCCATTTTCATCAAGGTAAGGTGTTGCGTTTAGCATTATCCATTTTTTTTCACCTGTTTTGGTTGTCGTCAAAACTTCATATTGCCCTGATTTTTTTTCAATCCTTTCTTTAATCCCCTGTTCAAGTTTTTCTATTTCCTCCTCTTCTTTAATTAATAGTCCTTGTGCTATTTTTCCTAACAGTTCATTTAATTTATATCCCATTTCCTTACAAAACATGTTATTTACATACATAATTTCTCCTTTTAAATTTACAATTACCAATCCTTCATTCATTGTTTGAAGTATATTATCTAACTGATGTTTGGGCGAAAACTCAAGTATTTTATATTTGGTAATAGCAATAAGTATTGAAACAGAAAAAACAGCTATAGCAGGTGTTGCAAGCGGAATATCATTAATTTTAAAAACTATCGGAAAAACTGCTTCTGTCATAATTCCTACTATAAACGGAACCGTATTTCCTGCAGCTATTAATAGTGAAAAAGTTTTTTTGGTGCTATCCTTTCTTACTTTGATGTAATATAACCAGTAAAGAATAAATGAAATAAATGATATTATAACAATCCATAAATAAAGGACATTTGTAATTATGGTATTCTTTGGGTTTGGAATCCAGTTCCATGTTTCTGATTTTATTATGGTTACTTCACCAAGCCCTGCAGTTATAAATAATTCAAATATTATTGCCGGAAAAAATAAAAGAGTCAAAAGCAAAGCATTGGGAATTTTTTTATTCCATCCGGTATATCTCAATGTAAACAATACTTGAAAAGGCAACATAAAAACCCAAGGTGCTCCTGAAATTTTTGCCCATTCCATTGCTGTTTCAGCCGAGGCGCTTATTCGCATAAGTCCATCTAAGGCTTGAGCAATTCCCAAAAGAAGCACAAAAGCAGAAAACGCATTGTTAATTTTATTAGATGGAAGAAAGAAGAATACATATACAAATATGCCGATGTCCAACAAGGCAGGGATAATAAAAAGCAGGAATACCCCCCAGTGGTCTAAACTTAAATTGAGTAAACTATTTTGCATAAAAACTTATACTATGATATTTTCGAGTTCAATATAGATATTTTCATCTATAATCTGAGCAGTTTTAGCTAATAAAGCTTTTTTATTCATTAAATTAATATTACATTTATTGTATAAATCTTACATATGTAAGAAAATGAAAACAAAATACATGAATAGTGTAGCTCTTTTTGGAAGTCATGTAAAACATTCAGCTATTGAGTTATTCACTTTTGTAGAGTTTGAATTAATTAATACTTAAACGATAAATATGAAAACAAAAATATTCTTCAGCTCATTGTTATTTGTATGTGCTATAAGTGCATACTCAACAAAATTTTACTCCGGTTCAGCAGGTTTTTTAAATGCAACGGCTACGTGGTGGTCAAACGCAGCAGGAACGGCTTTGCCGCATCCGGCAAACTTTACTACCGCCGGTGATACCTTTATTATTGTAAATAATGCCGCGCCCACACTTAACGGAGGATGGACGGTAAATGGCGCAAGCTCTATTATACAAGTTGGAGACGGAACACAAACCATTAATTTTACCATTCCTGTTACTGCAGCAGACAGAGTAATAGGTACTGTTAATGTTATGAATAATGGTACCTTAACTATTAACAATCCTACAAACCCAACCTTGGGGGTACTTTCATCAGGAAGTACTGTTGTATATGGCGGTACAGGTCAGATAATAAATACAAATTACTATAACCTTACTATAGGTGGTGCCGGAACACGTACTTTAGCAAATACAGCAAGTACTACTGTATCAAATTTACTGGTCATTAATTCTGGTGTAGCGTTTCAGCTTAATACCAATACCTCTTATACACTAATATTAAATGGTACCGTTTCTGGAGCAGGTACATTTAAAGGGGGGGCTAGTTCCAACTTAAGTATTGGCGGCACAGGAAGTTTTGGAACAATTATTCCTTCCGCACCGCCTTTAACTTTAAATAATTTTACTCTAAACCGTGCCGCTTTAGGAAGTATAACACTTGGCGGAAATATTACAGTTAGCGGAACTTTTACTCAAACAAACGGTATGTTAGATATTAATGGAAATACGCTTACACTTAGTGGAACCATTATATTTCCTACAGCCTCAACAAACGGAACCATTACCGGATCTGCTACATCTAAATTATCTATTACAGCAACCGCTATAACTAATGATTTATACATGACAAGTGGTTCTCAAACGTTGAATAATTTAACCTTAAATTCTGCAGGGGTAACTCTAACACTGGGAAGTAATTTAACTGTTACCGGAACATATACGCAAACGAAAGGTATCATGAATATTAATGGCAACACACTTTCATTAACTGGGACTGCAATATTTGCAACAACAGCAGCAAATGGAACAACAACAGGTTCTCCTACTTCAAATCTTTTAATATCAGCAACAACTATTACCAATAGTTTGTTTATGACGGTGGGTTCTCAAACACTTAATAATTTGACTTTAAACAGCCCCGGAAAAACATTAACCTTAGGTACATCACTTACTGTGTCAGGAAGTTTTACACAAACAAACGGGATTATAAAATTAACTGCTGGGCAATCGTATATATTAAATGGTACGATTGTTTTTCCGGCAGCATCTGCAAACGGAACTATTACCGGAACGGCTACTTCTAACTTAACTATAGCTGCAACAAGCATTACCAATAATTTATTTTTTACCGCAGGTGCTTTAACATTAAATAATTTTACCATGAACAGCCCTGGGCAAATATTAACTATGGGTACAGGCTTAACTTTATCAGGCACATTTACGCATACAAGTGGTATTATAAGTATAAATGGGCAAACTCTAACATTTAATGGCCCGGTTGTTTTTCCAACATCGGTTGCTAATGGAAGTTTTACTGGTTCTTCTACTTCATCCATCAGTATTGCTACTCCTGCCGGAGGAGCTATTACTAACTCTATGTATATGACTCAAACAAACTCTTCTACCAACTCACTTAAAAATTTTACACTAAATAGAACAGGAGGAACCGTTACTTTAGGGAACACATTAAATCTAATAGGAGAACTTTTACCAACCGTAGGGACTTTTGCCAGTGCAGGAAATCTGACTTTGGTAGCTTCTTCTGCAACTGTAAGCGGATGGATAGGCCCTATTGGCGGAAGTGTTACAGGAAATATAACAGTGCAAACTTATGAAACAGGTGGCAACACTGGTTGGACTTTAATGGGTACACCGGGTGTTACAGGATCAACCTTTTCTCAATGGAATAGTACTTTTTACATTACTTGCCCTACCTGTCCTGATGGCGATGGTACTGCTCAATACGGTTCTGCATTTACTTCAGTAGATTCTTATTTGGAAACAGCCGGTGGCCTTTTTGGTGCTTTACCAAGATATGTAGGTATTTCAAACGTTACTGATCCTATAACTATAGGAAAAGGTTATTGGGTTTATCTTGGTAATGGAGCTACCACTACCAGTGATATTGTGATAAATACTACCGGACCGGTTAATCAGGGTAATTTTGTATATACCATTACATTAACAAATTCGGGTGGAGGAACAAATGCAACCGACCATGGTTATAATCTTTTGGCAAATCCTTATCCTGCACCAATTAACTGGACATCTTTACGTGCCGGAAATGCCAGTGTGGCAAACGCTATTTATGTCTATAATCCTGATTTGAATGGATATGCTTCTTATGCAGGTGGTGTAAGCAGCCCGGCAGTAGGTTCGGGCGGTATTGGTAATCTTATCCCGGCAGGACAAGGCTTTTATGTAAAAGCAAGTGCTGCCACTACATTAACGGCCAAAGAAGCTTATAAGGCTGCAAGTGCTCAACAACTTTTAAGATTATCAAATCCTAATCAAACACAAAGCACCTCAGCACCACCTATGGTATTCAGACTCACAGCCAGTGGTATTGGTATGAAAAATGAAACAGCAATTTATTTTAGCTCAAACGCTACTACTAATTATGATATGGAGTATGATGCGCTTTCATTAGGAGTAGATCCTGGTTTTTTAGGGATTACTTCTATATGGAATGATACGGTTTATGCAATAAACGGACTACCTGCTTTAAATTCAAACCTAAGTATTCCTGTGAAAGCAATTACCGGCACAACCGGCAGTTATCAAATTACAGCTACTGATTTACAAAATTTACCTTCGGGTGCTTGCATAAAATTGCATGATAATTATTTGAATGTTGATCAGGACTTAAGAACAGGTCCTTATAATTGTACATTGAATGATACCGAAACTGTAGCTCGTTTTTCATTAAACATTACCATTGATAATTCTCTTTCAGTTTCAGGTAGTTTTCAAAATCCTACCTGTGCCAATTCAGCCAATGGTTATATGGTGGCAAATGCTACAGGCTCAGCTCCTTGGAATTACTACTGGAAAGATACAGCCAATAATATTATCAGAACAACGTTAAATAAAGCTACTGCAGATACCTTAAACAATGTAAATGCAGGTAGCTATCATGTAGATATAAATACTTCGGGTTCTTGCAACAATGGTACACTTAATTTTGCATTGCAAGGTACCGTTTCTCCAACTGCTTTATATAGTGTGCCTTCAACCAGTGTTACCTTAGTTAATGATACCGCCACTGTTGCCTTTACAAACAACAGTACCAGTGCAACTATTTATGTATGGGATTTTGGAGACGGAGTTCAGTCAACTTATACCAATACCACTCATGCTTATACAAATGCAGGAGTTTATATAGTTACCTTAACAGCAGTTAATCAAATATGTGGAGACACCTCAATATATTCTCAGGTAATTACAGTTGATTCAGCTTCTTATACTACAGGAATAAAAACATTTGCGACAAATGAAAAAAATATGCAGATAAGCAGAGATGCAGTTGGGTATTATGTACAGTTTAATTATCAGGATAAAACAAACGCGGTTATATCGGTTCAAAACCTATTAGGGGAAAAAGTGGTTACCGATATCAATCAGGATGGTGTTTCAACCAATAAAACATACATTCCTTTGGGTAATACCGGAAACAATGTGCTTATCATCTCTGTAATTACTACTGCCGGAGAAAAAACCTTCCGTAAGGTCATAAATCCGTAACTTCTCTTTCTCAGGTTTGTTATTATTGTTTTAAAAACTCAGGTTTTTGTAACAATAACTCAAGTTATAGTGATAATAATCTAAGTTATCATCACGATAACTTAGATTATCACGATGATAACTATGGTTTTCATGGCAATAACTTCAGTTTTAATAGTGATAACTCAGGTTTTCGTGACAATAACTCAAGTTATCACGGTAATAACTTGGGTTATCATCA
>PLYA01000006.1 GCA_003153315.1 Bacteroidota bacterium
CAAACGGAGTATGCCGAAAAGCCGTAAAGTGAGTAGGCAAAAAAATAAAACAAAAATGAAATGAAGACAAAATCGCTCATCACAGTAATTGCATTAGGCTGCTTAGCTTTAAGCGGTAGTGCACAAAGTCAATTAACAATTCTACCTATACCGGCACCAAATTATGGAAGAATAGGAGTTAATCAATTTGTACCTAGTAATCAATTAGAAATTACAAGTGCTTTTCCTGACCCTTATTTTGGTTCAATAAATGGCAGTAGCGGACTTAAGCTTACTCATTTAATTAACACGAATACTCCACTGGCTAATCCTTCTAATAAAGTATTAAGCGTTGATGGAGCAGGTAATGTTATTTTAGTGCCCGACCATAATACTGGCGGCGGCGGTACATTAACCGGTGCTAATGATGGGGTCTCTCTTTCCGGTACTACGGTTCAATTGGGTGGATTATGCGGCAGTGCAGCAGCAGCCACATTATTTAATAACAGAGAAATACCAATGGCAGGGTTTAACATAAACTTTACTATGCCTGCTCTTTCAACTTCTCAAATAATTCTTGGAGCCACTGCTTGTTCACCAGTTTTACCTATTACAGCAAGGTTTTCTTCTGTTACTGATAATTTACAATCTGCTGGGTTGTTCTATAATACAACCAGTTCATCAAGTCCCAGTAATGGACTTGCAGCTAGGGCTTTTAATAATAGTGCCGGGGTTGCTACTGGGGTTGAGGGTAGTGGTATTTCAAACGGGGGGGCTAATGCTATTGGGGTAGGTGGTAATGCCAAATCTTCAACTCAAAGAGCTGTGGGTCATATAGGTATTAATGGTAATGCAGCTAATGGAATTAGTTTAAGTATAGCTGGTAATTTAGATGTACTTAATTCTTCTTCTCCACAAAATATTGGTCACCAAACCGATATTAATGGCGGAACTAATGCAGCAGCTACTAATTATGGAGATCAACTTTTAATAAACACTCCCGGAAGCGTAAATTATGGAGTATATGCTTCTGTTACAGGCGCAGCAACTAATTGGGCGGGTTATTTTCTAGGTGATGTACAAATTAATTCTGGATCTGGACCCTATGCATTGACCGTTAATGGTAATGTTTTATGCTCTGGATCAACTTCTGCATGGTCTGATAAAAGGTTTAAAAGAGATATAACCAAGTTAGAAAATGTAAACGATAAAATAAAAAAACTAAGTGGTTATACTTATTATTTTAATACAGAAGAGTTTAAAGACAAGAATTTTAGCAAAGACCAGCAAATTGGTTTAATAGCACAGGAATTAAAAGAAGTATTTCCTCAATTAGTAACAGAAGATACTAAGGGATATATGGCTGTTAACTACCAAGGCATGGTGCCAGTATTATTAGAGGCAATAAAAGAACAACAGGGGCAATTAGAGAAGCAAGCTGAAACTATGCAACAACAGCAAGCCCAGTTTGCAAAACAAAATGAAGCTATACAACTACAACAAAAGCAAATTGATGAATTAAAACAATTAATAGCTGCAGGTGCTACCAATGCAAATACAACATCTGCTAACCGCATGGCTGTTAACCTAAGCGATAAAGATGCAGTAGTATTAAACCAAAATGTACCTAACCCATTTGCCGAGCAAACAATCATTACTTACAACATACCACAAAATGCAGACGTAGCACAACTGGTGTTTTATGATGCAACAGGCCGTCAGATAAAAGCTATTGATATTACCACCAAAGGCGCAGGGCAGCTAAATGTATATGCTAATGATTTAACCAATGGCATATACAGCTATACCCTTGTTATAGATGGTAAAGTAATTGATACCAAAAAGATGGTGAAACAGCAGTAATTAGTTATTTCTCTTACTTAAAATAATAAAGCCGCTCTCTGCAAAGGGGCGGCTTTTTGTTTAAAATAATTTAAATGATGGTAATAGCACTACTCTTACCCATAAGGGTGTAGTTATTAGAATTTACAAATCAAATTTATCTTTCAATTTCAAAAAACGCTTTTCTAATAAGTTGTATGATAAGTGAGCTATAATTATGGTAATTAAAATTGATAAAATAAATAGAATATAATTACTAATTTGAATATGTGTTTTACTAATAAAGAGTTTTACTAAATATGGAACAGGTTTGTGATATAAGTAAAGTCCATAACTTATTTTTCCTAAGTATTTTAATTTTGAAATATTGAGTATTTGACCAATAACCCCATTAAAACTATAATAACAACCTATTAATAAACTTATTGACAATACGAATATTGAAAGGACAACAAAAAAATTGGATATACTATATAATGTACTAATAGCTAATAGTATTAGAGAAGATAATATTGTAATTAGTTTAATTCTATCCAGAAATAAAAAGAATTGCTGACCTTTTTCCTTTATTAATAATGCAACCAATGCGCCACCGCCAAGTGTGTCAAAATGAGAAATAGGTAGCATTCTAAGGCCTTCAATACTTAGAAATGATTTGAAAAGAAGCGTTAAGGGGATGATAATTAGTAAACCATTAATTAAACGTTTGTTCGAAATATAAATTAACAGCCAAGGCCAAAACAAATAAAACTGTTCTTCAACTGCTAGTGTCCAAACATGGTTGAGTTGAACTCCTTTCAATCCTTCTTTAAAAAACAATATATTCTGCGTATAAGTATAATAGTATACGCCATTACCGGAGTTCCATACATACAATCCAAATGCATACATTAAGAAATAAAAAAAGGAAATAAATAAGTAATATGCAGGGAATAACCTAAGGGCTCTTTTTATTATAAAATTTTTAATAATTAAAAGCTTATTATTTATAATAAATTTTTGCTCTAATAATATAGCTGTAATTAAGTATCCGGAAATAACAAAAAATACATCCACTCCTATCCATCCATAAGCAAAGTTTCCTAAATTGTATTCGCGAATAAAATGGAAAATAATTACACTAAATGCAGCAAAAGCTCTTAATGAATCTAATTGATCTATTTTTTCTATCCTTTTGCTCACCTAATTTGATGGAACTGTTTTTATTACCTCCCATAATTAATGTTAGAAGTAAATTTCTAAAGATAAAATTATTTTTCAAGATATTTAGTACGTTTAGAGTAATCAGTTTAGGTTTCTCGCTACGCTCGAAATAACAAAAGCCGCTCTCTGCAGAGGGGCGGCTTTTTGTGTTATACCTGAATTTCTTGCTTTGCCCGAAATGATGTTTTTTTGCCGGAATTAAACCTTTTGCTAAATTCGTATCTAAATTACAAAACCAAAAAAATTAAAACCATGAAAAAAACAAAATTAAGCCTTATCCTTAGCGGATTACTAATTGTAACGGCTGTTATTGTAGCTTCTTGTAAAAAGAGCAGTACTACAACAACACCTACACCTGCACAGGATACAAACACTACCAGTACTACAGATAATAATCTGGCTCAACAAAGTGCACATGATGTTACCAACATCGGTTCTCAGGGAATTGAGAATGATAATGGCAGTTTATCTACTTACAGATTAGCCGGTGGAGGTTTAGTTTCCCCGCAAAGTGCTTCGGTTACTGTTAATATTGGTGCAAGAAACATGACGGTTACATTTAATAATACTCCTGGTCCTGATGGGCATGTGCGTAATGGAACTGTTTTTTATGACTGGAGCAGTTCTCCCAGCAATGTTTCATGGTTTAGAGATGCAGGTTTGATCTTGAAAGTTTCTACACCTTATAATGATTATACGGTTGACGGAAATAATATAAAAATCAATAAAAAAACAATCAGAAATCTGGGTGCAATTAGCGGAAACTATACCTGGTCTGATACTTCAAACATCACCATTACAAAACCTGGAGTTACAACTCCTATACAATGGCAGGGTAACTGGACTACAACATTATTAAATACTAATAATTACCCTTATAATGGAACCCTCTATAATGGAGTTTATCCAAATTCAACCAATGGATTAACTTTTATTGATTGGGCTCATGCAATAGTAAGTGTATCAGGTAATTTTAGCGGAACAGCTTCTGATGGAGAAACTTATACAGGTAATATAAGCTCTCCCTTAGTACTTAATTTGAATTGCTCACCTTCAGGCACAAAATATGTATATGTAGCTGGAGTACTTAATTTTACTCCAACAGGCAAAGCAACCCGTACTATTAACTACGGCAGCGGAACTTGTGATTTAACTTGTGTTGTTTCTATCGGGTCATTTAGTGTAACTCTTACACTATAAAAGACTAAAATAATTATTTAAAGCCTCTGTTAAGTAATTAACAGAGGCTTTTTGTTTTTAATAGAATTGTAATTGCTGGTAGGTTAATTTACCGTTTAACCACTCGGCATCTAAGTGGGCATTGTATTTTTTATAAAAATCTATGGCGGGTTTGTTCCAATCCAATACCTGCCATTCCATACGGCGCACCTGTTGCTGTTTGGCAACTATGGCAACTTCATTAAACAACTTAGAACCTAAACCAAAACGGCGATATGTTTCAGTTATAATTATGTCTTCTAAAAACAAGCATTTACCTTTCCAGGTGCTGTATTTGTAATAATATAAGGCAATGCCAACAATTGTATGTTTATGTTCGGCTACAAAAAACTCAAACAGCTTATCCTTTCCAAAGCCCCAGTTTTGCATTTCTTTAATGGTAACTTCAACTTCATCGGGGGCCTTTTCATAAGCAGCCAGTTCTTTAACCAGGTTTAAAACTTGTTCTAAATCAGCCTCTATGCCTTTACGTATTACAAAATCATTCATTCTTGGAAAATAATTTACGCAAAACTACTTTTTGCAAACAACGTTTAATAATAAGGTTGGTAATTATTTCTTCAAAGGGTTTTTCAGCATTACTTTGGCTTTCGTTTTTAATTTGCGTTTCACTTATATCAACCCTGTATAAAAGCGATAAAAACTTTTGATAGTCAGACTTAATAAGTTGTTTAATGCATGGTAAAATCTGCTCGCATAATTGTGTGTAAGCATCTTTATTGCCATTCCTAAATAAGATGGTTATATCAAAAAAAGAAAAGTCTTTTTGTATTTGTTGGGCAGTTTGGTTTAAAATATCAATATCATTGAGATATGGCCGTATAGAAAACTCTTGTTGCATTACTTTCCTGATTGCAACAAAAGTCTTTTTACTACTTTGTTCTCAACTATATGCGATTGCACAATTTCTTCTACATCGCTTAATTGCACATTTATATAAAACACTCCTTCTGGGTAAACAACTACAGTTGGTCCGAAATCGCAAATACCAATACATCCGGCGCGTTGTGCCCGTATGGGCATGTCTATATTCTTATCCTTTATTGATTTCTTAAACGCTGTGGTTAAATCTAATCCATGTTGCTCTCCGCAACTTCTTTTCTCGCTGCCACTACGCTGGTTGGTACAAATAAAAAGGTGTTTTTCAAATACAGGCTTACTCATAATTTACAATTGCAGGGCGGAGAATAATGTATGGTTGTGTTTGGCAACCACTTTTTTAATAACTTGATATTCTCATCGCTTATCATGATGACCCGTAAATCTAAGGTATTTAACTGTTTTAGATTGCTTAAGCTTTCCGGAAAATCTGCCAGTTCATTGCTCCATAAATCAAGTGTACGTAGTTTTTCCAAATCACCTATTTGCGGGGGTAATAGTGATATATCGTTATTATTGGCATTTAAATAAAAAAGGTTCTTGCATTTGCCAATTTCTTTAGGGAAGGTACCCAGCTTGTTGTGCGCCACAACCAAGCATTGCAACTTAGTAAGTAAGTATAAACTATCAGGTAGTTCTTTTATTTGATTTTTGCTGAGGTCTAAATATTGTAAATTCTTGAACTGAAAAACCTCTTTAGGGAATGTTTTTAATTTTTGCTTCCTCAGTTCTAACCTGATAACCATTTCAGGATGTGCCAAAGCTTCTTTTAAATCCATATAAGTATATACTTCTTCCAACTGGGTAGAATCAAGCAACTCTCCTCCTTCCTGAGAAAATAACTTTCCGCAAGAAAGGAAAACGATAATAAGTATTTTATAAAACCGAAAGTGCATGTTCTTTATCTGCATCTAATTGTTTCTTTAAAGAATCTATCGAGTCAAACTTTTCCTCATTACGCAAACGAGCTTTTATTTGAAGCGTTAAATTACAACCATAAATGTTCTTATCAAAGTTAAAAATATGTAATTCTGTTTTTATTTTATTATCCGTATCTGTAGTTGGATTATAGCCAATGTTCATCATCCCTTTATATTGCACTCCATCTAACTTAACTGTAGCAGCATAAACACCTATCTTAGGAATCAGTTTAGCCTCATTCTCAATAAAAATATTTGCGGTAGGATAGCCAATAGTTCTTCCCAGTTTTTTTCCGTCAATTACTTTGCCCGACATAAAGTAATTGTATCCTAAAAAAGTATTGGCTGTTTTAATATCTCCTTCTTCTAATGCTTTACGTATTTTGGATGAGCTTACATTAATAGAATCTATTTCGTGTGCCGGAATTTCCTCTACCAAAAAGTTATAATCAACAGCATATTTCTTTAGTGTTTCAATGTTTCCTTCGCGGTTTTTCCCAAAGTGATGATCATATCCTATCACTAATTTTTTTACACCAATAGCATCCACTAATATATCTTTAATGTATGAGTGTGCGGATTGTAAGGAAAACTCCTTTGTAAACGGAAACACCAACACATGGTCTATACCTGCCTGTTCCAGTAAATCAAGTTTCTCGTTGGTAAGGGTAAGCAGTTTTAAATCCGTTTGATTAGGAAATAAAACCTGACGGGGATGCGGGTGAAACGTAAAGATAAAACTCTCTCCCCCTATCTCCTTCTTGGCTTTGTTTAGGCGATTGATAATCTGCCTATGCCCCTGATGTACCCCATCAAAGGTGCCAATGGTAACAATAGGGTTTATTATTTGCTTTATCTCCTGTAGAGAATGATATACTTTCAAAACGATGCAAAGTTAATAGTAAATAGGCAATAGTTAATAGCATACCCCTCATACCTATTAACTAATAACTGATAACTTTGCCGATATAATGGCAGAAGAAAAAAAGAAAAAACCTCTTTCTGAGCGATTGCGCCGCAGGTATCGCCTGGTTATTTTAAATGATGAGTCGTTTGAAGAAAAGTTTTCTTTGCGTTCAACACCTGGTGGCATTTTAATTATAGTTAGTGCTATTACTATTATTATGTCGTTTTTGGTTATCAGCTTAATTGCTTTTACCCCCCTTCGCGAATACATTCCAGGTTATGGTGATATATCCGATAGAAAGGCGTTAATCGCCCTTTCTTTAAAAGCAGATTCAGTAGAACAATTAATTAAGGCAAAGAATGAGTATATCGAAAACCTGCAAAATGTATTAAGCGGAAACATTAGTACCGATACTTCAAAGCCTTCAAGCAATACCGAAAAAAATGCACAGCATATTATTGTAAAACCATCCCGAACCGATTCTGTGTTGCGGCAGGAGATTGAACAACAGGATAAGTTCTCGCTTACACTTAGTAATACTGCAAAGGGTTCAGGTATTAGCGGATACTTTTTCTTTTCTCCGGTTAAGGGTATGGTAACACATTCTTTTAATATGGCCGAAGGACATTATGGAGTAGATGTAGTAGCAAAGGAAAACGAATTTATTAAAGCTGCTTTAGACGGAACAGTTGTATTTGCTGGTTGGACAGCAGGTGATGGATATGTAATAGAACTACAACATACCAATAATTTAATGAGCATTTATAAGCATAACAGCGATATAACCAAGAATGTGGGTGACCACGTAAAAGCCGGAGAACCTATTGCCATTATTGGTAATACCGGAGAAACCAGTAGTAGTACCCACCTGCATTTTGAATTGTGGTATAACGGAACCCCAATTAACCCGCAGGATTATGTGTTATTTTAAATAACTTGCAAGGGTTAAATATTACTATTAGGATTTTTTCTTTTAAAAAAGTCGGCAGCATAAACAAAATCCAATAGTTCTTTATTGTTTGCCGAGAGGATAGTATTCTTATCGCCTTCCCACCATTTTTTGCCCTGATAGAGAAATACTACATTTTCACCAATTTGTATAACTGAGTTCATATCGTGCGTAATAACAACGGTAGTCATGTTAAACTCAATCGTAAGTTCATGTATCAACTCATCTATAACAATAGATGTTTTGGGGTCTAAGCCTGAGTTTGGTTCATCACAAAATAAGTACTTGGGGTTGCTTGAAATGGCTCTTGCCAAGGCCGCGCGTTTTTTCATACCGCCGCTAAGCTCAGAAGGATAAAGGTTGTTTACATTTTGTAAACGTACTTTTTCTAAGCAAAAATTTACTCTGTCAATAATTTCCTTTTCAGAATGATTAGTAAACATACGTAAAGGAAAGGCAATATTCTCTTCTACCGTCATACTGTCAAACAGGGCACCTCCTTGAAAAAGCATACCAATGTCTTTCCTGAAATCTTGTCTTTGCTTTTCAGTCAATTCACTAAAAACAATCTTATCATATATGATTTTACCGCTATCAATGGGAAACAAGCCTACCATCATTTTTAAAATGGTCGTTTTGCCCGAACCGCTTTCACCAATAATTAAGTTGGTTTTGCCAGCTTGTAAAGTAAAAGACACATCGTCAATTACTTTACGTCCACTAAATGATTTAGATATATTTTTAATTTCAATCAAGTAACAAAGAAAATTTGAGTAATGAAAAAGTTTGCCAATAAAATAAGTATGCTGGCATAAACTACCGCTTTAGTACTTGACCTACCTATTTCTAAAGCGCCCCCTTCGGTATAATAACCCTGATAAGCGGCTATAGAAGTCATGATGGCTGCAAACACTGCCGTTTTAAAAAAGGCATACCCCAATTTCCAAGGTATAAAAAATGATTGTAAGCCAAAAATATATTGGTAAGAAGAACAAGCGCCTGTTGCAACCCCCATCACATAACCTCCCAACATGCCCAAAAACATGCTTATAGCAATTAAAAATGGGTTGATAAACACACCTGCCAATACTTTAGGCATGATTAAAAAAGAAGCCGAGTTAACGCCCATAATTTCAAGTGCGTCTATTTGCTCACTAATACGCATAGAGCCAATCTCTGAAGCAATATTACCTCCTACTTTTCCTACCAAAATTAAACTGATAATAGTGGGAGAAAACTCCAATATCATGGATTCTCTGGCAGTAAAACCAACAGCATATAATGGTACAAGCGGACTGGTAAAACTAAATGCGGCTTGTATGGTTATTACACCTCCAATAAAGAAACTGATAATGGTAATAAGTCCGAGAGAACTGATGCCAATATTATTTACTTCAAAAAAAAACTGCTTCACATAAACTTTAAGTTTTTCAGGTCTTGAAAAAGCGCGTCTCATCAACACAAAATACCTGCCTATATGATATAAAAAGTGCATAATTATGCTTGCGAAGATACAAGATTTTATGTTTTATTATGCGATTAGTTTAGCCGATGGATAAAGCAAAAATTACTGTTTAGGGTATTCAATGCGTACATGATACATATTCATCAAACGCTTTTTAAATATTTTCTTCAACAGTGTCAAATCACGTAAAGTTAAATCAGAGTTGATGAGTTGGTTTTCATCCATTTTATATTTAAAAATGCGTTCTACCAAATCATCTATTGTTACAGCATCATACGTCTTTAAACTTCTGGATGAAGCCTCCACGCTATCTGCCAGCATCAGTACAGCCGTTTCTCTGCTAAACGGAATTGGGCCGGGGTAGCGAAAAGTATGCTCATCGGGTTTTGCATTCGGGTTTTCTTCGGCAAACTTGTAATAGAAATAACTGGCTAAAGTCGTTCCGTGATGCGTTCGTATAAACTCTATAATCTGTTCTGGAAGCCTTTGCTTTCTGGCCATTTCAATTCCATCAATAACATGACTGATAATTATCTTCGCGCTTTCCTGATACGATAAATCTTCGTGTGGGTTTATTTTAGAAGATTGATTCTCTATAAAATAATAAGGATTCTTAAGCTTCCCGATATCATGATACATAGCCCCCGTTCTTACCAACAAGGGCTTCCCTCCTACCAGCCTGATAGCTTCTTCAGCCATGTTGGCTACCTGCAAACTATGCTGAAATGTCCCGGGTGCATCTGTTGCCAGTTGTTTTAACAAGGTATTACTGCCTATGTCATTTAACTCAAGCAAAGTAAAGTCTGACACAAAGCCAAATAGTTTTTCAAACACATAAATTAAAGGATAAGCCAAAAGCAATGCTGCCGATGAAACCAAAAAGGGATAGGTAGTAGAAAAACTTAAGCTTTCATTGGCAGAAATATTCAATGCAAAGAAACCAAGCATACTAATGACATACGTAACTACCGCAGTTATTAAAAGCTGCGAGCGCCTTACCAAATTAGCCAGGCTAAAGATGGTGCCAATACCAGCAAGTAATTCAATAAACAAAAAATTAAACTTCTCTTCTGCAGCAAATAAAGCACAAAGCAAAACAATGTTTAAGTGTACAAATAAAGCCGTACGTGTATCAAAAAAAGTACGGATAATAACCGGGGCTATGGCAAAGGGAATCGCATAAATGCTAATAAGCGGGTTCTTTGCTGCCAAAGCACAGGCTAAAACAAACAGGCAAATCAATAAAAAAATAAAGCTGATGTGCGTGTTACGCGAAAATATTCCCGTGCGAAACAAGCCCAGGAACAAGAATACCATCAGCAAACATAAACCCACATAAATTACCTTTCCGAGAAAAGAAATAATAGAGTTCTGGTTCTTATAGTCCTGCTTGTTTATTTCTTTTTGTAAAGATTGCAGTACAGCTGCATTCTCTGTATTTACTACATCTCCCCTCTTTATAATAGACTGGCCCTTTACATTTTTATCTTTTATAGATACCACATCACTTAACTGTTGTTGTAAATTCTTTGCGGTAATTCTTTTATTAAAAGTTAATGTATGTGCCAGGCTATTCTCCATCGCTTCAATCAAACGCAAGGATGTTTTAGCATCCAAATGTTTCTTTAGGTTCTCCGTCAAAAAACTATCGGCTTGTGTTAGGGTATAAAAATCATGCAGATTAGCGACTTCTACGGTTTTATTTTTTTCTATCAGTATGTGCGGATTGTTTTCAGATAGTGTAGTATCCGGCAATTCAATAATATTCTTCGTAAATAAAGTCGCAAATACATCCTTACAAACAACTACTTCCTGTTTGCTAAGTTTAGTATTCTTAAAAAACAAGTTACAGTTCCTTTCAAATAAAGAGTCATTATAAACATAGTACAACTCGGCATGTTGCTTAATCTGTTTCTTCTCTTCAGTTACTTCTGCATCACTTTTATAAACCGCAAAATCAAAAGGAGCAATTAAATCTTCTTTATCCCAGGGTTTACTTAGTTGATAGGAAAGCGTAATGGTATTGGTGCTTGGTAGCAACCAAACAATAAAAAACAAACTGCCCAAAAATACAACCAGCTTAAACCACAAGCCATGTTTGTTGCGCAGGTAAGCCAGTAACTCTTGCATAAATAATTTTTATTTTATTACCGGAGGAGGCTGCATGACCGTACCGCATTGCTTGCAAGTCCGTAAATCCTGATTGGTATAAAACTTCTCAAATACACCTTGAAACTGCGAAGTAATATCAGTCAACATAAAATATTCTTCATATAATTTATGATTACACTTCTCGCAAAACCAAAGCAAGCCATCCTTTTCTGTATCTCTGCGGCGGCGCTCAATTACTAAACCAATCGTATTTTCGGGGCGTTTAGGATTATGAGGTACTTTAGGAGGCAACAAAAATATATCACCCTCTTTTATTGGAACATTAACCGCTTTACCCTCTTCCTGAATTTGCACTACCACATCACCTTCTAATTGAAAGAAAAACTCTTCGCTCTCGTTGTAATGATAATCTTTACGCGAGTTTGGCCCGCCTACTACCATAATAGTAAACTCGGCATCTTTATAAACTACCTTGTTGTTTACGGGTGGTTTCAGTAAACTTCTGTTTTCATCAATCCACTTCTTAAAATTAAACGGGCGTGTTACCATGGTATTTTATGCTTTAAATTAATTATCTAATCCTATCTGCAGAACGAACCAATTCTTCATCTTTTTTAATATAGCGGCTGGCTATAAACGCAGCTATTATAGCAAGCAAAGGTAAATAGGCTGAGAAAAGAAAAGTTTTCTTTTCAAAATCATGCTCATATAATTGGTTGGTTAAAAACAGTATGGTTAAAAACAAACAGGCGTTTAAAAACATAATTACATAACAAAGCTTTATCTGAAGCTTACGGTTCTTATATATAAATAAACACAGCAAAGCGGTAAGCATAGAAAGGTAATTTCCAATGGGCGTTATATCCACCGGGTTGCGAAGGAACAAAGGCGGATAACCTTCATAGCTTACAAACGGAAACAACAATAAACAACATCCACATAACAAAACTACCAATAAAAAAACGCTTTGTATTCTCTGTATCATGCTTTATAAAAATGAATTTTTTTGTTCGTTAATTAAGTTTGCTACCTTTCTGTCAATCACAAAAGTAAAATCATTTTCCGATATCGTGTCTATGTCAATCCAACGGAAAGACTGTGCACCGTTTATACGTTTTTTAAAATCAAATTTCTTATCCGATACCTCCAGCTTTATTTTACCCATATGGCTAACCACATAGTAAATACTAAGCACCTGCGAGTTGGTGCTGAAAGCCGATGTTACAAAGAAATCTGTAGTATAAAAATGCCGCTTAACCTTTACCGTAATATCTGCCTCCTCTTTAAACTCCCTAATCAGGCAATCAGATGTTCCTTCTCCAAACTCTAAGCCCCCACCGGGCAGTTTGGTAATTTCATAGCCCTTAATATACTCATCGCTTACCAAAAGTTTACCCTCTTGTACCAAAATGCCATACACCCTTACGTTAAACCTTTTCATGCTGCGCTTTTCTATTTGTTTCGTTTTGGTATCATGGTGTTCGTCTAAAAAGATTCGGGGTTGCATGTAGTAAAATTAGCGGTAATTATCTTGTTAAAAACAAGCTTTATACTCTTTTTATGAACGGAATAGAGCTTATTTGTTAGATAATTCCTCTTTATTTCAGTCAGATTGGCCCATTTAATGGTTAGATTGGATTCTCCCACTGCCACTTTGCATTCTTTGACTGTGAGATTGGATTCTCCCACTGTTACTTTACATTCTTTGGCTGTGAGATTGGATTCTCCCACTGCCACTTTGCATTCTTTGACTGTGAGATTGGATTCTCCCACTGTTACTTTACATTCTTTGACTGTGAGATTGGATT
>PLYA01000020.1 GCA_003153315.1 Bacteroidota bacterium
CGAGCATCCATCAATAGCCTCGCCAGCTGCACTCAGCGAATCTAAACGTTTAGATTAATTATAAATTGAAACAGCGCGCTGCCCGACAAAACGGGATGCCGTGTGGCGGTGAACCAATTTTAGGACTTTCGGGCCGTAACCGAAAGTCCGTTAAGAAATTGGAGAGGAGCGCAGCTTTCGTTTTGTCTTGACTTTTTGGTTCTTTTTCGTCAAGGAAAAAGAACATAGAAAAATAAAGTAAGTAAATTGCCGAAGATTAATCTTCGGCAAAATTGCAACCCATAAAACTCACACATACCACCCAAACAACAAACGGAACGGTAAACTTACCGGCATCTAAAAGCATAAGCAACCGTTTATTATTGATGAGAGCAGTAGCAGGTTTTACGGATGTAGAAATCCATAACCTCTCCAATGCCAGAGACACACAGATATTAGAAAGCATATTAAACAACGTACCGCATAGCAAAACCATTGATGTGCATGATGCAGGTACCGTGATGCGTTTTTTAACCGCCTACCTCAGCTGTCTGGAAGGAGAATGGATATTAACCGGAACCGAGCGCATGCAGCAACGCCCCATTGGTGCTTTGGTAAATGTGTTGCGCAACATGGGTGCCGATATAGAATATCTGAAGAATGAGAATTACCCACCCTTAAAGATACACGGCAAAAAACTAAAAGGAGGTAAGATAGAGATTGATGGAAGTGTGAGCTCGCAGTTTATTTCTGCTTTGCTGATGACTGCTCCTTTGTTTACAGAGCCTTTGGAGTTACATATAAAGAATGAACTCGTTTCTAAACCATACGTAGAAATGACTTTACAGTTGATGCAACAATGGGGTGCAAACTATGAATGGAAACAAAATGTAATACACATAAGAAACAAACCCTATCAAAAACCAAACGAAAAAGTATTTGTGGAAAGCGACTGGAGTGCAGCATCTTACTTTTACAGCATTTTATTACTTGCCAAAGCAGGAGAAATTACGCTTCCCTATTTGTTTAAAAACAGTTTGCAGGGAGATAAGGTGTGCGCAAGTATATTTGAACAGTTAGGTGTATCCACTACCTATACAACCAACGGAATTATATTAAAGAAAACAGATAAACAGTTACCGCACTCTTTCAATTATGATTTTACCAAGTGCCCCGATATAGCACAAACGCTGGCTGTTTGCTGTGCCGCTATAAACATACAAGCAAACCTGCATGGCTTGCAAACTTTATCTATTAAAGAAACCGACCGTATCTCTGCCATCAAAACAGAGTTAGAGAAATTCGATGTAGAAGTTTCAACCGCTAAAGATTCTATCGAGATTAATTCTTCCTTTAAAGCACAGGATAAAAGAATATGCACATATAACGACCATCGCATGGCTATGAGCTTTTCCCCGCTTGCTTTGTGCGGACATGAAATTGAAATAGAAAACCCAACAGTAGTTGAAAAATCATTCCCCCACTTTTGGGATGAATTAAAGAAGGTTGGATTTACTATTGTTTAGAGTTACTTGATTAAAGTAACCGTTCCCTTATAAGAATGTGATTTTCTCAATGCATCAGTTGCAGTAATCATGTATACATACACATCTTCCTTGGCAATTCCTCCGGTATTCGCTTTAGCACCGTTCCAACCTTTGTTAATATCACCTGTAAAATAGATTTCATTACCCCAACGGTCAAATATTCTCATATCAAAGGTTTCTACATATTCTCCGATAGCATAAAACACATCGTTAATTCCATCTCCGTTTGGAGAAAATGCATTAGGAACATATAAAGTAAAATAAGGTTTAATAACAACACATTGCTGGGTAGTATCTTTGCAACCAAAACCATTTGTAGCAATTAAATTAACACAGTATTTACCGGTATCCTGATAGATATGTACCGGGTCATGCAACTTACTGGTAGAATCGCTTCCATCTCCAAAGGTCTGCCAAAACACACTTTTTATATAACTACCCGGAGCCGTGGACGCATCCGTAAATTGTATAGAAGGAGCCAGAATATTTGCCGGATCAGGCAGGTAAGTGAAATCTGCTATCGGATGATTATACACAGTAATCATATTAAGTATGCTATCATGCGAAATACAGTTTTTATCGGATGTGGTGGTAACATAAATACTATATACTCCCGGATTAGCATAGCATTGAGAAGGATTGGCAAGGTTACTGGTATAACCTCCACCTAAATTCCATGCATAGGTTACAATGTTAGGTACAGGTGCTTGTGGAACAGGTGTGCTGGTAAAATTAACACACAACTGATAACATCCGTTTTGCTTATCTGAAGCAAAGGTTACTTTAGGCAGTGGATCAATAATTACATCCACAGTTGAGGAAACCGTAGGTGTTCCGCAAGCATCCACTAATGTAACGGTATAGGTGGTAGTATGATTAGGTTGCACTGCAATATTTTGTCCTGTAAGAGCGCCCGGGTTCCAGATATATGTAAATGTACTATCTCCACCACTACCTGTTGCGTTAAGGTTAGCTGTAAAACCATTACACATTTCTACAGCTGGGCTTACGGCTATAAAGTTCAAAGGATTTCTTACAAATACCGTTACTGAATTTGTAGCAATACAGCCTTTCATGTCAAGTACTCCTAACGTGTATATAGTTGTGGTAACCGGGCTCACAGCAGCCGTATTACCTATTACACCCGCAATAGAATAGGTATAAGGTAAAGCCGTATTACCTCCCACAGCTGTTGCAGTTAATGTTGTAGTATTACTTATACATATAGTTGTCGGAACACTTGATACAGTTAATACAGGTGGTTGCGTAATAGTTACAGAAGTTGTTGTTACACAACTCTGGGCATCAATTACTGTAGCTGTATAATTTCCGGTAGGTAAATTGCTTGCCGTGCCTGCAGTTCCACCAATAGGAGACCAAGAGTATGTATAAGGTATTGTACCACCTCCAACAGCTACTATCGCATTACCATTGCTATCTCCGTTACATGAATCATTATGTGACGCAGATATGGAAGCCGTTAATATTGCAGGTTGTGTAATGGTTAAAGTAGATGTTGTAGTACATAAATTAAAATCTGTTACGGTAACTGTATAATTCTGAGCGGAAAAACCACTGGCAGTAATTCCTGTTCCTCCGATAGGCGACCAACTATAAGTATATGGAGTAACTCCTCCTGTAGGAGTCACAGATGCGCTTCCATTAAATAAACCAAAACAGCTAACGTTTGTTTGAGTTGTTGTTGCAGTTAAGACAGGAGGTGTTGCAACCGTTATAGGGAAAGTAGCCGTACAACCGTTTGCATCCTGCACACCAAACATATAAGGCCCTGCTGCAAGTCCACTTACTGCCTGTATTCCTGTAATTGATATACCACCTTGTGGCGGGGTTACTATACCCATCGTATAAGAAGGAGTTCCACCTGTGGCTATAGCTGTAGCACTACCTGTACTTAAACCAAAACAGGTAACAGGTGTTGTAGTGGCTGTTAGGGCTAATAGAGCGGGTTGAGTAATATTTACCGTAGCAGTAGCCGGGCAAAGGTTTGCATCTAATACCGTTATCGTATATATTCCTGCACTTAAATTACTTGCTGTTGTTGCTCCTCCTCCTGTTGGAGCCCAACTATAAGATGTATAAGGGGTTGCTCCCCCTATTTGAGTTGATAGCGCACTGCCATCCGATAAACCAAAGCAAGATACATTGGTTTGTGTAGAAATAGAAGCTATAAAAGGATTAGGCTGCGTAATGGTTAAAGTAGATGTTGTGATACATAAATTTAAATCTGTTACGGTAACTGTATAGTTTTGCGCAGATAATCCATTTGCAAGTGTTCCTATTCCTCCGCTTGGCGACCAGCTATAGGTATAAGGAAAGGTTCCTCCCCCTGCTGTAACCGAAGCGCTTCCTGTAGATAAACCAAAACAGGTAACATTGGTTTGAGTTGTTGCAGATGTTAAAGGTGTTGGTTGCGTTAATGTGACAACAAAAGTCTGCGGACAAGTATTTACATCCTGCACACCAAAAGTATAAGTTCCTGCAGGTAACCCGCTTGCCACAAAAGTGCCTGTACATGGTCCTCCCTGAGGTGGAGTTGAATTAACTCCTATTAAATAAGGCCCTGTTCCACCGGTAGCAATTGCTGTTGCGCTACCTGTACTTAAACCATTACAACTTACATTGGTTGTAGTAGCTGTTAAAGTTAATATAGGAGGCTCTGTAATATTTACGGTTGCGGTTGTTGTACACAAATTAAAATCGGTTATGGTTGCCGTATAAGTCTGCGGAGTTAAATTACTTGCTACAGGAGCCGCGCCCCCTGCCGGAGTCCAGTTATAGGTATATGGCGATGTTCCTCCTGCGGCGGTAACTGTTGCACTGCCATTACCCAACCCATTGCAAGTAACATTGGAAAATGTGGCTAACGCAGTTAACGGAAGTGCAGGTTGCGTAATATCTAAAGTTGATGTTGCAGTACAAGAATTTGCATCTGTAACTAAAACCGTATAGGTTTGTGCAGATAAATTACTTGCTGTAGCATTTGTTCCGCCTGCCGGAGACCAGTTATAGAGATACCCCCCCGCTCCTCCTGCGGGTGTAGCAATTGCAATACCATTATTTAAGCCAAAACAAGTAACATTGGTTTGGGTAGTAGCTATCGTTAATGCATTGGGTTGTGTTATTGTTATTGGAAGTATAAACTGGCAGCCAGCCCCATCTTCTGCGCCAATAGTATAATTACCTGCCGCAAGCCCGCTAACAGTTTGTACCCCTGTTGTTATACCCCCTTGTGGAGGTGCAATAATCCCTACTGTATAAGTAGGTCCTGTACCACCACTCACAGTTGCCGTAGCACTACCTGTACTCAATCCGTTACAATTAACACTGGTTGTGAGGGCACTTAAAGTTAAAGCATTAGGTATTGCAATGGTAGTATTTGCAGTTCCGGTACAACCAATGGCATCCGTAATATTAACCACATAATTTCCATTTGTTAAATTAGTAGATACTTGTCCCGTACCTCCAGTCGGAGTCCAGTTATATGTATATCCGGGGTCTCCACCAGAAGAAGTAACTGTTGCTGTTGCAACACCACATACTATACTATTTGTAATAACTCCTGTTATCATAGGGTAATATGTTATTACCAACACCCCATCTTCACCGGGGTTTCCAGCTGCAGTAGCTCCTGTGGCAGTTCCTCCACCGGAACATGTTCCACATATACCTGCAAGAACACCATTATTACCTGGGGTTGTTCCTGCACCATTATTAATTGTAGTTCCCAAACTTGTACCGCCTGCACCTCCTGATCCTCCAAAATCAACCGCAGGTGTACCGCCGCCGCCGCCGCCTAGCAATCCACCACCACCACCACCACCACCTGCACCATCAGCACCACCTGCAGGGCTTCCCGCAACACCTATTGTAGTGCCAGATGCCCCAATAAGTCCCGCTGGTGCACTGGTAGTTGGACTTCCATCTACACCACCACCACCACCGGCTGTTCCACCACCATGTTGTCCACCACCACCACCGCCGCCACCACCACCGGCAACAAGCAATAAGGTAGCTCCATTCATAACCCCTGTTCCGCCACCGCCACCGCCACCAGGACCCGAACAACCTGATGAACCTGAATTTCCACCTGCACCACCATTTCCTAAACCAAAACCTCCGGCTCCGCCCGGGCCGTTTCCGGCACATGGGCCACCGGGACTTCCACCACCACCTATTATGATAGTTAAAGATGTACCCGGTGTTACTGCAATAGTACTTGTAGTATATGCTCCACCACCTCCATCACTTCCCGCAAAAGAATCACCACCACCACTTGCACCACCCCCGCCCCATGCCTGAACAGTAATACAATTAACATTAGCTGGTACTACAAATGTTTGGTTTCCGCCCGTATAATTAAATGTTTGTGTGTTAATCTGGGCAATAGCTTCAGTATCCCTTTTATTTAAAAGAGAGCTTATAAACAGAACAAAAAATAACCCGAAAGTAAATTTACCCATTAACTAATTAATTTTTTAACCCGAAAACAAATATATATATAATTATTTTGATAGGAACTATTAAAAGTTAACATTTTTTAATTCTTAATTGCAGGAAATGATGCGTTACACGTTGGAAATGACATGTTACAATATGGAAATGATGTGTGACACGCTGGAAATGATGCGTTACATAACGGAAATGAAGTGTTACATGCTGGAAATGATGTGTTACACATTGGAAATGATAGGTTACAAGCTGGAAATGATGCGTTACATGATGGAAATGATGTGTTACACGCTGGAAATGATGTGTTACAAAGAATCTGAAATACTTATACATAGTATGTAGCAAAATAAGCCATTTGTTATAAAAAAGTTATTTTTACCCCATTATGGAAAACAACATAACCATTTTTGTAGAAAACCTTGACGGAACCCAAACTCCTTTAGAAGCCCCCACTGATATGAACCTTAGTTTGATGGAGTTCTTAAAAGGAAATGAGTATGACATTTTAGCTACCTGCGGCGGTATGGCATTATGCGCTACCTGCCATGTATCGGTAACCAAAGGTTTTGAAACACTTAATCCTATAGGCGATGACGAATATGCCATGCTGGATACCCTCCCAAATATTACGGATACCTCTCGCCTTTCTTGCCAAATAAAACTGAACAGTGAGATTGACGGACTTACCGTAAAGATTATGGGGGATGGGAATTAAACATTTAACACTAGTTGGCCTGGCATGCCTTCTTATCTTTTCATCCTGCTCTTTGCAGAAAAGATTATACATCAAAGGATTTTATGTTAGTAAAAGTCATTCGCTTAAAAAGCATGAGCAAAAAACCGGTACTGATACTTTGCCATTTGCATTAAATAGCATAAAACAAATTAAAACAAAAACAGTTCCGTCAATTCTATCCGCTGAGATTTTAAATAAAAAAGGAGAAATAAAAAACACTTCCTCTTTCATTCCAAAATTTAAATTAGTTGTTGATGGTTGCGACACACTCTTTCTAAGAAACGGAGCACAAATACTTGTAAAGGTTACCGAAGTATATCCCGAGCAAATTAAATATAAATACTGCGACTCACCCAACGAAGTTCTCAGAACTATTAATAAAACAGATATTAATTATATAGTTTATGCCAATGGTTTTAAAGAGGTAGTTGCCATACAACAACAAAGCAATGCACAATCATATAATAACTATAAACAGCACAAAGGAAGAGTACCGGCTATAGTAGGATTGGTATTCTTTTTATTGAGTATTCTTCTTATTGCATTATTATTTATTCCTTCTGTTAATCTTGCGTTCTTTTTAGTGGATATATTCTTTGCAATTATTTTCTTTATTGTAGGTATAGTCCTTTTGTTTATTGCCTTAGCTGCCTCTGTTTCTACTTAAATGTAATAAAGAACTATGCAAAAACCATTCAAATTTTTTATACTTATTTGTGTAGTTCTGTTATCATCCTGCTCTTTGCAAAAAAGGTTATACAACAAAGGCTTTTACACAAGCAAAACTCACTCGTCCAACAAAACTGAACAAAAACCGGATACATATACTTTACCATCAGTATTAAGTAGCATAAAGTCTGTTAAAGCAAAAGGAGTTCCTATAACACTATCGGTAGAAGCTTCTCATAAAGTTATAGAAATAGGACATACTAAAATTAAGCCTACCCCATTTACAGATGCTTGTGATACACTTGTTTTAAGAAACGGGACTGTAATGCTTGCTAAGATATTAGAAATAACGCCTGAGCAAATTAAATTCAGATATTGTGACTCTCCTAATGAGGTACTTAGAATTATTAATAAAAATGATGTTAATTATATAGTTTATGCTAATGGTCTTAAAGAGGTCGTTGAATATAAACCCAATGTGCCGTTCTATTATCAACCACTAAGGAAAACGAATGGCTTTGCTATTGCCGGTTTTGCATTAGGTATTTTTGACGTGTTTTTATCAGGGTCTTATTCCACAGCAACTATTTCAAGTGGTATAGGATTAACTACAATACTTCCTTTTACCTTATTAATTTTGACAATAGGACTTTGCATATTAGCAATTATTCAAATAGCTAAAAACAGGGCATCTCAAAAAGGGATGACATTAGCAATTATTGGACTTGTTTTATCATTGATTATGCTAGCTGCATTAATTACAACAGTACTATTATAGAAACCTATTAAATATACTCATGCAAACACCACAAGAAATAGCCTTTACGCGTCTGTTAAAAATAATGGATGAATTGCGCGAGCAATGCCCATGGGATAAAAAACAAACCTTAGAGAGTTTAAGACACCTAACCATAGAAGAAACCTATGAGCTTAGCGATGCCATTATAGAGAATGATATGCCTGAACTTAAAAAAGAGTTAGGTGACATTTTGTTGCATATTGTTTTCTACGCAAAGATTGCTGATGAGAAAAAGGAGTTCAATATTACGGATGTTATCAATTCGCTATGCGATAAAATGATTATGCGCCACCCGCATATTTATGGAGATGTGAAGGTTGATAATGCAGAGCAAGTAAAACAAAACTGGGAAAAAATTAAATTGAATCAGGAAGGTACTAAAACTGTTTTAGGCGGTGTGCCTAAAGGTTTGCCTGCCATGATAAAAGCAGAACGCATACAGGAAAAAGTGCGCGGTGTTGGTTTCGATTGGGAAAATGCAGAACAGGTTTGGCAAAAGGTTCAGGAAGAAATGAATGAGTTGAATGCAGAAATCACCTCAAAACAATCTGCTGCAAAAACAGAAGAGGAGTTTGGCGATTTGCTGTTTGCTTTAATCAACTATGCCCGATTTATAAATATCAGTCCTGAGACTGCTTTAGAAAAAGCCAATAAGAAGTTTATCCGCAGGTTTAATTTTATTGAAGATAAAATTAAAGAGCAAGGCAAGAGTATTACCGACAGCAACCTTACCGAGATGGATGGTTTTTGGAATGAAGCAAAAAAGCAGGGATTATAAGCTTATCTATTAAACAAAAGTCGTTCTCCTTTTTTATCCTCATTAAAACTACCTTTATCATAAACCTTGTTACCGTTTACAAAGGTTGTAATGATGGATGATTTGAAGGTATGCCCCTCAAACGGACTCCAGGCGCATTTGTATAAGATGTTTTCTTTAGTAACGGTTTGCGGTTTGTGTAAATCTACCAACACCAAATCGGCATGAAAGCCTTCGCGGATGTAACCACGCTTTTCAATAGCAAAAATATCGGCCACATTATGACTTGCCTTACGGGCAATTTGCTCAAGAGTAATCTTTTTATCGTGATAAAAATCCAGCAAAGCCTGTAAGCTATGTTGTACTAGGGGCCCGCCCGAAGGAGCTTTTAAATAAGGTTGCGATTTTTCTTCCAAGGTATGCGGTGCATGGTCGGTAGCAATTACATCTATTCGTCCGTCTAATACCGCTTCAAATATTTTATCCCTGTCGTACATGGTTTTTACGGCAGGGTTCCATTTAATAAAATTGCCTTTTGTTTTATAATCATCATCGCAAAACCAAAGGTGGTGTATGCAAGCCTCTGCCGTAATGCGCTTTTGTTTTAACGGCGTTTTGTTTTCAAACAATTCAAGCTCTTTAGCCGTAGATATATGCAGAATATGCAAACGCGTATTATACTTCTTAGCCAGTTCAACCGCCATAGATGAAGAGGCAAAACAAGCTTCCTCATTTCTTATAATGGGATGGAAATACGCAGGCAAATCCTCTCCGTACTCTTCTATAATTCGCTTCTGGTTTTGTTTGATCAACTCATCATCTTCACAATGCGTTGCAATCAGAGTCTTTACCGACGAGAAAATCTTCTCTAACGTTTCTTTTTTATCTACCAGCATATTGCCGGTTGACGAGCCCATAAATATTTTAACCCCGCAAACCTTTGTGTAATCTGCCTTTGCAAGCTCTGCCACATTATCATTGGTAGCGCCCATAAAAAAAGAATAGTTAGCAAGCGATACTTCTGCAGCACGACTATATTTTTTCTCCAACTCTTCGTTTGTAACTGCCTGCGGATTGGTATTAGGCATTTCCATATAGGATGTAACGCCCCCTGCCACAGCTGCTTTGGCTTCGGTATATATTTCTCCTTTATGGGTTAAACCCGGCTCACGGAAATGCACCTGGTCATCAATCAAGCCCGGAAAGAGGTATAAGCCTGTAGCATCTATAACCTCGGTTGCCTCTGCATCATCAATATCTCTTTCTATTCTTTGTATAATGCCCTTCTCAATTAATATATCCGAAACAAAAACTTCATCTTCGTTGACTACGGTGGCATTTTTTATAAGAGTTGCTTTCATTTATTTACTAATTTTATTTGACCCTTTCTCCGTATAAGTTGTAAAGGTTTTTCCGTTGTAACTACACAAACCCATACCTCTTGTACCAAACCAAAGGTTTCCAGATTTATCTATTGTAATACTAAAAACACACATATTACTTAGTCCGTCTTTGAGTGTAAAGTTTTTAAAAGATTTATCATCATAGCACCACACCCCTCCTATAGATTCCCTCATAGTCAATTCCCCAGACTCGGTACCGAACCAAATATTCCCTGCTTTATCTTCCGCTATAGATATAACACCACATGAGTTAAAGATTTCTTTATCCGCAAAATTGCTAAATTTATTTCCATCAAAACGATACGCCCCGTGTGTTCTAGAACCAACCCAAATGTTTCCATTTTTATCTTCTAAAATACCGGCAAACCATACTTCGCCAAAAGGTTTAAACTGAACTACAGATTTTCCATCATAACGGCACACACCTTCAAACCAAGTAGTAAACCAAATGTTTCCGGTTTTATCTTCTATAATAGATGAAATATGGTGTTTAAGTTTAAGGCTATCCTTATTTATAACACGGCTATCATCTAAAAAACGGGTAAATAAAATTCCGTTATAGCGAAGAACTCCCTTATCCGTTCCGAACCAAAAATTGCCGCTCTTATCCTGTAAAATACTCCACACCGGGGTTTTAGAACTTGCTAAGGCTTTTCCGGTAAATGGATAGAAATTGCTGCTATCATTAGCAGAAACCGGAATACAAGTAAAGGTCTTTCCATCGTAACGACAGGCTCCAATACCTGTGCCGAACCAAATAGTACCAGCTTGGTCCTGATATATACAATAAACATGGTTGTTACTTAAACCATCTTTCTCTGTAAAATTGGTAAATACTTTTCCATCATAACGATAGACTCCTAAACCCGTAGTACCAAACCAAAGGTTACCTGCTTTATCTTGCATCCCACAATTAAAATTACCATAAACGGGATCATACTTTATATCTTTAACATCGGGCAGATAAATTTTAGGATTACCAACAGGAGTTACTTTCTGTTCACTTTGTGTTGGATTCTGTCCGCGACAGGAAATGATAAAAATTAATAGACAAGAAATGCTAAATCGTTTCATCTCAACAAATGTAAGGCAAAATCCCTTGTCATTATGGCACAAATAGTAGCTAATCTAGCTCAATGTTTTAGTTTTTCATTATTGTTTCGCTGAATGCCGAAAAGGCATTTGCCACAAACCTTTGCGCTTTTAAATGGAATAGAGGTCTGTTACGAAAAAACAACGGTATTTCTATTTCAAACTCCATAAACCTAAACAGGAAACCCCGGAAACTAAACAAGAAATCCAGGAAACTAAACAGGAAATCCGGGAAACTAAACAGGAAATTCAGAAAACTAAACAGGAAACCCGGGAAACTAAACAGGAAATCCGGATGTTAAAATAGGTTCATTTAGAGAATTAACTGCAGGATATACTCATCCTCAAAGGTGTTGGGGGCAATTTTGTTCCATTGCTTTTTTATACCTGCCCGGGTAAAGCCAAGTTTTGTAAACAGGTGCAGGCTCTTTTGGTTGCTTGCCGAGATATTGCAGTAAACCTGTTTAACCATCAGCACCTCAAAACAATACTTGACTAGCAGGTTAATTGCCTGGGTTGCATAACCTTTATTCTCGGCAGTTTCATCTATCATAATACCGATGCCAACGCGACTGTGGTGGGCATCAAAATCAAACAACTCGATAGTACCAATGGGGGTATTATCATGCAAACAAATTATGAGGCGAATTTGCTTCGAGGTAAAAATATCTTCGTGCGCATTTACCAGATATTGCTCTAACACAAATTTAGAGAAGGGTGCCAGCGTATTGCTCACCGTCCATATAGCAGGGTTATTCTCCCATTTATAAAGGGTGTCCAAATCGGTGGGCTCGAGGGCACGCAGGTATATGTGTTCTCCTTTCAGGTTCAAGTTTTTACTTTTTCTAATTCTTTTTTAATCTGTCTTTTTAAATCAGCCTGATTGTAGGATTGAAGATAGTAAATATTCTTTTTCAATGCGCCTAAATTAGCGCCATACGTTGTGTCGATAAAATCATTTGCGATAAGAGCAGCCAATAAATCGAACACCAATTGAATATCATCCTTTGGAATAGTATAAAACTCTTCGAAAAACAAACGTATGGGAGATAGACAGGTGTTGGTGCTATCGTTTACTTTATCAAAGAGTTTTACCTGCTCTATAAAAGTTTCGTTTAAATGATTGCTGCTAAACACGGGGTGTTTTTTTAGCTTTATAAATACGGTAGGGATTTTACGAAGAGAAATATTTTTAAGCAACACATTGCCGTTAATGTTTAGTTCCTGTCCTTTTATGGTTAGGGAATGATATACATTATCAATCAGCAAACCAATATGCGGCGGAATTTGATTGGTATAGAGCAGCGTTAGATAAACGCCTTTCTTTACATCATCGGGCTTATAATCTTTTTGAATATGTATCGCATTTGCATCCACGCTTATTTAAGGACCTCATAAATAGGGTTGCCAATGTTTCCGTTGGTGTAAGGTATGTTTAACAACTGACAAATGGTACTCGCAATATCGGTAATATAAATGGGGCGCAAGGTGCTACCTTTATTAATACCACTGCCATAAAACAAGAGGGGCACGTGGGTATCGTAACTAAAAGAAGTGCCATGCGTGGTTCCTGTTTTATCATAATCTATAAAGCCGGGTTTATAAGAAACTAACACGTCACCGCTTCGTTTGTTGTGAAAGCCCCTTTGTATAAGCGACCTAAACAACATATCATTTTGTGTTTGAAGAATTAATTGCTCTCCACAAATTGCATCACTTACTTCATCAAAGGTTAAGAGAACGCGGACACAGAATTTCTCAACGGTAAACTTATCTAATTTAGTTGCGGTGATAAAAGAGTCCTTTAAATAAATCTGTTGGTTGGCATACTTCATAATTAAGGAATCCCCGTATTCTTTAGTTAACTCTTGCTTTAACTTTTTTTCAAGACTTCTTCCGTTTACATAGCCTGCATTTATCTTTAGTGTTTGCAAATAAGCAGGGTTTTCAGCCGCACCATGGTCGGCAGTTAAAAAGAGTGTATAATTTCCTTTCCCTATTTTTGTATCCAGATACGTAAACAATTCCTCTAAATTTTTATCCAAACGAATATAGGTATCTTCCAGTTCTACTGATTTTGTTCCGAATGAGTGCCCCACATAATCGGTAGAAGAAAAACTTACACATAGCATATCGCAGGCAGCATCGTTTCCTAAACCTTCTCCTTCAATGGTTGCAATGGCTAAATCTTTAGTAAGGTTGTTTCCAAAAGGAGTTGAACGGATAATATCAAATTTATTTTCTGCCAACTGCTTCTTAAAGTCGTAAGGAAACACAGGTTTATCTTTTTTATTGGGCGCTTTTTCAAACGCGTTCTCGTCAGGCAGACTCTCGGTATATTTATCTATGGTTAACATAGTTTCCCAACCTTTATCTAAATACTGCTTGGCGAGCTTCTTATCATTAAAATCATTAAGCCATTTTGGTAGCTCGCTTCTATAGAATGTAGATGTAATAAAGTTTCCGGTACTACCATCAAACCAATAAGCCCCATCGGCAGCATGCCCCGCAGGGAGTATGGAACTTCTGTCTTTTAAAGAAACACCTATAACCTTTGCTTTATTGTTTGAAGCAATTTTAATTTCATCACCCACAGTAGTGGCATCCAAATTAGCAGGCGACATCAATCCGGCATCACTGGTACTGCCCACAGGTTTTACATTCTTATCCTGTGTGCAATACACTTCTTTCTTTGTTTTTTTATCGTACCACTCATTAGCTGCAATACCATGTATGGCAGGAGTTGTACCTGTATAAATAGATGCGTGCCCCGGTCCCGTGAAAGTTGGCACATAATTGTATTGTGCGTTCTTGCATGAGAAACCTTCTTTAAGTAAGCGCTTAAAACCTCCTTTGCCATACTTATCAGAGAAACTATATAGGTAATCATACCGCATTTGGTCGACTACAATACCCACAACTAATTTGGGTTGCACCTGAGCAAAGCCCTTGTACAATGTACAATGTACAATGTACAATGCCAGTATAATTTTAATTTTATTTTTCATCCTATTTAATATTTAGGGTTAACATTTTTTTATTTTCTATATAAGCTTCCAATACATCACCAATATGAACGGCAGAAACTCCTTCTGGAGTTCCGGTATAAATTAAATCTCCGGTTTTAAGTGTAATAAACTGAGACACATAACTGATTATCTTCTCAAAAGAAAAGATTAAATCCTTTGTATTACCTACCTGTCTTGCTTTGCCATTAATGTTTAACTGAAATGAAATATCAGTGAGCGAAGTAAAATTAGTTTTAGGAACAAACTCCCCTATGGGTGCAGCATTATCAAAGGCTTTGGCTTTCTCCCAAGGTAAAGATTTCTCTTTACACTTTTGTTGTATATCACGCGCCGTAAAATCTATACCAATGCCAATTTCATTATAGTATTGAGAGGCAAATTCTTCTGCAATGTGCTTTCCATTCTTAGAAATCTTTAGTACAAGCTCCACTTCGTGATGCAGGTCTTTGGTAAACTCAGGATAGTAAAAATCCCTATCCTTCAATAACGCTGTTTCCGGTTTTAAAAAGAAAACAGGCTCCGTAGGTACCTCCGATTTCATTTCTTTGGCGTGCTCAGCGTAGTTACGACCTATGCATATTATTTTCATCTTAATAGAATGATTTAATCGGCACAAAGTAAAGATTTTTTTGTTTACTGCTTTTCTGTGAATCCCTTAATAAAATCGCTCACCAGATAAGAAATTAACTTACCTGTTTTGTAATCGGCTTTTATATGGGCAAGCACCGGAGCGCCCTCGGCAATATGTAAATAGGCCGGGTTTAGCTTTTGTGCACAACGATAAACATATTGCCTTGCCTGCAAAGGAGAAATTCCGCAGGAAGTACGGGCACTACTGGGCACATTGGTTATGGCATCCAAATCAAGTTCGACACCGCAATAGCATTCTTTGCAAAAATCTATACAGGCATCAATGGCTTGCATAAAAGTTTCCTTTTCTCTAATAAAAATATCTTCGTAGGTTTTGTATAATAAATATTCAGGGTTATCTCTAAACTTTTGTAGGGTAGTATCTGCATTATATTGCTCGTGCAAAGCCAACACAGCATATTTTTTTAAAATTCCTTCTTCAAAGGCATAACTAAAACTATTTCCGCTATGCCTGCCCTCTAAAGCTCTGAAATCAGTATGCGCATCGCAATTAATGGTATTTATACCCTTTGAACATGCTTTTTTATCGCGACGCAAAGTCTCGTTTACTGCCTTTATAATAGGATAAGAATTATTATGCCCTCCTCCTATTACGATAGGAATTTTATTGGCAGCAATAATCATTTCAACTATTTCTACCACACGAGAATCAATAAACTCTACAAGCTTACGCAAACGTTCTATATCGAACTTGTTTTTAGAGGCGGAACTTGCCTGCTCCATTAAATCATCTACATCAACCTCACCTAAAACAATTATATCTTCTGCTTTTAGAAAAGAATTATTTTGTAGGTTTAAGATGTTTTCTACAGCAGGCTTCCAAGCAGTATTTGCCCCAGGGCGACCATAATTAGCTCGCACACCAATATCTTCCGGAATACCAAATATAACAAACTTAGCAGGTGATTGTTTAAGGAAAATTTCTATCTCATCCGTATTGTTGATGCAAGAAATTTTATCGCCAATTTTACACTCTCCATATCTGCTACGGGTTAAATGCTTAATGTCTTTTTGCGTGTAAAATTTAAAACGGAGCATATTCTAAAGCTTCCAATTATCAGGCTCTTCGCGCCATTTTCTCAAGGAAGAAATATCCGCTTCATTAATATAGTTTTCTTTCAATGCCTGCTCAATAAGTGCATGGTAATTACATAAAGAAACGGTGGTACATTTTGCTTTTTTAAAGGCTATTTCAGCAACTTTAAAATCATAGGTAAAAATAGAAACTAGGCCTTTTACCTGACAACCTGCTTCGCGAAGAGCTGTTACTGCCTTAAGACTACTACCTCCGCTACTTATTAAATCTTCTATAACTACTACGCTTTGCCCCTTTTCAACATGTCCTTCTATTTGATTGGTTAAACCGTGTTTCTTGGCATCACTACGAACATAAGCAAAAGGCAATCCTAATTCTTGTGCAACCAAAGCTCCCTGAGCAATGCCTCCGGTAGCGACACCAGCAATGACATCGGGTTTACCATAATTTTCTAAAATAGCTTCGCAAAACTGTTGACGTATATAAGTACGTATAATAGGGTATGAAAGCGTTAAACGATTATCGCAATAAATGGGAGATTTCCAACCACTTGCCCAAGTAAAAGGTTTTGTAGGTTGAAGTTTTACAGCTTTGATTTGTAATAAATATTCAGCAATTTTAAGCGCGGAATCTGCGTGTTGAATCATGGCGCAAAAGTATAATTTGACTTCTTTATTTTAAAAATATTTATGAACAAATCGACGATTAGAGTGTATTTGGGTGATTATAAACTTACTTTTTATGATGAAAAGATAGCAGGCCAATATATAAATGAGAAAAAAACGGTCTTTAATGCTAAAATGACATCTGAAATTGTTAAAAGTAATCCTTCCAACCTTTTTATTTCATGTAAAAATTTAGAAGAAGATTTTAACTTATTTATCAAAGAATTTATTTTTATTGAAGCGGCAGGCGGATTAATTAATAATGATAAGAACCAATACCTGTTTATTTACCGACATGATACATGGGATTTACCTAAAGGAAAATTGAATAAAAATGAGGCTCCTGACAAAGCGGCTATACGTGAATGTCAGGAGGAATGTGGTTTAAAAAAGATTAAGTTGAATGAATTTCTTACCAATACTTACCATATTTATTTCTATAAAAAAGACTGGGCTTTGAAAAAGACCTATTGGTACAGAATGCTAAGTAACGAAACTAATCTGGTGCCTCAACTGGAAGAAAGCATTACAGAGGTTTCCTGGAAAGATAAAAGTGAGATACCGGCCATGCTTAGTAATACTTATACTAATATTATTGATGTACTTAAAGAAGCCAATTTACTGGATAATTAAAAAATATTTGCACACTTAAAATTTTTATTTTACATTTGCAGACCAAATGGTCGGTTTTTAATTGAAAGATTCAAAAGAACATATTTTAGAAGTTTCTCTTAACCTTTTTCTCCAAAAGAACTTTAAGGAAGTAACCATGCAGGAAATTGTTGAAAAAACAGGGCTTTCAAAGGGTGCTTTTTATCATTATTTCAAAAGCAAGGAACAGGTGTTTGAAGAGGTTATAAATCATTATTATACTGATTATATTATTTCTGATTACAGTATATTTTCCCAAACCTCTTTAGTTCAATTCTATACCGATGTTTTACTAGAAAGAAGGCGAAAAGTAACTACTTCAAAAATAATGGATACGAATGAGGATAAGGTATTTACATCCAATCATTACTTTTTAATGTTTGATGCCATGAAACTGTTACCTGATTTTAAAAGACAACGCATTCATCAACAAAAGGATGAATTGAAAGCCTGGATTAAAGTAATCGGGGTGGCAAAAAGGAGTAAAGAAATTAATTCAAAAATGGACGACGATAAAATAGCTAAACTATTTATTCTTTCGGGTAAGGGGGTAGGTATTAACTGTATTATGGAGGATAATCCCGATCCAACTAAAGAAATAAAAGCTTTATGGGATGGGTTGTATAACGAATTAAAAAAGTAATTTTTTTGAAATAAATTATACCGAATAGTCGGTTCTAATAAAACTAACAAATATAAAATGGAACAAGAAACAAAAAAGAAGAAACCAACTAAGCTGATAACAATTGTAGTAATTGCATTAATAGTGGTTGGTGTAGGCATCGCTTATTTTATAAGCGGAGCAGCTTATGAAACAACTGATAATGCGCAATTAGACGGGGACCTTGTTCCCATACGCTCTAGTGTTACGGCATACATTAAAGACATTCGTTTTAAAGATAACCAGCAGGTAAAAAAGGGAGATACCCTTATTTTATTTGATACGGATGAGTTAAAGGCAAAGGTATTACAGGCTCAGGCAACCTTAGATAATGCGAATGCAAATTTACTGGCTGCTCAAAACAGGGCTGCGGCAAGTAACGAAAATGCAACTGCTTCGGTAGAAACAGCAGAATCTAACCAACAAGGTATTGTTGCTGCAAAAGTAAAGTTAGAAAAAGCTCAAAAGGATCTTGACAGAATTGTTGAGCTTCAAAAAATTAAAGCAGCTACACAAGAACAGTTTGATAATGCACAGTCTAATTTACAAGTAGCAAAAGCAGACTATACTAAAACAGTAACCCAACAACAATCTTCTAATTCTTCTTCACTTGGTTCAAAAGCACAAGCTGTTTCAGACCAAAACCAAATTGATTTAGCTAAAGCCCAAATTAAACAACGAGAAGCGGAACTTATGCTGGCGCAGAAACAACTGTCTTATGCAACGGTTATAGCACCTAGTAATGGTGTGGTAACTAAACGGGCTATTCAGTTGGGACAATATGTTACTATGGGGCAATCTTTATGTGTAATAATTGATACAGAACATTATTGGATAACGGCTAATTTTAAAGAAACACAATTGGCTAAAATGAAAATAGGTAACGAAGTTGAAATTGATTTAGATGCCTATCCTGATTTAAAACTAGTAGGTAAACTTGAATCCTATTCTGGTGCAACTGGTGCTAAGTTTTCTTTATTACCACCGGATAACTCTACCGGAAACTTCATCAAAATAACGCAGCGTTTTCCTTTGCGTATTTCTATTGATAATTTTCCTAAAGAAAGAGCCACTGAGATATTCCCCGGATTAAGCGCATTTGTAAAAGTAAAGGTTAAGTAAGAAATGGAAGCTTCTATTACAGAAGAAAATATAAATTCGATTGACAAGGAGAAGAAAAAAGAAATTCCTCTTGTACACGAAGATATTTATCCTACCGGTGCAGCTAAATGGATATTAATTATTACTGCCATATCCTGTGCTGTATTAGAACTGATTGATACTACGGTTGTAAACGTTTCTTTACGTGAAATCAGTGGTAATATTGGCGCTACCACTACAGAAATAGCATGGGTAATTACCGCATATAGTATAGCCAACGTTATTGTAATTCCACTCTCCAGTATGCTATCTAATTTATTTGGCAGAAAAGTATACTTCACAGTATCTGTAATCATATTTACATTTTCCTCATTAATGTGTGGTCTGTCCACCAGTTTATGGACACTTGTATTTTGGCGCTTTATTCAAGGCTTAGGTGGTGGCGGTCTTTTATCTACCGCACAATCTATTATTATTGGAGCGTTTCCACCAAAGCAAGTCGGTATGGGTATGGCAATCTTTGGATTGGGAATTATCATCGGACCAACCATCGGGCCTGTTCTTGGTGGATATATTACCGATAATTTTTCATGGCATTGGATATTTTTTATCAATGTACCCATTGGTTTTACAGCTGCAATTTTATCATGGACATATGTTACCAACCTTTCCGGAGCTAAAAAGCCGGATAAAATAGATTGGTGGGGCATTATATTTCTCATCATCGGCATTGGTTCTTTACAATATGTTTTAGAAGAAGGAGGTATAAAAGACTGGTTTGAAAGCGACGAAATTATTTTCTTTTTTATTACAGCTATGGTAGGGCTCATAGCATTTGTAATAAGAGAGTTATCTATAGATTATCCAGCCGTAAATCTTCGTTTATATAGAAGCTTCAATTTAGCGATGGGTAATATTTTAAATATAATTATTGGAATGATTCTTACCGTTTCGGTTTTTATCTTTCCTTTATTTACACAGGTTTCTTTAGGTTGGACAGCCACACAAACAGGTGCGTTTATGATTCCGGGTGCTTTAGCAACTGCCGTTGGAATGATTTCAGTAAGCAGAATTGTTAGCGGCGGTGCTAATCCTAAAGTGATGATGCTTATAGGTCTTAGTTTTACATCAACATTTTTAATTCTTTTATCTTTTTCCGGGCCCGATTCAAACGCCAGTAATTTCTTTTGGCCTTTTATCCTTCGCGGTATTGGAATGGCATTTATGATGATGCCTGTGTTGACTTTAGCGGTTGCAGGTTTAAAGGGCTCAGATCTGGCACAGGGCACAGGCTTATCCAATATGCTTCGTCAGTTGGGAGGAGCTATAGGCGTGGCACTCGTTAATATTTATTTAGATCACCAGAATGCAGAGATTAAAAATAATATGGTGTCTAATATCACTGATTATAGCAGCATGACCAGCGAAAGATTGGCTGGTTTTACCCAAACATTTTCATCTGCAGGATATAGCACAGATGAAGCTGCCCAAACTGCTAATATGCTGGTGGATGGCATGGTAACTAAACAGCAAATGCTTTTAAGTTACGATCATGGTTTTTTGATGCTTGGTTTATTTGTGCTTTTATGTGCACCGGTTATATTACTTATTAAATATAAAAAAGGACAAAAATTACAATCTGTAAGCGACCATTAATAAATAAAGATTAAATAATGAAAAAGATAATTACACTAATACTGTTTGTTGCATCGGTTTCTGTTTATGCACAACAACAGCCCGCAAGTAATTTAGCTCTTGGGGTTCGAGAGGCTATTGATATGGGCTTAAAAAACAGATATGATGTGCAGTCAAAAAAATATAATTTAGCTATTGCCGATAATAGAATCAGTAAAAGCAAAAAAGAATGGATACCTGACATTTCCGGAAGTGGTAACATGCGTTATAGTCCACAAATACAGGGGACGTATATACCTGCTCATTTCTTTGGCCCAAATGCAGAGATAGTAGCACTTGGCGCAAAAAGCACGGCTATATTTGGTCTCGACCTTAACCAGAATATTTACAGACCGGGTATTACAACCGACGTAAAAATTGCCAAAAACGGTTTGGCTTTAGAACAGGAAAAAAACAAACAGGATGAGAACACTATTAGAGAACAAATAGCTTTTGCCTACTTAAATGTTTTGCTAAGGGATTTGCAAAATAAAATTGCAGGCAATGATGAGCAACGTTATAAGGAATATGCTGAAGTAGCGGAAGGAAAATATAAAACAGGTACCTTAATAGAAAACGATTTTCTAAAAGCTAAATTAGATTATGAAAATGCAAAGGTTGAAACTTTGAAAGCAAAACAGAATTATGATTTAGCTTTAAACAATGTAAAATATCAAATTAACGTGCCTGTTGAAACACAGCTTGTTTTATCTGACACGCTTAATTCTCCCAATTTATCTTTTAGTGACTTACCTACCAAAGCTGATGCGAATAACCGTACTGAGATTAAACAATTGATACTACAGCAGGAAAACAATAAATTACAGGTAAACAAAAATCGTCAGAATGCTTTACCTTCATTAGCTTTTTTTGCCAATTACTCACAACAATTTACCTATACAAACCTGGATTATGGATTGAAACAATGGTGGACTCCATTTAATTATCTTGGTCTAAGATTAAGCGTACCTATAACGACTAATTTTAAGAATAATAACAACATTCAGGAATATAGATTCCGAACTATGCAAACTGATTTAGATTTAAAGCAAAAAACAGCAGATATTAATTATGAAATTCAGAAAACTTCTACTGAATTAAGCAATGCTTTGAAGAATATGCAAACTACAAAAAGCAATTATGATTTATCTAAAGTTATCTATGCTAACGAAAAACAGCAATATAATTTAGGCTCTTTACTATACAGC
>PLYA01000029.1 GCA_003153315.1 Bacteroidota bacterium
AGAAGTGTATGCAAAAATTAAAGCCGATACTTTAGCACAAGTTCGTGGTACGGTGCAAGCCGATAATTTAAAAGAAGACCAGGCACAAATCACCTGTATTTTTAGTACAGAATTTTCTTTGCGTGTGATGGGTGATGTCCAGCAGTATTTTATCGATAACAAAGTGCGTAACTTTTATTCGGTAAGTATAAGCGGTTACCACATTGCCGAAGCAGGTGCTAATCCTATCTCGCAGCTTGCCTTTACTATTGCCAACGGCTTTACGTTTGTAGAGTATTATTTAAGCCGCGGCATGCACATTGATGATTTTGCACCTAATTTATCTTTCTTCTTCAGCAATGGTATAGACCCTGAGTATAGTGTGATTGGTAGAGTAGCCCGCCGCATTTGGGCTAAAGCCATGAAGTTTAAATATGGCGGAAACGAACGCTCGCAAATGCTGAAGTACCACATTCAAACCAGCGGAAGAAGTCTGCACGCGCAGGAAATTGACTTTAATGATATTCGTACAACGCTACAAGCGCTGTATGCTATTTATGATAATTGCAATTCATTACACACCAATGCCTATGATGAAGCCATTACCACACCTACCGAAGGAAGTGTGCGCCGTGCCATGGCTATACAATTAATCATTAATAAAGAATTGGGCTTAGCTAAGAATGAAAATCCGTTGCAGGGTTCTTTTATTATTGAAGAGATGACCGACTTAGTGGAAGAAGCGGTACTTACCGAGTTCGACCGCATCTCTGAACGGGGCGGTGTGCTTGGTGCTATGGAAACCATGTACCAGCGTGGTAAGATACAGGAAGAAAGTTTGTATTACGAAACCCTTAAACACACAGGCGAGTATCCTATTATTGGGGTGAATACATTCCTGTCAAGCAAAGGTTCTCCGACTATTATACCACAAGAGGTTATACGCAGCACCGAAGAGGAAAAAGAATTCCAGATACAAACCGTGCAGAATTTGTGGAAGACCCATAAAGATATCGGCAAAGAAAAACTGAAAGAGATACAACATGTGGCAGTGCAAAACCAAAACATTTTTAACTCCTTAATGGATACGGTAAAGTATTGCAGCCTGGGGCAAATTACCCATGCACTCTTTGAAGTAGGCGGACAGTATAGAAGGAATATGTAGTTTGGGCGTTCCCTTTGATTACAAAGGTCGGGCTTTCCGTTCCAAGTCCTCGCCGATTACGGCTGTGGGCTTTCCACTACAATCCCATAACGCAATCTACTCTATATTACCCTTTGCAAGATTATGTGGCGCACATAATACTTGAAGATTTTCTAAAGTTGTTTCACCGCCTTTTGACCATGGTAATATGTGGTCAAAATGTATATTATCACCAGTAACTGTTATTCCACAAAGTCTACATTTATTTCCATCACGCATTAGTACTTGTACTTTTAATCTTTCACTTGGGTTTCTTTTCGTTTTGTGCTTAAATATAATTTCTGGTTTAATAGTTATTTCAATACTATTTTCTTCATCAGAAATCTCTTCTTTATCTTCAGAAACCGAATTTATAAACTCCACAAATGCTTCAAGTGCCTTTATCCATGTTCCAAATTTTCTATTGTATGGAGATGGTGTAAATTTTGAAAGTGGTTGTTTCATATCTCGGTATAAAGGCTGTTTACCAAGTTTAATCCACACATTTTCAAGATTTTTAAATAATTCGTCTTCTGAAACATCCCGTTCCAAAACAGATTTCAAACCTGCTTGTTCTAACGCAATATTCCATTTTCCAAAACGGGTAGCAATAGTATAAGAGGAAAATTTCTTATCCGCATCGTCATAATCTCTTCCTGTTAAACTATCTTTACCAAGTTTATTTGCAATTCTTCTCAAATCGTCCAATAATTCTTGGTCAGTCCCACGATTATTCCTGAAGTTTAATTCATATTTCATCCCCTCAAATATAAAACAAAAACCGCCTGCAAACCCATTTTAGCACCAGTGCAATTTCATTTTGCACCCGTGCAGAAACAATTAGCACCGGTGCAATTTCATTCAGGCGGTGTGTAAATTCATTTAACACCTGTGCAAAATCATTCCGCACCTGTGCAATTTCATTTAAGCCCCCGCCAAATTCATTCAGGCGGAGTGCAATTTCATTCTGCACCAGTGCAGAAACAGTTTGCACCGGTGCAATTTCAAATAATTCTGTTAAAAAAAGCTATAAAAGCTTGTTTTTGAATTGAAGTGAAAGGCTATAATGCGTTAGGGATTGGAGCAAGCTGCCGTGCAGCGCGTAAAGCCCGACCTTTGTAATCAAAGGGAACGCCCAAAACTGATTAAAGTCAGTCAATGCAGCTTTTTACAAGAGGTTAAATAAGTACTTTTATGCCCTAATTAATTTATTGATATGTCAGAATTCCCTCCCTGTCCTAAATGCAAATGCGAGTACACCTACTCTAACGGAATGTTAATGGTTTGCCCCGAGTGTTTCCATGAATGGAACCCCGAAGAAGAAGTTGCCGAAACAACCCATGAGGCAAGTACTATAATTAAAGATGCCAACGGCAACGTGCTGCAAGATGGCGATAGTGTTGTAGTAATAAAGGATTTACCGGTTAAAGGTTCGTCTAAGCCTGTAAAAGCAGGAACCAAGGTTAAGAACATTAAACTTACTGATGGCGACCATAACATTGACTGCAAGATTGAAGGATTTGGCTCGATGGCACTTAAATCTGAGTATGTAAAAAAAGCGTAGTAAGAACGCCGTAAAACTGTGCCATGATTTCACTGCACATCAAAGTAAAGCCAGGTTCGTTTAAGGATGAAATTACTTTTGATGCAGAAGGAACGCTTACTGTAAAAATAAGAGAAAAGCCTATTGACGGAGCCGCCAATGATTACTTGGTAAAGTATTTAGCCAAACAGTTTAAGCTTAACAAAAGCTGCGTAACCCTTGAAAAGGGAAGTACCAGTAAACACAAAACCATTAACCTGCATATTACCGAGCAGGAGTGGGAAGTGTTGAAAAAGGCTTATATGTAGGGCAATTTGTTAAGAATTTTATTAAAACTGACAGGATTACAGCTTGGTTCCTCGGAGACGTATGTTGGTTGAGTGGGATTGTATCTTGCTCTGCCAGGATTACAGCTTTGGGGAGTAGGATTGTACCTTGGTATGATGGGATTATGCCATACCTATGACAGGATTACAGATTGGGGTGATAGGGCTGTATCTTGGTGTAGTAGGATTGTATCTTGCTCTGCCAGTATTACAGCTTGGAGTAGTAGAATTGAATCTTAGTTGAGTAGAACGAAGCATTGGGGTAGAAGAAGCAAGATTTGGGGCGATAGAACTTTGGCTTGGGGTAATAGAACCTTATCTCGGGATATTAGAATTGAATCTCAGGGGAATAAAATCAAGCATTGGGAGCGTAAAACCTTCTCCAAGGGTGAAGGAATTAAGAATTGAGCTGACAGACCCTTATCTTACGATAGCAGAACCTTAGCTTGAGGGGGTAAAATAAGTTGATAATCGCACAATTTATACTCCTTGTCCGTGGCAGTTTTTATACTTTTTACCACTTCCGCAAGGGCAAGCATCGTTACGCCCTATTTTTTGCTCTACACGCACGGGTTGCTGTTTGGGTTTAGCTTTAGGCTCTCCGTCTGCACCGCCCTCACTCCTACTCTCTACTAATTGAGGTTGTTTGGGCTGAGATGCCTGTGCATTAAAACGTACCTGCGGTGTAGCATGCTCTGCATTGTTTTGCTGAGGCAGACTACCTTTTACTAAAAAGGTAATAATCTCTTTATTGGTTTTTGCAACCATGTCTTTAAACAAATTAAAAGACTCTAACTTATAAATAAGCAAAGGGTCTTTTTGTTCTAAAGAAGCGTTTTGAACGGATTGTTTAAGGTCATCTAATTCACGTAAATGTTCTTTCCAGGCATCATCAATAGAAGCAAGGGTAGCTACCTTTTCAAATTCCAGTACCATAGAACGTCCTTTGGTATCGAAACATTTTTTAAGGTTAGCCATTACCTGTATGTTGCGTATGCCATCAGTAAAAGGAGTTACAATATTCTCGAACTGATTATTGGGGTTATTATACACATCAGTTACCACAGGTAATACCATGTGTGCTACAAATTCACTCTTTTCTTTGTAGTGTTTATAAGCGGCTTCAAAAGTAAGGGCAGTTAAATCGTTGGCAGATTTACTTGTAAATTCTTCTTTGGTATAAGGGGCATCAATAGAGAATGTTTTTAGCAATTCCAGATTCAAACCATCATAATCTTTATCATCGTGAAACTGCTGAACAATATCATCGCTCACATCAAACATCACGTTGGCAATATCCACACTCAGCTTATCGCCAAACAAAGCATTGCGACGGCGTTTATAAATTACATCACGTTGCACGTTCATTACATCATCATATTCTATCAAACGTTTACGTGTGCCAAAGTTGTTTTCTTCTACTTTTTTCTGTGCACGTTCAATAGATTTGGTAATCATGCTGTGCTGAATAACCTCTCCTTCTTCGAGGCCCATTCTGTCCATCATGCGGGCAATACGTTCGCTACCAAACAGACGCATTAAATCGTCTTCTAAGGAAACAAAGAACTGTGAAGTTCCGGGATCTCCCTGACGGCCGGCACGACCACGCAACTGCCTGTCTACACGACGAGACTCATGGCGCTCTGTACCAATGATAGCCAAACCACCTGCTTCTTTAACGCCTTCTCCTAATTTAATATCCGTACCACGGCCAGCCATGTTGGTAGCAATAGTAACGTTACCCGCCCAACCTGCTTCGGCAACAATCTGCGCTTCTTTTTGATGCTGCTTGGCGTTTAATACATTGTGTTTGATGTTGCGCAGTTTTAACATGCGACTTAATATCTCCGAGTTCTCAACCGATGTAGTACCTACTAATATAGGTCTTCCGGCAGCAACCAGTTTCCCTATCTCATCTATAACGGCATTATACTTTTCACGTTTTGTTTTATACACATAGTCCTGCTCGTCTTTACGAGAGATAGCGCGGTTAGTAGGAATTACCACCACATCTAATTTATAAATATCCCAAAGCTCTTGCGCCTCTGTTTCGGCAGTACCCGTCATACCTGCCAGTTTGTGGTACATACGGAAATAATTTTGAAGCGTGATCGTAGCATAGGTTTGCGTAGCGGCTTCAATCTTCACATTCTCTTTAGCTTCTATGGCCTGGTGCAATCCATCACTGTAACGGCGACCTTCCATAATACGTCCGGTTTGCTCATCAACAATTTTTACCTGATTATCCATCACCACATACTCATCGTCTTTATCAAACAACGCATATGCTTTTAGTAATTGCTGGATGGTATGTATGCGTTCTGATTTTACAGAGAACTCCTGCAACAGGATTTCTTTGCGACGCATCTTTTCTTCGGCAGTAGTATTTAGTTTTTCAATGTCAGCAATTTGTTCTCCTACATTAGGAATGATAAAGAAATGGGCATCCTCACCTGAAGTGGTAATTAAATCAATACCTTTCTCGGTCATATCAACCGAGTTGTTTTTCTCATCAATTACAAAATAAAGTTCTTCATCTATTTTATGCATTTCCTTTTGTTGGTCTTGCATATAGTAGTTCTCAGTCTTTTGCAATAAAGCACGTACACCCGTTTCACTTAAGAATTTTATTAGTGCGGTGTTTTTAGGTAAACCTCTGAATGCACGTAATAAAGGAATGCCTGCTTCTTTCTCTTTGTTTTCGGCAAATAGTTTTTTAGCATCCGTTAAGCAGGTAAGCAGGTATTGTTTTTGCGCATTAACCAGTTTTTCAATACGTGGTTTTAGTTGTGTAAATTCGTGTTTATCTCCTTGTGGAGTTGGACCGGAGATAATCAATGGTGTACGAGCATCATCAATCAATACAGAATCAACCTCATCCACAATAGCAAAGTTATGTTTGCGTTGCACCAACCCATCCAAGTTATGTGCCATATTGTCGCGCAGGTAATCAAAACCAAATTCGTTATTAGTTCCGTAGGTAATATCTGCATTATAGGCATCTAAACGCTCGGAAGAATGCGGTTCGTATTTATCAATACAATCAATAGTCAACCCGTGAAATTCAAACAAAGGTCCGTTCCATTCAGAGTCACGACGAGATAAATAATTATTTACCGTTACCACATGCAAGCCTTTTCCTGCCAATGCATTTAAGAATATAGGAAGTGTTGCCACCAAGGTTTTACCCTCACCGGTTGCCATCTCGGCAATTTTACCCTGATGCAACACAATACCACCAATCAGCTGCACATCATAATGCACCATGTTCCAAATCACTTCAATACCTGCGGCAGTCCAACTGTTTTTCCAATGGGCAACGCCATCAACTATCTCAACATTTTTAGCATTCGGGTGACGTTTAATATAATTCTCATCAATAGCACCTGTTTTAACTTTTATTTCTCCTAAAGAAAAACGACGGGCGGTTTCTTTGCAAAGCGCAAAGGCATCTGGTAGTATCTCATTTAAAACTTCTTCGGTTTTAGTATCAATCTCCTTTTCAAGTTCATCAATTTCTTTGTAGAGCGCATCCTTGGCATCCACATCCATATCGGCATCCTTCTCAATACGGGTTTTTATCTCGGCAATCTCAGCGTTTTCTTTTGCAATATAGTCTTGTATGGTTTTGCGAAGAGTAAAAGACTTCTCGCGTAACTCTTCATTACTTAAAGATTCTAGGGTAGGATATATTTTTTTTATTTGCTCAACAAGGGGTTGAGCTAATTCTACATCTTTTTGGGATTTTGTGCCAAATAGTTTGCTTAAAAATTGAAACATAGCTTGTTTATTCGTGTGTTAAATTTAATTTTTTATGGTACTCATGTATTCGCTTTGCTCGGCTTTAATAAGTTGGCGAAGGTACAAAAATTATTCCCCTCTTTGGAAAGGGTACTTATTTGCTATTTTGGCAGATTATTCCTTAATTTCGCTTCAAAATTAAATAAAAACACATGAAGAAAATTTATATTTCGTTATCAGTAATTGTCGTTTTAAACAATAATGTATTTGCACAGGCTCCCACTATTACAACGGCTGCTATACCTCAAGTAGGTTTTATATATAATATGATGTCTGATACTTCGGTTGCTGAATTACCTATGTTTACAGTTTCAGCAGGTTCATCATCAGCTCAAACATGGAATTACTCATCACTGTTTGTTACTACTTACACAAACCCTACCAGTTTTGTAGCACCTACTGGTAATCCGGGTGCATCAAGTTTTCCCAGTGCAACACTTGCCTCTAATCAAGGAGGAAATAATTGGGCTTATTTTAATACAGGCGCAAATGGAATGACCTTGATTGGAGTGGATATTAGTCAATCCGGTATTACTGCTGCCTTAACATTTACTCCTGCAGTGCAAGAGTTTCCTACGCCATTTACTTACTCAAACTCTGTATCATCAATTAGTACAGCATCTACTACTACTACATATAGTAGTATTCCCGTAAAGATTGTTGCACATCAAAGTCAAACTATAACTGCAGATGCTTTTGGGGCAATTACTACCCCTACAGGTACTTATAGTAATACACTTCGTTACAGAATAAAAAGCATTACCAGTGATAGCGTTACTTCTCCTCTTAGTCCTACTCCCCTCTATTCAAGTATGGATAGTACTATACAATACTCTTGGTATGAAAATACTACAAATGCCTTAGTAATGAGCATTACGATGTCTGCAAGCAATGATTCCGTAAGAAAGGCTCAGTATTTACAGAATTTAAGTTTCGCAGGCATAAGCCCTGTAAAACAAACACTACTTTCTACTAATTTATATCCTAACCCAACATCGGGTATTACTTATTTAAGTTACGAAAATCAATCATATTCAAATGTAAGTGCAAGCATATTTGATATTACAGGTAGACAGGTTGCAACCCTTTTAAATAACCAACAACAAGCGGCGGGTAAACAAACATTAGCTATTGATGTAAATAATTTACAATTACCTCAAGGCTTATACATGGTGCAACTTACCGTAAATGGAATTATGAAAACAATAAAACTAAATGTACAATAGTTTTTGTTGAGTAATAAAAAAACTTAAACCCGCTCCTCAGAAAAGAAGCGGGTTTTTTATTTATATTCTTTAAAGAAGTTAAACAGCTACGTTATATTCTCTCAAGGTATCGTTTAAAGATGTTTTTAAATCCGTACTTTCTTTTCGTTTACCAATAATTAAAGCACAAGGCACCTGAAACTCTCCTGCAGGAAATTTCTTAGTATAAGAACCAGGAATAACTACACTTCTCTCTGGCACAATACCTTTCATTTCAACAGGTTCTTTACCGGTAACATCAATAATTTTTGTTGATTGGGTTAAGCAAACATTAGCACCTAAAACAGCCTCTTTACATATATGCACACCTTCTACCACAATACAACGGGAACCTATAAAACAATTATCTTCTATGATAACGGGGGCTGCCTGCACAGGTTCAAGCACACCACCAATACCAACACCCCCGCTTAAATGCACATTTTTACCTATCTGTGCACAACTACCTACGGTAGCCCATGTATCTACCATAGTGCCTCTATCTACGTAAGCTCCAATATTTACATAGCTTGGCATCATAATTACACCGCTGGCCAAATATGCCCCATAGCGTGCAATAGCGTGGGGTACAACCCGCACGCCAAGTTTAGCGTAATTGTTTTTAAGTTTCATTTTATCATGAAATTCCAATGGGCCAATCTCTATGGTTTCCATCTTACGGATAGGGAAATAAAGTATCACAGCTTTTTTAACCCATTCATTTACCTGCCATTGTCCGTTTGATAAAGGTTCGGCTACTCGTAGTTTACCTTTGTCAAGTTGTTCTATTACTTCTTCAATAGTTTTTTGAACGGATAAATCTTTTAAAAGCTCTCTGTTTTCCCAGGCTTGTTCAATAAGTTTTTGAGGCATAGTATAAGGTATTTGGCTTGGCAAGTTAAATAAAATATGTATATTTGCATCCCTTAAAATGGTTTTGTAGCTCAACTGGATAGAGCATCTCACTACGGATGAGAAGGTTTGGGGTTCGACTCCCTACAAGACCACTGTCCTTAAAACCCTTGCTAGTCAAGGGTTTTATTTTGTATCTTTACCTGAAGGACGTAAGAATATTAGTAATTATGATAATGCGAGAAATGAAAACAGTCTGTTTTTTAGTGCTTTGTCTTAGTAATCCCACTAGTGGTGAAGAACTTCTTTTATTAATTCTGGTTTTATCCATTTCCATACATCTATTTCCGGAAATTCATTGTTAACGATAGTAGAATAGGTAAAGGTATGTTTATTAAAATCGGAACCCGTTATAGCTAAAAAGGATTCAAGTAGTTCACGTGAAGCAGTAATAAATGAATCTTCGCTGGAATCTTTAACCCCTTTTGGATTACCCATACTTTCCATGTATAATGTGTAGCGTGGCAGATAAGAAAGTTTACTGTATAGATAAATCCCACAAGTAATAACCGGAACTGTTTTCTTTTTCAATGCACTTTTCTCTTGAAAAATTGGATTTGCTGCTCCCGTTTTTTGAGATACTCTATATCTCCATATCCAAGAACTCTGCCTGTTGTTTTAGAAACAAGTTTATATTCTTTTCCTCTTGTCCCCTCCGGATTTCGTTTACGGTCTGCTTCAGTAATTTTCTCTATCATTTTACTTTGAATGAAGTATCATAATATTCCTTACCTAAACTATCTTTTACTACTGGAAATTTCGCTTCTTTAACGATTGGGACACAATAACGCCCATAACTCATATCAAATAACATCCATAAAAGAAACCCGATCACTAAAATAAGAAATAGAATAATAATATTTTTTGATTTATGGCTCATCTATTAAAAAGTTATTGAAAGCATTAAAATATTTAAACTTGTTCTAAAATATGAAACCTAGGAGCAAAATTGCATTATACAAAATGTTATTCAAATGATTTCTATCAAAGAACTAGGTGATTGTAATCAACCTTAAGTTTATTGAACCTACGTTTCGGGTTTTCCTTTTTTTACACCAACAATAACAAATTTTATTTATAATTCCTTCATTGTTTGTAACGCTTATGTTGTAAATCTCATCAATTAAGCTGCTTGCATCAATGGTAAGTTTTACCAATTATTGATTGGATAAAATAAGCCTCCTGTTTACTGTAAAAAAATCTTAATTAACTCTTCTTCCACTTAATACCGCAGCCAATAGCTTTGGTATTATCAGGAGTTACAGGTTTGTTTGCAAGTATATTGGCAATGGCATTTTCTACATACTTTTCTTTTACAGCAGCTGCATCATCTGCATTATCATCAATAGCGCCTATGTATTTTACTATATATCCTTCTTTTTCTTTTTTAAGTAAATACACATGAGGTGTTTTAGTAGCGCCATATTCTTTGGTCGTGTTTTGTGTTTCGTCAAACAGGTAAGGGAAAGTATAACCCTTTTCTTTAGCAAGCTTTTGCATGTTATCAAAACTGTCTTCGGCAACAATACTTGGGTCGTTAGGACTGATAGCGATTACCGGGAAACCTTTTGATTTATATTTTTTGTCTAAATCCATAATACGACTTTCGTACTTTTTTGCAAACGGACAATGATTGCAGGTAAACACCACAATAATTCCTTTGGCATCTTTATAATCTGCCATAGAAACCATTTTATCGTCTATGTTTTTTAATTTAAAATCGGCTGCTTTATCGCCCACTTTATATCCGCCTTCGGTTGTAAAAGCAGATACCGCCACTATGGTTACTGCTGCAAGGATGCTTGTTATCTTTTTCATTTTTGTTTGGGTTTATTTTTTATTTTCGATTACTGAATTTATTTCTTCTTGAGTAAATTCTCCTTCTTTAAAGAAAACTTTTTTACCACCTTTATACATAATAGTAGCAGGAATTGAACCGCTCCATGTCTTATCTATTTTATCAACCCAATCGTTAGGGTTTCCGGCATTTAAAAGAAGTACACGGTTTTGTATGTTTTTTGTTTCTATATGTTTCTCAACTGTAGAGAGTTCTTTAAGTGAATTTAAACTCACATAAATTACTTTTACTTTTTGCGAGGAAAACTTGGTAGCAGCTTCTTCAAAAAAAGGCATTTCCTGCACACAGGGTTTGCACCATGTAGCCCAAAAGTTAACTATATAAAGGGTATCATTTGTTTTGCTTTCTGCTTGCTTTTGCAATTGGGTATAATTAACTACCTCAACCTTTTTGTTCAGGCAAATAAATGAAAGTAAGCAGGCAGCTAACCCTATATTTAAAATAATTCTCATTTATAGCTAGAAAAGCAGGCAAATATACATGAAAGCTTATCCTAATCAGTCAATAAAGGGCATTCATCTACATTATTTAACAGCTTTTATGTTTTATTTTGATTTAAGTTTAAATTGGCGTAATTTCGCCATCTTAATTTTTCAGTTCTTTACCATTTTATAATTTAGAATGAGACAACTTAAAATAACCAAATCAATCACCAATCGTGAGAGTGCCTCTCTCGATAAGTATCTACAAGAAATAGGCAGAGAAGAATTAATTACGGCAGAAGAAGAAGTTCATCTGGCGAAAAAGATAAGAGACGGAGACCAAAGCGCCCTTGAAAAACTTACTCGTGCCAACTTACGTTTTGTAGTATCTGTTGCAAAACAGTACCAAAACCAAGGTTTAAGCTTACCCGATTTAATTAATGAAGGTAATTTAGGTTTAATTAAAGCTGCCAAACGCTTTGATGAAACACGTGGTTTTAAATTTATTTCTTATGCGGTGTGGTGGATTCGTCAAAGCATATTACAAGCCTTGGCAGAGCAAAGTCGTATTGTGCGTTTGCCACTTAACCAGGTAGGTTCGTTAAATAAAATTAATAAAGCTTACTCTAAATTAGAACAGGAGTTTGAGCGCGAGCCAAGCCCTGAAGAGCTTTCTAAAATATTAGATTTACCCGAAGATAAAATTACCGATACCATGAAGGTATCCGGTCGTCACGTATCTATGGATGCTCCTTTCCAACAAGGGGAAGAAGGATCTTTGGTAGATGTGTTGGTAAATCATGATTCGCCACGTGCTGATGGTAATTTAATGAGCGAATCTCTTTCTAAAGAAATTGACCGCGCATTATCTACATTAACAGAGCGCGAGCGCGATGTAATAAAATTATTTTTCGGAATAGGTATTCCTCACGGATTGACCTTAGAAGAAATAGGTGCTAAGTTTGACCTTACACGCGAGCGTGTTCGTCAGATAAAAGAGAAAGCGGTGCGCCGTTTGCGACACAGCAGTCGAAGCAAGCTACTGCAACAATACTTAGGCTAAGTATTTAACGAAAAACCGTCTGCATGTCAGACGGTTTTTTTATTTAATTTATATTCACACAACAATTAGAAAGACATGAGCACACAAATGGCTGAAAAAGTAACAAACGGTTATCAGGAGCAATTAAATGATTGGGTTGAACAAGAGAAGGCAACCATTGATTTGATAAGTACAGTAGGCAAGCTGTGGTTTGAAAAATCTATTGAGTTGGTATTATTCCGTAATCAGTTGGTTGACCGCAGTGCGAGCGAGATTATGAAGCTGCATATGTATGCAAAAGATATTGTTAAGAAACCTATTACCGTGCAGGATACTGTTTTGTTGGCGCATGAAATTTATAAGGCAGCAAATATTTGTCCTTCTAAAATTGATATAGGAAAATTGGCTTTTGAATGGTATCAGGAAAAGACTAATTACAAAACAGCTTCTGATTTTATTAAATTTAAACTAAAAGATTTTACGGGAGCAGGTAATGCCATTAGCCCTAAAGATGTTGTTTTGTTTGGTTTTGGGCGTATTGGTCGTTTGGCTGCACGCGAAATTATAGCACAGGCAGGTAAAGGAGAACAACTTCGTTTGCGTGCCATAGTTACCCGTGGCAATAGCAGCGAAGAAATTGTGAAACGTGCCGATTTGTTGCGAACAGATTCAGTACATGGACCTTTTCCCGGAACGGTAATTGAAGATTTGGAAAACAAAGCACTGATTATTAACGGGCATACCGTACACATGATAGATGCCAGCAACCCTGAGGATGTTGATTATACAGCTTTTGGTATTCATGATGCCTTGTTGATTGATAACACCGGTGTGTTTAGAGATAAAGCAGAACTAAGCCGTCATTTAAAAGCAAAAGGTGTGAGCAAAGTATTGCTTACTGCACCCGCTAAAGATATTCCGAATGTGGTGTATGGCGTTAACCACGAAACCATTGACATCCACAAAGACAGTATTTTTTCTGCCGCATCTTGTACTACCAATGCCATCATGCCTATATTATATGTAGTTGATAAAGAGCTTGGCGTGCAACGCGGACATATTGAGACGGTTCATTCCTATACCAACGATCAAAACTTGTTGGATAACTACCATAAAAAATACCGTCGTGGACGTAGTGCTGCGCTTAATATGGTAATAACCGAAACCGGTGCAGAAAGTGCTTTAAAAAAGGTATTACCTCAGCTATCAGGCAAGTTTACTGCAAACTCTGTGCGTGTTCCTACTCCAAACGTATCTTTAGCCATCTTAAATATTGCTATCAATAAAGAAGTAACTAAAGATGAGGTTAATGAAATTATGAAAAAGTATGCTTTAGAGGGCAAACTGGTAGAACAAATACAATATGCTTTTTCTAATGAGTTGGTTTCTACGGATGTAATTGGTAATCCTTGCCCTTCGGTGTTTGACAGTCAGGCAACCATTGTATCTCCCGATAAAAAGAATGTAGTACTGTATGTATGGTACGACAATGAATATGGTTATACCCGTCAGGTAATACGATTTGCCAAGCAATTGGCCGAAGTGAAAAGAATGGTCTATTATTAGTAAATAATAACACATCAAAGCCCAAACTCCTGCTACCAAATAGCGGGAGTTTTTGTTTGTAGTCATTTAAAAAGCGTAAATTTGTAGCTTAATAATTAACAAAAATGGAAAACTTCAAAAGAACAAACATCAATGATTTCATTGATGCAACATCACAAACAAAAACAAGATCACTATTAAGTTCGGCCTTTGGCTGGATGTTTTTAGCCTTAGGTATCTCCGCTACTTTCTCTGTGCTATTTGGCTTAAACGAATCGCTAATGACCTACTTATATACCCTAAATGCAGAAACAGGCAGAGCAAGTCTATCTATATTAGGTTGGGCAGTTATGTTTGCCCCTTTGGGCTTTGTATTAGCCATGTCTTTCGGTTGGCAAAAATTCTCGTTCCCTGTTTTATTGGCTTTATTTGTGGCATACAGTGCCATCAATGGCATTAGCTTAAGCTTTATTTTTATTGCTTATAAACTGGGCACCATCTATAAAGTATTTGCATCTACAGCCGTGCTGTTTGGTGTGATGGCTTTATTGGGAGCAACTACCAAAACCGATTTAACTAAGATGGGTTCTTTCTTAATGATGGCTCTTTTCGGAATAGTTATTGCCTCTTTAATTAATATGTTTACACATAGCCCTATGATGGATTATATCATCAGCATTGTGGGCGTTATTGTATTTACCGGCTTAACTGCTTATGATGTGCAAAAGATAAAAAACATGGAGCATGAGTTTGAAGGCGAAGGAAGAGCTAAAGTAGGCTTAATGGGTGCCCTTAATTTGTACTTGGACTTTATCAATTTGTTTTTAATGTTGCTTCGTTTATTTGGCAGAAGAGATTAAAAACCAATTACCCTTTTATTTTAAAACCCTTCGCAGAAATGTGGAAGGGTTTTTGTTTTAACTTCAAAAAACTTCTACTTTCAACCTCTATAACCTAACCCACAAAAAACATGAAATACATTATTACTATTTTTTGCTTCTCTTTCATACTTTTTCAAACTGCCATAGCACAGATAACAGAAAAGAATTATAAAATATACTCGGTAAAGCAGGGCAAAGAAGTAACCCTTGCCGATGTGGTAGAAGACGTGAAAAACTACAGCGTTGTTTTTTTTGGCGAAGAACATAACGATTCTGTTGGGCATTACTTAGAAAGTAAATTGTTTGAAATGCTTCACCAGAAATACGGAAACAGCATGGCGCTTTCTATGGAAATGTTTGATAGAGATGTGCAACCTGTTATGAATGAATACCTAGGTGGTTTTATACGCGAGAAAGGCTTTACCAAAGATGCCCGCGTGTGGAATAATTACAGAGATTATAAACCTATGATTGAACTGGCAAAAACTAACAAACTGGATGTGATTTGTGCAAATGCACCAAGTAGGTATACCAACTTAGCAGGTAGAAAAGGGCAAAAAGCATTGCTGGATTTGCCCGCAGCATCTAAAAAGTTTTTTGCACCGCTGCCTTATGATACAGCAACGGGCAAGTATTATGAGAAGCTACAGGAAATGTCAGGCCACGGACTTTCTAAAACTGATACGGCCAAAGTAAAAGCGCCCCCTATGGGAGGTATGGGTTCGTTTAATTTGATTATGGCACAGTCTCTTTGGGATGCCACCATGGCTTACTCTATCTCAGAGTATTTAAAAGTTAATAAAACAAAAAAAGTAATGCAGGTAAACGGTAGATTTCATAGCGACGAAGGTTTTGCCGTTGCCGCGCAATTAAAAAAACAAAGCCCAAATACAAAAATGCTTATCCTCTCTTCAGGCGCTGATGATGCGTTTTCTAACATTGATTGGAACAAACAAAAACACCTTGGCGATTATATTATTATTACTGACCCTGCTGTTCCTAAAACATTCAAAGATTAATTGGCATAGTATTCGAGGTAGCCAATCGCGTCTCATAACTAAATAATCGTAAATTTGATGTCTTTAATTTTATTCTTTGTATGAAGTGGTTCCTGCTTTCCTTAGGTATTTCTTTTGAAATCATTGCTTTGATTTTTATGAAAAAATCGGAAGGCTTTACCAAGTTAATGCCTATACTTTTTGTTTTCTTATTTTATACCATGGCATTAGGTTGCTTAATTCTTGTATTAAGAAAAATGGATACCAGCGTTGCCTATGCCATTTGGGCAAGTGCAGGTATATTAGTAATGGCTATTGTGGGTATTTTGTTTTTGCACGAACCGGTTACTATAATAAAAGTGGTATCTATTTTACTGATTGTTTTGGGAGTGATAGGGTTAGAGTTTTTTTAATTAAATTAGAGGTCGATTTATTATATGCAACTATTTTTAACGGGCGTTACCGGGTTTCTAGGCGGAGAGTTATTGGTTGAATTATCTAAAAGAAACGATATAGATAAAATTTATTGTTTGGTTAGGGCACAAAATGAAGCTAAGGCTCTGGCAAGGCTCAAAAAAGTATTTGATTTACATAACGACCACTTCGACCCTAAAAAAGTTATCCCTATTGTTGGAGAATTAAGTGATGATCATCTGGCTGATACCTTAATAAACAATCCCAATATTAAAAATGTAGATACTATTATTCACTCGGCCGCCAATACTTCTTTTACCAAAATATATGATGAAATAGTAGAGAAGGTTAATATAGGTGGTACACATCAATTGCTTCGCTGGGCTAAAACCTTAAAGAATTTAGACTTATTTACTTATGTAGGTACGGCGACTATTTGCGGTACAACCGTAAAAGATTGTGTGGTAACAGAAGATATGTCGCCAAACCTTACGGCAAAACATTTGGTTAAATACTCATACACCAAAATGATTGGGGAACTTATTCTTAAAGATTATCTGCCCGAAGATAAAATATTGGTGGTAAGGCCTTCCATCATTATGGGCGATAGCAGAGATTGGGTTCCTCGTTCGTATGTAATACTGTGGGCTTTGGCAACGCTTAATCACATGCGTCTTCTGCCTATGCATACCCAAAGCAATATTGATATCATCCCTATTGATTATGCTACCCGCTCTATTATCGAACTGGTTTTTAATAAAAAAAGAAAATACAGGGTGTACCATATTTCAAGTGGTGCGGCATCTATTACAACGCCTAAAAAAGCTACCGATGCTATTAAACATTTGTTTCCCGATAAACCCGATTTCAAGTTTGTATCAAAGAGTTTATTAACCAGTATGAAAAAATGGTCTAAGAACAGCACCTTAGTTGATGACCAAAACCCACTCTTTAAACACAAAGAATATCTTGATTATTGGTTGAATTACTTTGGTGATAATACCAAACTGAGAATATTGTTTTATGCCCTCGATCCGTACATTAATTTTGTTGAATTAGGGCAGATATTTGATAACTCAAGGCTGTTGGAGGATACTACTGTAGGACAATCTGTCCCTGCCCATATCTATTTAAAAGAGACTGCCGCTCATATTGATTCCATCAATATATTTGAAGGGGCTATAGATTCTTAAAGAAAGAATTATTTAATTTTTTAAACAGTAGCTGCAGCCATTGCATCAGCATTTTTAACAGCAATGGTTTGTGCCAGTTTTTTAGCCGCATCTATAAATGTTTGTGCCTGCAACGTATCTTGTTGCAATGCAGCAGGGCTACCCGCATCTCCGGCTTCGCAAATGCTTTGTATAATGGGTATTTGTGCTAACAAAGGTATTTTAAATTCATCAGCTAACTGTTGCGCGCCTCCTTTGCCAAAAATAAAATACTTGTTGTTGGGCAATTCGGCCGGGGTAAACCAAGCCATATTTTCTATTACACCAAGTAAGGGAATATTTATATGCTCATGCTTAAACATGGCGGCTCCTTTGCGGGCATCACTTAAAGCTACTTGTTGCGGAGTAGTTACAATTACAGCACCTGTAAGTGGCACGGAGGCTGCAAGGCTCATAGGTATATCGCCTGTGCCGGGAGGTAAATCAATAAAGAGGTAATCCAAATCTCCCCAAAGGGCATCAAAACATAATTGGTTAAGCGCTTTGGTAGCCATGGGTCCTCGCCATATAATAGCCTGAGAAGGATCGGCAAAGAACCCAATCGAAAGAAGTTTAACGCCATAACTCTCAACTGGAATCATTCTGTTTTTTCCATCAATTTGTTGTGTGGCCGGTTTTTCATTCAATACATCAAACATAATCGGGATGGATGGCCCGTATATATCGGCATCAATTAAACCAACTTTAGCACCTTGTTTCGCAAGGGCCACAGCCAAGTTACTCGCCACTGTGGATTTACCTACGCCCCCTTTGCCCGAAGCAATGGCTATAATATTTCTTACTCCTGCAAGGGCATCTTTATTTTGTTTAGCCTGAGTAACATTTGCCGTCATGGTAACATTAATAACGGCTTCTTTATCTACATAATGTTTAATGGCATTTATACATGCGTTTTGTATCATGTCCTTCATAGGGCAAGCAGGTGTGGTAAGTACCACGGTAAAGGATACTTGTTTGCCATCAACTTTTACGTCTTTAATCATACCCAGTGTTACCAAATCCTTTTTCAAATCCGGATCATCAACGTATTTAAGGGCGTCTATTACTTGTTGTTCTGTAATCATCTTTATAAATATAGCGCAAAGTTATGCTTAAGCAAGGCTAATAAAAAACCTTTTGACTTATTTCTTTATTTATATTTGCGTTTATATGAGTTTTTATTTTAGATTATTAATTATTAGTGTTACTCTTTTTCTGTCTTCGTGCATAGGAGAATTTAAGGAGATATCCGTTAATAACATTAATGGGTTTAAGCTTACTAAAATGGATACCAAAAGTATTGAAGGAGAGATAAATGTGAGTATAAATAACCCAAATACTAAGAGCTTTAAAATATATAAGTCTAAAGCTATTTTTTTTGTAGGAGAAAGTAAATTGGGTGAAGCAAAGATTGTAAAAAAAGTAAAAATTGCTGCAAACTCAAGTATAGATAATACCTTTGTTTTGCATGGTGATTTTAAAGAATTGAATTTAGGCACCATAGCAAACATTACAATGGGTAAACCTTTAGTGGAAATTAAAGGATATATAAAAGCGGGCAAATGGTTTTATAAAAAGAAATTTCCAATAGATCAGAAACAAAAATTATCGGGTCAAAATTTTAAAGGATTGCTGCCGGGGTTTTGATAATGAAGAATAAAGAAATTATCGAGCATATAGTTAATTGGCTTAGCTCTTATTCTGCAAAGTCGAATACTAATGGTTTTGTTATTGGTATATCGGGTGGTATAGATTCTGCGCTTACTTCTACGTTATGTGCTTTAACACAAAAACCGGTTATAGTTCTTAACATGCCCATCAGGCAACATAAAGCAGAATTTGAAAGAGGTACCGAGCATATAGAATGGCTAAAGAAAAACTATACAAACGTTACATCAGAGCATGTAAACCTTACCGGCATTTTTGAAAAGATTGAAACAGATTTTCCTCCTTCTATACAAGATTTTCTCACCATGGCAAACACGCGTGCACGTTTGCGCATGCTTACCTTATATGCTTTTGCTGGCCATCATAAAATGCTGGTGGCGGGCACAGGCAATAAAATAGAAGATTTTGGTGTTGGTTTTTATACCAAGTATGGCGACGGTGGAGTTGATATTAGTCCGATTGCAGATTTATTGAAAAGCCAAGTGTATGCTTTGTCAAAAGAGTTAAATGTAGTAGAAAGTATTTTGAAAGCTAAACCAACAGATGGATTATTTCATGATGAACGAAGTGATGAAGACCAAATGGGCGCAACTTACGATGAGTTAGAGTGGGCTATGTTGGCATTAGAAAATCACATAGATGAAAAACAATTCTCTGAAAGAGAAAAACAGGTAATGGAAATATACAAAAGCAGAAACACAGCAAACAAACACAAGATGGAAGCAATACCTGTTTGTAATATTCCAAAAGAGTTATTGTAACTCTCGCTTCATAAAAGCTTCAATACTTTCTCGCGTAATATTCTTTTGTTCTATGGCAGCATATCCAAATTTTTCTTTCCAATAAATTGCTAAATACTTTTGCTCTGTTTGTCCGGGCGTGGGTACCAGTAATGCCTTTAAGTCAAGTGTATGTAGGTCCATTAAAGTTGAATAGCCCGAACGACAAATTATTTTACAAGTCACGTTAAAGAGTTTTTGCAATTGCTCTGATGAAGCCATATCTATTATATGAATATTAGATGGTATTTTTTTTTCTATTTGAATATTACTTCCTCTTACCAAAGCAATAATATAATTTGTATTAGTAAACGCCGCAACTAATTTCTCTTCTAATAAAGATCTTTGTGGTTCAGGTCCTGATAGTAAAACAAGTGCGTCATATTTTCTTTGTATGAATTTACTTTTTTCAAAACGACTTAAAGGATTAATAAATTCAACGGTTGCTAGTTGTTTATTATTATCTGATAGGCTTCCACTTAAACGTTTTTCCTTTTCTTCATAATCAGGTATCCAGCATGTATTATACTTCTTTATAAAAGAAGTATTGATGCGATTAATCATGTTATTAAATACAGGAGCTTGTATATTTAACTGATGCGTAATAAAGATACTCTCTACACTTTTATGATAAAAGCCAAAGCGGTTATCGCTAATTACAACATCAATCTTATTACCCTTCAGATAATCGGTCAACCATTTATTTTCCCTTCTTACTACAAAACACAGTTTTGGTAACTGAAGTAATATCTTTACCCACAAAGGAAAAAGATTTGAATAGTTTATGTTATAACCAAATAAATCAACATACTCCACATCATTCAATTCTTGTTGTAAAAACTGTTTTTGTTGGGTAGTACATGCAATGGTAAAATGGTTGTTTTGCTGTTGTAGCTTTTTTACCAGAGATACACATCGGGCGGCATGGCCCATTCCCCAATCAAGCGGGGCAATTAGTATTTTCTTGTCAAATAGATTTAGATAAGTAGAAGGCACTTATTATTTTAAAACCTGAACAAAGCCTTTCAGTTTAATGGACACTATACCATAATAATGTATCTCATTAACGGTACAGGTATAAAAATAAGTACCGTCAGGGACAGTCTGCTTCATTTGCTTTGATTTTCCATCCCAACCTAAAGCCGGGTTCGTGTTTTCATATATCACTTCGCCCCAACGATTATACAAAGTAAAATCAACGCTACGCACATATTTATTTTTTACAGGTGTATATAAATCATTTATGTTATCTCCGTTAGGTGTAAAAATATTTGGCAATTCATACTCAGGGCAGTCGTCTGTGCAGGTTGTATCCTTCCATGCACTTCTGTTACCTGCCGAATCTACGGCAACAATTACATAGCAACCGGCAATAGTTGCCAAATTATAATTTGTGGTATAAGAGGTATCGTTTACGTTTAATACGGAATCTATTTTTGTAAATGTGCTATCCTGCCGGGGAGTATAATAGATGTAGTATTTAAGTACATCATCTATATTGCAGGCATGATCGGGGTTTCTCCAGGTAAGTTTGTTTACAGATTCGTTACAATTTCCAACAATACTTAATTGTGGCTGACAAGGGGGGGAGTCATCAATGGGCGCTACACACACTTTTTGCGACCAGTTTGTATCGGGGCTAATAATATTAGGATTAAAATAACTGCCTAAGCTCATAATCCTGAAACAATAAGTGTGTTTATTACTTAACCCTTTTATGGTATCGGTGGTAAGTCTTGTGCTGCCAACTAAAGTATAGCCCATGTTGGTACTGTTTTGCATATATATATTATACAAAGTATCTTGCCAGGGGGTATTTGATTTCCAGCTTAATGCAACTCTTTTATCGTGCCCCACAGCGCTGGCAAATACAGAGTTTGCAGGGTCGGCACTTCCTACATAATGATTGGTATTTGCATAAAAAAGTACTTTGTAATAATACTGATTTGCTTGTGTGTTAAGCAAAGTATCAGTAAATGTGGTATCAGCCAATGTGTTTATTTGACTGAAGTAAGGCCTGCTTGGTGAAGTATATATGGCAGTATAGCTTGTAGCGGTTCCCGTAACGCTGCGCTGCAATACAAAATGGTACGAACCGGGATGAGTATTTAAAGTATCTAAGTTCGGTAATCCTACAAGGGGTTTGCGCCACCTAACAAACATGCTGCCTGCATGTTTATCGGTGGTATCAACACTTACATTAGTTAAAATGGGTATGCCCAAATGCAGGGTTACGCAGGTAGTGGTAGGCGAATAGGCCGGAGCCATGCTTAAAGAACCATCGGCATATTGCGCTATAATGATATATGAATACGTATTACCTGCCAAAAGGCCCTGCCCGTTATTATTGTCATAAAAAACAAGCGAATTGGTTGAACCTATGGGTTGATACCAGGATGAGGGAGGAACACCTGGCGGAACGGGAGGAACACCTGTTCTGCAGGGGTCTACGGTGTATCGCACACAATCGCTGGCGCGGTATATAAGATAATCTATAATTACATTGGCGGTATTGGTGCCAACACAAGCGGGCGGAGACCAGTTTAATTTAATACTATCTCCCTTAACCGAATCTGTTTGGTTGCTAATAGGAGGAGAGACTACCTGCACGCCGATAGTGCTATAATTAGCGTCTGGAGGAGAATTACCGTCATAAGCCTGCACGGTAACATAATAGGGGTTTAACTGAATGTTATTGCAAGAGGGAGTCCAGTTAAGATAACCTGAAACAGCGCTGGATGTTTGAAGTGTTATTGGAAATGTAGCATTATTAGGCGATAAAATAGGCACGCCTGATGCTGTCATGCTTAAAGAAGCTGTTGAAGAAATTTGATTTTCGGTAGCAGTAATACTTGGTGAATTATACATGCTTCCTGCTTCTACACAGCCTTTTACTGATGTCAAGTTAGGGGGTATAAGTATTACTGAACTGCAACATTCTACATATATCTGTATGGCATATACCATGCTGCCTACTTCAACCCATGGGTGGCCATAATGCCGGTATTCTCTTACCAGCACATCTATCTCATACTCACCCGTAGTAGTTGAAGTATTTAGCCAGCTCAATTTTCCGGTAGCATCTATACTAAGGTTTGAAGGGGTTGTATAGCCTGCCACATTGCTAAAAGTACCGCCCGTGGTTCCGGTAATAAAAGGCATTATAGAGTAAACAAGACTGTCTCCATCTGCGTCAGTCATACCCGGGTTGTAATAAAAAGGTTGCCCTGCACAGGCATTATCAATAGGGGGGTTGCTTACCAAGGGGGTGTTATTGTAGTATGTGTAATTACCCAACCGCAGGGTATCTAAAAGGGCAAAAGCCACGTTTGACGAGCCTGAGATATTGTTAATAGCGCCATCGAGATTAGGATCTACCATACCAAAAACAAACGTGCCCGGATTTTGAAAGTTTTTAACGCCAACATAGGTATTTACTTTAACGCCGCCATAGGTAGTATAGCTACCAGAAGTACACCCGGGGGTATAAGGATAGATAAGCATTAATCCGTCACCCGGAATACTGCCGTCTTCTGCACCACAATTAGCAAGAGTTGGCTGAAGATTACCACCGGGAGTATAATTTGTTCTTGGACAAGTAACTGTATCAGCCGTACCGCTGCCAAGGTTAGTAAAAATAAGGGTTTCATAACATCTGTCTGCCCCAACGCTTTGGGGGTTTGTATAGGTATAAATAGTAAATTGATATACATAGCCGGTAGTGCCAATGCGTTTATAACTAATATAGCCTGCGCGGTTGTGGGTGGCAAAACCACTAAGGGCAATAAAAAATGCCAATAAAAATAATTTGCAACGCATAGTACAAATATAAGTAAATTGCTTTTATAGCATGGTGTTTTATGCTTTTTTAGTATTTGGATATACTGAGAAGGCTGAACTTGTTTAATTTACTGTTTGCAATGCTTTTTGCTTCTCTGTGTATAATCAAACAAACTTTAAAAAGGTTTTTTACGGTTTTTTTTCATTTTCAATTCTACCCAATTTAACCGTTTTTTTGTTAAAATTAACCGCTTATCGAAAAAGTACTACCGTTTAAAAAGTTTTTTTGATTTTAGCACTTAAAGGAGCTACCTTAGCATTAGCAAACAAGAAATTGCTGCTAAAAATGGAAATTCTCAAGCTAATAGTAAAGACTTTGATGATGAAGGTTAAGACTTTCGTGGTAGAAGTATTGCCTTCCATGTTAGAGGTAAAGACTTCTAAGTTAAAAGTCATGACTTCTATGGCGGAAGTGAAGACTTTCATCATGGAAGTCAAGACTTCCATGATGAAAGTAAAGACTTCTACACTAAAAGTCATGACTTTCGTGTTAATAGTCAAGACTTCTGTTGTGAGAGTCAAGACTTCTATACTTAAAGTCAAGACTTTTATGATAAGGATACCTATTTACATTATCAACGCAAACACCTTCGTCTCGGGCTTACATACTTTAGTAATTAAAATAAGAACTAATAACATTATGTAATAACAATTAAATTTTAAAGTTATGTCAGATAGATCGATAATATCGAGGAGTATTGATGAATTTAATACTTACTTACTAAGAACAGCTGCCTATTTATTATTAGGCACACCTACCAACTGGAGTCGTTTTGGTTGGTCATCAACAGAAAACGCCCAGTGGCAAGCCTTTTTAACGGCTTGGAGACCCTTGTATGCTTTATATAGCGATAAGAAAGGAGGTTACACCACGGGCATAAGAGACCAATTATTGCAAATAATTGAGGATTGTATAAACCTGTGCAACACCAACCATCTGCTGCTTAGCATACAGGCTACCCGAAATGTAACTATTACCGATTTACAAACCTTTAACCTGCCTACCGATGAGGTAACCGGTGAAACACCGCACCACATTACCGCACGTATTGCCCCTGCAACTGATTTGGTATATCCAACCCTGAAACCAATGGGTGGTGGTGTGGTAAGGTGCAAATGTTTTACCGAAGCGGCACAAAGTGGCAGAGCCCATAAACTGGAAGGGTTTGATATAGTAGAATACAGGTATGAGATAATAGCACAAGGTGCTGCCCTGCCAACCGACCCAAGCCTGACTACTCTTATAGGCGGGCATTCTTCCAGAGCCAGTTTTTTGCTGCCAACCGGCACTAATAATGGAGGTAAGGTACTGGTTATCTTTTTCCGTTGGGCACATAGCAAACATCCCAATCTGGATGGCCCATGGAGTGTTTGTGCTATTACAACTATTTTATAGAACCACATATAAATAGTTTAAATCCCCTTCGGGCAACTGAGGGGGATTTTTATTGTTGCTAAGCTGTAGTTTAAAAACTAACTACAAAATCAACCGTCATAATAAAGGCTTGGTTGGTATAGCCTGTTTGGGTTAAAAATATTTTATTCTGTGCATCATAAAATTTCCCTTCTATCCTTATTAAGGAACTTGGGTAAGGAGAAAAATCAAGGTTAAGTGAACTTCCCAAAACCTGCGTTCCATAGGGTAAATTGGTGCTTACTATTACCTGACCGGGGTCGCTGTAATATTCTCCCCTTAATGAAGTAGAGAATTTTCGTGTGAATTTATATTTTAAAATAACGGATGTTCCAAACCATTTATCATAATGCAGGGGATTGTTCTGTTTTTGCTGAATGCCATAATCAAACGCTGTAGACAGATAAAGTCTTTTACTAAAATGAGATGTAAAATAAAAGTGATTAAAGTACCGCCACTGCTTGGCACTATCAGGTTTTTCATTTCCAACAAAGGTGCTGTAATTAATTTCGGTGGTTGCATTTGGCCTGAATAAGATTTGTGTACAGAGAGGCTTATTATTATTGTTAGGTGTTTCCTGTATATTTTGCCAACCATTTAAAAGCAATGCACTAAACAACCATTTCTTTCCCGCATCATACGTTAGTTTAACACCTGTTTGGTAATAAGGCGTATTTTCTGCCATAATAGAGCGTGTTAGTGTTGGGTTGGTAAGCGATGCTGCCGCTTCATTGCCAATATGCGAAGCAAAAATTCCGGCATCAAGCCACATGTTTTTTAAAATCTTAATTCCGGCATTAGCCTCATATATATGTTGCATTAATGGAAGTTCACTCGCATAGTTATATTGCGCATAAGTTCCTGCCTGCAATCCTATTTTTGCACGTATTTTATCTCCGCTATAACTGGCACTTAATAAAGCAATGTTTACACTAAATTCATTATTCCGTTTGTAATTATAAATAAAAGGTGCCGAACCCTCATGATTAGGCGGCCTGTTAAAATCAAAAGAATAATAAGCATCAATAAACCCATTAAACTGAACGGTATGCGGGTGTTGGGCAGTATCTGCCGGTATTTGTGCAAATAAGTGGGTAAGCGTAAACAAAAGTAGAATTAAACAACTGTTTTTTCTCATAAAGAATATATCTTGGGAAAACAAATATGAGTTAATATATAATTATTGCCAAACCTAATAATTTATTTGCCTACTCCACAAATACTCTCTATATTTGCGCCCCTTAAAATTTAGGGGAAAGTTCTTTAGAGAGATTGGTTAGGTAGGATTAAGTGGGGAGAAAAAAATATTTAGAAATAAATAAATATTTTATTTGGAGGAGTAATAATAATGATTACTTTTGCAGCCCGTTTAAAATGAAAGTTGATAACGGGAATTAAAAAGCGTTCTGAATTAGATTATTGAAGACGAGGAATGGAGCTGTAAGGCGAAGATTTTGAGTTTAAAAATATAACCGTTCTTTGAAAGAAATGAATAGCCAAATATAAGCAGGTAGTAGTACTTGAATTATTTGAATTAAACCAGCCCGATAACAGACATTAACCCTGCGAATGTAAAACAGCAGGGAAAAACAATTTATACAATGGAGAGTTTGATCCTGGCTCAGGATGAACGCTAGCGGCAGGCCTAATACATNNCGGGTGCGTAACACGTATACAATCTACCTTTATCTGGAGGATAGCCCGGAGAAATTCGGATTAATACTCCATAACATATTGAAACGGCATCGTTTTAATATTAAAGCTCAGGCGGATAAAGATGAGTATGCGGATGATTAGCTAGTTGGTGAGGTAATGGCTCACCAAGGCTACGATCAATAGGGGTACTGAGAGGTTAAACCCCCACACTGGTACTGAGACACGGACCAGACTCCTACGGGAGGCAGCAGTAAGGAATATTGGACAATGGTGGCAACACTGATCCAGCCATGCCGCGTGCAGGATGAAGGCGCTACGCGTTGTAAACTGCTTTTGTACCAGAGAAAACCTATCTACGTGTAGATAGCTGATAGTATGGTAAGAATAAGCATCGGCTAACTTCGTGCCAGCAGCCGCGGTAATACGAAGGATGCAAGCGTTATCCGGATTTATTGGGTTTAAAGGGTGCGTAGGCGGACTTATAAGTCAGTGGTGAAATCTCGATGCTTAACATCGAACGTGCCATTGATACTGTAGGTCTTGAGTACAGATGCCGTTGGCGGAATGTGTCATGTAGCGGTGAAATGCATAGATATGACACAGAACACCGATTGCGAAGGCAGCTGACGAAACTGTAACTGACGCTGAGGCACGAAAGCGTGGGGATCAAACAGGATTAGATACCCTGGTAGTCCACGCCCTAAAC
>PLYA01000040.1 GCA_003153315.1 Bacteroidota bacterium
GAGAATAATTCATTTGTGTCAAAGACATGAACATTTGTGTGGGAAAATAATTCATTTGTTTCAATAAAATGAGCATTTGTCTCAAAAAACAATTTATTGTTGCCATTAAATCCAAACCGTGTATTAAAAACAAAGACATCCTTGCTAAGGATGTCTCTATTTGTTTGGTATTTGTGGTTATTTCTTCTTAAGCAACCCTTACGATTGCCATTTATTTGTCATTCATCCGCAGGTTAAGAGGTGTTTTACCGTCGGTAATAATAATCTTTTCGTTCTGTGCCTCAGCCAAAGCTTTCATCACATCCAATGATTTGTATTTAATCATCATGGGTGTTATGGTAGAGTTTGCCAAATCCTGCACTTTTTTAGCTGCTGTGGCTTCTATCACACTGCGTTCGGCATCCTTTTTCTGCTTTTCTATAGAAAAATCTATCTGCATACGTTCTTGCTGGATGCTGGTTTCCTTTTCACGTTTTTGTTTTTCAAACGTAAACTCCATTTCCTTTCTTTGTTTCTCTATAGATGCATCGGTGGCCTTTTTCTGTGTTAAAATATCCACCTCCTGTTGTTTTATTTGCTGTTCTGATAGCACTTTCTTTTCAATAGCTCTGTCTATTTCTTCGGGCACATCAATATCGCGTACCAACACCTGGTCTATCACAATACCATAGTGACCAATATCTGCATTAATATTTTTAAAGATAGATAACTCCAGAGAATCTCTCTGCGTCATCAGCTCCATGGCTTTGTAATTTAAACAGGTCTCTCGGGCAATAGCAGAAATGTTATTTATAATAACCTCATTTTCATAGTTCATGCCCAGCGTTAAATATATGCTACGTATGGCATCGGGCTTAACATGATACAACACGGTTAAATTTACTTTTGCTTCCAGACCTTCTTTGGTGGGTAAAAGTGTTTTCAGGGATATTTCCTTTACACGGGTACTGAAACGTATGTAAGTTGTTCTAGGTCCACGGCGGTATCTGCCCGCTATAAAGTTCTCATCCGATAACTTACCCTTCCGCACCTTCAGCCCAATCTCTCCCGGCTGAATGGTTACACAACTTTGTGTCATTAAAATAATAGCTAAACAAAAAACTACGATGCTGCTGCGTTCAATAGAATTCATGATTCTATGTTGAACTTCTTTAATGATTGTTTTCATTTGATTTACGATTTAAATTTGAATTACTCCGTTAATTATTGGTGGTAATTCATTTAAAAACATTTACCGGTGCTTTGTTTTCAAACGGACTATCATCCTTAGCAACACTCTAACAAAAGTCGTGCCAAAATTTTAACAATTGAATTGTTTTAACAAGAGTTAACGATTGAAGGGTAAAACTTCTTTCGTTTCGAGCGAAGCGAGAAATTTAAAAGATAGTATAGTTATTATAGGGATTGCTTCGTCGTTCCTCCTCGCAATGACGAGCTCAATAAAAAGAAAAGCTATTTCTGCTTTGCTTTATCTTTAAACACGCTGATGGTTCTGCCCGGAGACATGAGTACAGGTATTTGAGCCCAGTCTTTATATTTGGCAACCAATTCATCTTTTTTAGATTCATCTGTTGCTGCAGTTTTCATATCAAGAAAATACTGGCGGAAATTATCTATTATCTCAATACCCCCCATAGGGCCATGCCCTGGTACTATATATTTGATATCAAATCGTTTGGGCAACATATCAAGGGCATATAAATAACCCTCGGGGTCTGCCACACCAAAAAGTGCAGGTACCTGTTTGTTTAAGATTATATCTCCACCAAACAACATTTTTCTTTTGTGCAGATACACCATCACATCACTGGCAGTATGTATATTTTGGGCAAGGTTAATAATAGTAGCGGTATCATCCCCCATTTTAATATCCATTTTGTCTTTTAACCACATTGTTGGCAAGGTCTCTTTGTCCACGTCTTTTATCCAAAACTCTTTGGTGTAATTGCCGCCTACAAGTATGTTTTGTCCTTTATAATATTTATTTCCTTTGGTATGGTCGGGGTGGTAATGTGTATTAATAACCAAAATAGGTCTGTTACCCGCTAGTTGTACTACCTGTTTAGATAGTTGTTCGGCTGCTTCATCCTGCTTGGTATCAATAACAATAACCAAGCTATCAGAAACTAATATACCACTGTTGCCACCGCCACCTAAAACAAGAGTAAGCTCTTTATCATACTGCACGGTGGTTACTTGTTTCATTCTTTGCATAAAGGGGCGCAGGTATATCATATATAAGGTTGCGCCTATGGCTACTACTGCCAAAACAAGTATGCCAATCCATTTAAATATTTTCTTAATCATAATGTGTATTTAATTTGAGTGCTAAAATAGTAATTGTTAGTTGTAAGAGGCTATTAGTTAACGTTAAAAAATATACGCTTTCTTTTGTGCATATTGCCTAAGCATTTGTTTACTTTGTACCCCGTTAAAAGAATGAGGAAATTAATAGTGCATATAACGCTTGTATTTATAAGTTATACTGCTTTTGCACAAGATACTATACCCGTTGCACCCATTTCTAAAAAAGATTCTGTTAAAACACGTAATTATTCTATAGGCATTATGGGTGGTTATACATACTTGATGGGTAATCTTTCAGGGATAAATTATGCTGATTCAAAATCGGGATATTCTTCTTTTGAAGGATACAATATGGCCGCAGAAGGAACCTGCTGGTTAAATAAACGCGTTGGCATTGGAGCCATGTTATCACATTCGTCTTTTTATGCCGCACAAACAGGTTTAGCCGATTTGGCAATTGGCTATCAGCAAAGTATGGGTGCCGATAGTGCCAAAGCATCATCCATAACCAAATACAATTTTTTTAATTTGTTTGTTGGGCCTTATTTTTCATTCCCTTTCAAAAATAAAAAATTCAATATCGATGTGCGTGCTGTTGGCGGACTTACCTATGCAAACACACCCGATTTTAATATAGTGGTTATTGTGGCGGGAGTACCTCATCCGTTTTCACAAAATGCTTCGGCAGCTTTTTCTTACGGTTTTCAAGGGGGCGCTGGCATTCGCTATGCCTTTGGCCCGCATTTTGGCATAAAACTAAATGTAGATTATTATTACACCAACCCTGATATTAAAATAATTAATTCAAACTTCCCCGCTAATTCGGGCAGACAAATATCAGATTATCATCAGCCTATAACTATGCTTCATTTTAATTTTGGTGTCGTGTATAAATTAAATACGGGGCCAAAGAACCTGGCTAAATATTAAAGAATGAAAAAAGTAATTCTATCGCTTATGGTATATATAGTTTTATGTACATCGTGTAGAAAACCTCATACCTGCGTATGTACCACATTACAACCTAATATAAACCCGGTTACCAATTCGGTGGTTATTGATAATAGAGAAATAAAAGCTTTTTCTATCTGCACATCTATGAACTTAACAATTATAAATACAGCTACCACTACCTGTTCTATTATAGAAAATTAAGTTTTTAGATTTTAATACGTTATTCCAAAACCAATTAACGCATTTAAGGTATTAATCCCTTTATTGGGATAACGTGTGTTGGCGTTGCTCATGTGTCTTATTTTAAACATAGTGTTTATGTAAAAGTTCTTGGGCAAATGAAACCAACAGCCTGCGCCCATATTATCAGAAAAAATAAATCCTTTTGCTTGCCTTATGGTGGGCGTATTAAAATAATGCGGGCCTGCACTAATATAAGTATATACCGAAAGAAATTTAGTTAGATGCAAAATGGGTTGATACCCGAAGTTTATTCCGGCTTCCTGATAGAAGGAATTTTCTCCGTTCTTTTTTGAAAGAATAACCAAATTAAATTGAGGCTCGGTAAATAGTTCAAAATCCATTCTCTTTGATTTGGTAAAGTTTAGCTTAGGATGTGTAACGCCAATTCTGTAATTTAAAAACAAGGGGTGATAATTTCCTTCAGGTAAGTTTAAACTGTCTTTGCCCCAACCCCAGCCTACCAAAAAACTTTGCTCATATAACTTCCATTTATCTTGCGCAAATACTTTTGCTTCACAAAGTACACTTAAGAATATAGTTAGTATGACTGATTTTAAAAACATATTCCAATAAATGCACGAACAGAAAAGTTATTTACCGTACGGATATGATCGGCATCAAAAGACATGTTGTTTACCGAAAAATAAGAAGCGCGTATGCCGTACAGAGTTCCTTTATGCTGGTATTTTATACTTAAGGTTGCCTGCAGCGGGGCACTGAGCGATTTAAAACTAGCTAAGCCTGCAACCCAACCAAAAAACAATTGTTCCTGAGATTCGAGTGCGGGTTCAAATAACATGCGTTTATATTTATACCGAAGCACAATGGCAGAGCCTGAAATATTTGCCATAATACCCGTATGTGTAAATTTTAATAAGATGATATGCATGCCAAACTGATGGTTAGTACTTGGCCGCCAAAGCAAACTGGTTCCATATTCAAACCTGTAGCCCGCCCATCCATTTAAGGGTTTTTCAGAAAGATATTTATTACCCGCATTTAATTCTGTAGCCAGAAAATCGGCCACATTAAATTTATGTTTCTTCTTCCAGAGTTTTTCCAATAAAGAGGATTGCATTCTTATGGATATACTCTGTGTGCTCACTTGTATCGTATTGGGGTTATAGGTTCTGCCAACTAAATTATACTTATCAATCCCCATGGTTTGATAATCCAGTCCGGCAGAATATTCGTTTACCACCATAGAATCTTGCTGAGCAAAGCAAAAACAAGTAGCCATAATCAGACAGCAGGTAATATGATACCTGATACTTGAAAAATCATACTTGAAAAAATTCCTCACGCAACAAACAATTTACAACAAGGCAAAAATGCAAATAAATAAAAGAAAGTAATTATGCTTTCTTTTTCCTTGAAGGCAAGTAGTTATGGTCAATTTTTGCTGTTTTAAAAAAGCTTTACACAAGCTTATGAGAACCTCTCACAACACTATTTGGAGCTTTGATAAGCTTATGTCACGCTATTTTAAGCTTATTTCAACCTTTTGGAATTGCTTTGCTGCCACAAAAAGAATTAATAGTAGCTTTGCTTTAGGCCTTAGCCGAGCAATGATATTCGAGGGATTACTTAATTTATACTCTAATACTTTGAAAAATCCTTTTAGCGGATTAGACTATTATTTAATCGCATTAAAAAACGAAGATAAAAATTCAATTATTGGCATATTTTCATCTTGGGTCGATTTTGCTAAAGAAGACAATAATAAAGAGGTCCGTCGAATAGATTTAGTTATTCCAGAGGATGTGAAAAAAGACTTAATACTCTTAGAGAAGTATCCTCTTATTGTTAATAATAAGGAGGAGTTGACATCGTTTTTGAAATTTGGAGGTTATGCTTTAGTTGATAAAAAATTAATCCAAAGCCATTTAAATGAAATTGCAACTCCAATAGTTTGTTCAAGTTCAATAGATAAAGGATTTGTTCAATATGAAACACTTCCTTTAAAAAATAAAAATAGATTCGCTAAGGACAAATTCAGAGCGGAAATTATTGACAGAGACAATTATCAATGTCGAGTTTGTGGTAGTTCGCCTGATGATTCTGTTCATGTTAGATTAGAGGTTCATCATATTAAACCTTGGGAGGAAGGAGGATTGACCTTAAAAGAAAATCTAATTACCCTTTGTAATGCTTGTCATCTAGATGCTGAGAATTTTGATAGACGGGAATTGTATAAAAAAATTGGAATACGTTCTTATTACCAAAACAGTACTTTTTTCGCTCCGCTTGAAAAGTATACCAGCAAGCAGTTTCAAAAGGCAATATACCTTGCAAGCAACATTGTTGAAATAATGGTGGAAAATAAATATCGCTAAAAATAGCTGACTCGGCAATCGAGCAATGTATATAATAGAGCTTACTCCCTAAAAAAATTTAACTCTTTAATATCTATCAGGTGTACGTTTTGGTAATAGAAACTCACTATGTCTTTATAGCTATAACCTAATCTGGTCATACGCATAGCACCTTCCTGGCACATACCAATACCATGTCCAAAACCTCTTCCAACAAACACCACGGAATCGCCAACGGGTTCTAAAGAAAAAAAGGTTGATTTTAGTTGTAAATCATTGCGTACATTTTTTAACGGAACTTTTATACCATAGTATTCTAAATTTGCTTTGCGGGTATCTTGCCTGAAATGGGTTGCTGCCCAACGCGCAGAACTATCCTCGATAGGATATTTATGTTTTATCTTAAGATACGAAAGCCAATCTTGTGTAGACATTTTGCGTTGCCATCTGGCATTAGGCATTTTTAAACTAAAGGTATCTTTGATAGAACGCAGGTACGACATGGGTCTGCCCCACACATCTTCAGAATTTGCGGTTTGCCCGCCACTGTTAGAATGAAATGCAGCATCAATTAAATTCATGTCTTCATCTACCACTACTTTGCCTTTGGTGGCAACAACAGCTTGCAGTATATCGGTTTCAGAAGTTCTTCCAAAAAAAGCCTGACAATGCGTTTGGTCGCATAAATTAAATCCCTCTGCCTGGTGTTTACCAATATGCCCCAATGCATAGGTACGGGCAAGTATAGCTTGTACTTTATAAAACTCAACCGTAGAACGGGAACCTGCCTCAGCTTCTGAAACACCTGCTATATAATTATCTAATTTACTTTCGTTAATTAAACGCAGCAATCCGTTTTCAATAGATATAGAAAGATTATCATTAAAGAAACGAGATTTTCTATCAGGGTCTGTTGATTTTATTCTGAAAGACTTTTCCTCTTCAAATGAAATTAATCTGACAGAAGAATACTTGCCTAGCTTTTTTTCAAAACTCTTTAACTCAATAGAATCATTAATAATGGTAGCCTTTAAAGCATTTTGCGCATCTATGGAAATTAGGTTCTTTCCATCGGCTATAACCATGTATGTTCCCTTTTCGGGAGCAAATAAAAGTTCTTTTACTTTGGTCTGGCTAAGTATTTTAACCGAGATAACTTCTCTTTCTGAAAAGGATTTCTTCTCAACCTTTTTAGGAGGAGTTTTTTTAGTGGGTTTTGTTTTTGAAAAAGGAGTTACGCCCGATATTGCCGCCAAAGTTATTAAGGCGAGTACTAAACAAAGTATGTTAGCTATGCGGCGCAATAGTTTTTAATCGGGTATAAATACTATTTGCAATCTTAGTGGAAATATTTTCATCCTGCAACAATGCAATCAGTTTTTTATACTCATCCAGTATTTCATATCTTTTTTCGCCCTCGTTAATGGCTTTTAATTCTTCTACAATTTTTGGTATGGTAAAATTCTGCTGAAGAAGCTCCGTTACAACAAGTTTGTTTGGAATGATATTTACCAGCGAAACATATTCTAAACGGCTACCCACCAGTTTTTTAGCTATGTAAAAAGAAGTGCCGTTACCCAAATAACAAACCACGTGGGGTAAATTAAATAAAGCCGCTTCCAACGATGAAGTACCTGATTTAATTAAACCTGTATGCGCATGTTGCATAATGCTATAGCTGTCATTAGTAATAATAGTTACGGGATAGCCTTTGGTGGGCTCTTCATAAATTTGTTTGGGTAAAGAAGGCATGGCAGATACTACAAACTGATAATCGGGAAAGTACTTTATAATCTCCATCATTACCGGTAAGATGTGTTTAACTTCCTGTAACCTGCTACCGGGTAGTAAAGCAATAATGGGTTTTTCAGAGAGATTGTATTTCTTTAAAAAATCCGCACGCGAGATTATTTTTTGCTGCTCTTGTCTTAATACATCTGCTAAGGGGTGTCCGTAATATTCTACCTCAACACCCCTGTCGGCATAAAACTTTTTCTCAAAAGGGAGTATCACATACATCCGCTCCACGCATTCTTTAACTATTTTGATGCGGTTCTCTTTCCATGCCCAAATGGTAGGAGATATATAATAAAACACCCTGATATCTTGCTGCTTAGCCCATTTAGCAATGCGGAGATTGAAGCCAGGATAGTCAATTAGAATAAGTGCATCGGGTTTATGTTGTAAAATATCTTCTTTACAAAAAGATATGTTCTTAAGAATGGTTTTCAGGTTAACAATTACCTCCACAAAACCCATAAAGGCCAGGTCTTTGTAGTGTTTTACAATTTCAGCACCTTGTGCCTGCATTAAATCACCACCCCAGCAGCGAAAAGTTGATTGTGAATCAACTTGTTTTAAAGCCTTAAGTAAATTAGAACCATGTAAATCGCCCGAGGGCTCTCCGGCTATAATGTAATAGTTCATCAGTAACTCCAGCTATGTTCTACCCAGGTTTTTACAACCACAATAATAAAACCATATACAATAGTAGATAGAATAATACCACGTGTGGTTTTATAATATTCTTTATTAACGAATATAAAAAACAATCCTAAATTTGGAATTAAACAAAGGCTTAAAACAGCCGACAATACACGTCCTAAAACTAAAAATCTAAAGAACTGAGGTGTAAAACTCATGTACTTATAACTCAAAAGCCAATAAATAAGTATAGAAATGAAAGGGAGTAGGAGTCCTGAAATTATTCCGAAGATAAAATTATTAAGTTTAGTTCTGGGCATTTAAAATAAATTTGATAAAGCAGGTATTTGATTATGCTTTGTCATATCAAAACCAACGGGAACAACCGTTACATAACCCTGTTCATTTAAATGTAAGTCTGTCTCGGGGTGGTTTTTTTCAAAATTTACGAGGTTACCCGTAAGCCAGTAATAAGGAACTCCATAAGGGTCTCTGCGTTCATCAAACTCTTCTACCCAATTGCTTTTGGCGCCTCTGCAAACTTTAATTCCCTTTATTTCGTCTGCTTTAAGGTTTGGAATATTTACATTTAAACAAGTTGTTTCTTCAGACTTATGGGTAAGTAATTTCTGAATGATTTCTTTTATAAATTTCTCTCCATGAGAAAAATCTGCTTCGATAGAATAATTACATAAAGAGAAGCCGATTGAAGGAATTCCCTCCATGGAGCCTTCGATGGCAGCACTCATGGTACCGGAATAAATTACATTAATAGATAAATTAGAGCCATGATTAATACCCGACAAAACCAAATCTGGTTTGCGGGGCAGAATTTTATTGATAGCAAACTTAATACAATCTACAGGGGTGCCACTACACGCATGTTCAAAATCTACCTGATGAAGTTTTGTTTTATGGGCACGCAAGGTAGAGTTAATAGTGATAGCGTGCCCCATGCCTGATTGAGGTTTATCGGGTGCCACCACACATACTTGCCCGAATTGTTTGGCGATATTGCTTAAAAATAAAATGCCCGGTGCGGCAATACCATCATCATTGGTAACTAAAATAAGTTTTTTATGCATAGTAAAGGCGGTAAAGATACAGTTTTCAGTTATCAATTAAATAGGATGTAAACAATAAAGAACTTAAGAAGGAGTCGTAATTTTTGTATTTTCGTGGCATTGAAAAATATAGAGAAATATATTAGCGAATTACTTTTTGAACATGATTGTGTGATTGTGCCTGCTTTGGGAGGCTTTGTTGCAAGGAGTTCTTCATCGTATTTTGCAAAGACCGGAAATGCTTTGTTGCCTCCTTATAAATCTATTGTGTTTAATAAAAACCTATCTAATAATGATGGTTTACTGGCGGGCTATATTATGCAGAAGGAAAGTGCAACATACCAGCAGGCAAACACTATTATTGAAAACTTTGTAAGTAATTGCAGGCATCTGTTGGAAACACAGAAACGTTTTGAAATACGCGGCTTGGGTGTACTTTATAAGAACAACGAAAATACCATATTGTTTGAGCAGGATGTGAGAATTAATTATAACCCAAATGCATTTGGGTTGCCTGTTGTAAGTGCTATTAAAATTGTTCAAGAAGAAAAAGTTGTTGCTTTAAACCCTGAATTGCAATACCGACAAATTGCTCCTGCTGAAAAGCCAAAAACCATGAGGCGTGTTGTTATTGCGGCATCAATAGCTGGATTGATAATTACCATACTATTTGTTTTTACCAAGCAAAACCCCATTGATAATGCGATGGCTACTTTTAGTCCGTTTATGACAAAAAACAGGAATGTTTTTGTAGAAACGAAGATAAATGCAGCGATAAAACCTGTTGCAATAAAAGTTAAACCAACTGCGGTGCCTGATACTACCATTATTGACAAAACCAATGTGGTAAAACCAACTAAAGTGGCAGAAGATTGGTATAAACAACCGTACCAGATTGTGGTTGGTTGTTTTTCAGTGAAAAAAAATGCATACAAGCTCATTAATCAGTTGGAAGAACAACATTTAACCGCAAATATTGCGGGACAAAATGCCAAAAATCTTTATGTGGTGAGTGTTGCAGGTTATGAAGATGAAAAAGCAGCAAGAAAAAAATTAACCGAAATGAAAAAGCAGTATCCTGCTGCGTGGTTGTATAAGAGATAAGACTTTCTTTTATTTTTTATTGTAGAAGATGAGTGCTTATATTTCTTTAAGCTCCTTGAAAGATACTTGCTAAAGGGGAGAAAATTTTTGAGAAAAAACCGCAGATAAATTATGAACTATTCCCCCCAACTTGTAATTTACGCATCGGTAATTATGAATTAACGGTAGATAACTGCGCAGTACAGATAGATAATCAGGAGTTACGCATCGGTAATTGAGCATTACCGATAGATAATTGAACAGTATAGATAGATACTTGGGCAGATGCGATACAACCAATGGGAAAAGTCTAGTTTTAGTATATTTAAAGCTAAATGTGAGTAAGGGGTTAATGATTTGTAATAAAAAGCAGCTTATTTTGCTTTTATATATATGTTTTTTTATGTAACTTGCAGAATTAGGGTTTTGAGCATGAAGAGAATATACATAGCGACATTAGTTTCTTTTTTATTGACATTTGTTTATTCTGTTTCTGCCCAAGAAACTGTAAATAAAACTCATTACCGGATAATTAATGAAAATTTTGAATCTACTTTAAATTATGAGAAAGCTCTTGAGCATACTCAACTAGATAACCTTCGTTATTTTAATAAAAGAAGGCAAATACCTATAGAAGGTACCGGGATAATTATAGAATTATTTTCGGCCGAAGAGTTGTTATACAGCTATGGAAAGCCAATTAGTCCTTTAACGATAAAGGATATATCCAATGCTCCGTTTGTAAAGTTTCAGCTTGCATCAAATAAGTATTCATTGGAAACCTTACCAAAAATGCCTTTGGAGGTAAACACATACATAACACAAAAAGAAAACAAAAAAAAGGATGTAGCAACAAATTTTGGCAGTGTATTATTTGATTCGGGTGGTTTGGAAGGAAATTATTCGAGCAATGAAGTTTATACTAAAACGATATATTCTGATAATGAAGAGTCTCCGTATTTGAATTTTACTTCATTTTCTGTTGAGAATCATTTTGACTTTATATACATCTATGACGGACCGGATATGCAATCAAAATTGATCGGAGTTTATAGTGGAGGGAATGATCCAAAAATAGTAAAAGCCACGGGTGCATATCTTACGATAGTATTTATGAGTGATGGAAGCAAAACAGGTGGGGGTTGGAATGCAATTGTTGGGAGAGGAACGCCTCCGCCTCCTCCAAGCCCTATGTCTGCAGCTACTTGTGCAACATCGGATCCTTTTTGCACAGGTACTACCTATACTTTTCCTGCCACCACAGGAAACGCTCCTTCTGAAACAGGTCCCAGTTATGGTTGTTTGACAACTCATCCTAATCCAGCGTGGTATTATTTGCAAGTAGCCAATTCCGGTAATATAGTTCTTAGCATTGCAGGTAGCGGAGGGAATGATGTTGATTTTGTTTGTTGGGGTCCTTTTACAACTGCAACAGGGGCTTGTGATGCAGGTTTATCAGGGAGCTGTAGTGGCGACCATAATTGCTCTGGCAACATTGTAGATTGCAGTTACTCAACTTCGGCAACAGAGACCTGTACAATTCCTAATGGTATTACAGGCCAGTTTTATATGGTGCTAATTACTAATTTTGCAGATGTAGCTCAAAACATAATTTTTAATCAAGTAGGGGGGTCAGGTTCTACCAACTGTGCTATTGTTGCGCCCTGTACAATATCAGCAACTAATACAGGGCCTTATTGTGCAGGTCAAACTATAAGTATTGCTGCTACTTCTACTGCTACAGGAACTTATTCTTGGGCGGGTCCAGGGGGCTTTACGGGAACGGGTGCAAATGTTACCATTCCTGCTTCTACAGCAGCCATGAGTGGTACTTATACGGTTACACTTGTTGCAGGGACTTCGACGTGTACAGCAACAACTATTGTGACGGTTAATTCACCTCCTACGCCCAGCATAACAGGTGCCAATATTATTTGTAATGGTGCTTCTACCATACTTACAACTGGTGGTGGGGGTACCTATCTCTGGAACACAGGGGCTACTACCGCAGCTATTACAGTAAATCCGACCAGTAATACAACTTATACGGTAACGGTGACAGCAGCTAATACTTGTACGGCTATAGCTACGCAATTAGTTACTGTTAATTCGTTGCCAACAGTAACTGTGAATAATGCCACGATATGTCCGGGAGGTACAGCAACTCTTACTGCAAACGGTGCCACGACTTATAATTGGACTGCGGGAGTTACGCCTACAACAGGCGGTATTGTTACCGCAAGCCCAAGTGTGACTACTTCATACACAGTAACAGGAACTACGGGTACTTGTACTAATTCGGCGATTGCGACTATAACCATTGGCGCCGGAGTGGGAGTAACAGTTAATAATGCCACTATGTGCGCCGGAACATCTACTGTATTAACAGCGGGTGGGGCAACTACATATAGCTGGGCGCCTGCAGCGGGTTTAAGTGCTACTATAGGGACTACTGTAACAGCAAATCCCGGAACTACAACTACTTATACAGTAACCGGAAATACAGGAGGATGTATGGGAACAGCAACATCGTTAGTAACTATTAATCCTAATCCAATAGTAACAGCTTCCAGTACTTCTGTGTGTGCAGGAAATGCAGGAACTATTACAGCAGGCGGGGCAACTACTTATAGCTGGAATACGGGAGCAACGACAACAGCAATTACAGAATCACCCACAACAACTACATCTTATACAGTAACAGGAACTACAAACACTTGTACAAATACTGCTGTTGGTATAGTGACGGTAGTTCCTAATCCGACGGTGACGGTAAATAATTCTACGATTTGCACAGGAACAACAGCTACGCTTACGGCAACAGGAGCAACAACTTATAGTTGGAATACGGGAGCAATTACTAATCCTATCACAGAATCACCACCGACCGGAATTACATCTTATACCGTTACCGGAACAACGAACACTTGTACAAATTCTGCTGTTGCTACAGTAACCGTAGTTCCTTCTCTTACAGTTACTGCAAGTAATTCTACTATATGCATAGGTTCAACAGCCACCTTAACAGCAAATGGTGCGGCTACTTACCTTTGGAATACAGGCGCTACAACAAACCCTATTACGATATCTCCTATTGTAACAACAACTTATACGGTGTTAGGAACAGCAGGAACCTGTACAGCAAGTGGTACAGGAGTGGTTACCGTAAATCCTTTACCAATCATAACTGCCAATACAGCAACGATATGTATTGGGCAGCAAACAGCCACATTAACTGCTGCGGGAGCTAATACATATGTGTGGGCTCCGGCTATAAATATAGTTCCTACTATAGGAGCTGTTGTAGATGCAAATCCTCCTGCTACACAAAATTATACGATAACGGGTACTGATGCGCATGGTTGTGTAAACACTGGTACAACAAGTGTATCAGTAAATTCTTTGCCTACTATTACCGCAACATCAACCTCTGTTTGCCCTACTTTTGCAGGAACAATAATAGCGGGTGGTGCAAATACTTATACATGGAATACAACAACAACGGGAGCTGCATTAACACAAACACCTGTTGCCACAACAAATTATACGGTTTTAGGTACAGATATGAATGGTTGTGTAGATTCTGCTTTTGGAACGATATATGTTTTTCCTACTTTAGCTATTACTGTAAACAGTTCGACTATTTGCGCCGGACAACAGACCGCTACTTTATCAGCTAGTGGGGCAGTGAATTATGCCTGGAATCCTATCATAGATTTAACACCTACTGCGGGTAGTATTGTTGCAGCCACTCCTGCAGCCACTACCATATATACCGTTACAGGTAGTGTGGGAACATGTACTGCAAATGCTACCGCCACTGTTACAGTAAATGCACCACCTATTCTAACGATAACAGGTAGCACGATATGTGTTGGGCAACAAATAGGAACGTTAGGGGTAAGCGGTGCCAGCACATATACTTGGTCAGGCGGTGGAATAACCGGAAGTAATGCTACTAATCCAACGGATAATCCGATCAATACAACAATATATACTGTAAACGGTACGGATGTTAATACTTGTACTGCTATAGCTACGGGAATTATTACCGTAAATCCTTTACCTATAGTAACTGCTACATCGGGTACGGTATGTATTGGGCAACAAACGGTTACTATAACAGCAAATGGTGCCAACACCTATGCATGGGCTCCGGCAACTGGATTATCAGCTACTACGGGAAGTTCTGTTTTAGCTAGTCCACTTTCTACACAAAATTATGTTATAACCGGTACGGATATTAATGGTTGTACAAGCACAGCTAATAGCAGTGTTTTGGTAAATCCTTTACCTATAATAACTGCTACATCGGTATCCGTCTGCCCTACTTTTGCAGGAACCATGACTGCAAGCGGCGCAAACACCTACACATGGAGTACATTTGCAACAGGTGCCATATTAACACAAGCACCTACTGTAACAACCTCTTATACGGTTGCAGGCACGGATATTAACGGCTGTTTGAATGCAACTACTGCAACCATTACAGTATATCCATCTCCATTACCTGTGGCCACAAGTAATACCCCTTGTGCAAATCAGACATTGAATTTAGCTTGTACGCCGAATGGCTTAGTAAGTTATAATTGGACAGGGCCTAATTCTTACTCTAATTCAACACAAAACCCAAGTATAACAGGAGTTACAGCCACTACCGCGGGTATATATACCGTAATTGTAGTAGATGGAAATGGTTGTGTAAATTCTAACACTATTAATGTAATAATTAATCCCCTACCAATGGTTACTGTAACGGGTGCCACTGTTTGTGTAAATCAAACCATCACTTTAAGTTGTCTGCCTAACGGAGATATCTATTCATGGTCGAATGCAGGCATAGCATTCTCTAATTTACAAAATCCATCTATACCTAATGCTACAGTAGGCATGTCGGGTAATTATGTGGTAACTGTAACAGATGGAAACGGTTGTACAAATGGAAATGTGGCAGAAGTATTAGTACATCCGTTACCTATTATTACAGCTGCATCGGCTACGATATGTGCTGGGCAACAAATAGCTACTTTAACAGCCAGTGGGGCAAATACATATAACTGGGCTCCAACAACCGGGTTAGCACCTGTTACAGGAAGTGTTGTATCTGCAAATCCATCATCTACCCAAGATTATACCATAACAGGTACAGATATTAATGGTTGTGTAAATACAACTACCACAAATGTATTGGTAAACCCACCGCCTATAGTTATTACAAATACTATATCTCCGGATTGTATTCCCTTATGTCCAACATTTTCAGCCACCTCAATACCTGCGGCAAGTTCTTATAATTGGAGTTTTGGTAATGGGCAATCTTCAACACAAGCTATCCCAACAACGTGTTATACCATCTCAGCTAACTTTCCTGTTAGGCTTATCGTAACAGACATACAGGGTTGTGTTGGCACAGCCAGTACAACTGTTACTACATTTGCTATTCCGGTTGCTGATTTTGATTACGGCGAGCAACCTGTAAGTATTTCAGCCCCTGAAGTACAATTTTTTAATGAATCGACGCCGGGTTTACCACATTATGATTGGAATTTTGGAGATATTTATTCTTCTCTTGCCAATGACACATCTATGCTCATAAACCCTTCTCATTTGTATTCTGTTGTAGATACCTTTTTTGTTAAGTTAACTGTGTCAACAGCCAGTGGATGTTCTGCTAAAGTTACAAAACCAATTGTTATAAATGAAATGTATGCTTTATATGTACCCAATGCATTTACACCAAATAGCGATGGAAAGAATGAGGTTTTTAAAGCAGAAGGTGAGGGTATAAATAATTTTAAAATGTATATATATGATAGGTGGGGTCTTTTAATCTTCTATACAGAAGATATTAATAAGGGGTGGGATGGTACTTATCAGGCTAAGGGCTCTCAAATATTGCAAGAAGATTTATATGTATGGAAAATACAGGCAACTGATTTTAAAAATATGCCCAGAAACCTACATGGCACAGTTACTTTAATAAAGTAAATGGCTTGTATTATACCATACCGTTAACCTTTTCACAGCTCGATTTGCGTATCTTGCTTCTATATTAAACACTGAAATAACTATGAGAATTGATCTTTCTTATGATATTTTTGATCTAACAGGCTTGATTTTTACCCCAAGCTATCCTAAAATGTTAAATATTAACCCTAAAATTATAGATAATAGCCTAATTTATGTATATCTGTAAATTAAAATGCTTAATTTTGATTATATAATGAAAAGACTTTTACTTTATATAGTAGTACTTCTATCTTTTAGAAATGTTTATTCTCAAGGTGTGCCTTATAAAATAAGCAGCGATAATTATCATAAGCTAAAAAAAGAAGGTAAACTTACGGGCGGAGAGCGTATTTATAATGCCACCGGTGCCACTCAAGAGCTGCATATAACTAATACATCAAAAGAAAGTGCGCGTAATAATACTAACAATAGTGTAATGGCAACACCTTGTAATTGCTGGATACCACGCGATGGCACTTTTTCGGCAGTTCCCTTTGACTTAGGTAGCCCACCATATTATAGTAATGATGATGGTTCTACTGTAGGAATAACCCTACCTTTTAATTTTTGTTTATATGGCAATACAGTTGGAGGTGCGAGCAACCAGATGTATATTAATAATAATGGAAATATTTCGTTTGGGTCTTCTTATTCAACTTTTTCTCCGGTTGGCTTTCCCAGTTCTTTGTATACAATGATAGCTCCTTTTTGGGGCGATGTTGATACAGAAAATCCTCCTACCAATGGAGGGGTTGTGTATTATAAACTAACCCCTACTTATTTAATAGTTCAGTGGGACAGCGTAGGCGTATTTGATCATACCGGGCAGGTAAATACTTTTCAATTAATTATTACTGACGGAACAGACCCTATACTGCCTGCCGGAAATAATATTTCATTCTGTTATGGAGAAATGCAATGGACTACCGGAGATGCTTCTAATGGAGGAGGTACTGGTTTTGATGGAACACCTGCCGATCCGGCTACCGTGGGATTAAATAAAGGAGACGGCACTACATTTACCCAAATAGGTCAGTTTGGTGTTCCCGGCAGTACTTACGCTGGTTCTACCGGAATCAGTGGCGTTGGTTGGCTTGCCGGGCAATCTTTTTATTTTAATTCTTGTGGCGCGGGAGGTAATTTGCCGCCTGTAGTAACCAGCGGAGGTCCTCCTTCTGCCTGTGTGGGAGATACATTAACCATTTGTTCCATAGGCGGTACATTGGTTCACACAGTTAGTTTTATTCCTCCCTCAACCAGCGGAAGTGTATCCGTGACTGCCACTTCACCCAGCGTAGGGGCTGACTTTTCGGTAACAAATTCTACTTCCGGGGCAAGTGCTTCGTTAACTTTTCAGGTGAATAGCACTGGCTTAACAGCAGGATATTATACGGTAACCGTAACAGCAACCAATGACGTTCCTTTAAGTACCACAATTAATTATATTATTCATGTAGTAAATGGCACCTCCTTTCCAAGTCCCGCTATAGTAGTAACTCCTTCGGTTAATTGTGGTAGCACTCCTTCGGTAGTTACCTTAACTAATAGCAGTAGTTATACTACTTATACGTGGAGTACAGGGGCAACTACCCCTAGTATTACGGTGGCTAACACAAGCACCGTTCAGGTTGCTGTTTCGCAAGCTGGTTGTGTAAATACGGGTTCGGTAGCTATACAAATATCTCCCTCTCCAACCATTACTGTGAATAGTCCTACGATATGTGTGGGCACCACAGCTACTTTAACGGCAGGTGGCGCAGTTACTTATACATGGAACCCTTCGGCAACGCTAAGTAGTGATACCGGAACTATTGTAACGGGTACACCTACCGCAACCACTCATTATACTGTTACTGGAAGAGATGGAAATGGTTGCAAAGACTCAACAATCACAACTATTGCTGTAAATACCTCACCAACTATAACCGCTACAAGTTCCACGATATGTGTAGGACAACAAACAGCCACTTTAACCGCAGGCGGCGCAGTTACTTATATATGGAATACAGGGGCAACCACTTCCACTATAACGGCAAGCCCAATAACTACTACAAGTTATACAGTTACTGGAACAAGTGCAAGTTCTTGTACGGCAATAGCCGTTGGAACAATATCTGTTACTCCTTTACCTACCACAACAGTCAATTTGGGTACAATATGTCCAGGGAATACGACTACCTTAACAGCTGGTGGAGCAACCAATTATACCTGGACTCCAAATACAGGACTTACTTTTACCTCTAATTCGGTGGCAGTTGCCAACCCACCTACTACAACTGCCTATACCATTATAGGAGCTATAGGTACTTGTACATCATTAGCAACAACAACCGTAAGTATTATTTCTGCTATTACACCAACAGTAACCAGTAGTACCCCCTGTGCAAATCAAACATTAACTTTAACGTGTACTCCTGCTACTTATACAAACTATGCCTGGTCAGGACCTAACCTATATACCTCAGCCGTTCCAAACCCAATTAGAACAGGGGTAACAGCAGCCGATGCCGGAACTTATACTTTACATGTTACTGATGCCGGTGGTTGTACCAATGTTGCTATGGTAAATGTTGTAGTTAATCCACTTCCGGTTGTTACCGCAAATGCATCACCTGCCTGTTTGCATCAAACGGTTAATTTAAGTTGTACTCCAAATGGAGATATTTATTCATGGTCGTTTGGAGGCGTGGCATTCTCTAATTCACAAAATCCGTCTATAGCAAATGTAACAATAGCTGCAACAGGGCAATACGAAGTAACTGTAACCGATGGGCATGGTTGCTCAAATGGAAACACTATACAGGTTTCTGTTTATCCATTACCCATAGTAACAGTTGCCTCACCACTATCAATATGTATATCTTCTACCGGAACATTGACTGCTTCCGGAGCACTTAATTATATATGGAATCCTGTTACTGATTTAAATTCCAACGTAGGAAATCAGGTTCTGCTAACTCCTACCTCTATGCCGATTCATACATATACTATAACTGGCCAAGATGCAAATGGTTGTGTGAATACAGCTATTACAAGTATAATAATAAATGAATTACCTATCGTAAGTATAGCTCCTGATTCAACTAAAGGATGTACACCACAGTGTGCAACATACACCGTTATGAATAATCCGGCAGCTAAAAGTTATAATTGGAATTTTGGAAACGGACAGACCAAAATGTTTTTACCCCCAAACAATACTGCAACGATATGTTATACCACATCGGGTAATTATTTGATACAACTTACATTAACAGATATAAACGGATGTGTGAATACGGCAACAGCTAATGTAATAACCTATCCGATTCCTGTTCCTGAGTTTGCTTATACACCAAATCCTGCAATGATTTTAACACCTAATATACAATTCCTTAATCAGTCGTCTGGAGCAATCATAACAAGTTATAATTGGAACTTTGGCGATGCTTCGGGTATGGGTTCCACGTTATATAACCCTAATTATACTTATTTAGATACGGGAACTTATTATATTACTTTAACAGATACTTCTATTAACGGGTGTTCAGCAAGTATTGTAAAACCTCTTGTAATAGAACCTGATGTTACTTTATATGTACCTACTGCTTTTACGCCAAACGGTGATGGAAAAAATGAAATTTTTAAAGCACAAGGTGATGGAATTCTTGCATTTAAGATGTACGTTTTTGATCGGTGGGGCAATACTGTTTTTACAACTACTGATATTGATATTGGTTGGAATGGAAGGCGCAATAATACAGGAGGAGAAACAGTACAAGAAGATATATATGTTTGGAAGATAGATTTAAGTAATGTGAATAATAAACAGGGCAGGTCTTATACAGGTATTGTTACCTTATTGAAATAATCTTATTTAATTAATTCATTGGATAGAGTGGCAAAATCTACTCCGTCAAAGTTACCCGAAGTCATCATTAAAAGGTTTTTGTTTTTCCAACTGATTGCCTTCAAATAATCGGTTACCTGTTTCGATTGGGTAAATACTTTTAGCTTCTCATCACCAAAAGATTCTTTTACCTGCTCAATAGTAATGGATTTTAGTTTCTTATGTTCTATTGTATGTGGATTAAAATATACAATAGCATCATCTGCATGTTTCATACAATCTTTATATTCTTTCAAAAAATTCTCATTCAAACTGCTAAAGGTATGTAACTCCATACAAGCCACTAAATGTCTGCTGGGGTATTGAGCCTTCATAGCTTCTATAGTGGCTTTTAGTTTCGAAGGCGAGTGTGCAAAATCTTTATAGAAAGCAAAGTTGGGAGTAATTTTTACTTGCTCTAGTCTTTTTGCTGCACCGGTAAAACTTTGAATGGCTTCATAAAACAAATCGTTGTTGATCCCTAATTTTTCACAAACCAAACGCGCGCCTTCTAAATTCATCAGGTTATGGTCGCCAAATATTTTAAGCGAGATTTTCTTGTCGTTATGAATCAGGTAGGTTGTTCCGTTTTCAATGCTATATGGAGGAACTGCATAAGGCGTTTTACTTATTGGAGCTTGCGTTGTTTCTACTAGGTTTTTTAATTCAGTATCTGCTGCACAATACATAAGACTTCCATTAGGTTCTATTAAATGAATGAATTTTTCGAACTGTTCTACATAACTTTTATAAGTAGGAAACACATTAATATGATCCCAGGCTATACCGCTAATGATGGCAATATTGGGTTTATATAAATGAAACTTGGGGCGTTTATCTATAGGTGAAGCCAAATACTCATCTCCTTCAAAAACAGCTATGGGGGCTTCTTTGGTGAGTTTCACCATGGTGTCAAAGCCTTGTAATTGTGCGCCTACTAAATAATCAAAATCCTTTCCGGCATGTTTAAGCACGTGAAGAATCATAGAAGTAATAGTAGTCTTGCCATGACTACCGCCTACCACAACCCGTATCTTATCTTTGGTTTGCTCATACATGTATTCGGGATACGAGAAAATACGTAGACCCAATTCCTTTGCCCGAATCAATTCAGGATTGTCTTCTCTAGCATGCATTCCTAAAATAACGGCATCATAACTCTTATCTAATTTCTCGGGAAACCAACCATCCTTTTCCGGCAATAAACCTTGCTTTTGCAAACGTGTGCGTGAGGGTTCTTTAATTTCATCATCAGAGCCTGTAACTATATAACCCTTGTTTTTCATGGCAAGCGCCATGTTGTGCATCACGCTTCCGCCAATAGCAATAAAATGAATTTTCATATGTCGTTATCGTATTTTTTTAATTGTCATAAGGTATAGCCTTGTTATCCATATTTATTGTTTTTTGGAAACAAGGCTATTTCATACTTCTAAGTAAGCTTTAAATAAAAAGCAATTCAAGCAAAGCACTTCCTAATTATTCACATATTTTTGTTGACACATGTACAGCTACTTTATTATTTACAAGCCATACAAAATGTTGTCGCAGTTTGTGCGCATACCTAAAAAGAAAGTATTGGCAGATTTGGATTATACGTTTCCCGAAGGAACAAACGCCTTAGGAAGATTAGATGAAAACAGCGAAGGCTTATTAATTTTAAGCAACAACAAACAACTCACCCATTTATTGCTAAAGCCTGAGAACCTGCATACCCGTGTGTATTGGGTGCAAGTGCATGGAAAAGTTGCTACTGAAACCTTGCAGAAATTAGAAGGAGGCATTACTATTCGCATGCATAAGGAAGATTATTTTACCAAACCTTGCCTGGCTAAAGTAATTGATACCCCAACTAACTTAGCTAAACGAGGACACCCGGTTAGTGAAGATAAAATTACGACCTGGATTGAGCTGGTACTAACCGAAGGTAAATTCCATCAGGTGCGCAAAATGACGGCTGCAGTTGGGCACCAAACTATGCGACTGATTAGGGTAGCTATTGAAGACGTTCTTTTAAACAATATGAAACCCGGCGAAGTAAAAGAGATAAAGCAGGAAGAACTTTATAATAAATTGAAAATTAATTTGCCAAAATAAAAAAGAGGAAGCAATTAGTTATTGCTTCCTCTGTTGTTAATAAAAACAATTTATTAGTTAAAACTTACAATAACTTTTTGCATAGTAATTCTTCCACTTGAGTTTACTTGTACAAAATAAGCACCTGCTGTATTTATTTTTATGTTAGCATAGTCTGCCTGCTTTATAATTTGCGCGCTTACTTCTTGCCCATATATATTATATACACGAATTAAATCAAATGTTTTGATATTACTTACTGTAAACAAACCATCATTAGATGGATTAGGGAAAACGCTTATGCCCGCATTAGCATTATATAATTTAATACCCGCAAATGGTTGAGATTTAAAGTGAGCCTCATCTACCTTAAAATCAGAACCAATAAAACTAAGCGCGGAATCTCTATAAGATGATGATTGAAAAGAAACAATAACAGTATCAATAAGGTTAAAAGTATTAAAAGGAATTTCTACATATTTATATGTTGCAGAGGCTAAAAGAGGTGAGCCGGTACTCCAAACACTATTTCCGTTCTTTTTAAAATTTAAACCTGCTGAAGCGGTATCATTTCCCGAAGGGAAATATTTATAATAAAATGCCAAAGTATCTATTTGGTTAGTAAAAGGGTAACCGCCTCTTTGACAGTTGGGTCCGCCGCAATTATTTAAAGAATATCCTGTACTAATTCCTGCGGAATTGGCGGCGGGTATATTATTATTACCCTTGCCTCCCAGAAATGTTTTTAACTCCATCGCATAAGTACCCGCTTCTTTATCGGTAGTTTGAAGAATACCACTACCCTGATCGTCAGTTTGCATATACCAGTTATTAGGTTTATTAGCTGTTTGGCTTTGCCAGTTCTCAAAATCACCGTTAAAATCAACCGGCTGGCTTACACCTCCTGTAAATGAAAGACTGTCTAACTGCAACATGCTTCCGTTTTTTTGAATATTATCAAAAACATCACTTGATATAGCTGCTAATATCATCGTATCCGGTGTTCCGCTTATTGAGGGAGAAAAAGTAATTGAGAATGGCGTATAGGTACTGTGCACCCCATAAAATTTATGCATGTATAAGCCAAGGCAGCTACCTGCATGTTTAAATGCAACTAAAATACCAGCAGAATCGCCTGCAACCACATTAGACTTGTAATATCCATGTAAACCTGTTGGGATTTGGTTATATGGAATTCCACCTGACCATTGGCAAGGGTTGTTTCCATTAGGATTACTGGCATTCATTATATAACCAAGACAAGTATCGGTTCCAACATTTGTAGTTAATTGAACAGCATAACTACCATGATAAGCATCGGTAGTTTTTATACAATTAATGGCAGAATTACATTTGAAAAATGTACTAGGGTTAGACCCTATATAAAATTGAGGTACATTGTAGGTAGTAGATGTCCAACTTTCAAAATTCCCATTTGGAATTGCATTTTGTGCTTGCATGGTAACATTATTAATTATACCAACACAGATTAAGTAAATAATTTTCTTCATGTTTAAATGGTTTTAGAATTTATTAATGTAAAGATAATTAATTTTTAAAAACCGAGCCGGAAACTTAATAATCTTGGTTAACTATTTTGAAGATGATAGTTTATCAAGCCCTCCATAGGAGATTGTAATATAATTCCCTGCTTTAAACCTCGCTCTTGCATTACCTGATATAATTGCTCTTTAAAATGCAACGCAACCGATCCTACAAAATTTATTTCAACCTGTTTGTGTAAACTGTATTTTTCAACCTGATGCGTAAAGAAATCGGCAAAGCATTGTTTAATTAAATTTTGTATAAAAGTATGTTGCCGGTAATTAGCAATAACTTTTGTATAAGAAGCCAGAAACCTTTGAGGCATAGGCTTTTTATACACATTCTCCAAGATAGTTTCTTTATCAAACTCTGGCAGAGCAGATAAAGCTGTTTGTAATTCTTTAGGCAACCCATCCTCCAGATAATACTGAAGCAGTGCTTTACCAATATGCGCACCGCTTCCGTGGTCGCCAAAAAAATAACCTAAAGATAAAAGGTTCTCTTTAATTTGTTTTCCATCAAAATAACAACTGTTGCTACCTGTACCCAAAATGCAGGCAATACCGGGTTTGTTTCCGCAAAGCGCAATGGCTGCTGCATACAAATCGTGGTTAACGGTTATGTGTGCCTTAGTAAAAACAGCTGCTAAAGCATCGTGCATTAGCTGTATCTTCCCTTCGGTAGAACAACCCGTTCCGTAGTAAAAAACCTGAAGTGTGTTATTGTTTTGTTGCTGCAAAACTTCTGCACTTAATTCTGACAGCATAATTTTTGTCATCGCCTCAGCCGTTTGAAAAGAAGGACTAAAGCCTTGTGTATGGTTTTCGGCAATTACTTTTTTGTTATTGGTTAAAGTCCAGGTTGTTTTGGTACTTCCGCTATCGGCAATTAAAATCATTTTTAAGTTTTACTTTTATCGCTCAGTTTACAAAGCTAAATATATTATGCAAAAAATATTGTTTGTGTGTTTGGGTAATATTTGCCGTTCTCCTTTAGGTGAAGGAATTATGTTGCATTTTATTAAGGAAAAGAATCTACATCATAGCTTACAGGTAGATTCTGCAGGTACTGCCGGTTATCATATCAATGAAGCACCCGACCACCGAACCATTGCCAATGCTAAAAAGAATGGGGTCGACATCAGTAAATTACGGGCTCGTAAATTTAATACAGAGGATTTTGATGCCTTTGATAAAATATATGTGATGGATACCAATAACTATAAAGATGTATTAGCTCTTACAAAAAATACGGCACATAAAAATAAAGTGGATTATTTGTTGAATGTATTACAACCTCATCAAAACAAACACGTGCCCGACCCCTATTATGGAAATGAAGAGGATTTTGAAGAAGTATTTCAGTTGGTGTATAAAGCCTGTGATAAAATACTGGAAGATATAAAGCCTTAATATTGTTGAAAGTATTAATAGCATAAAAATAAATTAAAAATTACTTTTACCAAAAACTAAATAAGTATGAAATTTTTTATTGATACAGCAAACTTAGCACAGATTAAAGAAGCACAAGATATGGGTGTGCTTGACGGAGTAACTACCAACCCCTCTTTAATGGCTAAAGAAGGCATTAAGGGACAAAACAATATTTTGAAACACTATGTGGATATCTGCAATATTACCACCGGTGATGTAAGTGCCGAAGTAATTGCTACTGATTTTGAAGGTATGGTAAGCGAAGGTGAATCTCTTGCTCAACTACACGAGCGCATTGTGGTAAAAATACCGATGATAAAAGACGGTATAAAAGCCATCAAATATTTTACCGAAAAAGGAATTAAAACTAATTGCACCTTGGTATTCTCTGCCGGACAAGCCTTATTGGCTGCTAAAGCGGGTGCAACTTATGTTTCTCCGTTTATAGGAAGATTAGATGATGTAAGTACCGATGGTTTAAGTTTAATTGATGACATCAGGCTTATTTACGACAATTACGGTTTTGAAACACAAATATTAGCCGCTTCTATACGCCACCCTATGCACATAATAGATTGTGCTAAATTGGGTGCTGATGTGGCTACTTGTCCGTTAAGTGCTATTATGGCTTTACTTAATCACCCATTAACTACCAGTGGTTTGGCTCAGTTTTTAGCTGATGCTAAAAAGTAGTTTGTAGCAGGTTTAATTATAACCCTCTGTCAACCCTTTTTATAATCTTTCTTACGTAATCGCCTTTCTTTATATGTGAAACACATATTACAGCAGACATTAATCCGCCTGCTACGCCCGCTGTAACAATATCCTGTCCGGCAAGGTAAAGACCTTTTATGGGTGTTTCCGGTTTAAGCATGGTGTTATTAAACCTATCCGTAGTATGATCTAATCCATATAGCTCTCCGCGTGGGTGTGCACCAAAGTGTTTTGCCGATAAGGGGGTTGAAAGTTCCCAATAATCAATCTTTCCTTTTATTTGTGGAAGGTATTTATATAAATACGCTAACAGGTTATTGCTAAATGCTTCTTTTCGTTTATCATATTCTTCTCCTCTGTGCCTCCATTTTTCATTTTCCCAAGGTTTGAATATATCATAATCTACCAAAGCAATTATCTCAATGGTACATTTACCGGGGTAACGTTTTTCAAAATCGGGGTCTTTTGCACCCGGAAAAGAAATATACACCACTGGTAAATCTTTAGTAATCCCTTTTTTATAATCATCCATGTTTTTATCATGGTCGTATCGCTCAGGAAATATCCAGAAATTAGATTTGGGTATATTTAATTCTGCAGCTGTGTTTTTCAATCCTAAGTATAAACAGCAATAAGAAATGGAATTAGTTAATCCCTTCATTTTTTCAGGTAATCCTAATTCCTGTTGAACCTTTAGCGGCAACAACTTTCTATAAGTAATATCTAAACCAACGGTACTGATAATTGTTTTTGCCAATATGATTTTACCATCACTCATTTTTACTCCCGTAGCCCTTCCGTTCTCTACCAGAATTTCAGAAACCTCAGCCCTTACCAATATTTCTCCGCCTGCCTTTTTAATAACAGGGGCAATCTTTTCGAAGAACATAGCTGAGCCTCCAACCGGATAATACCCACCTTCCAAATAATGTCTGGTAACTCCCGCATGCATAGCAAAAGAACAGATAGCGGGAGGTAAACCCATATCTCCGTATTGCGATGTTAAGATGGCCTTTAATTTATCACTCGTAAAAAGTTCATCCAATACACTCTTGGTAGTTCTGCCTGCATAGGTCAGGTATTTTCTACGCATCAGTTTACCCAAAAGCTTACTGATAAAACCAGGCACTACTTTTTCAGCATAATATCCCATGCCGTATTTTTCCATGGCCATTAAAAGCTCTACGTACTTTTCAATGCCTTTCTTTTCTTCGGGAAATAGCTTACTAAAGTATTCTGTAAATTGTTTTCTCCCTTTTCTGAATTCAAATCGTTCATTTCCAAAATAAGCGCAATCATATACCTCGCCCATATCAGCCCACTCTATAGGCGTATCACAAACATAATCATATACTTTTTTAATCATGGTTGGGCTGCCAACCTCACCCACATAATGCACACCCACATCCCACTCATACTCGTTTCTTTTAAAGGTGTGGGTCATTCCACCGGGGGTATAATGCTGCTCCAGCAAAAGCACACGCTGTCTTTCTTTAGATAAAATAGAGCCTAAAGCCAGTCCGCTTATTCCGCTGCCTATAATAATGGTATCAAATGTTTTATCTGATTTAAAGTTTTTATAGGAAGAAAAAAGCTTGTTCATTTTACCGGCGGCCAAAGATACCGTACTTTTTTATGCCCACACAATTTTCCCTGATGATTACCGTTAATACAATTAATATTAGGTATATTAGATGAATAGATGAAAGCTCAGAAAATTAAACTAAAAATTATAATTCCATGTTTAACGATCATTCTACAGAAGCAGCAGGCTTATTTGGTAAAGTAAAGCAAGTGCAACAAATTTGCTATAAGGCGCATAAAAAAGGGGGGCAAATTGTGCAGGGTAAAATACAGTTGGGTTACCACCATACCACCGAAAACTATATTATAAACTACAATGAAAAAGGTTTAAAAATAAGCGACGAACAATTTGCACAAAATGGCAAATATATAAATACCTATAATGATAAGTTTTGTCCTATTGAAACCCTGCATTACGACAAGGATGGTAAGCTGTATCAAACACACACTTTTACGTATACCAAACAAGGTATGATGCTTACTAATGTGGTGCGTAATGCGGACGGGACTTTATATTACAGAGTCGAAGATAAATATGATAAGGAACGTATACTTGAACATGTTCACTACATGGGGGAACAAGAATGGATACTTTCGAAAACAATTTATACTTATAATAAAGATGGAAACAGGCTTTCAGTTATTGAATACGACAAGGATGGAAAAATAAAATGCGAAGATATTAGTAAATATAACGAACAAGGTAAGCAGATAGAAAACACGCGCACCTATCCCGATGCAGCTTCGGCTCGTTTTAATAAGCGAACTATACAAAAATATAACAAGCAGGGAGATTGCATTGAACACACTTTTTATAATGCAGATGGTAGTGTAGATATGAGTTTTTCATATAGCCACAAATACGATAAACAGGGTAAATGCATTGAGACTACAAATTATGACGCTAACGGGAATGTTTCAGCTATTATTGCCCACGAATATGATGCGGAAGGAAAAAAAATTGTACCTACCCCTGTACCTTATATACCACCTAAACCCGAAGGGCAAACTGAGGTATGCGAATATGATGAACACAACAACTGGGTTAAGAAAACTACGCTCTATAATAACGTGCCACATAATATATATATCAGGCAGATAACCTATTATGGAGAAAAAGCAACAGAGAACAAAGTTGCTGATACCTTAAATACAATGGATCTGAAAGAAGATGCCGAGGCTGTTATCAGTCATGAAGAAGAGTTATCGGCAGAAGAAGCCAAATGGTTGGCAGAAGCCACCCACATAAACGATCCCTTTCCTATTTTTCGCTATTATGCACTAATAAATAAAATTCCTCCGGCTTTAGTTACCTATAGTGGCCCATATATTGAAGCCATTGCTTTATTGGAAGAGTTAAAAGAAAATATGGGGGCCAAGTTGATTAATTTTTATAAAACCTACTGGGATGGATATGAAAGACTGCAACGCTACACACTTAGGTTCTCAACTAACGGATATTTGTTGCATGCCATGCAAATAACAACCTCAAGTGATGAAGAGTTTGATGTGCCTGCTTTTATAACCAAAAACATAGACCATCCGGATGACGGATATGTTTATACCAGTCAATTCCAACTGCTTTGTCCAACCGATGCTTCGGGCAGGCGCGATGAAATATTTGAAGAAGAACTGCAGGAGTATATAGATAAGTGTTCGCTTAAGAAAAAGCCCGACAAACCAACTATACAGATGATAGAAACTACTTCTAATGGTTTCTGTATGGAAGAACACCCTGTTAATGATGATTTTGAAATTAAAGACCTGGATGTAAATTACGGACATGGTTTTAGTCAGTTTCATGATGAATTGATGCTACGCTTTAATACCCAAACCAAAGGCCTGGTATTGTTTCACGGAGAACCCGGCACAGGTAAAACCTATTATATAAGGCACCTGCTTCGCAAAATGGCTTCGGGCAATAAAATAGTTATTTACATGCCACCCAATATGGTTGACCATTTGGTAGAACCTGCTTTTATGACCTTCCTCTCTACCGAAGTTAAGGAGTGGAGTGCTGAAGGTAAATTTTGTGTATTGTTGATTGAAGATGCAGAACCTTTGCTTGCCCGTCGTCAGCAAGGGGTACGTATACAGGGCGTTACCAACCTGCTTAATATGAGTGATGGTTTATTGAACGATATGCTTAACCTGCAAATCATTTGTACTTTTAATGTTGATTTAAAAAAACTGGATAGTGCCTTGCTTCGCCCCGGAAGGCTTATTGCACGGAAAGAGTTTAAAGCATTAAGCGAGTTAGATGCTAATTTGTTAGCGCAACGTTTAGGCATTAAACATCATTTTAAAGGGCCGGCTACACTAAGTGAAATTTATGCTATGCAAAAAAACAAAAGCACACTTATACATGATGTGGAACCTGATAAAGGCGCTTCCGATAATATTCTTGATGATTTGTTGTAAAACCAATCTTTTCTTACAAGCGGATTTATACGCTAGTTAAGCGTACAAATAGTGCTTATACCGGGCTGTACGTTTGCGCTTTGAAAAGACGAGCACCAGTTTTGGGCATCCTTTTTTGAAGATTTTGCACCCGCATAAAAAGTATAGTTTCCACCGGTAAAAGTAGATACACAGGTACATTGATAATTTTTTCGGCAAGATGTGGTGGTTAGCAACAGCACAAAAACAACCACAAACAAAACAACAGTTCCTTTCATTAATGTTTAAATGGATCTGAGTAACGTATATCCGTTACCAAACTGTTATCCGTTAATGTTTGTAAAAATGCAACCAGATTATTCTTTTCAGTTGCAGTAAGCCCCAAACGAATTGCTGTGCCGCCGGAAGAGAGTGTGCCGCTTAAATTGGGACTGTTTTGTATATTATCGCTAAAAAAATCAACCACCTGGTTCAGGTTTGCAAATCTTCCATCGTGCATATAAGGTGCAGAAAGAGCCACGTTTTTTAAAGACGGCACATGAAACTTTCCATTATCCTGAGAAGAATTAGTTATAGCACCCCTTCCTTTATCATTACCATATACTGCATCAAGTCCGATATCTTCAAACTGACCACTGGTGCCTGCAAAGCTTTGTGAAGCAATATGGCAATCTGCACACTTGCCCTTTCCGTTAAAAATGGTCATCCCGGCTTGTTCCTGTGGACTTAATGAAATTGACCCCGACGCACCATTGGAAGGAAAAGCCTGATCAAAGCGGCTGTTAGATACGGTTATGGTTGCAATAAAACTACCTATAGCCTGTTCAATCTGATCAATGGATACCGTGTTGCTTTGAAAAGCCTTATTAAAAAGATACGGATAGTAAGGCAATGCCGATAATTTAGAACAAAGTACATTTCCATCCGGCATATTAAGTTCTACATGGCTTTGAAAAGGAACCGTTAGTATGGGTGTTGCCTGTGCACCACCATATCCGCCATCGCCTCCGGGAATTATGCCTCCGGGAGTTGCACCGCCACCGCCATCTACTTTACCGTCCCAAAATTTAGAGTCGTTGGTGTTGCACAAACTGTGTGCATTGCGTGGTGTTTGTTGTGCGCCAAAACCGGTGCTAAATGCTTTGTTATCGGCAAAACCGTTTGCCTGCTGGTGGCAAGAACCACATGCTACCGAGTTATCTGCAGACAGGTTTTTATCATAAAACAATACTCTGCCAAGTGTAATTATATCATTATTTGACCCATTTGCGTTTGGGTAAATATAAGGTGTAGATGGTAGCCTGGGGCCGCCGGGCATAGGTTTTAATCCTTCGTTATAAGAGTATGCATACGGTGTTTTATTACAGGCTATTGCAACAAAAAGCAATACTGCAAAACCAATGAACGAGAAAAGAAATGACATGCGATGGCGAAAAAAAATGTTTTTCATGGCTTGAATTTTAATGCAAGCTAAATAAAAAAAGGAACTTTTCAAAATTCAGCTTAAAATTAATATAATTTAACTATTAAGGAAAAAAGAAAGCAAAACATAAAACCCTATTAAGCTCTTTCATAAAAAGGAAAAAAACAAAAGCCAACCTTATTTAGGCCGGCTTAGTTTTTTTGTTTCGCACTTCAGAGAGGCCTTACGGGGCCAGCTTCCTGTTGTTTCCATGATAGGCCTTGGAGGGCCTGCTTAATAGAAGCCTTACGGGGCTTCCTCATGTCATTTTCAAACGATAGACCTTACAGGGTCTGCATTCAGTGCTTGTTTAATGATAGGCTACTTTTTCGCCAGTGCCTCATTAAACCCGAACTCTATTTGAATTCAACAATACAAACATACATACAGATACCCGCAACAGATATGATGGGTATCAGTTTTCGCATTGATTAATATCAGAAACTTTAAAAGCAGGCTGTTGTAAATAAATCACCAACAGTTTGCAAGCCCTGCACAATACAGCGTCATTGCGAGGGCTTTGCCCGAAGCAATCTTTGCATTAGAAACAGATTGCCGCGCTGCGCCCGCAATGACGAGTACGTTCCTCACAGCTTGCAGGCGGTCGTCGGTGCTGCCAAGGTAGGGGTTAAACTTTTTGGGGCTTAAAGAGATGCGGGGTTCTTGTTTTTTTGCTGCTGTCATGTGTTCTTTTGTTTTTAGAGTTATTATTAAAGATTTAAGGTTTATTTAATTAATATTTAAGAGCCTTAAAGAAATATTCAAGCGCTTGAAATAAATAGTTAAGTGCTTGAATAAAATATTCAAGTGCTTGAAATAAATAATTAAGTACTTGAACAAACTATTCAAGTACTTGAATAAAATAATCAAAGGCTTAAATAAAACATTCAAGGGCTTGGAGGAAATATTTAAGCGCTTAAATAGAATATCCAAGCTCTTTAATAAATTATTCAAATGGCTGAATATTTTACCGAAATCAATTTTAAAGTTTGGCAGGCAACAAGCAACATGTTGCAGTTGTTTTAAAACTATGTAAGCTAATGGCATTTGCATAAAGCAAAATTATACCGCCTTTACGCTTTGCGCAATAGGTGTAAACACCTGTTTTTAAAAACGCAAATCAGGTATAAACACCTATTGTTTATTTCAATTATAATTCTATCCCCCCGATGTATGTTTTTTGCGGTTTTGGAAAAGATTTGGGCAATTGAAGGGATTGGGTTAGATTTGGTATGACTTTGTAACAATTTTCAAATAGTTATATCTAAACAAAGTTGATGGTTAAACAGAATTTTAACGAATTAGATTGAGACGAGATAAAATATATGAAGACTTATTATTTTCCGATGAATTTTCGGTAAGTGATTGGAATACTTTAATAAAATTAAAATTAGGTTCTTACTTTATAAACGATTCTCTTTTTGAAAAAAACAAAGAGATACTTAGAACGGAAATAATAAATTATATAAGGTTTTCTGAAAAGTCTGATTATTTGAGATTATTTGAATGGACTTACAATTTATTGAAAGAGTGCATTAGCATTGATAAACAAGAAGCAATAAAAATATTTGCTAACTCATTTCAAGACATGTCAAATACTGATTTGAAGTGGATGACAAATGTTTTAACCCAACCAGACACAACACACTTTTCAGAAAGAGACAAAATAAGTTACTATTTTAAAATTATTGACGAAACTATTGAAGGCGCATTTAAACCAAGGTTTAAGTTGTTAGACAAGCTAGTCAACCTCAAATTAAGACAGCCCATAATAGATAATTCAAGCTTTGACTTTGGAAAACTAATTAGAGATTTTCCAATTCAATTCAAAAATCATATTTGTTTATTTCTTAAGGATCCCATTTTTTCTGTATCAATAAATCAATGGAGAAATATTGCGGCACATAAATCATATACAATAAACAAAAACAATATAATAGTTGAATATGGTAGGTCAAATATTCAGACACTTACTATTTCAATAGAAGACTTCTATAAAATAGTTTATTGGACGCAAGACATATACAGGGTAATTCGTTTAGCACAAGTACTTACCGATTTGAATTATATTGAAGAAATAGTTGCTGAATTGGGTGGCACAGAGAATATCAATGTACGATTTGAATCTTCATTATTGCACATAGTACACAACATGCAGATTGTAGGGTTTGAATTTGTTTCAACCGAGGAGCTCTCTGATACTTTCAGTTTGAATATGAAAGGGAAGAAAAATCATAATATAAAATCATCGCTTATACATGCTTCACAGTGTTTAGATCAGTTATCTTGTGCTATTTATGATGACAAATTTGTTAGAGATAATTTTAAAAACACTCAAATAAATATTGTTGACGATGAATTAAATAAAGTGGGTTCAGCTATAATTCCAATCGAAATAGCTTTAAAGAAAGCAAAAAATGAAATAAGCTTAGACGAATACATTGGTAGTATGAATTTTGAAATAAAAAATAGTATTTAGAAATGCCCTGCTAATCAGAATGCCCCCGCCTAACTAAAAATATAATAAAGGCCAATAAACATAATAATAAGGCCTGCGCTGGTTAGCCCATACATGGCAAAGTGCACCGATTGGTTTTTGTAAATATTAAAAAAAGTAAACACAAAGCCTGCCAGCAAAAAAACCGCCCCTGCTATAATAAGCAACCTGCCCAGGTGGTGGTCTTTATCGTGCTTTAGTTTTTTGGCGTGTTTTATCAGTTGCTCCAGTTCGGTTTCGGCAATGGGGTTTTCTTTCAGCAGTTCTTCTTTTATTTCGTCGGTAGTGCGGCGGTCGTTTACCAGTTGGCTTACTTTTTGGTAAACAGCGGGGTGCTTTTCAAAAGGCTGTGTGGCATGCATATGCGCTTGTTTGGTACAACTAAGTTATATTAATTTTCTTAGCCCGTATAAATCTTTTTCATGAATACATGTGCCGATAGTTTGAAACGCAGGTATGGCAAGCGTTTAAGGGCAAAGTGATTGTTATCACTTGTGGCAATAATCATTTTTTATGAATGGTTCAATCAGCTACGCAGTCATAGGCACATCCATTAACAGCAGTTCTGCATCGGGGCTGTTGGCAGTAATGTTTATTTTATCCGTATCCCAAATGCCAAGGCCGTCTCTTTCATTCAGGCTTTGCCCGTCTATGCTTATATCACCTTTCAATACAAAGGCATAAACCCCGTTGCCTTTCTTTTTTATTTCATAGGTTGTACTAAAGCTCTTATCAAAGGTACCCATGCTAAACCAGGCATCTTGCTGTATCCACACACCTGCATCATCGGCATTAGGCGATACTATTTGCTGCAGTTTGTTGTGGCGGTCTTTGGCATCCAGGGTTATCTGGTCGTAGCGTGGCGTTACATTCTTTTTGTTGGGTATCACCCATATCTGTAAGAATTTAGTAAGCCTGTCTTTATTTCGATTATACTCGCTGTGCTGTATGCCTGTGCCGGCGCTCATAACCTGTATGTCTCCTTTTTTTATAACGGCTATGTTGCCCATACTGTCTTTATGCTCTATGTCTCCCTCAAGCGGTATGGAAATTATTTCCATGTTATCGTGCGGGTGCGTGCCAAAGCCCATGCCGGCTTCTACCCGGTCGTCGTTCAAAACCCGCAATACACCAAAGTGCATTCTTTCGGGGTTGTAATAATTAGCAAAGCTAAAGGTGTGGTAACTGTCTAACCAACCGTGGTTAGCGTGTCCGCGTGTGTTTGCTTTGTGCAATACCGTATTTGCCATAATATAGAATGCCTTGTATTTAATTCAAAAATATACATTTATATATAGCAGGCATTAATTTAATATAGATTTAACATGGCGCGTTTTGAATTTAAATGTATGAATTCTATATTTGAAAAATATGGGAGAGATACTTGAAACGAAAACCGCTACATATAGCCTGCTTGAAAAAAACATATTGCTGGTGGTGATGAAGGAAGATGCCGTGGTAGATGTGCCGGAAGTGGAAGAAAATTATACCACCGGTATGAGACTAACAGGCGAAAACAGGTATGCCGCACTGGTAGACGGACGTAAATACGCCACCCTTACAAATGAAGCCAAAGAATATTCTGCGCAGCCAAAAATGTCGGTGAAGTTAATTGCACAGGCAATTGTTGTTACATCACTGGCAAGCCGTTTATTGGCTAACTTTCTTATAAAATTTCTGAAGCAAAATAAATATGTGCAAATTCAGCTGTTTACTGATTATGACGCAGCGTTAAACTGGCTGAGAGAAAAAATAAAAGAAGAGAAAAAAAGTAAAAAGATTTCTTCGCCCTTATCTATATAATGGCTGCTTAATTATAAAAGAGGTGCGTTTATAAAAATCTTTCGCGCTGGTAAACCAACACTACGTTAAGGCAAGACGCGTGTTAATCAAAATGCCCCGTCGAAACAGGGCATTTCTAATTAATACGGCAAAGTTTTTCTTTAGTTAAACTGAAAGAAGAAAAACACCACCGCAGCCCAGCTTTTGTTCACTCCGTTGGCGCTGCCTATGCTGCTACCCGAACTGTTGCGCACCGTTCCATCAGAATCTATTTTACCGATGCTACTGCCCGAGCTATTTCTAACGGTACCGTCAGAGTCAAGCTTACCAATGCTGCTGCCCGAGCTATTACGGATAGTTCCGTCAGAATCTATTTTACCAATGCTGCTGCCTGAACTATTGCGTATAGTTCCGTCTGAATCTATTTTTCCTTTGCTGCTACCCGAGCTGTTGCGGATAGTTCCGTCTGAATCTATTTTGCCCGTGCTGCTGCCAGATGAGCTTCTTAATTCTTGTGCCTGCAAAGTTGCCATACCCACAAACAGCATAGCTGCAAGTGTTACATTAGCGATTAATTTTTTCATGATGTTTTTGTTTTTTTATTGCCGCCCAAGTTTAAAGGTTTGGGCTTTCCTGTTTTTTTTGATAAAGCGAATGTAGGCAAGAAAATTAGTATCTTTAATTAAAATTTAGTTTATGAAAAAGTCTATACTAACCGAAGCCGCAGAAAGGTTTGTAAACACCTATCGCGAAAGCGAAAAGCTGGCTATAAACAACAGAAAGCTGGCCGAAGAAATTAAAAAAGACTTGCTGGATAATTTTGTTCACTTACGCGAATATTTTTATGACTACGAACCCGCGAGTGTGGTAAATCTGCTTTTTGGTATGTATCCGCACATGCGTTTAAAATATACTAACGACCGTGCATTTTATGAAACCCGTGCTGCCGAAATAGAAATGCCCTTCAGGCAGGAAGCTGAGTTATGCCTGATGGCTATTCAGCATAAAAAGTTGTTTAATATGCAATGCCTCTGGCGCGCCGAAAGAATAAAACCCAAAGGTGCAGATATTGTATATGATTTTCAGTTTTGGGATGAGAACCCATATAACTGCCCGTTCTTACCCCCTATTGAAGAAGAAGAAGTGGATATACTGTTGCGTTTCTTAAGGGAAAGTCCTTCTGAACTATTAACGGATAGTAATTTAATTCAGTTTCATAGCTGGCAGCATTACGAAGCCTTTAAAATACAATACGCCGAGGACGAAGGAATTGAACTGGAAGATTTTTATAAGAACTACATCCTGATATCTGAAGAGCGTATGCCGCCCTGGTATGAATTTTACGATACCTACATGGGTACCACCGGGCTATTGGCATTACCCGATTTAAGGGGCCCGAAAGAATCGCATTACCGTGTTTTAGTAATGAAATATAAGGAAGCTAAAAAAACAGAGAAAAAAAGAATAGCCGATAACAGAAGGAGTAACCGAGAGCGCAAAGACTGGCTTGGCATTGGTAGTTATTACGAAGACCTGGAAGAAATGGTGGAAGCCTTTGAAACCCCGGAAAACAAAAAGCTTTTTGCTAACTATATAAAATCAGAAATCAATGAAAGAGAAGGCCGTTTGAAAGAAGACGTGGAATATGCTCTTTACCATTTATGGGCAGCACGTGAACCTGTACCCATGGATGCCGGAGATGATTGGAAAACAGCCATTATGCAATGCTACCATAAATACAGAGCTAAAAAAATTATAGAAGCTATTCCTTTGGTGTTTGAAGAATATAGAATGTGCATAGAAAGCAATATTGCCTTACCACCACCTGAAAATCTTATTTATACGCCCGAATGGATAAACGGACAAAAACAGGAAATTCTTTTAGGGCGTAAGTTGGCGGGCGAGCCTGAAGATTTTAATTATTGATTATTTAATTGAGCCTTTACCTGATGCCAATTAGAACTACTTACTATCAATGTGGCTTTCGTGGTACACTTTCTTTGCTTCATTTTCTTGGGCAAGCAAAAAAACGAAGGGCAAGTTTGTTTTTTAAATAAAATCCCTATATTTATTCACCCATCAATACATAAAAAAGATGAAAAAAACATTTATAACACTCTTACTTCTTGCATCTGGTTTCTTGCTTAATGCACAAGATACGGTAAAAGTAAAAACCAATTTAACGCCCGAGCAGGAGGCGGAGAACGCATACAACCTGGCTTTAGAGATGATGGGCAAAAAAGATTACAATGCCGCCATTGATAATTTTACCAAAGCGGTAACGCTTAATCCCAACTTTGATAAAGCTTTTGTAAACCGTGGTTTTGCCAAATACGAAACTAAAAAGAATGACGATGCTATTGCCGATTTTAATCAGGCAAATGCTTTAAAACCCTCTGCTGATGGGTATTTCGGTAAAGGCGAATGTTTTTATGTCATGAATAAAAAAGATTCTGCAAATCAGAATTTAACTAAAGCTGTTGCGCTTGACAACAGATATGCCAAAGCTTTTTACCTGCGCGGACAAATAAAATTTGAAGCAAAAGAATACAAAGAAGCTATTGAAGATTATGATAAGGCTATAGCCGCCAAACCCGATTATGCGTATGCATACAACGACAGAGGCTCTGCCAAAAAACAAAACGGAGATGCCGCAGGTGCTATTGCCGATTATGAAAAAGCAGTTCAACATGATAGTAAATTGTTTTTTGCATACAACAACCTGGGTTCAGCCAAACGCGATAAAGGTGATAACACCGGTGCTATAGAGGCCTATAACAAAGCCATTGCTTTAAAGTCTGACTATTATATAGCCATAAACAACCGCGGTTCGGCCAAATTAAACAAGGGTGAGATTGCGGGAGCCATTAATGATTTTGAAGCCGCCCTTGAAATAAAAAAAGATTATGTACTGGCTATGAACAATATGGCTTCGGCTTACATAAAAAAGAAAGATTTTACCAAAGCAGCTGAATGGTGCAACAAAGCCTTGGTAATTGATGAAGATGCAGCTGCCTGTTATATAAACAGAGGTATTGCCAAACAAATGCTTAAAGATGAAGAAGGCGCCTGTGCCGATTGGAAACAGGCCGCTAAGCTGGGTATGGCATTAGGCAAAAGTTATTCAGCCGGTTTGTGCGATTAATAATTAGAATAGACAAAAATTAAAAAATCAGTATATGAATCCTATAAAAATACTTTTCGCTGCTATGTTTTGCTTGTTGCTAAGTACAACAACAAAAGCACAAAGCATTCCGTTTGACAAAGCGCATTTTCCTAATCAAAAAGATCAGATGAAGGATGCCAAGAAAAACTTTGAAGACGGTAAAGATGCTTTTGAGTTAGGTAAGAAAGAATATGATTATTTATTGCAGCAATACGTTGCCGTACACAAATTCTTTCCGGTAAGCCGGCACGATTATGGGCACTCAGGTGATATTTATTTTAAACAAGCCATGCCTTTGTTAGAAAGAGCTCAGGCTTTTAACCCTAATAATGATGAGCTTAATTTTATGCTGGGTTTTTGTTATTTTGTGTTAGAGCCCCGTTCAGAGAAAGTAATTAGCTGTTTAGAAAAATCATACGCTCTTAACCCAACTGCCAACGAACCTGACGATACCTATGCATTGGCTTGGTCAAATCAATTAAATCTAAAGTGGGATGAGGCTATAAAGTATTATCAGATAACACTTACATACGTAAACACCAAAGGAAAAGACAACCTGGCTTTCATAGAAGAAGTAAATAAAAAAATAACCGAATGTAAAAACGGAAAAGAATTCGTAGCACATCCGGTACGCACCTTTGTAGATAATTTAGGCCCTAACATAAACACAAAATATGCTGAGTATAGCGCCTTTATTAATGCGGATGAATCAACTATTATTTTTACTTCTTGCAGAGATAATTCAGTGGGCGGCAAGATAGACCCGGATAATGGTGACTACTTCGAAGACGTATATATATCTAATAAAGAAAATGGGAAATGGAAGCCTGCTCTAAATATGGGTGCTCCTATCAATACCGAAGACCATGATGCTACTGCAGGTTTATCTGCAGACGGAACTACCATGTTTGTTTACCGTTTTAAAGAAAAAGATGGTGGAGATGTGTATGTGAGTCATTTGAATGGCAGTACATGGACTAAACCGGAGCATTTAAGTAAAAACATAAACTCTAAAGCACACGAAACTTCGGTGAGTGTATCTTACGACGGGAAACAACTTTATTTTATTAGTAACAGAGAGGGCGGTATTGGAGATGGAGATATTTATGTTTGTAATTTAGATGCTAAAGGAGATTGGGCAATGGCTCAAAACATTGGCCCTTCTTTAAATACCAAATATGCAGAAGAAGGTGTGTTTCTTCACCCTGATGGCAAAACACTTTACTTTAGCTCTAAAGGATATAACACTATGGGGGGTTATGATATTTTTAAATCTGTTTTAGAAAACGGTAAATGGAGTACCCCCGAAAATTTAGGATATCCTATTAATGGCCCCGAAGATGATGTATTTTTTGTAGTTAGCGGAAGTGGGTATCACGGTTATTTTGCATCGGCAAAAGCAGGTGGTTATGGTAAGACAGATATTTACCGTATCACTTTCTTAGGGCCCGAAAAACAACCTTTGTTAATGAATGAAGATAATTTGTTGGCAAGTGTGGCTGCACCTGTTAGTGATTTTAAAGCAGAAAAGATTGTAAGCAAAGGCCCTAAAATGACCATGCTGAAAGGTGTTATTATCGACGAGCAAACCAAACAACCTTTAGAAGCGCAGATAGATTTAATAGATAATGATAAGAATGAATTACTGGCTACCTTTAAATCAAACAGTGCAACGGGCAAATATTTAGTATCGCTTCCATCCGGAAAGAACTATGGTATTGCCGTTAAAAAGGATGGGTACTTATTCCACTCAGAGAACTTTAATTTGCCTGCTACTGCCGATTTTCAGGAGGTAGAAAAAAACATTGAGTTGAAGAAAATTGATATTGGTAAAACCATTGTGCTGAGAAATATTTTCTTTGATTTTGATAAAGCAACCATTCGCTCTGAATCGGCTAATGAGTTAGATCGTTTAATAAAACTCTTAACCGATAATCCGGGTATACGCATTGAGTTGGGCAGTCATACTGATAGCAAAGGAAGTGATGCTTATAACATGAAATTATCGCAACAACGTTCTGAATCAGTAGTAAACTACCTAATTGGTAAAGGCATTGCTTCATCCCGTTTAGAAGCCAAAGGGTACGGAGAAACCGTACCTATTGCCACCAACGATACCGATGAGGGCAGACAACAAAACCGCCGCACAGAGTTTAAGATTTTAAGTAAGTAATTACTTCCTGTACTTTACTTCTAAAGCATGGAGTTCTATTAGTGGTTTTAGAAATTCTTCTAAATCATAAACGCATAATTGGGAAGCTGCATCGCATAGAGCTTTTGCAGGATCGGGATGTGTTTCAATAAAAATACCATCCACACCACTTGCAACGCCTGCTCGGGAAAGTACAGGTAAAAACTCTCTGGCGCCACCTTTAGCATCCGAACTAGGAATACCATATTTTCGCACACAATGGGTAATATCAAACACTACCGGGTAACCTAGATTATTCAAATGAAAAAAGCTGCGTGGGTCAACAATCAAATCATTATAGCCAAAGGTATAACCACGTTCGGTAAGAATAACATTATCATTTCCAGCCTCGATACATTTTTGCAAAGGATGTTTCATATTATCAGGTGCTAAAAACTGACCGTGCTTAATGTTTACCACTTTCCCTGTTTTTGCAGCAGCCACCAATAAGGTAGATTGCATACAGAGATAAGCCGGAATTTGTAACACATCACAAACAGCGCCTGCAGCGGCAGCCTGATCAGGATAATGTATGTCTGTTAAAATAGGGAAACCAAACTGTTCTTTTACTTTGGCAAGCAACTTTACTCCTTTATCTAATCCGGGACCATCATAATATTTTAAACTGCTACGGTTATCTTTTTGGAAAGATGATTTGTAGATGATTTTTATTTTCATGCGCTCAGAAACTTCTTTTAGTTTCTCGGCAGTTTTCATCATAATAGATTCTTCTTCTATCACGCATGGGCCGGAGATTAAAAACAAGTCTTTACTACCACACTCAATGTTTCCAACTTTTACTATTTTTTTGTTTATCATAACCTTCTGAATAAATCTTTAATGTAATTTAAATTAACTTTTTGTTGCCAGTTGTCGCCAAAGGCATGATACCACATAAAAGGTAAATTGTAAGAAACGGTTGCCATTGCGGTTAGGGTTTCTTCGTTCCAATCTTTACTTAAATTTTGTGGTAATACAATTTTATGTTTGGCGATCATTTGCATAAACTCGCTATGCCCTTTTAAATAAATATCGCCAAGGTGTTGGAAGATTATACAATTTGCATAACAATGGCGCGTACCTAATATTTTAGATAAGCCATAACTCAATGCATGACAAACACCCACCTCGCTATAGGTTAAACTTAAACCACCCATTAAAGAAGCAACCATCAGTTTATCGTTGTTCTCAGGAGTTTGTCCGGCTTTATCTCCTAAATAAATATCCCTGCATAGCTTTAATGATTGCTCGCCATAGGCTAAACTAAATGCATTATTACGAATACCTGTTTCGCTTTCTATGCAATGTATATACGTATCCATACCCGTATAAAACCACCAATCGGTTGGTACGCTGGCAATTAATTCGGGGTCTAAAATAACCTGGTTGAAAACTGTCCAATCGCATTTTAAACCTAATTTTTTTTCAGGGCCAGTAAGTACAGCCGTCATAGATACTTCAGCGCCTGTGCCAGAAATAGTGGGTACGCCCAAATGATACACACCTGCTTTTTTGATGAGGTTTAATCCCTGGTACAAGGTAGAAGAACCTTCATTGGTTAGCATTAATGATAGTGCCTTAGCAATATCCATAATACTACCCCCGCCAATACCAATAACACCGCTGGGCAAACCTTTCTTTGTTAAGATTTCATCGCGCAGGGTATCTATCTGCTCCGTAGTTGGCTCATGTGGGTCAACATCTATATAATAAACTAAATCTTCAGGTTTGTTTTGCAGCTTGGTTGATAAGGGCTTTCCTTTAAAATAATTATCAACTACATAAACAAAATACTGCTTGTTCTCTTTACGAACAGGCTCAATAGTTTCTGCTAATTGTGCAAACGAACCACGGCCATAGGTAACCTTATCAATGTTCTTAAAGTTCTTATGCATGCACCGGCTTCATAGCTTTAGTAACACAGTCAGAAATTTTTGAAGCCAGTGTTTTCATATCTTCTTCCATCCATTTGTATTTTATGCCAAAAGAAATCAGGCGGCCAATTACTTCCTGTGTTTTAGGTAACTGTAAGTTCTTATAATCCTGCGGTGCACCTAAAATTTCTATGGGAAGTTTAGATACCGTGCGCATTTCTTTGATATGATCCCACTGATTGATGAAGTGATACATATTTTTAAACCAATAATCAAAACCAACAATTCCGATAGCTTTCATTTCATCTACTACACGCTGAGCGGTTGATGTATCCGGTAATAATAAATTTAAACAAGTTGCAGAATCTCCATCAGGGTCGGCCAGTTTTGCAAAAGATATACCAGGTGTTTTAGCCAATAAATCCTGTATAAACTTTTTGTTCTTGCGGTTTTTCTCTTTAATCATAGGCACTCTGCGCGTTTGTGCCACGCCAACCGCAGCATGCAATTCAGAGATGCGGTAATTAAACCCTAAGTATGGGTGTTGCTCCATGCCGCGCACCGCACCAATATGGTCGTGCCCGTGGTCGCTATACACATCGGCTTTTTTATAGGTTGTTTCGTCGTTGGTAACAAGTACACCACCTTCTCCTGCAGTAGCAATTTTAAAGAAATCAAAAGAGTAACATCCGGCTTTACCAAACAAACCTGTAGAAGTCCCTTTATAAGAAGATGCAAACGATTGCCCCGCATCTTCCACCAAAATTAATTTATGCTCGTTCACCACTTTCATAATGCTATCCATATCAGCCATACCGCCGCACATGTGCACCAAACAAACTGCTTTGGTTTTTGGTGTTATAGCTTTTTTAATTCCTTCTGCACTTAAACAAAGTGTTTCATCAATCTCGGCAAATACGGGCAAAGCGCCAATAAACAAAACGGCTTCAATAGTTGCCATAAAGGTAAACGGAGGCACAATAACCTCATCGCCCGCACCAATGCCACTTGCAGCAAGGGCAGTAGCAACAGCCGTAGAACCGCTGCTCATGGCATGCGCAAACTTAGCGCCCGTTATTTTTTTTACTTCTGTTTCAAAATCTTTTGCTTTCCAATGGTTGTTGCGCAGCGCATCGTGGTTATAACGAAACAACACTCCGGTTGACAACACATCATCTATTTCTTTGCGCTCTTCAGCGCCAAATAATTCTGTTCCTGGCATGGTTAAAAAATTAGGCTACAAAGATAGTAATTTTAGTGCCTCTGCTTTTTGATGGAGTTCTCTATCTTAAAAACAACATGATGCATGGTTTTTGTCTGTTTTTGCTTATTTTTGACAAAACTATTTTACCTAAATGAATTATAACACACAATTACCGCATCTTATTATATCTGAATATGGAAGAAATGTACAAAGTATGGTAGAACATTGTTGCACTATTGAAGTGCGTGATGAGCGAAACCGTTGTGCAAAAGCCATTATACAGGTTATGGGACAACTAAATCCACATTTGCGCGATATACCAGATTTTACACATAAACTTTGGGACCATTTGTTTGTTATTTCTAAATTCAAATTAGATGTAGATAGCCCTTATCCAAGGCCATCTGAAGAAACTTTTGATACCAAACCCAAAAATGTTCCGTATCCTAAGGGAAAAATAAAATACCGCCATTATGGAAAAATTATAGAAGATATTATTGAGAAAGCCAAAGATTATAAAGAGGGCGAAGAGAAAGAGGTTTTAAAACGTGTAGTGGCTACCCAATTAAAAAAATCATATTTAATCTGGAATAAAGATACTGTATTGGACGAGGTTATATTTAAAAACTTAGCCGAGCTTTCCGGTGGGGCACTTAAAATGGATGAATCTCAAAAATTATTAGAAGCCAGCGATTTAATTAAACGCGGGCCGCTTAATATAAACACCAGTCTTGGGCCTAAAAAACATAGCAAGAATTTTAAACGCAAAAACTTTAAACGCAAATAAGGCTGTATGATTTTTGAAGTAACCGGAGGTAAGCATTTAAAAGGAGATATTATTCCTCAAGGTGCAAAAAACGAAGCTTTACAAGTTATTTGTGCGGTATTACTTACCGGAGAGAAAGTTACCATTGGCAATATTCCTGAGATTGTTGATATACTCAAACTTATTGATTTACTAAAAGACCTTGGCGTTAAAGTTGAAAAAATAGGACACGAAGAATATACTTTTCAGGCGGATGATGTAAATGTTGATTTTATTGTTTCGCCCGAGTTTAAAAAGAAAGGCGGCAACCTGCGTGGCTCTATTATGATTGTGGGGCCTATGTTAGCCCGTTATGGCAAAGCATACATGCCTAAACCTGGTGGGGATAAAATTGGCAGAAGAAGAGTAGATACGCACTTCTTAGGTTTCGAGAAACTGGGTGCCAAGTTTATTTACGATGAGGCAAATGAGATTTTTAAAGTAGAAGGAAAAGACCTTAGGGGTTCTTATATGTTATTAGATGAAGCCTCCGTTACGGGTACTGCCAACATTGTAATGGCTGCTGTTTTAGCCGAAGGAATTACTACGATATATAACGCCGCTTGCGAACCCTATCTGCAACAACTTTGTAGTATGCTTAACAGGATGGGTGCAAAAATCACAGGCGTTGGTTCTAACCTGCTGACTATTGAAGGAGTAAAAAAACTTGGGGGTACCAAACACCGTTTGTTGCCCGATATGATTGAGATTGGTTCTTTTATAGGACTTGCTGCTGTTACCCAATCTGATATTACTATTAAGAATGTGGCTTATGACAGACTAGGTATTATTCCACAAACTTTTGAACGCTTAGGGATTAATTTAATTCGGAAAGGAGAAGATTTGCACATACCTCCGCAAGAACATTATGAGATTGATACCTTTATTGATGGCTCTATTCTTACAGTTGCTGATGCCCCTTGGCCCGGTTTTACACCCGATTTGATAAGCATTGTTTTGGTTACCGCTATACAGGCAAGAGGCAATGTACTCATTCATCAAAAGATGTTTGAAAGCCGTTTGTTTTTTGTAGATAAACTGATTGACATGGGGGCGCAGATTATTTTAAGCGACCCGCATCGTGCTGTTGTAATGGGCTTAGACAGGAGAACCCAATTGAAAGCCATTCAAATGGCATCGCCTGATATACGTGCCGGAGTTTCTTTATTAATTGCTGCACTTAGCGCTAAGGGTAAGAGCACTATATTTAACATCAATCAAATAGACAGAGGCTATCAACATATTGATACCCGCTTGAATGCTATTGGGGCGGATATTGTGAGGAAGTAACAATCATCGTCCTATTTGTTGTTCTTGAAAACTAGACCTAAGCTATAGTCAAAAATTTGATCGCTAAGAGATGTATTCTTATTTCTTGCTATTTCAGTTTACGGTACTCAAACTTGTATAATTTGATCTACTAAATTGAAAAAGTGACTCCCAAAAACACCGACCCCCTGTTATAGTTGGAATAACAAGGGGTTTGAAACAGTGATAGTGCTCCCACTTGGGATATTTTGTCTTTCATACTAATTCTTTCATTTTCCTTTATATTCTTGTATCTGTTTGTATTTTAGTTATTTATACAAATTCAAAATGTTTCTAAAAGATTTTAAAAGAATCAAAATGAATAATAACTTTACCCCGAAGTTTACCCCTAATAAAATCTAATATGTCGTCCATAGCACTCGTTTTCAGAAAAGACAAACTTAACAAATCAAATAAAGCACCGATAAATATACGCATTACCAAGCAAAGCCGGATCAGGTATTTATCCACGGGGCATTCCGTAAGTCTAAAAGACTGGGATTTTAAGAATAATAAAGTTAAGACATCCTATCCAAACAGTGCTCGGTTAAATAATATCTTATCGAACTTATTGGTAGATTATGATAACAAACTATTGGATGTAGAATCAAAACGTAAACATATCACAGTAGATTCCATTAAGACTAAAATTAAAAGCAAAGACACTACACTGTTTTTTATCTATGCGAAAAAATACATTTCGAGATATGAAGCTAAAGGGAAAATTAGTTCACATAGAAGATCCAGTAGTATATTGGGAAAGCTCTCTGCTTACTGTAAGCATGAGGCATTAGTCATTGAAGAATTAGACTTTAAATTTCTAAACGATTACGAACATTACCTGAGAACAAAACTTAACAATAAAGATTCTACAATTCATACAAATATTAAACTTATTAAAACCATCATCCTGAGTTATATTAAAGAAGGAAATATGTCATATGATAAAAATCCTTTTCTTCATTATAAAATAAAGCCTAATGCCCCAGAACGGGATTACCTGAGTGAAGAAGAATTGTTGCGGATTGAAAACTTAAACTTAAAAAATGGTAGCGGCTTATACCATCACAGAAACATTTACATTTTTTCAGCTTATGCCGGAGGTTTAAGAATATCTGATGTTTTGCAATTAAAGTGGGAAAATTTTGACGGCGAAAAATTGTCCTTACGAATTCAAAAGACAAGACAAGCCTTGTCTATCAAGATACCAGATAAGGCTGTTGGAATTATTAAGCTTTATAAAAATAAAGATTCCGAACCGAAAGATTTTATTTTTCCTTTGTTACGTTGTGCTGATTTGAATAATGAATTAGAATTGTTTCGGGCCATATCTTCGGCTACTGCATATACGAATGGCGACTTGAAGGACATAGCCAAGCTTGCCAAGATAAATAAAAACATCAGTTTTCATACGGCGCGACATACCTTTGCTACAAGGGCATTGCAAAAAGGGATGCGCATAGAATACGTTTCAAAATTCCTTGGGCACAAAGACATCCGGGAAACACAGATTTATGCGAAGATTATAAATAAAGAACTGGATAAGGCAATAGAAATTTTTAACTAATGGATATAACCTCAATTGTGTTTCACATTAATAAATTTGAATTAAATTATTTTGGAACTAAAGATTTTGCAACACAATTTAAAAACCAGGATGGTTATATAGATAGCCAAAAATTAAACATATACCTGAATAGTTGTCTTTTTGAAGATTTCGGAAAAATGCAAAACCTTTTAATTCATGCTTCCGATGTAGCTCCTGTTGTAAAATTTATTCAATATTTATTAGATAAACTTTGGGAACTTGAATATGCATGTGGAGAGACAATAATGGACAAACTTAATCCGGGTGTTAATGATGATATTCAACAAATTGCAAATAGTAAAATGTTGGGGAATACATTTGGGGTTTCAAGTATGGAGAAAGATTACAAAAAAAGAGATGCTTTTATATATAGAGAAATTCTTAATAAGGTTTCCGATTATGCTTTTGATTTTAAAATGAAAATCAAAGGATTACTTTCTCGTTATGAAGATATTCCAATAATTAAAGAAGAACCTGCATTAATTATAGCAAATAATAGTTCTCAACTGGTTAAGGAAGCAGCAACTGCCAAAGAACCCGAATTGATAATAACAAGTGTTGATGACATTATAGCCATCATGTGTGCTTTAAGAGAGAGAAAAATTATTATTACCGGTGAGAATGAAATAGAGCAGCCAACAAGCAAACAGTTAGCCGAGATCATTTTTAATAATTTTAAGGTAAAGAAGGATAAAGGCGAAGGCTTTTTCCCTTTTGATACTTTAGAAAGGTATTTTGGTTTAAAAAATGACGAAGTTTCAAAAGGCTCTAAGTTTCAAAAGCGTAAAAAGGAATTTTTAAAAGCTTTAGAATGAGGAAGGTAAAATAAACATCTTTCACCGGGACTTTCACTGAACATCTTTCCGCTTTTCGTGTAGCAATCTTTGCATAAATAATCATTTAAAAACGTTTTTATGCAAACAAATTCACCAAACAGCGCGCAGGTACAAGAACCATTATTGTACACCACAGATGAAGTAGCCAGGATTTTCAGGGTATCCACCCGAACGATTCAAAACTGGCGGGATAAAGGGCAGATAGAGTTTTTGCAAATCAACCATGTTATTCTGTATAGCAAGAATGATGTGGACGAGCTTTTAAAGAAATACCATAGCAAAAGCAATTTCGGCAGGAAATAAAAAAGAGCAGCTATTTGCAGTAGCTGCTCTTTTTATTTTCTAATCCTATTAACCAATTAGAACTATTTCTTATCAGCACATTGCATGGACAAAAGTAATCAAAAGGAAGAAGCTGTTAAAGCTTATCGGGAAACTATTTTTCAGGTAACCGAAAAATACCTGCTCGAGCGATATGACATCCGGTACAATGAAGTATCCAACGATGCTCAGTATAAGTTAAAAGAAGAAACAGACTTTTACGAACTCAACAGCGATTCCTTGTATATAAAACTACAAAACGAACGCATTAACATCTCACAACCTAAATTAATCTCACTATTAAAATCAGGATTTATGGAAAACCACAACCCCTTTAAAAATTATTTTGACAGAGTGTCAAAATCAGAACAAGTAAGCCAGCAGGATCATATCCAAAAACTGGCAAATTATGTAAAAACCTATAATCAGGAAAGATTCAACAGACACTTTAAAAAAATGCTCGTGCGATCTGTTGCTTGTTCTTTAAACAACCATATCGTAAACAAGCAAGCCTTTATCTTAGTCCATAACAAACAGAACAGCGGAAAGACCACCTTCTTAAACTGGCTTTGCCCGATGGAGTTAAAGAGTTACCTGACAGAAAACATAGGTACCGATAAAGACAGCTTAATTGCTTTATGCGAAAACTTCATCATTAACCTCGATGAGCTGGCCACCTTCAGTAAAATGGAAATCAACAGCTTTAAAAGCATGCTCAGCAAAGCCCATGTAAAAGTAAGAAGGCCTTTTGAGAAGAAAGCCGTTGTTACACCCAGACGCGCCAACTTTGTCGGCTCCACCAACAAAACGGAATTCCTGAACGATGAAAGCGGCTCGGTAAGATGGCTTTGCTTTGAAATAGACAGCATAGACTGGAACTATTCCAAAGAAATAGACATTGATTTGGTATGGGCGCAAGCATATGACTTATACAAAAACAAATTCCATTACGAACTCACCGCGGGAGAAATAGAAGAGAACGAAAAGGAAAACAAAAAGCACCAAAGGCTAACCTTAGAAATGGATTTGATACAACGCTATTATTATCCCGGTACTAAAACAGATAACGATGCCTTTTATACCGCTTCTGATTTTATGAAATACCTGCCGGAGAAATTAGGGGCATCTTTAAAAACTTCTGTAGAGAATATCGGCAAGGGTTTAAAATCTTTGGGCTTTGAACAATCGCATAAATTCAACGGAGTTTATACGATAAAGGGGTATTATATAAAATTTAATTCTCATAATGACCTTACTCAGTTACTCAATAATGATAAACAGATTGAAATTAAAGAACTTATACCGAGTGAGTGAGTAAAAAAAATAAATTACTCAGTTACTCTGAAAACTGAGTAAGTAAGTGAGCGAGTAAAGCCGTTTTTAAATTTTTTCACTTTATCTTTTTTATACGAAAATAGGCAGAAAGGATGTTTTAGAAATTGCCTGCGGCAAAGTGTTGGGGAAATAAGAAATGAAAAAAATACCAGATAATTCGACTTTAATGGATAGGTTATAATTAGATAAAATTTGGGTCTATCAAGAAGAGAACACGTAAAACATTGGTTTTAAGCGTTCTGAAACAACGGCAGAGCCGATGTTGAATTAAGTGCTTGAATATCACTTGCATTAGTGGGAACTTTTTAATTTTTAGATAAAATGGAGAAAAAAATAAGACAGCTTGAAAAAACAGATAAGGAATTACGGGAACAGAATTTTACCAAGACCCGGGTATCAAAAGCAGACATCAAATTGTTCGGGGAATATTGCAAGCAGCAACATATCTCCAAACTGGATGCTTTGCATGAGCTGATTCATTTCCTGCACGAAACGAATATGCCAATTTCCGGTTTGCATTTACAAAACGTCACCCAATTGGTCAGAAATTACCATAACTATACAGCAGGTGTACTAAAGAATTTTGAGAACAGTTTCCTTGATAAATTGGATAAAAACCAAACGGATAATACGAAGTTCATAACCAATATCATGGAATTAATTCTGAAATTTAAAAGCATTGACAGTGTTATCAATGCGCAGAACTTTAAACTTTTAAGAGGATTGATTCAGGCAACCATGGATGATGAAGATGCAGACGGCATACTCAAAGAAACCCTTTTGGAAGTTCGGGAAGCTGAACAAAAAGCTTTGCTCAGTGCAAACACAAATGCCCAACGGGAAACGTTTATTTTAGAAGGTGTGATAAAGGGGCAGATTCCGAAAATTAGCATCTCTGCCAAAGGAAATGCTTTATACCTCATGTTTACGTTGGCACAAAGTCCGGTAATAAATGCAAAAGTTATTTGGCATACTGTTATTATATGGGAGGGGCCATTAACCCAAGGGTTAAAACTTTCTACCGAAATCGGCATCAGAAATTACTTTGCAGGATTTAAAATAGGGGATACGGTAAAATTAAAGGGATTTACTATGGAGAGTAAGTACAAAGACGAGAAAGACAAAGTATTTTTTAAAACAACCTATGTGGTAATGGAGGTAATAAGCCATAACTAATTTAAACTAAAAGTAAATCGTTGGCTTTAGCCATTTTATCCATATATATGTATAACAGGAGAAGAAAGGAGTTTTTTCTTTCCCAATCCTATACCGCAGGTGCTATGTTAGGATATAGAAGCATTTAAGTGTCAGAATACAATACCTAAAGCTATACGAATAATACTTCCATTTAGATTTAAACTTTTTATAGGAGTATTAATTACAGGTATTTGATGAGCACTATTCCGGCTTGGACTTATAGTATACTGTACACCCGTTGACGACACATAGGTGTTTGAATACGAAGATGCAACGTTGCCATTAGTTTGTTGAGTACCAGTATAATAACTTAAACCTAATCCACTTTCAGCTAAAATGAAAAGGTGTTTGCGCTCTATAAATTTAATACCTACTCCCATTACCAAGTTAAAGCTATTTATTCGTTGAGTTAAATACATCGTACTATCGTATGAAGTTTGTATATACCCTGAGGGATTATAGGAATTACTATAGGTTGTTGAACCATTTACTCGAAAGGTTTGATAGTAGACATCGGTAAATAAATAAACACTTGTTTTCTTAAACATGAAAAAAGAATGTTGAAACCCAACACTATATTGTCTTATTTTTTCCTCATTATCATATTGTGAAGCCCCTTTTGGAGTTTCACCGGCAGGTGAATTACTAAAAGCAAATGCCGACCTAATAGTATTTTTAGTGCTTACATAATACTTACATTCTAAGCCACCTGCAAAGAAAATACCGTTCTTATTGGTAGAATAATATGGTAAAGTAAATAACGTAACAGGAATTACACCAACCTCAAATTTTGGATTTCGAATCTTTGATAAGGAATCTTTTTGGGCATCAGAATATTGACAACCAAATAACAATAATAAAAGAGTGTATCTAAAATTAAAAGCCATAAAATACATTTGAATATAACGATTAATAAAATGAATTATTGTGCCAAAAGATGCTATCTCACCAACTCCAAAAAGCCTTTTAAATTTTTCTGCCCATTAGTTTTCCCATCCATATAGCTTATTACATAATAATAAGCCCCTTCGCTGCAAAATATACCAGCTGTGGTATGCCCATCCCAAGCATCACTAACCATTCCCACATTATCTGTATTAAAGACTTTTGTACCCCACCTGTCATAAATAGTGCACTTATAATTAAGAATAGATAATTCACCGCTACTAACAATTAACTCCCAAGTATCATTTATACCGTCTCCGTTAGGACTAAAAATATTCGGTACGGAAATAATAGGGCTTTGGCAATAGTCAATATCTATAGTAACATTGCTGTAAGTAGTAAAGCAACTGTCTTTTACAGATAAAACATAAGTAGTATTGGCATGCGGGTAAACCAATACCTTAGGATTTTGGCTTTGCACAGGCTGCCAATTATAACTACACCAATTGCATGCATTATAAGTCCCTATTAATGCGCTATCTCCTATACAAATAGTAGTATCATTGCCTGCTTTGGCTATAATAGATATAGGTATATGTATAGTAAGGGTATCATAGCTAAAAATGCCGCATTGCTGCTTTTTCAAAACATACGTAGTAGTTTTTTGAGGTTGTATAAAATTATCCAAGATAGTATCATTTGGCATTATACTGTTACTATCTCCATTTAGTACGCTCCATGTGAAATTTGCACCAAAAATCTGACTAATACCATTACCTAAAAGTATTGTACTGCCTTTGCATACGGTAGTATCATTACCTGCATAAGCATTACTATATTCAACTAAGCTAACATCATCTACATAATAGGCACTTAAATAGTTATTAGGAGCGCAACACCAAAATGAACCCATTCCAGGAACAAAAACAGTATCAGTATTCACATCATTATAAAAATTACCTATGGTAATATAATTTTCTCCACCATTGGCAGTATAAGTACCCTGTATTGCCGTCCAGTTTGTTTTACTGGTTATAAAATTATGATAGGGATTTTCTACTTGCGGTGTAACTGAAATTAAATCTTGTGTGTAATTACTAACGGCATTTGGTGAAAAATAGCAACCAATTCTTGAGGTAGCATAATTTGAGGTAGAATCCTCTAGGCTCACAAAAAATGAAAGGCAATAGGTTTTGTTTTTTTGTAAACTATCTATTAATTGTGTTTGTATATACTCTCTTACATTTGAACCGGAAATTGAATTTCCAAATCCCAATGTTTGTATGTTTGTATATCCTTTTCCTGTCTTTGCATATTGCCAACCTTCTATATTGGAAGGGACTGCAAATTCAGGATAAGGTAATGGTAAACATATAACAGTATCAACTTCGTTAAAAATGCAAGGACCATCAACATTTGTTGGATTTACCCATCCAGTGGCATCAGATATTGGGGCATACCCAGATGAACACGGGGGTGGAAAATTTTGTATGTTTTCAAAACTCCAATTGGGTACTAAATTATTTTGAGCAATACCTCTCCCTAGCCCCCCAAAAAGGAGAGGGAATAGGGATATATACATTATAAAAACAACTTTATTCAATGCTACAAAATAAAAGAGTGCCACTCTTTATACAAAAGTAGCACTCTTTTATGGGAACTAAAGACTTAAATTATTTTAAAATAATTAGTTTATCTACTTGCATAACTACACCGTTCAACATTACTTTATACATATAACTTCCACTATTAAGTGCACTTATATCTATATTATTTACATCCGTAGCCTGTATGGCTTTGCTATATCCAGTCTTTAAAACTAATTGCCCTATGCTACTATAAATCTCTATTTCAGCTTTATCACCTTCATTTAGTTTTAAGCCCTGCATATATATCATATTATTGGCTGGGTTAGGATATACCTGTATAGTAGGTTCACTTACAATGGAAGTTTCAATAGATTCTACACGACTACTACTGCTAGATAAATTAGGTGGGTTAAGCGCTTCGCAGGTATTTATGTAGATTAGTGTATCATACAGGGTTAGCAGAGCTCGTGCTTTATATACCCCTTCGCCATATTCATAAGGGCAAAGAAGGGCAATAGTTCTTACATCCTGTACCTGTGCTATGTTAAGGCGTTTTTTTGCTTTTTTATACGCAGCATACAGGTTGTTTATCTTCTGTAAATAAGCATCGTGCTTTCCTACCGGTATAAAGCTGTTATTTATAGCTATGGCCTGATTTATTATACTGCTGTCGGTACCAGCATTCGCTAACAGCGTATCAGTTACTAATAACTTTTCATGTGATGAACCCACCATACTAAGCATATAGATATTAAGCACCGGATTAGCAGTATAAAAAGCAGCACCTGTATCTATTAATGCACGATATAAATCATGTTGATTACCATATATAGCGGTAGTATCATAGTTGCTAAACTGAATAGAATCTAAAGCTATTTTTTGGGCTGTTGCAGGATTTAAAATGGGAGTACCCTTCCTAAAGCCGTTACAGTTAAAATACGGGGCACCCCTATGCAAGGCATAAGTGAGAATTGCAGCAGTTGGAGGTGCACCTGAATAAACAGATGGTAAAGGAACTTGAGTTCCACTGTTTGTATAATAAAAAGGAGAATAGTTACCATTGCTTCCATTTCCTGCAAAAAGTGCATCTGTCCAAGTATAAGTATTATCGCGGGTAAAAGTGTTACCACTACCAAGGCTTGCACTACCCTGCGTCCCAACCATACCATTGTCATCTAACCAAAAATTAAATGGCTGCGCATTATGAAAAGCATTACCTTCTATACTGGATGTATTGTTACTGCCCGCGCAATACATAGAAACATCAGGTCCATCTATAGTATTACATAATATTTGACTGTTAGCGCTATTTATCATAACAATACCATCTTGACTATACATCCAAGGTACACTTGATGTATTTGGAGCTTTTACAGTATTTAAAATAACCGATGAATTATTACAATTAGTTAATGATATGCCATAGGTAGCATTATTTTGGTCATTCGGCATACCATCAATTGTATTACTATTAATACTTGTATAGTAGGCAGATTGTACTTGTATACCTTTTTCATATCCATGTATAGTATTACCATAAATACTAAAAGATATATAATTGGAACCATAATATGGATTTTCAAGTCCAAAACTTGTTACTGAAATAGCTTGGGGTGCATAAATAAAAGTGGAAGGTGTTTGAAATAAGGATTGCCAATATGTATTATATGAAGAAGATATGGTAAAATTATTATCAGAAGCACTTATAGAATTAATATCTCCGTAATCTAAAAATATAAGGTTAATCCCTTGTTGAAAGTGGTCTTTAAACGTATTATTGGTAATAGTTATAGGTTGGGATATTTGACTTGAATTTAAATCATTCATATAAATACCACTTCCTGTTGTGCCAGAAAAGGAGTTATAAGTAATATTAACCTGAGATTGACCATCTGGTTTTGCAATAATACCGTAATTAGAGTTAGTAAATGTACAACCTGTAGCAGAGCTTCCTCCTACATTTAATTGGGAACCAAAAAAGTTAATACCCGCCCCCACGGTAGCAGCAGGATTGCCCCCAGAACCTCCAAAATAATAATAAGGGTAATAAAAAGCTCCACCAACGGGATAACCATTCATATCTTTAACAGCATAAGCATAGTTCGTAATAAAGTTATAGTTGGGAGAAGGATAGGATAATTGTATACGATTAAAGGAACAAGAAGTAACATTTAAGTTACTAGTTGCTGGGGTATAATAGTCTGTTGCATAAGAAGAAGTATACAAATTATAAGGATTATTATAGGAAATTATACCATCCACTAAATTATCGAAGTAACAAGAATTAATGGTATTAGTAGTGCCAAATGAAGTACTATTAGCTGCTATACCGCAAAAAGAGTAAAAATTAGGAGTATACATATAGTTATGCAAATAGTCTGCTGCAAGTCCGCCCGTGTTGTAATTCGGGGCATTAACCCTGTTCATGGTTATTCCGTTCAAACAGGAGAAAACACAATTAGAAGCTATAATAACACCAGAATTAAATAATTGATTAGTAGAAAAGTGATCATATGGCGAATCAGCATTTAAATTAAGCATAGAATCGGGGTGCAAAGGGTCATAATCAGAAATAATACCTGCTGCACAACGATTAAACCAAGCATTGTTTAAAGTAACAACGGGTTGAGCTGCCTGACCATTTGCTAGAAGCTCGCTCTGATAATTACTTATAGGTACACTACCATAAGCTATATTGACTCCATATATTGCATCTTCGATTAGTGAGTTTGTTACATTAAGATAAGGTGTTTGAGGATTGCCCGATCCAGTTAAAGCATATAACGTATTAAAACTAATTCCCTGCCACATATCACTACAAGCATAAATATGAGAATTAGTTATGTTTAAAATAGCACCGCCATCTACTACAATACTGGAGCCTGGGTTCATAATAAAGTTAACACCTTCAATGTTTGAGGTGCCTTCAAAGACTAATTGACCTGTTACAAAATAATTCACAGTTTCGGCAGGATTTGTATTTATATAATTCACGCTATTTTGTACTGTATAAAAATTATAACCAGCAGGATAAATATTCGTGCCAAGATTATAATTTTCATGATGAGCAATATTTCTTCCAGCTGCACAACATTGTTCAATAACGATAGAAGTATTGCTATAACATCCTTGTGACTCAGTTGTAAGTTCCAATATGACATTTCCGGTTGCATGAGAGCAATTAATTAACACAGTAGGATCAGTCCCACCTGTTTGAATGGTAGCACCATTTGCCGGGTTAAAAGTCCACGAATAACTCTCATATCCATTAGGTGCTGCTGAGATGCTCACAAGAGAATTGAGAGCCTCGCATTGAAATGCGTATGGAACAGTAATAGCTGCCGGAGTATAACCAGTTGGATTGCTTATGGTAATACTTTTAGTAAAAGAGCAACCATTGACATCAGTAGCAACTACATTATAAGTAGTTGGAAAACTTGTTGGTGTTACAGAAATTGAACATGGATTAACACTACTTGCACAAGATTGGGTTACACCACCGCCGGACCAAACATAAGAATATGGAAGACCGCTAGCGCTTTCTGCTGTTAAAATAGCTGTTGCCCCTGGGCATATAATTGGAGTAGTGGTAGTTAAATTAAAATTAGCGTTGGGATAAACATGAATTACAGAAGTAGCTGGATTTGCACAGGAAGGAAGAACGCTTGATATAGTATAAACATTATTAATACCAGCAACTGGTGGAGTAATATTAAATGTGAAATTACTGCCTGAACCACTAATCTGATTATTATCTACATTATCTGTAACTAAGTAGCTATTAGCTCCTGATGCAGAAATCTGCACAGATTGACCATGACATATATAGTCAGATGAAGGAGTTACAACAATTGAAGATGAGGGACTAATAGGATGTAGTGTTATAATAGCTGGTTGACCAGCGCAGGTACTTCCTAAACCTGGCTCAATACTTATTTGGGATACACCAGTAAGTTGTCCCGCACTAAATGTTGCAGAGGAACCTGATACAAGTGGTGGGTCTACCTCACTTCCCCCAATTAAGTTATGAAAATCGTAACTTGGATAGTTTGGGTCATTTATTGGAGTAATAGTTAATGGGTTTGCTGTACAATATGTTATACTAGTATTTGCAACTTGAACAGGATTTCCACTAAAGATGGAAAATGTTGTTGATGCAACTATTTGACTAGCAGCATTTACAAATTCTAATTGTATATCTAAATGTGTGCCAGGTGGTGCAGCAACATTTGTAGCATCTACGCCAAGATAATAGCTGTTAAGAAGTAATGGTAAATTGAAATTAGTAGAGGTATAGCTTGACTGGGTTATATCCAGTATTTTCGTAGGGACACCATTAGTTTGGGCTATAATCCAAATTGCAACGTCAGTATGCCATTGGCTAATCGTGGCAGTTGAACTTGATAAAATTTTATAACTAATTCCATACCAATCAGCTGCTATATATAAAGGATCTGCCCCAGCTAATCCCCTAGCTAGATTTGTAGATAGCCCTTGCGAAGCGCATTCGTTCTCCATATATAAATTGCCGCTTTGTGTCCTATAGGATGCATTGATGATCATTGACAATTGGGAGGAATCTGAACTTATGTGTTTTCTATTTAATTGAACATAGTATTGTTGCCCTTCAATCAAATTGGTTGTTATCACTTCATAAACTGAATCTCCATAAACAGAATTTGCTGTGTAGGATTGAACAAGGTTTAAACTAGAACAGCCCCCCCCATAAATGTTAATTATTTGGTAATCATCATTTTTATTTTGGTTATTATTAAATATAATAATTCTTGTTGTATCATTTTGAGCAGTAAATGAAAACCAGACATTATTCAAGTTTGTTTTTCCTGAAAAGGAATTACTATTAAAACTAGAAACATTATTTACTAATATTGGGTTAGCACATGAACTCCCTATTTGTGGATTAGATGCTGGAATTACCATACGCACACGGTTATTACCATAATCTGCTATAAACAGGTTTCCACTTGCATTAACTCCTAAAGCTGTTTCAGCAGGGAAATACAGTTCAGCAGCCGTAGCAGGCCCCCCATCTCCACTATAGCCCTGTGTGCCATTTCCGGCTATAGTACTTATAATGCCTGATGGATTTATCATGCGTACTACGTTATTATATAAATCAGAAATGTATAAATTCCCTGTAGCATCAAGGTCTAATCCAAACGGACCATTAAATTCTGCTGAAATCGCTTGCCCTCCATTTCCGGTATAGCCTGCTGTTCCATTTCCGGCAAAAGTGTTTATAATGCCTGATGGGTTTACAATGCGTATTCGGTTATTATTACGGTCTGCTATGTATAAATTCCCTGCTGCATCAAAAGCTACGCCTACCGGACCTGAAAATGTTGCATTAGTCGCTTGTCCGCCATCTCCACTAAAAGACTGAGTTCCATTACCTGCAAAGGTTGTTATGATACCTGAAGCATTTACCATACGTATCACATTATTACTATAATCTGCTATATACATATTACCTGTTGCATCAAAAGCTACGGAAGTTGGATTAAATAAGCTGGCATTAGTAGCCTGTCCACCATCTCCCGCATAAGTAGGGTTTCCATTACCTGCTACCGTAGTTATGATACCTGTACTTACTGTTACCTTACGTATGCGATACGTATATTGGTCAGCTATGTATAAATTGCCTGCTGCATCTAAAGTAACTCCGGTTGGAGCTGCTAATTGTGCATTTGTGGCTGGTCCTCCATCACCTAAACTTGTACCACCACCGGCTATAGTTGTTATAATTCCAGAAGGGCTTACTTGACGTATAAGATTATTCACCTGATCTGCGATATACATATTACCAGCAGCATCAAAAACCACATCAGCTGGTCCGTTTAATGCAGCAGCAGTAGCTTGTCCACCATCACCGCTATAACCACCTGTGCCATTCCCCACTACGGTACTAATAATTCCGCTTGGTGTTTGTGCATTTGCATTTATACAAAATGCAATTATCACTAATAAGGCTAACAGTTTTTGTTTTAAAGAAAATTCAAAATTGTTTTTGTGTAAACTTTTTACACAAGGTGCGGCGGTGCATGGCACAGGCGGCATTGGATGGTTCTTTGTTTCCATAAACGTTTGTTTTTTGAGTGAATAAAATTGAGATATGCTTTCTTGATTGCTTACGCGAGATGTGTCGCCGTTTGACACTTGCGATTTTGAGGTCGTTACTGTTTCCATAGTTTTTCGTGTAGGGTGTTTATAGGTAAGTTATATGCTCTTATTTATTTTACAACATCTTTTATTTACTTGTGAAATCATCTGAATTTTAACGCAAATTAACTTTTATATTCTGTAAAACAAATTTTTCTCATATTATCAAATTGTTAAGTTTTAGTAAAACGGTATAGCAAATATATGTTTATTTTTTAAATAGCCCATACATGGGCTTTTTCTTTTTTAAGAACAAAGCAAATATTGTATGTGCAAAACGTAGTAGATAAAGAGTTTTTAATTGCCCTCGGAAATAGGGTTCGTGAACTACGCTTACAAAAAAATATTACTCAAGAGGAGTTAGGTTTTTTAATTGGTAATTCCGGTAAACAAATTGGCCGTATTGAACGAGGTGAAAACAATGTAAGCTCCTGCATGCTCTATGCTATATCTAAAATACTAAAAATTCAGCTTAAAGAACTTTTTGATTTTGAAGTAAAAAAGAAAAGAAAGTCTAAGTCTTAATTGGCACGAGCAAAAAAATCTTAAAATTACTATCAAAGATTTGTTTGATGCTTTCATTGCGCATTACCTTTTTGTAGTTTTAGAGCTTAAATAGTGGGGTTTAAAATTTTATTTTTTAATAAAATAATTTACCCGAAAGTTTACCCTTAAAATAAAAAAGCCTTGCAAACTATATGTTTACAAGGCTAATTACATTCTTTATGTGCTCCCACTTGGGCTCGAACCAAGGACCCTCAGATTATGAGTCTGATGCTCTAACCAACTGAGCTATAGGAGCTAAAAAATGAGGTGCAAAAATACACTTTAGCAGGTAATATTCAAATAATATTGATTTTAAATAAAAATGCTTAATGCAGGTTCACAGAAATTAAAAGCTTTGACTTTCTTCCTTGCTTTTATGCCTAGTAAACAGGTCTGTAATAAAGGAAATTATTTTTTCTTTATTGTTTTTAATAAGCGGAGCCACCAGTTTTTCAATTATAAAGGTTGTTATAACGCCTTTAGCCGAATTACTTTTATTAAATATCTTTCCAACTATAAAGTTGGTTGTGGCTTTAAAACCATCTTCTCTAAACTCTTTATCGTTGGCTAAATCTTTTACCGTTCTTTTTATAATATTCTTTAGCCGAAGGCTCTCATATAACTCTTTTGCATTATTTTTCAGCTCAATCTCCTGCGTATGTTTTAACCCATCAAGTTGAGAAATATGAAGCGTAAGCTCCTCATAAGTATGTACTTTAAACCTGCTCATCACTCAGAATTTTTTTAATAATACGATTGCGTAATGGGTTGATAAGTAATTTCTTTTTGCCAATCAAAAAGATAATAGTTACCAATAGGTAAAAACCCGATATAATAAAAAAGCCCGAATAACTATTTCCAAGCAATGATGAAATATAATATCCAAGCGCCATATTAATAAAGAAGAAAAACATACTGATAACAGTAGCTACCAATAAAAACTCAATGCTCTGCGCACTAACATCGGCTACTTTTTGAGTAACTTTAAGCGTAACTAAATCATAACGTGTATTTACGTATTCCTTAAGATTTTCTGTAAGTTTTTCAAATGGATTGTTTTCTTCCTGCATAATTTTTAGCAATTAAGACATATTGTTTTTTATCTGATGCGCCTTTTCTTCCACCATTTCTTTTGCCTTGTCAAGTCCCTGACTTAAGGTTTGCTCCATTTCACTTACTTTCTTCCTAATGGTGTCAATCACCTCTTTTATTTCTTCTTCCGCATCGTGCGCCATATCATTCGCATCATCGGCTAATTTTTTACGTGTTTCAGAACCTTTGTCGGGTGCCATTAACATGCCAATTGCTACCCCTACTGCCGCTCCTACTAGCAAGGCTCCTATTACTTTTGTTGTGTTATTACTCATGGTTATTTTATATTTAATTATAAGTAAAAGTATTGTTTCAATAGGATAATAGCATTGATAAATGTCATATAAATAGATAACAAAAAACAGATTTTAATTGCAAAAAACGCTATTTTCCATGTCGAAAAAAAGGAAAAAGAATGTTTTAAGCGGACTGAAACTGTTTTAAAAAACGCACATCATTTTCGAAAAACAAGCGTATATCTGTAATTTTATATTTAAGCATGGCTATGCGCTCTATACCCATTCCAAAGGCAAAACCTGTATATTTAGTAGCATCTATGCCGCAATTAGTAAGTACTTGTGGGTCAACCATACCGCAACCTAAAATCTCTAACCAACCACTGTGTTTACAAATATTACAACCCTCTCCTTTACAAATAGTACAGGATATATCTACCTCAGCACTTGGTTCAGTAAAAGGAAAGAAGCTTGGACGTAAACGTATTTTAGTTTCCTCTCCAAAAAAACGTTGGGCAAAATACAAGATGGTTTGTTTTAAATCGGCAAAAGAAACTTTAGTATCAATATACAAGCCTTCTACCTGATGAAACTGGCAATGACTGCGTGCAGAAACAGTTTCATTGCGATATACACGCCCCGGAGAAATCGTGCGGATGGGCGGTTTGTTGTTCTCCATTAAATGTACCTGTGCCGATGAGGTTTGGGTACGCAATACTATTTCGGGATTTGTTTGTATGTAAAAAGTATCCTGCATATCACGCGCAGGATGATCTTCGGGAGTATTAAGGGCCGTAAAGTTATGCCAGTCATCTTCTATCTCTCGCCCCTCGCTTAGAGTGAAACCAATGTCTTCAAATATCTTTATGATTTCCTTTTTTACAATATGTATAGGGTGTAAAGAACCTATTTCAGTTCCATGTTCGGCGGGCAAACTTAAATCAATATCCTGAAAAGAGCTTTGGTTTTGTAATTCAAAGACATCTTTAAAGTGATTTATTTTTTCCTGCGCTTTGTTTTTAAGTTCGTTTAATTTAGCGCCAAACTCACGTTTTAATTCCGGAGCAACGGTTTTAAAGTCATCAAACAGGACTGTTATCTCTCCTTTTTTACTAAGCCACTTAATGCGGTATTCCTCTATATGCTCCTTACTCTTCGCCGAAAAGTTTTCTACCTCTTCTAATATTGCTTCAATTTTCTCTTTCATAGAACGCCAGATACAATTCTTTATTCTTTAATGATTTTTGTTTGATAAATAAGTTCGCTTCCACTAAGAATGCGTACTTGATAAACACCTGAGTTTACATCCAAGTTAATATTGGTTAATTGATTCGTTAATTGTTTTTTAAACACAACTTGTCCCAATTGATTATATATAGTTAGCTGCACATTATCAATCAGGTTATCTGTTTTAAGGGTCATATTTCCATTACTTGGATTTGGATAAACCATAAACTGATATTTATTATTACTTATTTGTTTTATCCCCAATGATTGAGGGCAAATATTAAGTGTTGAAACCCCGCTTTTAAGAACTGTATGGGTGTTGTGGGCTGTTATAGTTGCCGGATTACCTGAAATAGTTGCCGGATTATTTATAATAGCTACCCCGTTTATTATAGTGGGAACAGGATGTGTTTGATTACAACTATCGCTATTGCCTTTTTTATCAGTTTTTACTAAATAAAAGCTACTGCTATCCACACTATAGCTTTGCGTATATCCGCTTAAAACAAAACCACTATCTGCTGTTTGTGCAATTGCGTATGCAATATCATCTCCATTGCCACCAAAAGTGGAGTTAAAAAGCATACTTCCGTTTTTATTGGTTTTAAGTAAATAAAAATCGCTTGCCCCATGTCCAAAACTATAGCTAGAACCGCCAATGGCAAGTCCGCTATCACTTGTTTGGACGATAGCTAACCCTTTATTAAAATTTGTTCCTCCAAAAGATTTTGTAAACAAAGTATCTCCGCTGACATCAGTTTTAATTAAACATAATTCACTATAAGTATCTAAACTATCCGTTTGCGTATGACCAGTAATGGCATAACCCCCATCATACGTTTGAACTACTCCAAATCCCCAATCATCCCCACCTTTGCCATATGTTTTGCTCCAGGTAAGGGTTCCTGTTGAATTTATTTTAAGCAAATAAATATCGTTTAAATTTCCGTATGGAGTAACGCCAAAACTACTGGTAATACCCGTTACAACATATCCGCCATCAGCTGTTTGCTTTACCGCATATCCATAATCTCCTTGTGTACCACCATATGTTTTGCTCCAGGTAAGATTTCCGTTGGCATCTGTTTTTAAAAGATAAACATCTCCATTTCCTGCTCCAAAACTACTTGTATAACCCACAACAATATAACCTCCATCAGCAGTTTGCTGAACAGCTTGTGCAAAATCAGTGCCACTTCCTCCATAAGATTTTGTCCATAAAGTATCTCCGCCGGCATTCGTCTTTACTAAATAAACATTATAGTTTCCCAAACCGGATGAGCTGTCTATTCCGGCAAAGATATAACCTCCATCCGTAGTTTGTTGCAAGGCATAAGACTCATCATCACCAATACCGCCGTATGTTTTAGTCCATGAGGTGTCTCCGTTTGCATTGGTTTTTACCACTAAGTAATCATAATTGGTGCTTGTTACGGTAACTAAACCGGAGGTAATGTATCCGCCATCATTTGTTTGCTGGCCCGCAAAACCCTGTGCAGTATTTCTTTGATAAATCTGTTGGAAGGTAGTTTGACTATATCCTGAAACGGTTATTATAATTATTGACAGGAAAACAAATAGTTGTTTGTTCATAGTATAGCTATTAAGTTTATTTCACGAATTTAAGGAAAAAACAGCAACTAAATGCAACCCAATGTTATCTAAACATTAAATTTAGTTACAAAAAAACGTTTGGCAACAGGCAACAAGGTTTCATTAAAAGGTATCTCTACATTGTTTTTAATAACATAAACCGCGGGGTTGGGCAGATCTTTTCGGGTAGAAATTAAATCGTGTTTTATCTTTTCAAATGTGTTAGTAATAGTATATGTGTATGTATTTATATACTCGGTATATAACTGCCTGGCTTTTTCATGCACGTCCTTTATTACCGAAAAGCCATATTGATACACATACGCTTCCTGATGATTGGTAGTATTAATAATAAGATAGCCCTCCTCTTTTCTTAACGGGGTAATACCTACGGTAGAGATAGATAAATCATGTTCCACCGTATCATAAATTTCTTTTCCGGTATTTATTTTCTCGGCAAACAAAGGCATCGAAAAGTCAATAATCTGTTCCAGTTCATTAAACACCATATCAGATATGTTTTCTTGTTTATGAATTAACTCCATCTTTTCCCAATCAATGCCGGCAATATCTTTGCTAAAACCTTTCTTTATACTGTTGGCATTGTCTTTTATTTGTTTCAGGTTTTTGTAATGCTCAATAACCTCTGCCAAAGTAGGATACAGTTCGCTACGCTCATAGTGGCTTTTTACATCCTGCATATAACCCAACACCATATATTTTTTATACTCAAAATCTATATGATCTTCGGTAAGCCAGTTGTTTTTTAGTGTGCTCATGGATTTAACTTTTAACTTAGTTTATACGCTATTTGATGTTCAAAAGTTTCAAAAAAAACAAGAAATATACACTAAGGTAAGCATATTTTTGCTAACAACAAACTGTTTAACATGATTAAAAAATGTTTCTACGTGGCTGTATCAGCCCTTATTTTATCTGCTTGTGTGCCTCAACGCAAGTTAGAAGAATGCCAGGATAAGCAAAAAGCCTGTGCCGACGAACTTGCTTCGCTTAAAACCACCTCGCAAGCTAATGAGGCTAAGCTAAAAGAGATTACAGCACAACTTACTCAAACCAATAAAGATATAGATGGTTTGCGCAGGGATACAAACGTAATGGGTACCAACTACCGCATACTTACCGTTAAGTATGATAAGCTAAATCAACTAAACGATGAGTTGATGGATAAAATGGGTAAACAGCTAAACAATAGCGAAAAAGATAATGCCAAGCTAAGCGGAGATTTGCAGGAAACACAAAAACAGTTACTTAAAAAACAGGATGATTTAAATGCCTTATCCTTACAATTAAACACCCTTTCTGCACAGCTTACCAAACAAAAGCAAAATTTAGACTCTTTATCTGCCCAATTGCAATTGCGAGAAAAACGCGTGAATGAACTGGAAGCCGTTTTAAAACAAAAAGACGATGCCGCCAATGCCTTGAAAAAGAAACTTAGCGATGCACTTTATAATTTTGAAGGCAAGGGCTTAACCATTACACAAAAAAACGGAAAGATTTATGTGAGCATGGATGAGTCTTTATTATTTGCCAGTGGTAAAACAGCTGTAGAACCTAAAGGGGTAGAGGCGCTTAAAAACCTGGCCAAGGTATTAGACCAAAACCCCGATATAAACATTATGGTGGAAGGACATACCGATGATGTGCCCATGCATGGCAATGGAGACATAAAAGATAACTGGGATTTGAGCGTGATGCGCGCCACATCGGTTACCAAAATAATCTTGCAAAGCAGCCCCAATATAGACCAGAAGCGGATAAGCGCAGCGGGCAGAGGAGAGTTCTTTCCTTTAGACCCTGCTAAAACAGCCGAAGCCCGCAAAAAGAACCGCCGTACAGAAATTATCTTAACACCTAAGTTAGATGAACTGTTAAAGGTGCTGGGCAGCAATTAATTTAATTAGCTGTAAAAAGACATGGGATTTGTAAAAAGGGTTTAAAGACTTTGTAATGCGCTGCTCGCCTCGCGGTGAAACGGGCATGGCAGCTTACTAATTAAAGCATGGATTGCAAATCTGCGCGGGCAGGGTAACTGCCTTTTTTTTGTTAGCGCTTTACCCTTCTCTTTCTACCGTAATGGTACACTCATTTACCAAAGCGGCCAATGCGCCAATGGCAGCCAGTATAGGGGCAAACACAGCTCCAACCACGCCAATGGTTAAAGGAAAATTCATCAGCTCCTTACCGTTCTTATCATGTATGGTAATCCTGCTTACATTACCCTCTTCAATAAGTTCTTTTATTTTTTTAAGCAGGTTTTCTCCATTTATTTTAAACGTTTCTTTTTTCATATCAGTTTGTTTGATTAACGATTGCTTTACGTGAATGAATGCTGAATTTCCATATATAATCTTTATTATCCTTTTTTATAATAAACCATGCTGCCAGCAATACAAAAATAGAAAAAGGAAATGCAGCATACATGCCAAGCGGTGCAATGCTTAAAAGAAAAATAATAACTCCTACACAGGCCAGCTTAACCCATATACCTTTTAATAACATGCCCCATGCAATTAAAAACTGCCCTATGGCAATTAAGCTTACAAAAAGTGTAATATGCTCTTTAAACCAGCCGTTAATAAAATCGGCATACAGATGAATTGATTTTTGGCTGTACATTAAATAAGCTTCAGGGTTTTTATGACATAAGGTATAATTAAACCAACCCGCCCAGCCAAACAACAGCAAAAATAAAAGCCGTGCAAGCTTGGGTGCCTTAATAGCGGCCAGTAAGTATAACAACCCTATCAGGTTAGAAACCATGTACACTATAATAAGAGTACGCCCATTAGTAAAATCCATATTTTAAATAGCTATATTTTTTTTAAAAGTATTCCAGTAAAAAAACAACCTGCTAAGATTATTCTCATACCCATTTTTGACCCAAAAATTAGTATGCCTGATTAATGCTTCCACCTCTTTAGCGTAGGAATAACCTTTTTAGTTTGTTCAATAATAGCTTCCGGCATTTTCATTTGCCTCATGGCATCCACACTTTTATCAATTACCTGCTGCATGGTAGCACCGGGCTGCATAAAACTGCCATCTTTATAACAATAGTGGCAATACTCTTTGTTTTGGCTGCCATCTGCGTTGGTTCCAAAATCTTCTTTCTTTGTCATTGGCATTGAGCAACTCTGACAGAAAGGCCCTTGTGGTTTTGTTGTGTCCATGTTTTTGTTTATTAATTAGGTTTTATTGTTTCTATATGGTGGTAAAAGTATGCTGCTGACAAGAGATATAAAATGATTAACCTCATATCCGTTTTTGACCAAGTTCATTTAAGCCCGCCCTATTAGCGTATAGTTTTGCGGGCATATTAACATTAACCAATTTAGTTGCATGAGAGTTCTTATTGTTTATGGTACCACCGAGGGGCAAACCCGAAAGGTTGCCAACTTTTTAGGAGACGAAGCCGAGAAAATGGGGCACACCGTTGTTGTATCCGATTCAACTACCCATCCGCCGGGACCCTTGGGATATGATGTTGTTTTAGTGGGCGCTTCTTTGCACATGCATAAATACCAGAGTTCTGTTATTCATTATATAAAAAATAATGCGCAGGCTTTAAACCAAAAAAAAAGCGGGTTCTTTTCGGTAAGCCTTTCGGCATTGTCTGAAGGGCACGATGAGAAAAGCTGGGATGAGCTGCATGAGATTACAAGCGCGCTGATGACAGAAACCGACTGGAGCCCCAAAAAGGTTGAATATGTTGCAGGCGCTTTGCTTTATACCAAATACGATTTTTTTAAACGCTTTGTTATGCGCACAATTGCCAAACGCGGCGGCGGAGATATCGATACAAGACACGACCATGAGTATACCGACTGGGAAAAAGTAAAAGCTTTTTTAGACAACATGTTAAAGCCTTAGGGCGTTCTGGCGCATTTCGTCATTGCGAGGCACGAAGCAATCTTATACAACAGCGTGCTGTAAATGCTTTGACACCATCTCTCTTTATGGTATTTACTTAAAATTTTTATTGTTTTCCTTAAGCCTAAACTTTACAATTTTGGTAATAAGCTTTGTAGGCAACGCTTTGTCAAGCGGAAAATGAACGGAACCTTTTGTTCCTTTGTAGATAGAAAGCTCCTTTTTAAAAGCTTCTATTCCTGAGGCTTTAGGATAAAAGCCAATATGCTTTGAGTAGGCTCCAAACCAAACCAACATGCCATTTAGTTTAAAGGCTGGCATTCCGTAACTAATTTCTTCGGTTGCTTTGGGAGCTGCTTTTTTAATGGTTAATCTAAGCTCCTCTAAAAGTTCCCGAATTTCTTCGGGATACGCTGCCATATAGTTGTCAACTTCATTTGCTTTATGCATAGCTAAGTTCTATTTATCAAAAGCAATTTACTATCAAAATTTCATCTCACCAAATATAAACAAAAACGCTGCATGATCGCTTGCTGCAAATGCTTTAACATTCAGCGATGCCAAATTAAAAAACTAAAACAAAGAGCTAATCCCTAACACGGGCAGCGCACTGTTTCAGTTTAAGATTAATTTAATTTTTTTGTTTTTTATTACGGCGAAGAGCTAAAACCTCTTCTTTGGTTAGTTTAAAACCATAATTTCTGCCAATTCTCCAAATAACAAATCGTTGGGTGTTTAGCTTGGCTGCTATTTTTTTTAAAGTAGCTCCTTTGTTAAGCTCTTGCAAAATGTAGGGAACCTGCTTGATGTATTTTCGGGTAGCAGAAGGTTTTTTTTCTATCCCATAAGGCTTTAGTATATCGTAAGCCTCTTGTAAACTTATGTTAAATAAAATCTTAAGCCGTCCAATAGATAAACCTTGGGTATAGTATTGGTACATGGTGTTATTTCTTAGTGCTACATGCTTATTTAAGGACAAGGCATATTTTTTAAATTCTCTAACCACATATTTGCAAATAGTATTAGGCAAAATATCATATTGGTTTGACAGTTGTGCCACGCTTTTTCCGGTTTTAAAATCGCGCACTACTTTTTGTATGGTTTTACCCCACTGGGTAGTCCAACTGGTTTCAAGCCCGGCCTTTCTTGCATAAAAATGCACCATAGCCCCGGTAATATTATTTTGGGCGGCTATTTGGCGCATGGGTATGCCTTCTTTTAAAGCTTCTATTACTTTGGTTTCTCGGGCATAGCGCAAAGCAATTTCGTGGGGTGTTTTTTTGCGTATTAAACCCGCTTTGCCCAAAACCATAGCTACTGTGGCGGGTGCTATTTTAAACTTACGGGCTATTTTGGGCTTAGATAAGCCCTGCTTGTGGTAAGTAATTATTTTTTTATTGCGTTGGGCACGCTTTGCCGAGGTTGTTTTTGCCATTTAATCTTCCTAATTAAAGGTTACGTAATGGGTTAAAATAAAATACTATTCAATTACCTTTTTTACCAACTTATCTATTTCCCCTCACAGTTACCTGCGGCGGGCTTTACATACTGTATGGCAGCTTGCTCCAATCCCCAATGTAAATAAAGTTGTTTTATTTTTTAAAACTTGTTAGAGCATCGCACTCATTTTCAGGAACCATTAAAGCCCTCATTCTTACCTTGTTTTTTTCAGTAATAAAATGCCTTGATATTTCTTGGGTTTTTGGAAAGAAATCATTTTCGTTTTTATCTTGACCTTTTTGATGGTAAAATATCTTTATAGAATTACACTTCTCGCTCTCAAAAATACTGTTCAAGAGTAATCTATCAGATAAACCACAAGAATGCCCCATTATAAATACATCAAATTTATTTGGCAATTCAATAAACTTTAAAAGGTTTCTATAATTACCTACCTTCATATATCTAAAGGCTTTAATGTGGTCTAAAAACTCATTTGATTTTAAAAGCTCAATCTTTTCATAATAAGAATCTGACTCATCACCATAACCAAAAATAATAGGATTATTTTCTATATCTTTTAAACTACCATGAATATAGTTAATGTTCCAATTCACTTTTTTAGAATTANNCAATATAAGGGTCAAGCATGGTTAGATTATTATTGATATAGTTCTCAATAGTTGATGTATAATTGAAATTCAATACATGAATTTCCCCAACTTCATGATCTGGCAAGTAATTGTTTTCTTGTCTAAACTTAAAAAGCTCATTTTGGAAATGTTGCCCAATATCTTTATCATATTTATTAATTTCAACTGTTTGTAGATATTCGATTAGTTCATTTTTAATAAGGTCAAGGCATGAGTTTAATGGTTTTAAATCATTATCAATAATAGATTGCTTAATACTATCTCCCTTCTCATTAATTTTTAAATAAAGCTTGGTTAAGGCATCATAATAATGGGATTCAATATCTACCCAATTGTACTCATGTGCACTATTGATTAATGTTTTAAAAAATGTAGGTTTAAACTCATAATCTATTTTGTAGTTATTCATCTCATCTTTAAAGTGTTGAATAGATGTAAATTTAATAATTGGTACATTATTATATGAACTATGCCTCATCCACATTAGCCCATCTTCATATTGAAAAGGGTGCGTTGTTGTAGATTCAGATTTAGAAAATACTTTACTCAAATACCATACTATAAAATCTGTATATCTGGTTTTTAAGTCATGAGCTAAATCGAAGCCATTGCCAATTAGGAAGAGTTTATTCATTAATACGCTATAGAGAAAGTAAATATAATGAAAAAAATCCCTTGCCATTCAGTTAAGCATCTCCCCCTTTCCGTCACAAACCTTTGCATTTTTAAAAGCAGGCAAGCTGTTTTNNATGAATTGCATTGCCAACGAAGTGCAATCATTGCCCCGCATGGGGCAGTTAACTCTTCTTGTAATGAATGTAACTCTTCGCACGAAGAGTTACATTACTTATACAATGAGTTGCATTGAAAAAATAATTATTGAAAATGATTAAGAAATGAATTGCATTCAACATGCGATGAGATAAACTCATTGTGAAATGAGTTGCAATGAATTTGATGGCAATGCAAATGCCCACAAAGAGCGTTTGATTCCTTTCACGGGGCAATCATCTCCCTTTATGGGCATTGCAAATGAACTTAATTAACTGCTTACGGAACTACGATATAAATAACATCGCTGTAATGTAAAAAGGGTGTTCCGTACACATAAGTTACTTTTCCTGATTTGTTTACAGATACTGTATTAGTAGGTCTTATGCGTCCGGCAGCAGGGGCTGGAATAGCAGTAGGGGTATTTGAAGGTGAAGAACCGCCTTTTTTATGAGAGGGTATTACCACTTCGGCATAATGTATAGCTATCACGCTTCCGCTGGGTGCATTAGTAACTAGTAGAGAAGCCACATGAATAGGCAACGCATCTTGCCAGGTAGCAGGTAATACATCTTTGGCTGTAGTAACCCCTAATTGAAATACATAGGTAGCACGAATGCCTTTGCCTGCTGTTGGTGCAATAATCATAAAACTGCCCGCACTAATAGGCCTTACTTCAAATATACGACTGTGTCTTGCATTAGTGCCTTTGGGTATAAAACCTATTCTTCTGGCTATAATCTCAAACATGGCGCGGTTGCCCGGTGTGTGGGCATTGGATACCTGTTCCACATAATTTTTAACCGCAATTAAAGCCCTGCACAAAGCGTCCACATCTTGCTGCTGGCTGGCAGTAAGCGATGGGTTGGGGCTTGTTATACGGTTGCCTAAATCTGTTTGCACTTTATTAGCAAGGATTTGCAACTGTGCCTGCGTATACGGAGGAGCTACCGCATCAGGGTCTCCGGCTAACTTTAGGCCTAATACAAAACTAACTAACTCTTCAATAGACATTTTGCTTAAATAAAGCACTATATGGAAATAACTAACTAACTTTTTCATTTTATTTAAAATTAAATTGTTTACTAATTGATTTTGATTATTCCGGTTCGTTCTTCTGTAGTGAAGTGTTGAGCCGGTAAGAGAAGCTTATAAGAATACTTTAACTGTTAAAGGAATCTTATGGATGGATTCGGGGTATCCGTTTTTGGGGTTTTAATCTCTTGCTGTTTATGTTTACAGGTAAGATTACATATTTCCATTTCCGGATTTTAGTAGTTTAATCATGCTGTTCTCCTTTCTTTATAATTATCAATTAAAAGCTTAGACGGAAAAACGTAAAAAAAGTTTCATAAAAGTTAAAGTAGTTATTAACTCCTGTTGATATTTTGGGTTTTAATTTTATTGGGAAAAGCTTATTTTATAGGGAATGGCTTTTGAGTATATTTGCTTTGAATTAAGCGCATGAAATTTAAAAAACACCTGCTTGTTATTCTTACTTCTTGCATCTTACTTCTTGGTTCTTGCAAACAAGCTGAGACTGAAGACTATTATAAAAAAGGAGATGAATCGGGCAAAGCCAAAGATTATGTAGATGCCATAGAACAATATAACAAAGCTATTGAGCAAAACCCCAATATGGCTAAGGCTTATAACGGCAGGGGCATTTGCAAGAACGAACTGAAAGATTACAAAGGCGCCATAGCCGATTATAATAAAGTGATAGAATTAGAGCCCAACCATGAGTGGGCATATAACAACAGGGGCATAGCTAAGTTTAATGCCGGAGATTATCGGGGCGCCCTGCAGGACTACAACAAATCTATTGAGTTAAACCCCCGGTATAATGATGCCTATTACAACATAGGGCTTTGCAAGCATGAGCTGAAAGATTATTCCGGTGCTATAGAGGGTTATACAAAATCACTGGGATTAGATTCTGCTTTTGCAGAAACGTATTACTATCGCGGTGTTTCAAAACTGGCTTTTAAAGATACTGCGGGCGCCTGTACCGACCTGAAAAAAGCTATTAAGATGGGCGCAAAAGATACCGATACGCTTATATCTAAATGTTGCAGGTAAGGTTTATTGCAAACTAATACTGCGGGTGTTGTCTTTTTCCGTTTTAATATAAACGCTGCAATAGTTGGGGGGCAATAAGGGCAATGCTACCTCCGGCCATTCGATAAAACAATAGTTGCCGCTGTACAAATATTCTTCCATACCCATATCAAGACACTCTTCTATATTTTTTATACGGTATAAATCAAAGTGGTAAATAAGTCCGCTATCTTTTGTATGGTATTCGTTTACCAATGCAAAGGTAGGACTGCTCATATTATCCGTAACACCCAGTTGCTTGCTAATTTCTTTTATAAGCGTGGTTTTACCCGCACCCATCTCTCCGTAAAACAAAACAACCTTATTGTCTTTAATAGCCGAGGCAATATCCTGTGCCACATGATGCAGCACATCCATTGTTACCGAAGCAAAAGAAAGTTTATCCATTTATTTGGTTTCGCTCATTTGCAAAATCTTATCAAACTCCTTATCCGTAACCTTAGAAACCGAAAGGCGTGAAATGCGAATTAATTCCATTGTTTTAAGCAAGGGTTCTTTCTTCATCTGCTCCAGCGTAACGGGTTTCTTTAATGTTTTATAAGGGGCAAAGTCCACACCATACCACTCGCCTTCGGTAGCCGTTTTATCGGGTGTATGCTCTTTAACCACTTTGGCAATGCCCACTATACAAAGCCCTTCGTTGCTATGATAAAAAAAAGCAAGGTCGCCCTTCTTCATGGCTTTTAAGTTATTGCGTGCAGCGTAATTGCGCACACCGTTCCAAAAAGTTTGCTTGTCTTTTAAAAGTTGGTCCCAACTGTAGGCAGAGGGTTCTGATTTAATAAGCCAGTAGTTCATGTTCTGTTTTTAAATTTAATTCCAAAGAGAATATTTATGCGGATTGACATCCATAATTTTCATGCTAAAATCTTTTATCAGGTATCTCTTCTTTCCTTTATTCCAAAAATAACATTCTAATTTAGAGTCTCTCCACTTATCAAAATCTGTCCCTATAAATATTGCCGAAACCCCACACTGCAAAGTATCATTTGATACATAAGAATCTTTCAAATTTCTGCCGGCATAAAATATACCTGCATCGTTTTTCTTTAAAGAAAAATCAATGTTCAAATCACCCATACTACTATATGGTTTATAGCTTGCTATGGCTGCTATGTATAGCCCTTCTTTCAGGTTCAACGAATTAAAATCTGCACGAACACAAAAAGGAAATTCATCTGTAGAATCAATCAGAATAGCCTTGTTTTCTGTTTTATAGTTTTCAGGAAAAACAAAACCTTCCGATTGGTGAACAGTATTTGTTTTAATAACGGTTTCATCCTTTATACTGTTCGCATTTGTTTTACTGAACAAGAAAATACTTTTAAAGTATCCTTCATCATGATAGATAAGGTAAGGGAAATAAAGTTTTGTTCTTTCTAATAAAAAGGCATCAGGGTCTGATAAAACAATATAATTCTCTTTTAATGCTTTAAGATACTTGCTTAATAAAACCTGTTTATAATAAACAGAATCAAAGGCGGTAAGGTAGTTGTAGTTTTGTTTAAAAACATCCATGTAATGCTTGGCAAAAAAAGCTTCTGTATTATAAATGGCGGCAACGTTATCTGTACCATATTTGTTTTTTGCCTCTATGGTTTGTTTGATAGAAGAATGCACGCCCTGCTTAATACCTAATGAATAATATTGTTTAACATAAATTGTTTGCATTAAAAAAACTCCTGTTAAAGCAATAGCAACAACCGTAAAAAACCTATCCGGAATAAAAGATAAACCCCTGGCCACTGCAACCATAATACAGGGAGCACCAATTAGTAATACCGAGAATTGTAAAATCGGGCTTTTATAAATGGAATATAATTGAATGGTTAAACAATACACTACAAAGGTTACTAATAGAAAGATAATTTTTTTATCATATAAAAAAGTAAACTTAATAGGGTTAGCCGCATATATAAGAAGCAGTATAAAAAGATAGATTAACCAACCTGTGCCAAATAATGTTTTTAAGAAACTAAAACAAGCGTACCACTTTGGTGCGGTTAGCCACCCTCCTTCTCCTGCTCCAATACTATATCCCATCTGGGCTAATGTAATAGCTAAATGAGGTAAGTATACTAGCGCCGCTGCAATAGCCGTACATATAAGATATATTCTTTGCTTTTTGCCTGCGTAAACAAATGCCAATAAACCGCATATTAAACCAAACAGCGCCCCCATATGATTGCTTAATGCACCCAGTAATAAAAACAGTCCTAAGAGTAAGTAATGCTTAAGTTTAGTTGAGTTGCCAAAAACAATTTCAAATAAATAATATAATGCCAGTATAGCAAACAAAACACCCGTGGCATACATGCGCGCGTAAGAACTGTAAACTAAAAAAATCATAGAACAGCTCACTACAATAGCAGCTATTACACCGGTTTTATATCCAAACCATTTGTTAGAAAAAGAAAAGATAAACCAACAGGATAAAAAACCGCAAACTAAAAAAGGAAGCTTTACCCATGCTTCAGAGCTTCCGCCAATCTTTATCCAGTAAAACAAAAACACTTGTATTAACGCGGGATGGGCATCAATCTTAATTCCCTTGTTTATTAAATCAGTTAAGTTATCAAAACGTGTTCTGTCAAGAGCGCTTAGTTCGTCATAAGAAAATTCATATTCAAATAAGGGAATAAACCGTAGTAAGAATGCAACAACTAATATCAGAACAATCAGCCAATTGTTTTTTAACCAACTCATTTAGTGCAATATTTTAAACACCATTTCTTTCAGCAAATCACCATCTTCTACACTCACATTATCCACTCCTTTAGAGCGGGCATCACACTCATGCAAATAACCAAAGATTGATTTTAGTTTTGCTGTGTTATAATTTCGTGCGGCTTTTTCATAACCCTCCACAAAAAACGGATTCATACCCAAAGCACTCGCTATACTACCCCTGCTTTTATCTGGAACAAAATGATACAACAATACTTTTTGAAAGTAATTATATAAAGAGGCATTAGTCATTATCAACGGATTCTCTTTTGGGTTTGCTGCAAAGTATTGTGCAATACGATTTGCTTTTAATACATCCTTTTTAGCGAGTGCATCCTGCAATTCAAATACATTAAAATCTTTACTGATGCCAATATTTTGCTGTATGTGGTCTACAGTAATTTCACTGTTCTCGGGTAAGTTTAAACAAAGCTTCCCAATTTCGTTTGCAATTTTAGATAAATCATTTCCCAAATACTCTGCCAATAAAGCAGCTGCTTTAGGGTCGATACTATATTTTTTATCTTTTAAATAACCGTTTATCCAATCCGGTATTTTATTATCATAAAGTTTTTTTGATTCAAACAACACGGCCTTTTTAGCAATGGTTTTTGCTAAAGTAGAACGTGCATCCAGTTTTTTATATTTAAAACAGAATACTAAGACAGTTGATGGTTGCGGGTTTTCGAGATATGAAATCAATGGGTTCTTATCACCTGTAGATTTTTTTTCTTTTACTTCATCGCCGTCACCTGTAGATTTTGAAAGTTCTTTTAAGGTTTGAGCTTCTTTTACAATCACCACCTGCTGTTCGCCCATCATAGGGAAACCCTTTGCTAAGCTTATAATACTTCCTAAATCAGTATCTCTACCATACAACACCGTTTGATTGAAACCTTTTTCAGTTTCATCCAATATATGCTGCTCTATGTAATTGCTTATCTCATCAATAAAGTAAGCCTCTTCTCCATGCAAAAAATAAACGGGCTTATAAAGCTTACGTTTTAAATCCAGCATGATATCGTTGAAGTCGGCCATGTATTATTTACCTAACAGCTTCTTAATCTCGTTCAACTTTAAAAGAGCTTCAACAGGGGTAAGTGTATTAACATCCGTTTTTAAAATCTCTTCTTTTATTTGCTGAAGAACTGGATCATCTAACTGAAAGAAACTTAATTGATAATCACTATCCGTATTTTTTTGAACTAACCTTCCTTCAGCATCTACCAATGTTTGGTTAGGCTCCAACTCGTGTTCTTTCTCCAGTTTCTTTAAAATTTCTCCCGCACGTTCCACCACATCTTTAGGCATACCCGCCATCTTAGCTACATGAATACCAAAGCTGTGTTCGCTTCCACCCTCGGCAAGCTTGCGCATAAAAATTACTTTATTGCTAAGTTCTTTTACCGTTACATGATAATTTTTCACACGTGGAAAATATTGCTGCATTTCATTCAGCTCATGATAATGCGTAGCAAATAATGTTTTTGCTTTGTGTTGAGGATTTTGGTGTATGTATTCTGCAATAGCCCAGGCAATAGAGATTCCATCATACGTAGCGGTACCTCTGCCTATCTCATCCAATAAAATTAAACTTCGGTTACTTAGGTTGTTTAATATGCTGGCAGTCTCATTCATCTCTACCATAAAAGTAGATTCGCCCGAAGAGATATTATCTGAAGCACCAACACGCGTAAATATTTTATC
>PLYA01000087.1 GCA_003153315.1 Bacteroidota bacterium
GGGTTTCATGGGTAATTGATACATGTCGAAATGCGTATAACCTTGTACAGGAATAACGGTTAAATCGCATTTAAGTTTATTACTAAGCCAGCCTTCGCCATTAACCATTTGCGCATACTCGCCACAAGTCATCCCATATACAAGGGGGACTTGATGCATGCCTAAAAAAGATTTAAAAGCAGGTTCAAGTACCGGACCATCTACATAATAACCATTAGGGTTTGGTCTATCTAACACAATAAAAGCTTTTTTAAACTCAGCAGCGGCATCCATGCAATTACTCATGGTAGATATGTAAGTGTAAAATCGCACCCCAACATCTTGTATATCATAAATAATTACATCAACATCAGCCAAGTCTTCCTTGGTAGGCTTCATGTGCTTGCCGTATAAGGAAATAATAGAAAGTCCTGTTTTCTTGTCTTTATCACTGTGTACAGTTTCTCCTGCATCTGCCAAACCTCTAAAGCCATGCTCGGGACTAAATATCTTTTTAATATTTATTTTTAAAGCAAGCAGTGTATCTACTAAATGCGTTTTATTTATTAATGAAGTTACATTGGCAATAACTGCTACGCGCTTTCCGGCTAATAATGGCAAGTACTGATTAATTTGCGAAGCGCCTGTTTTAACATCCTTTTCGTATAAAACACGTGTTTGCTCATAAGGTTGCGCAACAGCAAGATTTATAAAAAAAAGAGAGGCAAAAACAAATAGTAAGCTTTTAAACATAGCTGCAAATATAAACGCTAATTAGTAAACTGAATAGGCTAAGATATAAATACTAAATTGTTACTTTTGGTTTTTACGTATAAACCTTGTCTTTTAACTTATATACCTATATAGCCCAAAAGTTGTGGCAAACCAAGCTGCAAAAAAAATCGATAGCCGCCCCGGTGGTTAAAATTGCTGTGGGCAGCATTGTATTGGGTACTGCAGTTATGATACTAACTATAAGCATAGTAACCGGGTTTAAAAACGAAGTTAAAAGTAAAGCTGTTGGTTTTTCGGGCGATGTAACTATTAATGCTTACACTAATAATAACTCATTTGAGCAAGAGCCCATATCTGTACAAGCTCCTTTTTTAACTGATTTAAAAGCTAATAAAGAAATAAAACACATACAGCCCTATGCTACTAAAAATGCCATTATTAAAACTACGGATGAAAACCAAGGCATTATTATAAAAGGAGTTGATACTAGTTACGATTGGGATTTTATAAAGCAGTATTTGTTGCAGGGCACTGTACCAGTTTATACAGATTCGGTTACTTCTGATAAAATATTGATATCAAAAACTATGGCGCAAAAACTAAATGCGCGTGTGGGCGATAAACTACTTACCTTTTTTGTGAGTAGAAAACAAACGGATGATAGCAGCCAGAGTTTTGGTTATGAGGAGCGTGTACGTAAATTTATAGTCAGTGGCATTTACCAAACCGGTTTTGCCGATATAGATGCTAATATTGTTTTTGCCCACCTAAAACAAATTCAGCGCCTTAACTATTGGGGCAGCGACCAAGCCGGCGGCTTTGAAATTGAACTGCATGATTATAATACTATTGACCAACAAACCGAACTTATTAATGAAACGGTTGGGCAAAATGTAGAAGCTAAATCGGTTAAGCAAATTTACCCCACCTTATTTTCATGGTTGTCTTTATTAGATAGCAATGCATTTATAATTATTACTTTAATGATTGCCGTAGCTGTTATAAATATGATTTCTGCCTTGTTGATTTTAATTTTAGAACGAAGCAATACTATTGGTTTGCTTAAATCAATAGGAGCCGACAATAACCTAGTGCAAAAAATATTTTTATATCAATCGTTTAGGATGCTTTTTAAAGGGGTGCTAATTGGCGATGTAGTTGGTATAACAATTTGCTTGTTGCAACAGCACTTTAAATTTGTAAAACTACCTGCCGAAAGTTATTATGTATCGTACGTGCCGGTAGAATTACATGTAAACCAAATACTATTCGTAAACCTAATAACCATAGGCTCATGCTTAGTAATGATGCTGTTGCCGGTGTTAGTTATCAGTAAAATTAATCCGGTAAAAACCTTAAGATTTAAATAGGGGGGTTATTTACCGCCAAACACTTTTTTAAGTAAATCGCTAACCTGTGCAGCTGGGTCTTTACGTATTTTGGTTTCTTCTTTACCTACCAAATGAAATAAACCATCTAGAGCTTTACCGGTAACAAAACCTTCTAAATCGGGGTTTTGTTTTTTTACAAACGGAATTTCGTTGTAAATTTTTACCAGAGATGCCCAATAAGCCGTTGCGTTTACTTTAGCTAAGGCATCTTTTACAATAGGATGATATTTTGTAGTTAAGGCTGCCGATGTGTTTTGTTTTAAATAGTGTGTAGCAGCTGTATCAGAGCCTTGTAAAATTGATAAGCCATCAGTAACAGTCATGTTTTTTACCGCATCTAAAAAAATGGGTGCAGCACTGGTTGCGGCCTGCTCGGCAGCACGGTTAACCGATGTTTCAAACTCATCTACTTTGTTTTTATAACCTAGTTTAATAAGTTCGTTTTTCATTTTTTCTGCCTCAGGCGGAAACGGGATAAATATTTCAGGATTTTTTAAGTAACCATCTACTTTTTGTGCTGATGCTGTTGAATTATTCGTTCCTCTGCTTAATGCTTCTTTTAAACCCGCAATGATATCATCGTTGCTAAGCCCTGTTTTACCGTTTGAATTACCCGTTACCTCTTTTTCGGTTTTCTGTTCAGCTGCTTTCAGTCTATCTTTTAAACTTTGAGCCTGTGCGCCAATAACGCAAACAGATAAAAGGGCAATTGCAATTTTCTTATTCATGGGTTTTAATTTAAAAGGTTAGTTCCAAAAAGCGTGCCTAAATTAGTGATTGTTTGTTAATGGCAATCGTTTATAAAAAACAAAACCTCCTTTGCGGTATAGTTCAATTAAATCGGGGTGGTCTCTTTTTATGTTTTCTATTTCGGTAGTTTTTGCTGCAAAATAAGCTGTTTTATCAATATTTTTTTGCAACATCCAGTTTAAGCTATATAAACTAAACTCAAATTCTTCGCCTCCGGCTTTACTTTGTTGCTCTCTTTCTTTATTAATATAACGTAACATATCAGCTGAGTTATGTTGCGGTTGCCTGTTGGTATAAAACATATAAGCGTAGCTTTTAAAACCAATGGTTTCAACATAAACATCTTTATCCTTTAATGATTTGTAAAACTCAATAGCAGGGCCTTGCGAATAAGGTTCTACCTTAGGGACTATAAGTAGGGTGATTAACCATATAGTTGCTAAAGAAGTAGCAAATAAACCATACATATACTTTTTGCCTTTATGCAGGTTAACAAAAAAGTAGATGGAGAAAACCAAAAATAAAATACCAATTACCCACTCGAAACCAAGCCAGGTTACAGGTGTTTGTAAAGAATCTACAGCAAATTTATCGTCAATTAAATTGCTTTTTGTAATGGCGGGGATAAAATATTTTATCAGTCCGGCGGCAGTAAAAACAATGCCTAAAACAATAATAAGAAACAAACCCAATGAGAAAACGACGCCGTTTAATTTTTTACGTGAGTAAATAATATCATGCAACTTGTATGCTGCTAAGTAGGTTAACGGAAAGTAGCACATGCTTGAGTAATGTACTATTTTGGTATTTACTATGGTAAATATAATAAGCACCACCCAAAATAAAATAAGCATCCATTGTTTTACATATTTCTGAAAAGGAGTATCCGAGGGGTTTTTGGTGTGTGATGGAATAAAAAACACGGATGCCGGGAAACACCCAACTAGTAAAACTACGAAGTGGTACAATCTAAAACCTTCGTGACCCGAATCGTGGGTGTTAAGTAACCTAATTTGATAATCAATAAACTCTTTTATGATGGCTAAATTACCGGTGGCAATTTCGAATATAAACCAACTAAGTCCGCTTATTATAAACACTACAATAAACGATATTAGGTTTTTAAGATTTGAAAAGGGGTTAAACCGCAATCTAATCCAAACTACCAAAAAGGTTAGTCCAATAATAAGTAAGGCAACCGGACCTTTGGTAAGAATAGCTAAGCCTGCAAATAAGCCTGCATATATAGAGCTTGTGTTTATTTTTTTAGACAGATTGTTGTTAAACCATTGAAGGAGAAAACAAATACTAAGAAATATAAACAGATTAAACCAAGGGTCTATAATGCCGGATTTGAAATACAAGAAAGGAAGAAAAGATGCTCCATAACAAAGTACCCACAGTAACCCAAAATGATGGTTGTTATATTTTCTTCCAAAATGGTAAATGATATTTAATGTTAATACACCACACATCGCATCGGGAAAACGAGCTGCAAATTCAGTAACTCCAAATAACTTCATGCTGAATACCTGTAGCCAAATAAATAAGGGGGGTTTCTCCCAAAAGGGTTGAAAGTTAATTTGTACCCTGCTGTAGTTATGACTAACAAGCATTTCGCGTGCACATTCTGCAAAATTGATTTCATCCCAATCAAATAAATGTATGGCACCTAAAAATGGAATAAATAATATAGCTGCAATAAGGGTAATTGCAATATGCCAGGTAAGGTAATTTGCTTTTAGACTACTCATTTAAAATAATTGATAAATGGGCTTTTGCAATTTATTCATATGTTGAACTATTTTAGTCTGGTATAAAACAACACAAACTAAAAATGAAAATGCAACTCCTATAAAACTACCTGCTGTAATGTCTTCGAAAAAATGTTCTGATAAATAAACTCTGGAAAAGGCTACCAGCAATGCAGATATAAAACAAATCATTTTAACATAATTGTTTTTAGAAAAAAAACTTAAACAAAAGAATAAACTAAATGCAGCTGTTGTATGCCCTGAAGGAAAGCTGTGGTGTATATTCACATCTACCCCATTTACAAGTTTTAAAGGGATATGGAGTATCTCAAATGTTAGCGATGGTCTATCTGCATCGCTAAAAAAGAAATATTTAATACCCTGTGTAAATCCAGTGCTAATGCCATAACAAAGTAATATGGTTAAAGCCTTTTGTATATTAAAAAACAGGATTATTAAAACAAGTATTAGAATAAAAGCACCATCACCAATGTAAGTTATGTATTTAAAAAAACTATCAAAAGGTGAATTTACAAAATCATTGAAAAATAAATGAAGATGTAGTTTGTCTGTGCAAAATATAATGGAAACAGCTGTACAAAAAAATAGTGCATGCAGGAGAATGAAGATTTTATTTTGCCTAAAGACGTTTTGCAAGTTTTAAAGTTTGTGCGAATTTAAAGTAACACAAGCTGTTTAACCAATTCTTTTTTCAAAAAATGGTTAATGTTTTGTACCAACTGATCTTTTAAAAAATGAAGTTCGCTCTTTAAAGCAGATGAATCTACTTCTAAGAATAGGATATTATCTTTTATAAACATGCGCGTGGTATGGTTGGCAACCATCTCTCCGGCTATGGTCTTCCAATTGATATGCAAACTGGATAAGTCAATCTTTTTTTCTAAACGATTCTCTTTTAGAAATTGGTTAATAGCACTTCCTATACTTTGCAGGTTTTGTTTAAACATAGGGCTAAATTACAATAAAAAAGGCTGCCTCATTTCTGAAACAGCCTTCTTTTTATTAAAAGAAATTTATTTAATGTTTCTTACTGTTTTAGTAAGTTTTGACTTTAAATTAGATGCTTTGTTCTTATGTATAATATTTCGTTTCGCTAATTTATCAAGCATAGAAGCAACTTTAGGAAGTAAGGCAGTAGCTTCTTCTTTATTGGTAGTTGTGCGTAAACGCTTTAAAAAAGTACGGGCTGTTTTGGCCTGATAGCGATTATGCAATTTCTTTGTTTCAGTTTGTCTGATACGCTTTTCGGATGATTTATGGTTTGCCATGCTTTTTTCTATATAAAAATGGAGTGCAAATATAGGCTATTTATTATAATCTGCAATAAAAAGTTAAGATATTTTAAGTAATTAAAGTTGATTGCATTATTAAACTTAGGGATTAGCTTTGCATCTAAATTAAAAATTAAATCAAATACTATGAAAAAAATTATTTTATCAGCATTAGCTATAGCAACGCTACAGTTAGCACAGGCTCAGCAAACTCAAACTACTACAGAACCGGCTGCGCAAAAACAGGCTCCAACTCCTGATCAGATGGCTACCCGCCAATCAGCACATTTGCAGAAGGTATTAGGACTTACCGAAGACCAAAAGCAAAAGGTATATCAGGCAGCACTTACCAGAAGTACAGCTATTCAACAAATAAGAAGTAAGGATGCAGCAAATCGTAAGGAGTTACATGCCGATGCAAAACCTGTTAGAGAGCAGTTTGTTAAAGATGTAAACGCAACTTTAACCCCTGAACAACAACAAAAATGGGAACAATACCGTTTAAAGCAAAAACAAAACCAGGAACAGCGCAGACAACAAAGAGCAAATAATACGCCTGCTAATAACCCAAATTCTCCTAGCAATACCACTCCGGCAAAACTTGAGCCAAGTGATGATGGTATGAATGATAAATAGATTTAAAAAAGAATAAAAATAAGAATCCTCGCCAAAAGCGGGGATTTTTTATTTACAGGCTTTTTTATCTTAAAATGACTTGGGTAAATGAAGTGATTTTTACCGTTTTTTTGTTAAAAATGACCGCTTATCGAAAAAGTGCTACCGTTTAAAAAGTTCTCTGATTTTGGACAATTTGCCGTGGTACCTTTGTTTAAACCATAAAAACCAAATAGTCATGAATATTATAGAAAACAATGTTGATGCATTCAACGCAATCATTTTTAGTAACCGTAATAAAAATTACGGAGCCTATGTTTTAAGAAGTGCTTATGGAAACACGGTCTTTAAATCATTAGGAATAACTGTTTTAATTTTTGCTTTTCTTTCGGCAATGGCAGTAATGCTTAATAAAACAGTTGATGAAGAAAAGATACCGGATACAGGTTCCAATATCATTCCGCCTACTACAACTACTGTATTTGATATTACCCCACCCGCCAAGCAGGATGCTGTTTTACCTAAACATCGGGTTAATGCAACTCCTAAAGCTGATGAAGTTAGTACTAACATCAGTGATAAAGCCGATGAACAAAAAAAAGATGTCGTACAAAGCACGGATGCCCATCATACAGACGGAACAGAAACAAAAACAAATGATACAGACAATAATCCTGATGTTGGGGGAGGGACAGGAAAGAAAGGAACAAGTATTGGTACTGAAACATTAACCAATACCAACACTACAGTATTAGCTCCTGATGTTATGCCTAAGTTTGATAATCTTCCTGCGTTTCTTCAAAGAAACTTAAGATACCCTGAACTGGCAAGGAATGAAAATATTACGGGTAAAGTATTTGTGAGTTTTGTTGTTGATCAGGAAGGAAAAATAATTAATGCTACTGTACTTAAAGGTATTGGTTATGGCTGTGATGAAGAAGCCTTGCGGGTAGTTAAATTAATACCAAAGGGCACACCGGGTTATATGGGAGGCAAAGCGGTTAAAGTAAGTTTTGTTCAGGCCATAACTTTTAAATTACAATAAAGCGTACTTTTGCACGCTTGTATACCACAACCAATATTTTACCTAAAGATAAAAAACTGCTCGATGAGGGAACTTTGCTTCCGCTTATGGAGCAGTTTTATACCATTCAGGGCGAAGGTTTCAATACCGGAAAAGCCGCTTATTTTATTCGTTTAGGAGGCTGCGATGTGGGTTGCCATTGGTGTGATGTGAAAGAGAGTTGGGATGCATCTATTCATCCTCTTACCAAAACCAAAGATGTATTGCAACAGGTATTGGCTCATAATGCCAAGGCTGTAGTAGTTACCGGTGGAGAACCCCTTATGTATAACCTTACAGCTCTTACCAGAGAACTAAAGGCAAAATATATTGAGACTTTTATTGAAACATCGGGCGCTTATAAGCTGACGGGCGAGTGGGACTGGATATGCCTTTCGCCCAAAAAGACCATATTGCCTTTGCAGGAGGTTTATAATAAAGCCAACGAACTAAAGATTATAGTTTATAACAAACACGATTTTATTTGGGCAGAAGAAGAGGCAAAGAAGGTAAATCCCGATTGCTACTTGTTTTTACAACCCGAATGGAGCAAGCGGAATGAGATGGGGCCATTGATTGTAGATTACGTTAAAGCTAACCCCAAGTGGATGATATCTTTACAAACCCACAAATACATCAACATTCCTTAGGATGATTAGCGCTAAGAACCTTAATAAATTCTACGGTACGTTGCAGGTGCTTAAAAATGTTTCTTTAGAAATAAACAAGGCCGAAGTGGTAGCTATTGTAGGCGCATCGGGTGCAGGTAAAACTACGCTTTTACAGCTTTTGGGTACGCTCGATAAACCTTCCGATGGCAGTATCAGTATTAATCATACAGAGGTAGCTACCTTATCCGATAAAAAACTTTCAGCTTTTAGAAACAAGAACATAGGTTTTGTATTCCAGTTCCATCATTTGTTGCCCGAGTTTACCGCCATAGAAAATGTTTGTTTGCCTGCATTAATTGCCGGAGTTACTAAAAAGGAAGCTACGCAAAGAGCTACCGAATTGCTTAACCTGCTTAGCGTTATGCACCGTGCAGATCATAAACCCAACGAACTTTCGGGTGGTGAGCAACAGCGGGTGGCAGTAGCAAGGGCGTTAATAAACAACCCTGCTGTTATTTTGGCCGATGAGCCTTCGGGGAATTTGGATACCAATAATGCACATGAATTGCACAAGCTGTTTTTTACCCTGCGCGAAAAACTACAGCAAACCTTTGTTATTGTAACTCATAATAAAGATTTAGCCAACATGAGCGACCGCCAGTTGCTTATGCAAGACGGTATGTTGCAATAATAGTCAGCATTTCTTAATACAGAATACAGCTGTTTAAAAATCCGATAAAGACTTATTCTAAAATTACTTACTTTTGCTTTTAAACTTACCTGCATGTTAAAAAAAATTGATGAAAGCTTATTCCTTATTTTAAATGGCAATCATCAGAGCGTATTAGATTATTTAATGCTTACAGCAAGTAATGTACTTTCTTTTATCCCGGTGTTTTTACTAAGTGTTTTTATTGCTGTTAAATATATAAGGAAGCAAGACGATCATTATTATACTTTTATAAATATCGCCTTAGTATTACTAATTATAGTTGCGCAATATATTATATGCCGTTATTTGCTTAATGATATGTTTAAATCTTTCATTAGCAGAGAAAGACCCTGTTTAAATCCTAATATATCATCCTTTGTACGTATGTTGAATAATGATTGTAAATCAACCCTACAGCCTTTTTTCTCTTATAAAACCTGTTTAATGTTTTGTTTATGCTCATTTTTGTTTTTTACCGTAAAAAAAGGTTTTAGAGGTTTTAAAGTTATTTTGGTTTTATGGTCGCTTTTGGTTGCTTATAGCAGAATTTATGTGGGCGACCATTATCCCCTAAGTGTATTAATATCTATTATTACCGGTATTGCATCTGGTTTTATAATTTACAGACTTTACTACTATATAAAGTACGATTTGCTGGTTATTTAGCCTCTACTGACGATTATTGCTAAAAAATTGAGCCTACGGAGAAGTTAACGTAAGCTTATGAAAGTGTTACGTAGTGTTGTGAAACGTTTTCATAAGCTTGTGAAAGGTCTACCTAGTGTTGTGAAACGTTTTCGTAAGCTTATGTAATGGTTAAATAGTGTTGTGTAACGTTCTCGTAAGCTTATGTAATGGTTACATAGTGTTGTGTAATGGTTT
>PLYA01000033.1 GCA_003153315.1 Bacteroidota bacterium
CGTTTTGAAAAGCAAGTTCCTTGTTAGCAATTACTAATTCAGCCGCCCGCTTTTCTTTCTCTTTATCCTGAAAGGCGATTTCTTTATTAGCAATAACTAACTCATCCGATTTATTTTTCTTTGCCATTTTATTTCTTACTAATTTATATCACTTGAGTTTCCAATTTCTTCAATAGGGCTTCGCCTTTTATCTTTTAACTGTTTATAATGTGATGGGGAAAGCCCCGTTACTTTTTTAAATTGATTAGATAAATGCGCCACACTACTGTAATGCAGTTTATAGGAAATCTCAGTAAGGTTAAGTTCATCATACAAAAGCAATTCTTTTGCTCTTTCTATTTTATGTATAATAATAAATTGCTGGATGGTGATGCCTTTTACCTCTGAGAATATATTTGACAAATAGGTATAATCATACTTTAATTTCTCACTTATAAAATCAGAATAATTCATTTTAGGCAATTCATCCGTATGATGAACCATTTCTGTAATTACGTTTTTTATTTTTTCAATTAATACTGCCCGCTTATCATCCATCAATTCAAGCCCCGAACTATGCAAGGCTATCTTCAATTCTTCCAATTGTTCTATGGAAATAGTTTCCATAATCTCAACTTCACCCAAATCAACAATTATAAAATGTAATCCCAGTTTTGTCAACTCTTCTTTAACCGCTATTTTGCAGCGGTTACTTACCATATATTTAATGTATAATTTCAAAATAAACTACCTTTAAATGAGATTGAGACGAAGTTGAACAATGTTAAGCAAGTATGCTTATATAACTTTAGAAAAGAGTTACATAATTCACACATTTAGGTTTATCGCTTCACAAACTGTAAAGCAATAACTACTACAATTCCCATTGTGATGAATGTTGTGAGGAAAATAGCCATGTATTTTGATATACGAAACTCATCTACCATAAGCCTGATAGGTGCTGTAACTATATGGTTAACCAATTTACTTATTTTTGACCAAGAATTAGACCCTTTTACCACATAATCTATAGCTCCGGCTCTAAAGGTTTCTATGGCTAAAGCCATATTTTCGTTGTTTGATAACATGATAACCTCTGTTTTAGGGTTAATGACTTTGATTGATTTCAAAACTTCAAGACCATTTTTACCCTCCATAAAATAATCGAGAATAACCACATTAGTATCTTTGTCAACTTTTGCTAAACAACTGTCTCCATCATTAAAGGTTGATATTCTTATATCAAGGCCAAACCTATTTTGAAGATACTGTTTAAGTGTTGTAACCATTAACTTGTTGTCGTCAACAATAAATAGATTTAATCCTTGTGTTTTCATTTGTTGTTTTTTATTTAAGTAATCTGCATGCAAAGGTGGAGATACATAAGCTTTAAAGTGTTACACATTTTAAAAGGAATCTTACATGTATCACATGTTTTGTAATTTTAACTTTTTTCCGCTAAGGGCTATGCAATTTTTCGCCATTTTTAAAAGAGATTCCAGCTCAAATGGCTTTGTAATATAATCGTCGGCGCCTAGTTTCATTGCTGTTGCTCTATCAATTCATTCAGACATGGAAGAGCTAAATATAAAAGGGATTTCAGAAACTTCGTCTGTATCTATAATTATACATAAAACCTCAAGCCCATTCATTTCAGGCGCTGCAATTCCTAACGTAAATTAGCTGTATATCCAGACTATAGTACCAGGCTTTAAATAAGGTTCACAGGTTTTTAAAGCATTTGTCGATATGGCAGGGCATCCCCAACTGTTGCCACAACGGCCATAATTAAATATAAAATCATCATCTGCATACCATGCAGAATGAATTATAATGCCGCGGCTCATTGCGTTTTTGTTGTTCTTTTCCAGCCCGTCAAGTATATAGCTTAGCCCATGTTCTCCAGTACATCTTCCTTTAATTTTATAAATCCCCAGGGCAGTGCAATAGCTTCCCGGCCGGTCAGAAAAACTTGTGGCTTGTTTTCCTTCTCCGCTACCTTTTCCATGAGCTACATAGGTTTCATATAGTATCTTCTTAGCTTCAAGGTCAACTACATACCACCTCTTCTCATTGGAAGGAAGGGACATATCTATAAAAATAGCATAATTATTGGAACAATCCTGCTTCAATGTAAAATCTTTTGCCTGTCTGATACGATCCAAACTTATTTTTGGGTTTGTAGCAGAAAGATAATATAAACAAAATATGACCAAAAATATTCGCATACCTTAATATTATTTCAAAGGTATTCAAAAATTTCAGTACTAGTAAAAAGAATCTCTTCCGCATAGAAAGTAATTTTTTTAACTATAATTAAAAACAGAAAATAATATCAGCAGTTAAATGTTTTCTTTATGAAAGCGAGCGATTGGGATTCTATATTGTTTCCACAAAAGCCAAGCTTGAAGTATAACTGCAAATATTCCATTTATTAGCAGGGCAGTAGAAATATTAAATTGTGTAACGGTAAAACCTGTAAAAAGAGCACCAATAGAAATCCCCCCTGAAAGAGCTAATTGATATAAACTAACTATCCGGCCACGAATATTCTCCTCTACATCTTCCTGCAAAAAAGTATTAATAGAGATATTACTTGCTGTAAGGGCTGCGCCGGCAAAAACAAGTAAAGCAATTAAAATATAAAGTGAGCGGTTTAAGGCAATTGACACTATTACCAACCCTAACAAAATAGCTAAAATAGATGCAAATCTATTTCTCTTTAAAGACTTAGGTAAGGTAATAAAAGTGATAGAAGCTCCAATCAATCCACCTATTCCAAAGGCCGTCATTGCTCCGCCAAAGTGTTCTACCTGTGCATGAAAAATATTTTTGATTAGCACCGCACAGAAAGTAATGAGTGGGGCACAAAACATACTGGTAACTAAAACAGTCAGTAAAGAAATTCGCACTTCAGGATTATGTAAAAGATTTTTGAATTCTTTTAATTGATGAATCGGTTTTGTCTGAATTGATTCTTTATGTTTTATAAATTTTCCACGGGGGAAAATAAAATAAATGGAAAGAAAAAATGGAATGTAAGAAGCCGCGTTGGCACTAAAACATACTAAAGCTCCATAACGAACTATTACAATACCAGCTATTGCCGGCCCCAGAATTCTTGAGAGGTTGAATTGTGTGGAATTAAGAGAAACTGCTATGGGAATATCTTTCTTTCCTACCAAAGAGGGTGTAATGGATTGAAAGGCAGGCATAGAGAGTGAGTCTGTAAGCCCAACAAAAAAAGAAATAATTACAATCATCCATACTTTCAACCAACCGGCTATCAATAATAGTATCATAGTTAATACGCATACAAATTGAATGGCCTGAAAAAACAATATTACTTTCTTTCGATCATAATGGTCTGCTAATACACCGCCTAAAAGCGTAAAAAGCAAGCCGGGAGCATTTAATGCAAAACTATCAAGTCCCACCCAAAAAGGAGAGTTAGTTAAACTAAGTACTACCCATGGCTCTGCTATTTGTTGCATCCAAGCGCCTATATTTGAAAACAAACTCCCTACCCAAAAAAGGATGTATCTGCCTGAACGAAAAAAGCTTTTTGAAGTTTGTAATGTATCATTCATACCGTGATACTTTAATCGAATGCATTTTTTTTCGATAATAGCTTTACGATTATAATATAAGTCATGCTCATATTATAGGAGTCTTTATAGAGTTTTCTATAATGGCGTTTAAATTCTTGTGCTTATTAGATTTACTTGCCTTTGGGCACTTTTTCTTTCTTGTTCTTTTTACTTCTTTTTTCTTTGTCATAAAATAATAGCAATGAATTAAAAGGACAAACCAAAAAATGATGTGGCGCTATTTTGTCTTTTGAATTCAAGAATAGATTTTGATTTAGCTTGTAAGGCACCATTAATTTTTTGTTTGTATCGTATAAGAGAAGAACGGTTTTGTGGGGTTGTTAAAAATTTATTTGTACAGGCAGGGCAAAGAGTAAGACAAATAGCATTCTCCATGCTTACATATAGGATATTATCATAATCTATTTCTCTCCAATTATGATGATTTGAACAACCCGAACATACATCAAATGTTTTCATGGTAGTATTTTTTAAGAATTACATACACTATTATGAATCTAACTATTACTAAGAACTAATTTTCAATACTTCAAACATAATCGCATATTTAATTGTAATTCCAAAGTATAATCATGTATTCATCTGATTTAAGTCAGATTTCTAATAAAAAAACCTCTTGTATCCTTGTATTCTAAGATGGAGAATTAATAAAAATTATAAAATCAATTATACAGTTTCGCTAAAATGATTATTTCAAGGGGTGTAAATAAAAATGATGCTATAATCGAATGGTTAGCAATTTCATTTGCTATATCAATGATGTTATATAAAGGATATTTATTATTCTATTAAGAATGCTGTTGTTTATAAGCCTTATAAAAAGAAAGGAAAAATAATGGCGACTACTAATCTAAATCAATCTCGGAGTATAATTATTATTGCATCTTTAATGGTTCTCTTTGGTTTAGCTGAAATAGTAACAGGAGTTACTCATTGCTTATAACTTTACAAACATTCATCTCCACCTATATAGGTATTGCTCTTGGTGGATGCTATTTAATAGGTGGAATACTTCTATTTACCAAAAAGAAATGGGCTTCATTCATAGCAATTGTTTTGCTGTATATAGATATATTTGGGCGTATAGGAATGATATTAACAGGCTTATACCCTGTTAATACTTTATTTTAGATTACAGGAATAACAATTGGCACATCCATTGTTGTTTTCTTTGCTTTATTTGTTGGGTCTGCAAATGGAACCTAATTGTTTTTCATATCTCCCATCTGTATAAGTATTAAAGGAACAACTATTAAGTATGAGGAAACTTCTTGCTTTTTTCATGCTGACAATTATCATCTTAATGTCTGATGCCAATCAGTTACCACTATAATTCAGCTACCTACTTTTGAAAAAATTAAAACTGCAATAAATTTAAAATTTAAGCGTATGAAAACTAAAACACATTTCTATTTCTATATGGTACTCGCTATATTAATAGGTGGTTGTAAAAATAATCCTGCTACTAATGATGCAGAGATAAACAAGGTTAGTAAACAACGAGATTCCTTAATGGAATTATCAATTAGAAAAGATTCCGCAATTAATGCCTTTGTTTCTTCTTTTACTGAAATTGAAAATAATCTGGTAAGTATTAAACAAAAAGAAAATCTCTTATCGGTGCATTCTAAAAAAAATGCCGAGTTGAGTGGAAGTATAAAAGATGAAGTGAACGAAAATATTAAAATTATAAACGATTTGATGGATAAAAATCGTCAGAAAATAACTTCACTTAATTCAAAATTAAAAGAAGCTAACTTTACGATTGGTCAGCTAGCAGGGTTAGTTGATATTCTTATCACAAATATTAATTATAAAAACCAAGACCTTATTTTATTAAGCGACGTATTAATGGCCAATGGTAAGACAACTGTAAAACTAAATACGGCAATGATTAATTTTGGTATGCAAAGCGCAAACAAAACGGATACTATTAATCAAAAAAACACCCTCTTAAATACAGCGTATTATATCATAGGAGAAATTGGTGAACTTAAGGAAAAGAAGATTGTAGAGGAAAGAGGAGGTTTTTTCAGCCCGAATCAGTATGAAAAAGTTAATCCTGATTTTAATAGAGATTATTTTACAAAAATAGATATTAAGCAAACAACAAATATTCCGATTTCAGGTAAGAATGCTAAGTTTATAAGTACGCATCCAAGTGATTCCTATAAACTGGAAAAACAGAATAAGAATAATTCTATCGCGAATCTTATTATCACTAACCCTATTAAATTTTGGAGTGAATCCAAATTTTTGATTGTATCAGTAGATTAAAATATAGATAGAAGGGAATTATTATAAATGTTATAAAAAAGACTAGAAATAAATAATCATGAAAGGATTTCACACCAATATAGAGGCAGTTACATTAGTAAATGATAATTTCAGAAAGGTATTATATACTTCTAGCCATAGTCAATTGGTATTAATGAGTCTCAAACCAAAAGAAGAGATTGGCGAAGAAATCCATGCTGAAAACGATCAGTTCTTTCGTTTTGAAAGTGGTCATGGTAAATGTATAATAGATGGGAATGAGTATAAGGTTCAAGATGGAGATGCTGTAATTGTCCCGGCGGGTGCTAAACACAATATAATTAATACAGACGACAAAAAATATTTAAAGATGTATACAATTTATTCCCCCGCTCATCATAAGGACGGTATCATTCGAAGCACGAAAGCGGAGGCAGATGCAAAGGAAAATGAGGAAGAGTTTGATGGGAAAACAACGGAGTAAATTTAGTTTGATGTTTTTATGGTAAAAAGAACTGATTTCATATATTGATTTCTTTGTTCTTATTATTACGTTGGTTATTTCAAACCTTACATCTTTGCTGCAAAAGGATTCACTGAAGAAGAAATAAATATTACAGTTAAAAAACATTATGAAAAAGAAAGTGTTTCCATTAGCTAAAGTTTATCAACTACTTGAACCTGGGTCAGTCGTTATGATGACAACGGCTAACAAAGGGAAATTAAACGTAATGACCATGTCATGGCATACTATGCTTGATTTTGAACCACCACTTATAGGATGTGTGGTGAGCAACCGTGATTATACATTCAATATTCTGAAGAATACAAAGGAATGTGTCATTGCCATTCCTACTATTGAGCTTGCTGCAAAAGTCGTACACGTTGGCAATACATCTGGCCGAGATATTGATAAGTTCAAAACATTCGGGCTTACAACTGAACCTTCCCAATATATTAAGGCGCCACATATCGCCGAATGCTATGCAAATCTTGAATGCAAAATGGTAGATTCATCCATGTCAGCCAAATATAATTTCTTTATACTTAAAGTTCTCAAGGCTTGGATTGATCAGACAAAAAAGCATCCGCGAACAATTCATCACATGGGTAAGGGTATTTTCATGGTTGCAGGTAAAACGATTAAGTTTCCGTCAAAAATGAAGTAAAAATTATTATTATCCCAACAAGTTTTTTTAACTAATAAGGCTTTATAAAATAGATAGTGGTTTTTGCAGGGGGCAATCAGTTTTTAGTAGTTCCTTTTTATTTCTTTTCAATACCCAATAAATGCCTTTTACGTTTGCCTCCCATTGTTTCAAAATGAGAACAAGAATTATTTCTTCTGCTAAATCCAATATAGTTATTACTGCTGCTACATAAAATAAAACACCAACCGGTTCAGGCAAAAAGAAAATTAGAATAAGAAATGAACCCTGAAGGATTGCTGCCATCTTTGCAAGATAGGTATGAAAACTGCTAATTTTTTTATAACGGAAAAGAGCAAAAATAGTTTGTAAAATAAAAAGAAGGAGGAGTATACCTACCATCCATATTTCTTCCTTGACAAATTGGAATTTAAGTACAAACACACCTATTATGGCTGCTGCGATAGTCAGATCATCGCCGATTGAATCTAATTTTGATCCCAAAATACTTGTTACTTTAAACCGTCTGGCAAAATACCCATCTATAATATCAGTAAAGAAACTTATAGCCAAAAGCCATTTAAACAAATCCTGTTTTCTTATAAAAATCAAATAAACCAAAAACGGGGTTGCAATAATTCTATAAATAGTAATACTGTTTATTATTCTGTAACTTAGTTTTTGCATATGGAAGTTCGACACTCTTAGAGAAACATACATTATATTTCAAAAAAAGGCAGGTTATTTCACCGCCTTTCAATTGATAAGAAACTCGTGATATTCTTTCTCAACTTGCGCTTGATTAGATTTCATCTGTATCAAGAACACGACAAAGGTACATGGATGATTGAAATTTTTAAATGATTCAAATCATTTAAGTTTATAATTTAAATCACTCTTCAATTCTTCCTTGCAAAGGAAATTGAATGATAAAAATACTTCCTTCATTTTCTTTATAAAATGAATATCTCCTCCATTAATTATAAATAATCATTATCAACTGTGATATACATCATTGAAAACGATTTATGACTAGTATACATTTGTGCCACTTCAAGTGGGGAGTTATGAAAACAAGTGAAATAGATATTCAAATCAGTGACCATATAAGTTTAAAGGGAAATCTTAATATACCTGATAATTCAAAAGCTTTTGTTGTCTTTTCGCACGGGAGTGGTAGTAGTCGTTTCAGTTCAAGAAACAGGCATGTAGCCGAAATATTAAATAAGCACAATATTGCTACGCTTCTTACTGATTTGCTCACTGAAGAGGAAGATAGGAATTATGAAAATCGCTTTAATATTGATTTGCTAACTGACCGCCTTGTTATTGTTACAAATCAGGTGGTACAACTTTTAGGTATAAAGAACCTGCCTGTAGGTTATTTTGGGGCAAGTACAGGCGCAGCATCGGCACTTAAAGCTGCAGCTCGCCTTAAGGGAATTATTCAGGCCGTTGTTTCTCGTGGTGGACGACCTGATCTTGCCGGTCATTCATTACCGGAAGTAAAAGCACCCACTTTATTACTAATTGGCAGTTTGGATACAGATGTTATTACTTTAAATCAGCAAGCGTATTATAAATTAAATTGTGAAAAGGAAATACAAATTGTAAAGGGAGCAGGCCATTTATTTGAAGAGCCAGGAAAGTTAAATGAGGTGGCTAAATTGGCAACGGAATGGTTTAATAAACACCTTGTATTAAAAACTAAACTGATAAAATTAAATGAATAACAGATTTATACGTTTTAAAGACAGGCGGGATGCAGCAATGAAATTGATCCCTTATTTGAATAAATATAAGAATGAGCATGGTGTCGTTTTAGCGGTACCAAGAGGAGGAGTTCCGTTGGCTTATTACATTGCAAAAGAATACAATTTTCCTTTGGAATTATTAATGACAAAAAAGATAGGGCATCCGGATAACCCGGAGTTTGCCATTGGAGCGGTAAGCCTTGAAGATTATATTGTTGATGAGTATTCTAATGCGCCTCAATCTTACATTGATAAAAGTGTAGTAACTATACGAAAGAATCTTGAAGAACAATATAAGCGGTTTATGGGTAACCACAAACCAGTTGATTTAGAAAATAAGATTGTAATTATAGTAGATGATGGGGTAGCTACAGGCAATACTATTTTGTCTTCCATTAAAATGTTAAGGAAAAGAAAACCTAAGAAGATTGTTGTAGTTGTTCCTATTGCCCCACCTCAAACCGCCGTTAAAATTAAAAAGGAAGTAGATGATTTTATTTGCTTATATATGCCTGAAGATTTTATGGGTGTTGGTTTTCACTATATGGATTTTTCCGAAGTAAGTAATGAGGAGGTTATGCGATTACTTAATGAAATTAATCGTTTTGAAAAGGCGGCATAATTATTAATATTTAATATAATCACCTAAACACTCCTTCGTGAATATCCTTCAGAATTACAAGTTCTTTAAGTACTTTTTTAATAAGTTATATTATTACGTGTATCCTGAAAACAGCAAAATGTATTTATGACTTTGCTTAGAATCATTATGTTTCAGTGATGTATATCATTTTCTATAACTAAAAAGTATGATAGTTTCGCAACATTATGAATAAAAAAATAATTCTATTCCTAATTTCAATATGTGTTGCAATTAGATAATCTTAGAGACTAATACTACCTACCTCACCGCAAAATTCCGCTTTTTTAAAGAAACCTCCCCATTTCCACCAAAAAACACCCTATATAAGCGCCTAAGGTGCATACCTTAGGGTTTAATGTGCATACCTTAGGATTTAATGTATGTACCTTAGAAATTAATGTATATACCTTAGAGTTTAATGTACCTACCTTAAAGTTTAATGTACCTACTTTAGAGTTTAAAGTGCATACCTTAGCGTTTAATGTACCTACCTTAGAACCTAATGTACCTACTTTAGAGCCTAATGTACCTACTTAAAAGCATCATGTAGGGTGTTAATTGCTTCTCAAAGGCAGAAGAAACGCTACATAATGCCTGTTAATGCTTAATTAAGGGTGTTGTTTAGCCCATAGCCGGAGGTGTGGTACCCGTAGTGGTAGTTGGTGTGGTTGTAGGGTGCGGAGAGGCTGATGTGCGCGAGGTATAGTTTACAGTAGCACTCCAGGGACTTTTTAGTTTGCCGTCTTCGGGATTGCAGTGAAAAGCCTTTGAAGTGTTTTTTTATATTTGGCGAGACAAAAATTCATAACTAAAATAGTAATGACCGAAATAAACAACAAAAGCCGCTCGTAAAAAACAGAGCGGCTTTAATTAGAAAAAAGCTATATTAAACTAGATAGCCAAACCTTCGGTATCAACCATAATTCTGTTATCAACCGTAATAATACCGGGGGCATTCCATGCAGCATTCTCGGCATCATTTCTTTCTGTCCACAGAGAATGATTTAGTTCAAAAAAAACATAAGATATCTGAGTATTTACTTGGTGATGAATATCAATATCCTTAGTGCACAAAAACATTAATTAAACCTGGTATTTAAGTTTTCTTTGTTGTAATGGGGAAAATGAAAGCTATGTTATTGAAAAAAGTCTGTGATATGACAACTAATGATTCTCCATTAGAATTAGTAAGCATTGCCATTCCTGTTACAAAGGACAATGAAATTCTTATAAAAATTTCCTGCTGTGGAATTTGTCATACGGAATTAGATGAAATTGAAGGACGAGTTCGCCCTTCTATAATGCCAATCATACCGGGGCATCAGGTAATTGGATATGTAGAAAAGAAAGGGAAGAAAGTAAGCTTATTTAAAGAAGGTGATAGAGTTGGCGTAGCATGGATATTTTCTTCTTGCGGCAAATGTGAATATTGCGTTAATGGGAAAGAAAATCTTTGCCCTGATTTTAAAGGAACCGGTAAAGACGCCAATGGCGGGTATGCAGAATACATGACTGTTTCTGAAAACTTTGCTTATTTGATTCCTGCTGCATTGTCAGACACAGAAGCAGCTCCTTTATTATGTGCGGGTGCAATTGGGTATCGCTCGCTAATGCTTACAAATATTAAAAACGGACAGACACTGGGATTAGCCGGTTTCGGCGCATCGGGCCACTTAGTTTTGAAAACTGCCAAGTATTTATTTCCCGATTCAAAAATTGTGGTTTTTGCAAGAAGCAGGGAAGAAAGAGATTTTGCACAATCATTAGGTGCATCATGGGTTGGTGATTTTACTGATTCCCCGTTAGATATACCACAAGCTATAATTGATACTACACCTGTTTGGAAAACAATTGTTCATTCACTTGAAAATATTAAACCCGGTGGACGTTTGGTTATTAATGCGATAAGAAAGGAATCCATAGATAAAAGTGAGTTATTGAACATAAATTATGAGAAGCATTTATGGATGGAAAAGGAAATTAAGAGTGTAACTAACATTACACGTAGTGATGTGAAAAGTTTTTTGGAACTGGCAGTCAAAATAAATATCAAACCCGAAATAGAAATATATCCCTTTAATCAAGCCAACAACGCATTATTTGATTTAAAAAACAAACGTATTAAGGGAGCAAAGGTTTTAATGATAAATGAAATGAAGAGTGAAATACAAAATTTGCACTAAAAAAAGTTAACTATTTTAATCAAGCCAATTAGATGTACACCTTCAGAAATACCACTTTTTTTGATTTATTTAATGTGAGGGAAGTAAAAGTTTCACTATTGCTAAAACCATACCAACTATACCTCCAACTATTGCTCCATTTAGCCTAATATATTGCAAATCATTGCCAACTTGTTCTTCAATTTGTGCTACCAGTTCAGTATCATCAAGTTTTGAAAGACTCTGTCGAACCATATTCCCAATTTCATGATGATATTTTGAAACCAGTTTCAAGATGGTTTCTTTCAGCCAAATATCTATTTTTTGCTGCGTGGATTTATCTTGCTGTAATTCGTCAAGATAGCCGTTCAAATAATTTATTAAGAGAACCATAAAGGATGTATCATTACTTTTTAATTCGTCTTTTACAGTAGATTTAAAGCGGGTAAGTATTCCTTGAATTAATTGCCGGGCATCAGTATTTTCTATCAATTTCTTCTTTAGATCATTAACTATATTATGTGTTTTCTCATCACCTATGGTAAGGTTATGGGCAAATTCGAGAATGGATTTATCAAATCGTTGACGTACCTGATGATTGGGGTTGTTTTTAGCCTCATTAATAAAATTATTTATTGACTCGATTATTTTATTTACAATGGATGATTCATCTAATGCACCTACCTTTTCGGCCATCCAAAGAAATGCCCTTTTTAAAACGCCTTCACTTTTATACTCCTTAGCTTTCTCTTTTACCATGTCTAATAGTATTTGACGTGTTTGATTATCATTTATTGTCCGTTGAGCAGTTTCTAAAATCATTTCCCATAATTGATTATGATCTCCGCTCTTAACTGATTTTTCCAGCCAACGCCCCAGTGGAGTTGCCATATCAATTCCTTCTATTTGATCCTTCAATATTTTTTGAAGTAAAGAAGCCACCTCAGGTTTATCAAGACTATCGGCAAGCCTATTTAAAATATCTCTTAAAAAATCAATTGCACGGGTTTTATTTTGTGGTTCCTGTAAGACTTTTAAAATATTTTCTGCAATAGACAATCCCGATATTTTTTCTTTAATAATATCAGGAGTCAACCATTTATTTGTTATCAAATCAACAACTCCATCTGTTAATTGTTTTCTATTATTCACGATTATGTTCGTATGTCTTCGTACAAGCGGGATTGGTATCTCATGAAACAAAGCACTTACTGCAAACCAATCTGCCAAACCACCAATGGTGCCAGCTTCAAAACCAGCTAAAACTATATACCATAATTGGCTCTTAAGTAATCCGGAATGGATTCCAATTAAGGTAATTATGAAACCAACAATTGTAATAACTAAAGAAATAAGCCCAACTCTATTTTTCTTTTTCATTTCCTTTTTATTTATGGTTAATATAACAAGAAGAAATACCAGCTTTCTATGGGAGAGAAAAAGAAATCAGGAAAACTTTAAAAGTTAGTAGTTGCGCAAAAAGGAAAGTTATTGCTATAATTCCTAAGAAAAGAAGATAGGTATATGGATTTGCAAAATTTATTGTCCAACCAAAAAAATGGAACCTTTTAGGAGAAAAAATACGCGTATCATTTTTGTTATAATAAAATATGCCATATCTCCAGTTAGAAGGATCATCATGCCATTGATCCAATGTCTCTCTGCTTGGTTTTTCTTTTCTTTTCATATTTTAAAGATAGTATTAAATCAGCTACTTGAGAATTGTTAAAGAGATTAAATGCAAGTAACACTTTATGTAAATACAGCTCAAAATTTAAAAGGACAAACTCCAAAACGAAATGTAAGAAAAGCGGGCTAAACCCGCTTTTCTTACATTTTACTAAGCATCCGCTTTTAACTACAATTCAATACTTTCTTTTTTTGCCGCTGTTGAATTATTACGTTCATAAAGTGCCGAAATTGTTCTGGCCAAATTTTCTTCATTTGAAGTAATATGACCTATATCCTCCTTCTTGGTAATTGAATTGGAAAGTATTTTATTCACGGATAATATTCCGCTTAATTTCCCTTCTTTATCTGTTACCGGTAAACGGCCCACTTTATTTTTTCTCATTTCCTGCAAAGCATGTGTAATAGTGTCTTCAGCTTTTACACTATGGATGTTTAAACTGGAAATAGCATCTTTTATACTTAGTTCGGCAATTGGTTTTGCACTTTTAGTTGCCAAAGAAAGGCAAATATCTCTGTCTGTTACCATACCAATTACCTTGTTGTCTTTGTCAACAACGGGTAAGACTCCATGATTTGAATCTTTCATGGTTTTTGCAACATTTTGCAATTTTGTTTCAAGAGTGCAGTGCTTTTATAGCTTCTGCAGTCATTAGATCTTTTACTTTCATAATTTAAAATTTAAGGTTTAATATTAATTTACATAACAAAGGAACTTCAACAATCAGGTTTATTAAATGAGCTTATACATAAAGCTTATTGATATCCATCACTGATATGTGTATCTCATCTTTTTAAATGGTTGAAATAAATCACGCATTATTTTGATTTCAATCATTGAGAAAAAATAATGCCTGATATTACTTTGTTATGTTATAAACCTTAAAAACAAAATAAAATGAGAACAGATTTAGAAATTCAAAAGGATGTAATGGAAGAACTTAAATGGGCACCATTATTAAAAGCAACAGAAATTGGAGTGGCAGTAAAAGATGGTGTAGTTACCCTTTCAGGAACTGTGGACTCTTATACAAAAAAAATGGAGGCTGAAAAAGCGGCCAAACGTGTGACAGGCGTAAAAGCTATTGCAGAAGAGATAGAAATAAAGTTTTTCTCTTCCAGTATAAAAAACGATACAGAGATTGCACGTACAATAGCTGATTCATTGAGATGGCACTCTTCTGTACCGGAAGACAAAATTAAAGTGAAAGTAGAAGGTGGATGGGTAACCTTGGAGGGAGAAGTAGATTGGGATTACCAAAAGGGGGCTGCTGAAAATGCAATTATAAATCTTACAGGGGTGAAAGGGATTAATGATCTTATGACGGTTAAACCGCAGGTTGTAGCAAAGGACGTTAAACAAAAAATTGCTGCTGCTTTTCACAGAAATGCTACTATCGATTCTGAAAAAATCAATATTGAAATTGCAGGGAACAAGGCAACTTTAAAAGGGGTTGTTCGTTCTTGGGCAGAAAGAGATGATGCAGAAGATGCCGTTTGGAATGCTCCGGGTATAAGTAGTGTAGATAATCAGCTGGAAATTGAAAACGAGATTTTTGTTTATTAAATTCTTATACTTATAAAAAACATCCTCTTTTGAGATAAGTATCATTATCAAAAGCAGAGGATGTTTTAGTTTAGTGGCAGAGTATAAATTATATTCTTTCGCAGCCGGGTGTAAAAGAATCCTCTTTTACACCCGGCTCGTTTTTTTATTATAGTGTGTGTACCATTGGAAGCTCTGGTTATTTAAAGAATTAAAATAGCGGTATCTAAGGGTTTTAAGGATGTACAGCCGTTATTTCTTAAGAGCCTTTTCTTCTCCAAGAATCCAAATTGGTTTTTGTGGCGCTTTGATATTTGCTGATGCGTATTTCTGAATATGATTAACTGCCTCATCCATATTATCAGTAAACAAAATTAAGCCAAGGTCATCTTTATGAATTGTTTTATTTACTACCATAGTATTAAGATGTTCAATTAAGTTTTTGTGATAATCCAATCCCATAACAACCACAGGAAAACTTTCTGTCTTCTTTGTTTGAATGAGTGTTATCGTTTCAAAGAATTCATCCAATGTTCCAAAGCCACCCGGCATAACCACAAATGCAAAAGAATATTTTCTAAGTAACTCTTTTCTTACAAAGAAATACTCAATATTTATAAACTTATCTAAGTAAGGATTTGCATATTGTTCTAGTGGTAAAATAATATTACAGCCAATTGAAAGCCCCCCGGCATCTTTTGCACCACGGTTAGCCGCCTCCATTATTCCGGGGCCGCCACCGGTTACAATAGTAAAACCAAGCTTTGATATTCTAAACGACACCTCTCTTGCCCGGGCATAGTATGGGTGCTCTTCGGTAAACCTTGCCGAGCCAAAAACTGTTATAGAAGGGCCTATAAAGTGCAGGGTTCTAAAACCCTTAATAAATTGGGCAACTACACCAACCGCGTATTTTAACTCTCTCCATCTGGCTCTTGGGCCTCTTAAAAAACTTCTTTCTTCGTTAAAAAACGCTTTATTCATTTGCTTTTCTTAATTGCATAAAGGTATAAAAAGCCTGAGTTAATTGAAGGAAATTACTTTTTATCAAAATCATCAAATTAGCCCTGGTTGGTTTTTTTGGCGTTTCGGCGGGCTTTACGCGCTGCAATCCTATAAGAATTAGGCGCAAATGGCAACTAATTTGCCATAAGGTTTTGAGTTTTTAAAAGAAATAAGTCTGGTTTTAGAATTTATCTTTTATAGATATTCTTCCACTCGGCAACCACCTGTTCATAGGTAAAAAGTTGTTTTGTCAGGGGTTCTCCCTTGTCGTCTGCCAGTTGGTTCAGTATACTGGTTTGCAGCAGGTGGGCAATGTGGGCGCGCGTATCAATAGGGGTGGCATAGCAGTATTCTACAAACATAATGCAGGCGTTATACAGGCGGTCGCATAGAATTTGGAGGTGCTCTGTTTTAAACCCTATCATCTCCATTCGCTGGTCGGGCATGTTTTCCATAGTGGTTTGTTCCATCAAAATAAGGTCGGCATAAAGTGCAGCATTGCGTAGTTCAGCCGATTGTAAAAAAAATGACCACAAAGGGTTTTCGCCAAATTTTGCCATCCAGGCAAGTACTTTCTTATTGCTCATAATATGTTGGTGCGATAGCATAGGCTCTGTATCCGGCATATCATCAAAGGTTAAATTAATGCCGAATATCAGGTTGTTTATCCATTCGGTTTTGTGCTGCGATACGCATATAATTTCAATGGGGTTGGTAATATCCTTTTTTTCTACCATGGCCCAGGCAATAGGCAACAGCAACCCTTTTTGTTTAACGGCGGCAACCTCCAGTTCTTTTTCATACCGGGCAATTACTTCATGTCCTTTTGGGTAATAATATTGTTTCAATGTCTTTACCCCTGGTTCTGCTTCTTTAGCAGCAGGCACCTCGTTGGGGTTATACATTTTAAAGTGGTTGCTTTTATAATTGCCTATGCTGGTATTTAATTGCTCCATAAGTTTTCCAACTACGTTGTACTCATTTTCAATCAAATCAGTAGCCTCGCCTTTTTGTTTTTCCCAAGCATCAAAGGTTTTTTTACACAAGGTACCATGCAACATTACATCCGTCCGAAACGATTCAAGTTCAATTTCATATTTTTCCGGATGCTCGTCAAATTCTTTTACCAAAACATTAAACTCCTTGGTAAAGGGTACAAGATCATCGTTTATTTTGTCAATTTCAGTCCATTGTAAATCTATAATATCGTACATGGTTTTACTGCGTTTATTGTTGTCATTCAATAGCTTGGTTTGCTTGTCTAATTCTTTCAACAGCTTGTGTACTTTAGTGTACTCTTTACTGTCCTGCTTAGCCCATGCATACAAGGTATCTAACTCCATAATATGATTCCATTTTAGCTTTAATTGTTGCACCATTCGTTTCCCTTCTTTTACATAGCCACTTAACTGCGCTTTATTTTTTATAAACAAGCTCACTTCATCCATATATATCTTATGTCGGGCATGCAATTGCTTATACTTATCAATCAGTTTTAATTCATACAGACTTAATTCGGCTTGGTTTTTATAGGCTAAAGTAATGGTGCGAAAACCCGCATCTATTCCGGTTGGCTTATTCATTTGTTCTTATTTTTTTATATTATATTCATGTATTCGCTTCGCTCGGCTGTTCATCTTCTTATAGTTTAATGGCTAAATTATCAAATTATTAAAATACTAAACAAATCAATACACGAATATGGCAAAAGGGCGCTAATCTTACACCAAAATTTGGCACAAATGGCGGCTAATTTGCCCCAAACCTTTGCGTTTTTAAAACAAGGCAAGCTGTTTTGTAAAGAAGTAGTAGCTTTTTTGAAGCAAGTGTTTGCTAATTTGAGAAAAATGCATTGAAATTAAGAACAAGTCTATTGGAATTTGAAAGAAATCTATTCGAATTACGAATTCTGCTTATCGAATTGCAAATTCAGTAAACAGAATTAGGAAAACACTAAGTCGATTAAAGAAAACAGCTTTGTTTCTTTTAAAAAAACTAAACTACATGTGGAAGAATTGTTTGCGCCTTATGTTTGGGCTATTTGTTTTTGTATTTTTTTCAATAAAAAAGTCACCCGTTATTGGTGACTTTTTCTAACCGTATCCCACCGGTATTTATAAATACGGATGTCGGTTTGTGGTATCTTTAAAAATCGTTCTCTATCAATTACTATTTTTCCTTTTTATGTTTTAGGAGTAAGGGTCAGCCTTACGGGGCTGACTTTATATGCCTATCTTACTTTTTTATAAACCTTACGGGGTTTATTTAGTTTTTTATAATTCAGAGACCTTACGGGGTCAACTTCATTAAATTAGAATTCTATTTGAACTCAACGATACAAACATACAGGCAGAAACTAAAAACAGGTATGACTGCTATCAGCTTTTGAGTTGATTAATATCATGGATATAGAAAAAAGAAGAATGATTTTTGTGTGGCACTTATATTATGTATATTTAAATTATGAACCCGCTACTTTCTGATAATGCCCATACGGTGCTCAACAGTCGTTATCTGCTTAAAAATGAAGATGGAGTTATAGTAGAAAGCCCTGCCGAGCTTTTCAAACGTGTGGCAAACCATATTGCCAAAGCCGAACTTACATTTGGTAACGCAGCCGATGCAAAAGCATGGGAGGAAAAATTTTATACACTTATGTGCAAACTGAAATTTATGCCTAACTCTCCTACCCTTATGAATGCAGGTATGCCGTTGGGGCAACTAAGCGCCTGTTTTGTATTGCCAGTTGAAGATAGTATAGAATCTATTTTTACTACCCTTAAAAATACCGCAATCATTCAGCAAAGCGGTGGTGGAACTGGATTTAATTTTTCTGCCCTTCGGCCTGAGGGAGATTTTATTTCTTCCAGTTCAGGTCATGCTTCGGGTCCGGTTTCTTTTATAAAAATATTTGATGCCGCTACCCAACATATTAAGCAGGGAGGTAAAAGGCGCGGTGCCAATATGGGTATTATAAATATTGATCATCCGGATATAGAAGAATTTATTTCGGTAAAACGGGAAGAAGGTGTGCTTTCTAATTTTAATATCTCAGTTGGCATATATGATACTTTTATGCTGGCGGTAGAGCAGGACCTAAACTGGCAATTAAAGCACCCGGGCACCGGAAAGGTTATGAAAGAAATAAAGGCACGTATATTATGGAACACCATAGTAGAAAATGCCTGGAGCAGCGGAGACCCCGGTTTGGTATTTTTAGATACCGTTAATGAAAGCAATCCTACACCTGTGGTTGGCGCCATTAATTGTACAAACCCCTGCGGCGAAGTTCCTTTGCTTGCTTATGAGGCTTGTAATTTGGGCTCTATCAATGTTTCTAAATTCATTCTATCTAACAGCAAACAAATTGACTGGAAGAATTTGGAAGAAACCATTCATTATTCCATCCGCTTTTTAGATAATGTAATTGAAATGAACAATTACATTATTCCCGAAATAAAAGCCATGGTTAGCGGTAACCGAAAGATTGGTTTGGGCATTATGGGTTGGGCAGAATTGCTTATAAAAATGCATATTCCGTATGATTCGGAAGAAGCCATACAATTGGCGGAACAGCTGATGAAATTTATAAATGAAAAAAGTAAAGCAGTTTCGGTTGAACTGGCTAAACAGCGTGGTGTTTTTAAGAACTGGAAAAAAAGTATTTATTACCCGCAAACATCTATCCGCAATGCCACACGCACAAGCATTGCTCCTACAGGCACCATTTCTATCATTGCCGGAACAAGTTCGTCTATTGAACCTTTGTTTGCTTTGGCTTTTCACAGAGAAAATGTATTGAATAATGAAACACTGGATGATATTAATCCGCTGTTCGTTGAATATCTAAAAGAAAACAAGCTATATGCTGAAGCAATCATTCAGCAGGTTAAAAAAACAGGTACACTTGCAGAAACTAATTTATCTGCCGAAGTAAAAAGTTTATTTAAAACATCGCTTGAAATAGAACCGCAATGGCATATACGCCATCAGGTAGCTTTTCAAAAATATACGGATAATGCTGTTTCAAAAACAATCAACATGCCGGCTGAAGCAACGATAAAGGATATAAATAACGCCTATATGTATGCTTGGAAACAAAAGGCTAAAGGGGTAACCATTTTTCGTTATGGTTCAAAACAAAAACAAGTACTAAAAAGCGGCATTGATAACCAAGATGCCTGTCATGTTTGTATAAGCTGACTCTCAGGCATTAGCTAACAAATGTTGACATAATTTAAATGACTGGTAATAATAACACAATAATGCTAAATGAATAATTTAAAACAAATTTTAGAACCAAAATCAGTTGCTGTAATTGGCGCGTCGGAAATAAAAGGAACCATTGGCTATGCTGTTTTTTTTAATATACTCACATCAGATTTTCAAGGGGTTGTCTATCCGGTAAACCCAAAGTATAACAATATTATGAGCGTAAGATCCTACAATAATGTAGGTGAAATTCCGGATGAGATTGATCTCGCTATTTTATGTATTCCTAAAAATGCCGTTAAAGAAGTTATAGAACAATGCGCCTTAAAAAATATAAAAGGTGCGGTGGTAATAACCGCCGGCTTTAAGGAAACAGGAAATGAAGGAAAAAAGCTGGAAGATGAAATTGCAGCTATTGCAAGAGAGCATAATATTTTATTAATAGGCCCTAATTGCCTTGGTTTAGTTAATACTGCTGTAAACTGTAGCCTTAATGCAACCTTTGCTATTGGCATGCCTCATAAGGGCAAAGTGGCATTGGTATCTCAAAGCGGGGCAGTTGGAATTGCAGCGCTTGATTATGCACAACAGCATGAACTCGGAATTTCAAAATTTATATCCATTGGCAACAAAGCTGTGGTAGATGAAAGTGATGTGCTGGAATATTTAATTGATGATAACGATACCACCGTGATTACCATGTATGTTGAAGATATTACCAGGCCAACCCGTTTCTTTGAGATGGCAAAAAAGGCAAACGCAAAACAAAAACCTATCATTGTAATAAAAACGGGTAGGTCGATACGTGGTGCACAAGCCATTCATTCTCATACGGGGGCACTTTCAAGTTCTGATACAGCCTATGATTCGCTTTTTGCGCAATGTGGTGTAATCAGGGTAACGGAACTTTCAGAATTATTTGAGTATGCTAAAGGTTTTACCTGCCGGGTAGAACCTAAAGGAAAGCGTGTAGTTATTCTTACCAATGCCGGCGGAATGGGGATTATTACAACAGATGCTATAGAAAGAAATCATTTGGAAATGACCTCTTTTGAAGAAAGCATATCAAAAGAATTAAAAAGAGTTTTACCTGCTGAAGCTAATATACATAATCCTGTAGATGTTATTGGAGATGCGGATGCTAAGCGTATTGCAGATACATTAGCCATTATAGTAAAAGATAAAAATATGGACGCCTTAATTGTTTCTATTGTACCTACTATTAAAACAAATATGGATGAGATAGCTTTATCACTTTGTAAAATAGCAAAAGAAAATCCTCAAATACCTATACTCTCTAATCTTATGTCGTTGGAACCTGAACCTGCTTTTGAGAAAGTATTGGAACAGGCTAATATTCCCAACTTTAGTTTCCCCGAAATTAATGTCCGCACTCTGTCGGTTATGATTAACTATTATGAAAGCATAAAACAAACAGAAGAATTGCCGGCCAGATATCCTGTAAATGAAGAACAGGTAAAAGCTGTATTACAGTTGGTTAGGAAAGAAAAAAGAATTCGTTTGTCAGAAGCAGAGGGATATAAAATTCTTGAAGCTTATGGATTTAAAGCCCTGGATTACCGTGTGGCTAAAAACATGGAAGATATTCTTGCTGCAACTAGCCAGATAGGCTACCCCATTGTGATGAAAATACTCTCTTCTGATATTTTACATAAAGTAGATGTGGGAGGAGTACAGATAAATCTGAAAAACGAAGATGATGTAAAAAAAGCTTTTACAACCATTAGTGATAACATTAAAAAACTTAAAACGGGAACAAACATACAAGGCTTCCTGATACAGAAATTCTTTACGGGTAGCGGTATTGAAGTTATTATTGGGGCCAATGCCATTAAAGGTTTTGGTTCATTGATTATGTTTGGTCTTGGAGGAACATTGGTTGAATTATTTAAAGATGTTTCTTTTCGTTTAACTCCTTTAACAAAACAGGATGCTTTAAATATGATAATGGAGACAAAAGGCTATCAGATATTAAAGGGCTATAGGGGACACGCTCCTTATAATATGGAAGGTATTGTAGATTGTCTTTTAAGGTTGTCGCAACTTGTAACAGACTTCCCTGAAATTCAGGAACTGGATATGAACCCGGTAAAAGTACTTGAAGATGGCACTAGCGTTGTTGTTATGGATGCAAAAGCAATTCTTTCTGGTGAACAACAAATTGTTTAGCAAATTCATAGGAAAGAAATTGTAAGTGTATGAAAGCAATTAGGTGTTTGGAGTAAGGAAGCACAGTTTTTTTATATAAAAGTAAGTAAATAAAATGCAACGAAATTTAAAAATATCTTCTAACTAAAAAAATCCTTGTAAATTATTTCTTTACAAGGATTTGTTTTAATTTTCGTGACCGATGTTGGTGACGATCTAAACCAAATTTACGAAGATTTACGAGACTTATACGTTTTGAAGGCTATCATCAAATTACCGTAGAAAACCGCAACGTGGCGTGAATTTGCGGTAAATTAGGGTAGATTTTGACAGGGACTTGATGGTAATTTTGGTTGTAGGGTTTAGGGCGGCTACGAACACCGGAATGTTTTTAATTTATGAGTCCGAAACCTTGTTGATTAACCGCTGCTATTTACAGTATAGTTTCAAATTCGAACCTCGTCAATTTCTTACAAATAACCACTTAACTGTTTTATATACGCCTACAAAAACATAACCTAGAATACCGAGTTTTACTTTCTCTTGGTAATAAACAGTAATGGTAGAATAGTCTACTAAATGAGAGATACGGCTCATTTTCCCTTTCAATAAATCAATTTCGCCATTCAATCTTTCAAGCTCTTTTTCGACCTGTAATGTTTCACCTACCGTACTCGCTTTTTCCAATAATTCTAAATAGCGCTTACGCGCTCTTTCCGCATTTTCTAAACGTATTTGGTAATCGGTAAATTCGTCAGTAACATCTGTAGCCGAAATAGTTTTATTTTTCACTTTTCCTGATGTGGAAATATCGCTTAGTGCATCTTTTAACGAAGAAGATTTTACCCGTATAGTTGTATAGTTATTACTTGACGTTAACACATATCCATTGTATTTTTTTGCTACCGCCGCTACATGTGCATCTACTGAATCGGGAAGTTTTGCTTCAACAGTTAAAGTAGCATTATAGATCATCATTCGCGTGTCTTCTTTATCCTTTTTTTCATTGTCATCTAAATAACGAACGTTATAATGAGCAGACGATCTATGCTTAGTTGCGCATCCTGTAAAAACTAAGACACAGGATAGCATGATTAATATTTGCTTTTTCATACTCTGATTTTATTTAATACTGTATGGGACTATTCCGGATCAAGTAACAATTCAATCAATAATCAAACAACTAAAAAAACAGAAACAATGAAAACAGAACAATTAAATAATCAACAAACCGAAACTCAATTAAAAATTCCCGTATTAGAATTCGATAACGATCAATTTTATTTAATTGAAAACCCGGAGTCAACTAATGCAGATGATACCGAAAATTTGTTGCCAAAAAAATCTTACACCGATTTATTTGAAGAAGAAAAACAAAACGTAAATTTCTTATTAAAAAACTTCTGGGAGTTCTATAAATCAGATAAGGGAGCAAAAGCTATTGTCAATAAATTTTGTCAAAAGATAAAACCGTATTTCAAATCATTAGCATCAATGGATCAAAAGCCTGTTACATTTAAGACTTTAACCATACTTCAAAATGATATGGAGAAAATCGGTAATGCTACGTTACCCATTATGAACTGCCCGGTATCTTTTCAGCCAATTGGGTACTATGAAAGAGTAGTAGAGCATCGTTTGAAAGTATTTATTTCGGATACCGATTCCAATATTTGTAAAACGGTTCGTTTAAATTTTTCGAATGAACAAAGGGTGAGACATGAACTTATGCTGAAACTTATGGAATCCTTCAGCGGAAATACTCCGGACAATTGGCTATTACCCTAATAATACGCCAGTTTTAGGAGTGCAGAATTGACTTGAACGTGCCGAATAATGTACTTATACTTGTCCTGTAACGGGGTTGAAAGTATCGTCGTTATTCGGCTTTACGTTTTTAAATAAAATAAGAAAGGAGAAAAAAATGTTACCACTTGAAGAAAGTAAAAAGTTACTTAATAAATACGGGCATAATTATACCGATGAAGAAATAAAAATAATTAGAGAGTTTGTGTCAACCCTGATTGATATCGACTATAAATTATTTAAGCGAAGGTTAGATGATGAACTTTCAAAAAAAGAAGAAGAAAATGAACAAGCAAAAATAATTGAACTACATGAAAACAAAAACGAAACAACGAGCGATAATTTACATTCGAGTTTCTACAGACGAGCAAGCTGATAAAGGTTACAGTCTTGCACATCAGGAAGAGCGACTCAGAAAATATTGCGAGTTACAAAATATACAAGTTGTACTATTATATAAAGATGATCATTCGGCTAAAACATTTAACCGACCTGCTTTTATACAATTTTTAGAGTATGTAAAACGAAATAAAAATTCAGCTGATTTATTTCTCTTTACGAAGTGGGATAGATTTTCTCGGAACGCAGGAGATGCTTATGGAATGATAAATACGCTTAACAAACTTAAAATAGAACCGCAAGCAATTGAACAACCTCTTGATTTAAATATTCCGGAAAATAAAATCATGCTTGCATTTTATCTCGCAGCACCGGAAGTAGAAAATGATCGAAGAGCATTAAACACTTTGGTCGGAATGCGGAGAGCGAGAAAAGAAGGAAGATGGGTGTCAACTGCACCGCGAGGATACAGTAATGTAAGAGATGAAAATAACCGACCTATTATTATACCGAATGATGATGCGAAATTTGTTAAACAAGGATTCGAGGAATTATCAACGGGATTGTATATGGTAAAAGAAGTATGGGTGCGATTACATAAAGGCGGATTTAAATGTTGTGTAAATAATTTTTGGCATCTACTTCGAAACCCTATTTACATGGGGAAAATATTTATCCCTGCATATAAAGATGAAGACGAACAATTGGTGGATGGAAAACATGAAGCATTAATAACCTCGGAATTATTTTATAAAGTGCAAGATTTTTTAGACGGTAGACGAAACAACGCTCCGCAAAAAAATTTTAAGCGAATTCAGTTTCCGCTAAGAGGATTATTAATTTGTCCTCTATGCGGAAAATATTTGACAGCAAGTTCTTCAAAAGGAAACGGTGGGATTTATGATTATTACCATTGTAAGCATGGATGCAAAGAAAGAGTCAAAGCAGAAATCGTAAATAAAAGATTCACTGACGTTTTATTGATGATATCTTCAAATCCTGCTGCGATAGAATATTATGAGGAAGAGATGAAGCATAAATTAATTGACAATGTTCACGAAAAAAATAAATTGGTGCGTAAATTTCAAGAAGAAATTGACGCTAATAAAGAAAGGATAAATAAGGCTAGAAAAATGATGCTTGACGATAAAATTGACGCTGATGATTACAGAGAAACTAAGGATCAATATCAGCCGATTATTGACAAGTTTATTCGAAAACAAGCCGAAGTTGCATCAATGGATTCTAGTTGTAAATTGTACGGAGAGTTCGGTTTTAGCGTGCTTAAAAACCTTGGAAAGCACTATGAAAACTTGGATTTAGAAGGAAAACAACAGCTTGTTGGTTTAATTTTTCCTGAAAAATTAATCTTTGAAAAAAATCAGTTTCGAACCAAACATTTGCGAAAAGCAGTAGAGCTTATTTGCCGTAAAATCAAAGGGTTCGGAGGAGAAAAAAAAGAATTGGCCATCAAGTTTGATGGCCAATCCAATGTGGTGATCCCGTTTGGATTCGAACCAAAGACCCTCAGCTTAGAAGGCTGATGCTCTATCCAGCTGAGCTACGGGACCATTTTTCTGAGCGCAAAAGTACTTTTTTATTATTAAATAAACTATTACTTTTTTAGGTGCATAAGATTAAAAGAAGGGGTAGTATTAACTTACTATTCCTTTTTTATTTACAAATTACATTTATTGTTCTATGGGGCTACATCAATATTAAAATTACATTTTTGTTTTCTGGAAGTAATTTTAACCTTAATTCCACCAGTTACAGGAACTGAACTATTTTGAGAATCAATATAATTACCCGCAGCTAACAAATAATAATCGCCTTCGTACATTGTTCCAAAATCATAATTGCCATTTGAATCTACACTAACAAGGGTATCATATTGCGTAACATCACTACCGGCGTATGAAGTAGCCCCATATTTCATATATACATTGGTGTTACTATAAATTCTAACATTATTAATGTACGTCCCCTTAACATTACCAGTAAGTTCTACATACCCATAAATTTGGGCTTTTCAACCTTTAGCAAATTTATCTGTTCTGCATCCAATAAATAAAATACATATAAGAGCTATAAAGAGAATTTTAAACATGTTTAATTTTCTTCTTCAAAAGTAGAATTGAAATTCACATAAAAGCTAAAACAAAAGGTGTTTTTAGATTATTTAACAGAATATAAAATGCATTCATTATTTCTTAAAACTCAGTTTTAAAACAGAATGTTCCTCTAATTTTGAATTAATAGAAATGAAAACAACTAAATTTATAGTGTGGTTTGCAAGTCATGAGAATGCTTGTAAAATACTTGCGTTTTTAATTGCCGCTGTTATATCAGCTTGTTTAGCAAAAATTTCTGTAAATATTTAAGAAATAAAATTTTGTTCTGCAAGTGTAAATCAATAATACACCGGTTGCATGAGTTTTGTTTTTACATTTGTCACAATCTAATTAAATAAAAATGAGAAAATTATTACCCCTATTTATATTAGCGATAAGTTTTAATTTCTATGGACAATTAGCCGAAGATTATTACAATAAAGGTTTCTCTAAAGATGAATCCGGCGATTATCAAGGAGCCATTCAGAATTATAGTAAAGCTATTGGACTAGACACTAATTTTGCCAAGGCTTATTATACTCGGGGTATTTGCAGAGACAAATTAGGAGATAAAGAAGGCTCTGTTAAAGATTTAACAAAAGCAATTAACTTAAATCATAAATCTCCAAAGGCTTATTTTGTGAGAGGTAATTACAAGTATGAGTTAAGAGATAAAGAAGGGGCTATACAGGATTATAGCCAAGCTATTGAGTTAGATCCTAAATCTGCCTCTGCTTATTATAATAGAGGAAATTGTAAACATGAATTGGGAGATAAAGAGGGAGCATTAAAAGATTATAGCCAAGCTATTGAATTAGACCCTGTACCAGCTAAAACTTATTACATAAGAGGTGTTTGCAAATATGAATTAGGGGATAAAGAGGGGGCTTTAAAGGATTTCACTAAAGCTATTGAATTGAATCCAAAATACGAAGCGGTTTATCATAACAGAGGGATTTGCAAATATGAGTTAGGAGATAAAGGAGGGGCTATTCAAGATTATACCAAAATGATTGAGTTAGATTCAAAAAATATTACAGCTTATTATAACCGAGGAGCTTGTAGAGATGAGATAGGGGCTGAAGAATATGCCATACAAGATTATACAAAAGTAATTGAGTTAGACCCTAAAAATGCAGATGCTTATTATAATAGAGGAAATTGTAAAAGTCAATTAAAAAATTACAAAGGAGCTATTGAAGATTTTAATAAAGTAATAGGATTAGATTCCAATTATATGGATGCTTATTATAGCAGAGGCTCTTCTAAAATAGAATTGAAAAATTATGCAGATGCCATAAAAGATTTTAATAAAATCATCCAGTTAGATGATAATTATCCTAAAGCGTATTATATCAGAGGTATTTGTAAAAGTAAATCTGCAGATAAAGAAGGTGCGATACAGGATTATACAAAAGCTATCAATATAGATCCTAAATATGATGAAGCTTATAGCAATAGAGGATTATCTAAATCTGCACTCAGTGATTATAAGGGTGCTATAGAAGATTTTACTAAAGTAATTGAATTAAAACCAAAAAATGCTACGGCTTATTACAATAGAGGAGTATCAAAAAGTATTTTGCAAGATAATGATGGTGCTTGCGCAGATTGGAAAAAAGCGGTTGAATTGGGAAAAGATGACGCTTTTGAGTTTATAAAGAAAAACTGTAAATAAATTACCATTATTTTTACCTAACAATAACCAATTTCTTATTTATAACGCCAAAAGATGTATTAATACTAATATTATAAACTCCGTACTTGCATCTGCATTCGTTTTACCTCTTAGAAGCTGATGCTCTATCCAGCTGAGCTATGGGACTGCAGGCAATTACACTTCTATGCGTTTAAGTAATGGCAAAGAACTTAGCTTAGCTATATGCTCTGCCAGTGAATTCCCTTCTTTAGTAAATGGCCATACAAAAAGTGATTTAATAGGATGTTGTTTTTTTATACTTTCTATAGCTTCTAGGGTTAGCTTTTTTGCAATACCTTTATTTCGATATTCCGGCAATACCATAGCCGAACAAAGATAAATGGCTTCATACGGAATATTAAGGGGTGTAAGGTCTAAGAGTTCCTGTTCGGTAATACTTTTATTAATAAATCTGTTCATTAAATCACGTGTTGTGGGTATTACCAAAATCCAAACAACAGGTCCCTTACCATCATCATATTCCGACAAGGTTGAAGGATGTAAGTTTTTTAAACGCTTAATTACTTCTTCATCTACACTTAGTTGGTTTGCGTCGTTTCTCACATCAAAAACCTCTTCTGCCAACTGTATCATTCTTTCAAAATTACTTAAAGCCATAGGTGAAATTATAATTAAACTCTGTTACAAATACTTTGATAAGCACATAACTGACACGCTTCTATTTCTTCTGTAGGATTAAATTTTGAAGTGGGGTTAAACATTCCTTCAATAAAATTTGCCAGTTCATCTTCAAACTCTTTCAAAAAACCATCGCTTAAAACCAAGGGTTGCTTATTCATTGTTATGTTATACATCCTCTCTTGTGCGCGAAAAGGAATAATACACGGACTTATTTTTTCTGCTGCGGCAACCTTATTCTTCCATACAAGCCATGCATAAACCAATAGTTGCAATACTTTACCGTATTTTTTTTCTGTAAACAATTCGCTCAAACTATGTATGTCAAAACTATCATATTCCTTTTTTACAGATGATTTATAATCTATAATTCTAAAAGTACTTGGGGTAAAATCAATTCTGTCTATAGTACCGCTTAAATTTACCGGAATGATTTTATTATCTTTTCTTACTAATATTTCTGCAGATAAAAACTTCTCTAAATGCTTAATAGTAATGCTCTCTTTTTTCTTTTCAAGTTCTGCAATAGCTTCTTTTTCCTGAGCCAGTAAATTAGCGATATACTTTTTTATTACATGCAGTGCTATAGTTTTCTTTCCGTTTTCATTTAAGGGTTCTTTATAATATTCCGTGAAAGATTCTTCAGCAGCTTGAGGATATGTCTTCTCTAGCTGAGAGATAATTTCTTTGCTAAGTACTTTATCTATAAAAGGTTTATATATTCTCTCCAGTGTTGCATGAATAATATTACCAACTGCCGATGCTTCAATATCCTCATCTACTTCATCAGGCTCTCTGATGTTGGCGATAAAACGGAAGTAGAATTTAAGCTTGCATTCTTTATAGGTGTTTAATGAAGTAGGCGATAATCCCTTTTCTGATTGTACTTTTTCTGTGAGCTTATCCAGTACACTTTCTGTTTTTTCTATATCAACCTGAAAAGCTTCTTTCTCCTGGCTTACAGGCAAGGATAAAATTCTTTCTTCTATAATAGCCTGTTTATTCTTTATAACAAGCTCAGATAATAATTGCGTAATAAACCTGCTTTTCTCTCCTTTACCAAATGTATCTGTTTCTGTATTGTATATTAGTGTTACATTTTTTGCCCGTTGCAAAAGCCTGTAAAAGTGGTAAGCATAAATTGCATCCTTCTCTCCATATAATGGCATTTGGAGAAAACGTTTCAAATCATCGGGTATAAAAGATGCGCCCGATTTACCTGCCGGCAACACATTTTCATTTACCGAAAGCATAATGATGTTATCAAAATCAAGTGTACGTGTTTCCAATACACCCATAATTTGCAAACCACTTAAGGGCTCACCATAAAAAGGTATCCCACTTTGAGCAAGGGTTTGCTTCACTAAAGTTTTTAATGCTTTTAAACTGGTTTGCGGGTATGTTGAAAGAACCTGTTGCAATGTATTTAATTGCTTCTGAAAAATTAGTGCAATCTCTAACTCTAAAGAACGATTTTTTGTATCATGTATCTTTTGGATAAGCTTTTCGTTAAAACTGCATAAGCGCGAAACAAAACCTTCTGTACTTGTAAAAGGAGAAAGTAAAAACTCCACATCACTATAGATATTGCCCAGCCAAGTCTTCAACAACTCAATACGGAGATAAATAATATTGCTTTGGTTTATTTTTTTAATAGCCTTAGAAAGCGCAGCGATATCTGAAACCAATGTTGCTATGATGGGGTTATAAAGAATAGATAATATATCTTTAAAGTAAAAAGCATCTCCGGGTTTTTTGTTGAGGTGTGCTTGTATAATTTCTTCATACAAACCAAAAAGAGGAGTAATACGTGTAGGATATTCTAAAGTAATATTTACCGATTGTATTTGCTTGGGAAGGGCACTAAGCACTGGCAATAATAAAGTTTCATCTGCTAATACAATAGCTGTTTTTTGCAGTTGTGTATCTTTTTCTATTATTTTATTCAAAGCCTGCATGGCTGCAGTTATCTGTGTCATTCTGCCTGCAACTCCAGTAATTTGAATGATTTTAGGTGTACTGCTTAACTCATCCGAAACAAAGTTTGTTTGCCCGATGTAATGTTTAAAATGTCTCCGTAAAAAAGTACCCGCTTCCTGTGCCTCATCTTTTACATAATACATGTCGGCGTCCCACAATATTTCAGCAATATTGTTTTCTACTAAGTAAGAAATGATTTTTTCCTCTGCCAGATTAACTGCATTAAACCCGCAGAAAAGAACTTTTTTATAAGGTAGTTTAAATCCATCTTTCAAAATGTTTTCATAAGCTACTCTGTATGATAATCCCTGCCAGGCTTGTTTATCTCTCAAAGCAACCTCTTTCATCAGCATGTAAACCTTACCTAAGTTCTTCATAAAGGCAAGGTAGTTTTCCTGCATGGCAGAAAGTTTTTCTTCGGCTAAACTCCAGCTTTCAATTTCCTTTATCTCCCTTAGGTTTTCAAAAACTGTTTGGTGGTTTATTAAGTAACGATCTATCTCATTAAAATCCTGCATTACCTGCGGTGCCCATCTCAGGAATTGTTCAAACGAAACAGCGTTTGATTCTGTCACCTTGCAATAGGCATCATATAAACCAAAGGTAATGGTAAGCTCTGAAGCCGTTGGTAAACCGGATACCTTTTCGATAAAATCTTCAGCAGATATAATATCCGGTATCCAGGCAGGTTTGTTTAATATATTGGCTAAATGTTTCTTTAAGTATAAGCCACCACGTTTGTTAGGTAACACCACACATAATGAGTCTAATTGCTCAGCGTAGTTTTTGTGTATGTGTTGCGCTACTAATTCTAAAAAATAGGACATCTTTGTGGGGATGAATTCTTCGCTTGAAAGTATAAAATATCCGCAATATAGGCGTTATAAAAACGGCTTGAGTTATTTTAAAATACTATCTCCTGTTTTATTTGAAGAAATTAAAGTAGTAGGTAGCAAACGTTTTATTTATTCCATTGAAGCAAAGCAATATCCGGAGAAGGTTTTTGTAAACGATTTGCTTTTAAATTATACCTTATTTGCAGATGAAGTTACTGAAGCTGTATACGAAGAACAAAGACATCTTAATTAGCCCCCGCTTTTTCAATAGAGATACCCACATCCATAATAAGCGGTAATGGGTCTATTTCATTTTGGTTTCCATAGCGCATGGTTTGTTCAAAGGCAAACGTATACTTACCCGCTTGTTTAAAGCGCGCATTCTTTTTGAAAAGAATACTATTGTCATACAAATCGCCCATACCCTTACCCAACCAATGGCCCTGCTCATTCGCTAAAATACATTCTATGGTATCAATCGACATATCTCCGTTGGGATACCTAGTATGCAAGAACATAAATAAGTTTCTATAAGGGTAGCTTTCTGCATTGCGCACATTTATGTATACATCATATAGTTGAGTAGTATCTTTCATCTCTACTTCAAAGTTTATAAGCTGCTTGGCAGGCCAACCTTTATTTTCATCAATACGCTCATATTTACTGTAAAAAACATTCTTATTGCATGAAGTAAAAAAACAGAGTGATAAAGCACACAGACTTATTTTAAAAAGTAACCTCATTTCTTACTTAGTATCCTTTTTTCTTTGGTTCTGATTATTGTTTCTCCTGTTATTTTGCTGGCTGTTCTGCGGCTTGTTTTGTTGCCCGCCTTGCTTAGCACCTTGTGGCCTTCTGCCTGTATTACGATTATTATTGCTACGGGAAATAGGACGTTCAAAGTCAGGGTGCTTCATTGGCTGTACCGGTGTTTTTATTTTCACTTCCTCTACCAATGTTTCAGGCTGCACTCCTTGCTTGTTCATCTCAGCAATTTGTTTTACCCTGTCAACCGTCATGGCTACAAATACTGAGGGACTGTCTTCATAAGAGAACCACATCTGTCTTTTAAAGATATCTGTCTTCTGATGAAAAGCTCTTCCCTTTTGGGTATTCAGTTTCAAATTATCTGTTTGCGGAAAATCTTTGATGGCATCCAAATAAGAATCCAGTTCATAATTCAAACAACATTTTAGTTTACCGCATTGTCCGGCTAACTTTTGTGGGTTTAAAGACAGTTGCTGATAACGTGCTGCGCTTGTGTTAACAGTCCTGAAATCTGTAAGCCAGGTAGAACAACATAACTCCCTTCCGCAAGAACCTATACCACCCAATCTTGATGCCTCCTGACGGGCACCTATCTGCTTCATTTCAACCCGTATATTAAACTGAGAAGCCATGCTTTTAATCAGCTCCCTGAAATCAACGCGTGCATCGGCTGTGTAATAAAATACGGCTTTGGTTTTATCTCCCTGATATTCCACATCGCTGATCTTCATTTGCAAACCATGTGCTATGGCAAGTGTGCGGGCTTTATACATGGTTTCAACTTCCATGGCTTGTGCCTCACGCCACTTATCAATATCGGCAGGACGGGCTTTTCTGTAAACTTTTCTTACTTCAGGGCTATCATGCTTAACTTCCTTCTTTTTCATTTGTATGCGCACCAATTCTCCCGAAAGAGAAACCACACCCACATCATGTCCCGATGTTGCTTCTACCACAACCAAATCGCCAACATGAAAATTCTGATCAATAGTGTTTTTATAAAATTCTTTGCGCGAGTTCTTAAAACGAACCTCCAGTATATCAAAAGGCTTATCGCCCTGTGGCAACCGCATATCAGCAAGCCAATCAAAAACACTTAGTTTGTTGCAACTATCTGTAGCGCAACTGCCCGATGAGCCACAACCCGCAGGCTTTTCTCCTTCTATTGTTTTATCTGTTGAACATCCGCTACTGCAACCCATACCTTTTTTCTAAACCTCAAATATACTATATAGCTGCAATCTTACAAGGAAGATTATTTAAGTTAAAACTTCAAACAAATTCCAATCCCTCTGGAAGCCACACCCAATTCAAACTTTGGGATATTTGCAGCCGCAACGCCGGGTTTAGCATTATAAAACTTTACAGATTTATCAATATGTATGTTGCAAGTCTGTTTTAATGTAATGGCAATAGCCGTAAGCAAAACGCTGCTTCCGCCAACTACCCAATGAAAATTACCATTTGATACCGCATCTGCCACAAATACGCCTGCTAAAACCGCAGCTCCCAAACCTAAAGGTATAACAGGTGCAAAATATCCACGCGCCTTTTTCATTTCCTGATAGGCTTCCATATTTCCTTTCATTAATGCAAGAGCTTCTCCACGGGTTATTAATTCCCCTCTATAAAAACATTTATAATTGGCATTTAAAGCAATGGTATCGCCCTGAGGTTTTAAGTCAATTGCTTTTTGTTGAAGTGTGTCTCTTTTAATTTGAATAGTATCTTTTTTAGGAGTTACCGCAACTACTTTTGTTTGAATGGTATCTTTTTTAATTTGAGAAGAATCTCTCTTTGCTTGAACAAGAGCTAAAGAATCGGCACGGTTAAGTTCGTTTTTTATAAGGGCACTTCTATTATAATAACTTAAAACATCCGTTTTATAAATGTTTGATTCCGTAGTCTGTTCGCCTTTACTTTGCCTGAAATAAATAGAAAGACTATCTTCTTTAATTATTCTGCAAAATATCACAGAGCTGTCTCGTTTCAAAATCATATCTTGAGAGTAGGATAAGAAAGAAGCTATAACAAATAAAAAGCTAAACAGCAGTTTGTTGTTTTTCATAAGTTCAAATATATCTAATTTATGGTATCCTGTTCATGCAGCTATACAACAATAATTAGTTACAAATGTGTTTTCAGCCACTCTTTAGCTTCCTTTTTATTTGGAAACTGACAAATAGGAAGCCCCGACCAGCTTAGTTTTATAAATGTGGAAGTTACGGTTCCTTGTAAGGGTTGTTCTGAAATCATAGCATGTGCTTTTATATATTTTGGTAGTTCGGCTGCAAAATATTCTTTAATTTCTTTATTAGTTTGTGCCACTTTAGATGCGTCGGTTAAAAGACAAAGTTTATTCTTCCCATCGTTGGTAAGCTTGGCAAACAATCCTATTATTTCTTTATACTGCTCCATTGTCCGCTCTATATTTTTAGGAGACGAGCATAATATTCCATCCTCATCAATCCACAAAGTTGATACCTCAATATCATAAAGCTCCCTATTATCAGGTATTTTAAGATATTCCTCTTTCTCCTGGTTTTCTCTCAACATAAAATCCATCTTTTTAGCGCACCCAAAATACAAAAAAACCTCCCCGCTTGCGCGGAGAGATTTTTACTTCCTTAAACCAAGGCTTAGTTATGAGCCTTATCAAAGAACGTTTTTTTATATTTAGGTTTAAGAAGTTGCTGGTGTTGTTCCGGTAGTACCTCCGGTAGGTGCAGTGCCTGTTATAGCTGCCATTATAAAATTATGAGTAATGGTTTTAGCGGCATTTTGGTTCACTGTAAAAGTTTGGGTTACATAACCGCTCAATACAACTTCAATAGTATAACTAGTATCTATATGCAAACGTATATACCTGTATTTTCCGGTAGCATCCGTTACATGCTTATGACGTTTAGGTAATTCAATTATGCGCAAAACCGCGTTAGGCAAAGGATTATTATGCGCATCAGTAATAAAACCCGTAACGATTAACCCATGATGTACTGTATTCCTTTGCGGGTGGCGAGCCGCATCATACTGTTGCATAAAACTAACGTTACTGCTGTATTGAGTCAACAAAGGGTCTATAGTGTAGTTAAGCAAATTTTTAATATTACTAATCTGCTGGTCAATAGTTAAAGATGCTGTTCGGGTAGCACTGCGTTGTGCCTGAGGCGTACCTACCAATCCGTGATAATTATTAAGCGATGTATTAAACGTAGCCATACTGGTAGCAGTGGCTCCGTATAAAGTCATACTACCTATATAAGGTTGCACTGCGTTATAAATGTTTCTGCAAAATGGCTCCAAATCAGCTTCTTTCATTTTATTAAGAATGCTTGGTGTTACCTTGCATATCTGTTTCAACGCTGGCAAATTGTTATTGCTTGCATAAGCCAAACCCACCCGGGCATGGCTTAGCGCAAAGCTTATCAGTGTATTTCGCCCCAGGTTTTTGGTTGCCGTGGTGGGCTTAGTACCCGTTAGTTTCACTCCGTCGGCAAGCAACAGCGTGTTTAAGTAGGCTGTAAAATTGGCTATGGCAGCGCTAACAACTGTGTTACTGCTCCATACGCTGCTAAAACTGTTTAATACCGCTACTATAGCATTAAAAATTAGCAACTGGGTCGATTGTTTTGCATTCATTTTATTTGTTTTTTTCATCTCTGCATTCCTTGCAGTCGGTTTTTATTTATGTTTTTATTTTATCGTTTTTCTTTCTTTTATCTTTGTTTCGCATTCCTACTCGTTCGATTTACTTTATACCTTGTTCGATTTATTTTCCAAGCCCTTCAATTTATTTTCCAACTTGTTCGATTTGTTTTCTGGGTTGTTTGAACTACTTTTCAATACGTTCGATTTGTTTTCCAAGTTGCTCGATTCACTTTCCAAGTCGTTCGATTCACTTTCCAACTTATTCGATTTGTTTTCCGGGTCGTTCGAACTACTTTCCAACACGTTTGATTTACTTTCCAAGTCGTTTTCTCAGCTAACCAATACGTTTTCTTGGCTTTTCTTTCAAACTACTATAAAGTAATTCAGGCTTTAGCTTCTGCTTTCTTCATATAAATAAGATTAGCATAGCTTTCACCTCATCTGTGGCTCATAACTAAATGCTTAGACGTAGATTTTGAAAAAAAGTTTCATTTTTCTTCAAAAAAAAAGCCCTAAATTTTTTAAACGGTCATTTTTAACAATTAAACGGTCAAATCGGGCTTAGGTTTTTGCCGTGAATTATATAAAAAGTTTCAAAAATCATGTAACATTTTATTCTACAGCATACCTCATCTTTGTCATATAAATCAAAAACTATGAAAAAATTAATATTAGCAGCATGTGCGGCAATTATGCTCTTATCTTCCTGCGAAGTGGAGTATAGAGGCGGGTATAGATACCACCATTATAGAGGATATGAACATGCTCATTATCCCGAACATCATGAGGCATACAATCATGGGTACCATCATGATGAACATGGTGGCGAGATTAACGCGCCCAGGAGGTAGTAAAACATGAATCCATATAAAACCCCTGTTTAAGAGGTTTTTGAAGGTGGTGAACTCCACGGACGAAATATCGAACTCTTTAATTCAAGATTTACAATCTTTATCTAATTTAAAGTCTTATTTTAATAACTGTTTAATATTTTGAAAACAGTTTAGAGAAATATCTCTTAAATGAGTAAAACAAAAGGGGGGGCAATTTTAAGCCTCCTCTTTTTATTGTACTGTTAGGCAATCGGTATTTGTGTTGTATGTCGGGGCTAGAAAAAACCAAAAGAGTTGGCTGAACAATCAGAATCCCAATATAAAATGCGAGTATGTATGATACTAATTTCACTACCATGAAGATATGAAATTTAAAATATTAAAAAAGGGAAAAAACATAACTTTATTTTTTGAGTATTAATGCAGTATCATTTTCATATATCGAAAGGATTGCAGGTAATAACTTTTCATCAGGTAAGAATGGAATCAAGTAGGTTCTTTTAGTTAAATTTTCCTTTATGTTCTTTATTATAGCCCCTTCATTGGAAGCTCGCTTTTTTAACAAGGGGTCTTTAATGCCTTTAACGGCTGATAAGCATTGATTAATTACCCATCCATAAGGAACAATGCCCGCTCTTTTGAGGTCATTTTGCAAAGCTTCTGCTTCTCTCATAGGTGTTGTTTCAGGCAATGAAATCAAAAGGATTTTAGCAAATTTATTATCCTGTAATGACATATATGGTGTGGTAATTCTATCAGGACTGATGTTTGTTGTTTTCAAGATTTCCTTATGATACTTGCCAGTTGTATCAAGTAAAAGTAGAGTATGTCCTGTTGGGGCAGTATCCATCACAACAAATTGTCGTTTGGCTTTATTAATGGCTTTTGAAAATGCGTGAAAAACAGCAACCTCTTCATTACATGGCGATTTTAAATCTTCTGCCAGTAATTTTTTTGCTTCTTCGCTTATGTTTTTACTCTTCTGCTCAAATATTTTATCGGTATAAACTTTTGTTTCAACTTTCGGGTCAATTCTTTCTACCGTTAAATTCGCAGGTAGTTCAGATAACTGATTAATAAAATCTTTTACATGTGCTGCCGGATCAGTAGTGGTTAAAAGCACATTATGCCCTCTTTTAGCCAACATAACAGCAACAGAAGCAGCAACGATTGTTTTACCAACGCCGCCTTTACCCATCGTCATTATTAAACCACTATTCCCTTCTCCCTCTAATGAATCTACTAACTCATGTAAATTACTTAAAGAAAAAACAGCCTCCGCATCTACCGATATTTCTCTACTAATAATAGTTTTTTGTAAATCCTTATCAAAAAGAGAACGCAGTTTTTCTAATCCTAAAACGTTATATGGCAACAAAGGATACTCCGATTTTTCAAGACTTTTAAGGACTTCTGGCATAGCAGTCATTTCCTTTTTAGCTATTTCTTCAATTTTAATCCCAAGTTTATCGGTCTTATCAATAGCATCATAAACACCATTGATTAATAATTTTTGATTCGATAACCCTAAAGCAGTCAATTCAGCATTTGTTCTTGCTGCTTCTTTTAATGTTGATGTTTCAGGTCGTGATACAAGAAAGATAGTTGTTTGTTTTTCGTCTCTTAAACTATCCATTACTTTTTTGTATCGCTCTTTACTGCTTTTAAGTGCCGTTGAAGGCCCAATACAAGATGCGCCTTGCGGATTCTCTTCTAGGTAACTATCCCAAGCAGCAGGCAATTCTAATAAACGAATAGTATGACCAGTAGGAGCAGTATCAAAAATAACGTGGTCAAAACTCTCCGGATTTCCTTCCCCTGTTATAAATCTTGAGAACTCATCGAAGGAAGCTATTTCGGTAGTGCATGCGCCTGATAACCCCTCTTTAATTTTATTGTACTCTTGATTGGAAACAACATTTTTAATTGGTGCTAAGGCTCTAACTCGATACTCATCTGCTGCCGAATCAGGATTAATATTGATAGTAAAAAGGTTACTGAGGTCTTTATGTGGAGTTATTTTGTCTTGCACATTATAACCTAAAACATCTTCAAGATTGGATGCAGGGTCTGTACTAATTAAAAGTACTTTCTTTCCTTCATCAACAAGTTTAATAGACGTAGCACAAGCAAGAGATGTTTTTCCAACGCCCCCTTTACCTGTGAAAAATAAAAATTTGGTGTAGGAAGCGTTCATGTTTTAAGGTTTAAAATTTTAAATGAATTAGTTCTTTTTGTCTCCGCATTTTAATGAATCACAAGTTGAACCACATGCTGTTGTATCTGTCGCCTCCGTTGAACATTCGCCCGGAGCGCATCCTGAAGAGGAACATTCTGTTTGAGCTGGAGCTGTTGCTGCTTGATATTTTTGATATTCAAAATAACTAAGAAACCCAATACTTAAAACTAAGCCAAGCCAAAAAATAGCTTTTGTAATTTTAATCTTTCGTTTCTCTTTATCTGTTGGTGCACAGCCACAAGCTCCTTCTGTATTACAACTACTGTTTAGTTTTGGTAACACATACAATGAATAGTAAGAGATTGTAAATGAAACAGCACTAATCGCAATCAATAAGGGTTCAATAGCACTGACTATTGGAGAAGCTGCAATAGTTGCAGATGATATGCCAAATAATGAAGCAACAGGACTAACGCATACTCCTACACAAGCACCTCCTTTGCATACTGAAAATAAAATAGGAGCTACTGAAGCAAGTCCACCTGTAATTGTTGTCCAAATTGTTTTTTTCTCTTTCATAAATTAGTTTTTAATTGATTTTATTTTTAACGCAGACCAAATTATCACCTTTCTTCATTTCATCAACAGCTTAAAAATACAAGATTAAATAAATTTGGCTGTTTATTAACTATTTAAGTATTAATGGTTTAAAATAAATGGTTCGACATTCCCTTAGAGATGAAAAATAAAACCCTTGATTAGCAAGGGTTTTAGAGGTGGTGACCCCGGGGAGGCTCGAACTCCCGACCCGTTGATTAAGAGTCAACTGCTCTACCAGCTGAGCTACGAAGTCAGGCCGCAATATTAGGTAAGTTTTTTGTATCTTAGCTATTCCTATGTAAACATCGGCTATAAGTTTTAAACATGAACATCGAAACCATCCGAACCATCTGCACAAAACTTCCTTTAGTAACCGAAGATATCAAGTGGGGCAACGACCTTTGCTTTTTAATTGCCGAAAAAATGTTTTGTGTAGTAGGGCTTAGCGCCCCTTTGCAGGTTTCGTTTAAAGTAAAAGATGAAGAATTTGATGAATTGTCCAGCCAACAAGGCATTATACCCGCCCCTTATGTTGCCCGCTACAAATGGATATTGGTAAAAAATGCAAATGTGTTAACAACTAAACAGTGGGAATACTATATTTGCCAGTCATATAATCTTGTAAAAGCAAAGCTTCCTAAAAAAGCATTGGCACAATTAGATAAAATAAATATAAAAAAGAAAAAATGAAAGCCTTTAACTGGACATCCTTTACCCGCAAAATTGCAGTAAAAGCCAAATTGGAAACCATATATGATGCATGGGCTAATCCTGCCGAAATTGAGAAATGGTTTTTAAGCAAAGCAAATTATTATGATGCCAACCGCCACCGTTTAAACAGAAGTGAAAACTTTGAAAAAGGTTTTACCTACGAATGGAGTTGGTTTAACCATGATATAGCCGAAAACGGAAGCATAAAACTGGCCAATGGTAAAGACAGAATTCAATTCTCCTTTGCCGGCAATTGTTTGGTTGATATCAAATTAAGCGCCAAGGGCGAGTATGTGATAGTAGAACTATCACAAAAAAATATCCCAACCGACGAAGAATCAAAAGAAAAGATAAGACTTGGTTGCGATAGCGGTTGGTCGTTCTACCTCGTAAACCTAAAATCTGTTTACGAAGGCGGGCACGACCTTCGTAATAAAAATGCCGCCTTTAAAGGAATGGTAAATAGTTAGGGCATAGAATTTTATATTTGCTCATGCATACTAAGAGAATGAAAGGGTTGAGAAAACAACACGCATCATTCTTCTTACTAAAAATTCTTACCATCAGCCTTTTGGTTTCTTTAAACACCAAGGCACAATCATATTCCCAAATTATTTTTGACGAAAATCAGTCGCAAAACTTTGGCTCTGCCAACCTGATTACTTTGCACAAAGCCCTTTATTTGTTTGAGGATAAGCATTTAAGAGACACCCTTTTCAAAGAAAATAATTTTATAAAAAAAACAGGTGGCTTTGGCTACAGAATGGCAAAGCTTTTACTATTGGATGCTCAAATAGATTGCTTTACAGCCCTTTTGCAGCATGAGGTATTTGGGCATGGAGCCCGTTATAGAGAGTATGGATACAAAGGAAATTCCTTTAACCTTAATTTATATTTTCCGTTTGGCGATGGGAGTGGTTTTGCCCAGCGTGGAGTATTGCGTCCGGGTTATAAATCTCCTACATATCAGGAAAATATATCCATAGCTATTGGCGGAGTAGATGCCGAAATGCTGCTTGCCAATAATATTACCAATCAAATGCTGCTGGATGATACCTTGCACTATAGGCAGGGATTGCTTTATCTTATTTCGCAAAATAACGGGCTGCTCTACTTGTGGTCAACCCGCCTGGAAAACCCCGCAAAGATTAAGTCTAATAACGATATGGTTGCTTATATAAACGATATGAATTTTTTTTATGCAAAACCAAATACAGAAAAATATAACCTCAATACACTTTCCAATCAAAGCCTTATTTCTTTTGCAAACCCCATTCAAATTTATTCAGCCCTTTCTATTCTTTATACTTATGGTATTAAAGGACAAAAACAATTAAGTAAAATACCTATGATTAAATTGGGTAATGTGCGCTACCTGCCTGCATTTAATTATTCACTCACCCCCTTTGGCAGCCAATATCATTTTATTAATTATGTTCGCTTTAAAAGCATGTTGCTTAATGCCGATTTTATGTTGGGAGATAATGCATTCAATAACTTTTATGGCATTTCTTTAAAAGGATTTAATCTTATCAATAAAAAAAGAATTACCCTAAATTTTCATCTCGATATTTGGAATCAGCCAAACCTTGAGCTTGATAATTATTCAAAACCAACCGGGGCAAATCAAACAGGCGGGGCATGCAAAGTTGATATCATGCTAAGGCCATTTAGTAAACAAAACAAACTGGGACTGTTTGTACAAACAGGTTATAAAACAAAAGGATACATTACAGGTGAGGCTCTGGCAGAATCTTTTATACTACGTTATGGTATTAGTTTGCATTTGTAACATGCATAAAGGCATGGTGAATAGTCAAGTAACCTATTTATGTGTGTTTTTCAGAGACTTAGAATGGAGAATAGGAGGGGTATAGTAAGGATGATGAGGGTCATTCATCCAAGGATCAACTAAAAAAGTCCATATATCAAAAGATCGGGTATAAAACTCTACCTTCTCGGTTCCGTTACTTATTTTATAATAGGTATAATAAGGCTCAGGAGTATTATAACAATAATGAGCCAAATTCGCCAACCTGCGCCTGAGAGCATCGAACTTTTTTGAATCAAGCCTTGCTTCATCAACCAGCTTAGTGGGTTTATCAGAGTTTTTTAGTTTATAGCGGTATTCCATTTTCCAGGTTTCATCGGGTTTACTAAATGTATATTCACCTTGCCCTTTATTGTCTTCTACATTAATCGTAAAATTTCTGGAAGATAGAATATCATATACTTGTTGTACCCGTGTTTTTGAGAGAGAATCAACTGTAGTGTCCTTAGCCCTAGCAGGTGCATACTTTATATCTTTCCCGTCTATCAATATTTTAAAATCATCTACCCATAATTTACCACGTCCTGAAAGTATAGCACCTATATAAAACGTAGCTGCTTCTTTTGGAATAGATTGTTTAACCGAATACAACCTCCATTCATCTGTGCCTTGCATATCCTCCTGCATCATGTTATCAAAGGCTACTATGTCACCGGGTATTTTACTGTCAATCCGTATCATAAGTCCAACGGGCATATTCATATTTTTTGTTTTAATGTAGGCTTCTACCACAATCTCTTTCCCTTCATAATCAGCAGGAATGGCACAGGCAACACAACCAAAAGCATGATGTGCAACATCTTTTGGTGCCTCAATCAGCATCGAATATTTACCGCTGTGTTTTTGTGTAGAATCAACCTTCAGTATATAATCTTTACTTCCCCATTGAAACCAGGGATGTGGCAATGCTCCGAAATCATTTACTCGTTCAAAACCTAAATTAAACTCCTTACTTTGTTTCATAAGGTCAAGAAGTCTGTCCCATCTGTAATCACCATGCAGAGATTCAAAATCTTCCTCATTAGTAACGCGGTTATAATCTTTAAAGAATGCTTTCTCTACTATATGAAAAAGCTCTAAAAATGCGCTGTCGTTATTAAATGCCCTTGCCCACGAACGGGCTGCATTATAGCGGTCATGGCTAATTCCTTTTCCTCCAATACTTTTAAATGCTTTCTCATAAGCACGGGCAGAACTAGTATACTCTTTGGTGTTATATAAAGAATCTGCCAGTTTAATATAATTAGGGTATTGTGCTGCTTGTATGGAATTAGGTTGTCCGTAACTAAAATGCGTAGTCAGAAAAATAAACAAAGTAGCAGAAAGTATCTTCTTAAAAAGATTCATTTATAAACTATTTATTCCTCATTAATTTATTTAACGCGTTCTCAATATATTTTTCAGATGTAATTAAAGCTTGTTGTATTCTGCGGGCATAAAGAATACTGTCCGTTACCTCCTTGTTCTTTTCCTGCAAACTGTCATACGCTTTGTCAACCAATATTTTTTGTTCTTCTATAACCTGCTTTTGTTTCTGCGTTATTTTAAATCGCTGATACATAACTACCGAGAATACTACTACCAGTATCAGAATACAGCTAACAAGTATCAGAAATAATTGTTGTTTTTGTTTTGCTTCTGCGGAAAGGGCGTCTTTTTTATCCTGTTCGGCTTTAACAGCTAATTCTTTCTTTTCATATTCATAGTTCATCTCCTTACGCATCAATTGTTTTTTGCTGTCTTTGTTAAACAACGTATCGCGCACAGCCACAAAACGTTTATGGTAATATAAAGCCCTAAGGCGCATACCCTCCATATTTAAAAGCTTTCCGCCCATACTGTCGGGCAGAGTTATATTCGATTTCTCATAAAGCGTACTCAAATGATAATACACTTCTTGTAAATTATCTTTTGCGCCTATGCTGTCGTCAATAGCAAGCGCCCTGTATAATTTAGCAAAAGCATCTTTATATTTAGTTTGCGTGATATAAACCGAACCAATGTTATCAAGCCATAAAGCAGCGCTGTTTTTATCTCCAATCTCTTCTTTTATTTGCAATGCCTTAAAAAGATACTCCAAAGCAACGGTGTAATTTTTCATGTCAGAATAAATAGTACCCATATTACCCAGTATAGATGCTTTGCCATCCCTGTCTCCCAGCTCATCCATCATTTTTAATACCTTAACATAATAGTCTAATGCTTTTGGGTAATCAGCTTTGTAATAATATATGTTCCCGATATTACCAAGCACCGATGCGATACCACCTTTCATGTTCATTTCTTCCGCCATTTTCAGGGCTTTAAAATCATAATCTAACGATGTTTGATATTCTCCCTCATACATATAAACATTGCCAATATTGGCAAGATGCCTGGCCATCTCTTTTTTACTACCAATCTCTTCGGCTATTTTTAATGCTTTAAAATAGTAGTCTAATGTCTTCAAAAAATCACCCTGATTAAAATATACAACACCTATGTTACCCAATGTTGATGCAATTTCTGTTTTATCTCCCCATCCCTCTACCATTTTCAATACTTTAGCGTAATAGTCCAAAGCTTTTTCATAATTACCCTGATCTACATACGCATTTCCTAAATTAGTATAAGCCGCAGCTACTCCTTTTTGGTAAGGTGTATTTAATTTCTCGGCGTTTACAAGAGCTTGATTAGCATAATATAGTGCCGTATCATATGAGCCTAAGTTTCTGTATTGGCGGGATAATTTATTTAAGTGAATTACCTTAGTAGTATCTTCCTTATTTGTTTTTAGAAGATGAAGAAGAGAGTCTACATCTTTGTTTTGAGCAAAAGAAAAGCATAAACCACTTGTTAGAAATATAAAGAATATGCATCTTTTCATAGACCAAATCTATGTAAATTTTATTGAAAGTAACCACACGAATTATTGCAAGTAGATTATGTGAGGCTAATAATTATAGCGCCTTCCTTGTTTTATTTACTGTTTAATTTTTCAAGTACACCGGTATAAATCTCTTTAAGCTTTTTAGGATTATGAGAGTAATAAGTAAAACTGGAATCAAACCTTTGTATGCTGATATGGTATTTGCTTAATACATTTATCTTTTTCAGCGTATCATTTAGTACGCCATTATTTAAAGCGGCTTCCGTAAGTGTTAAATCAGTAATAATAAGTTGCATGGTATCACCATCTATTGTACCTGATGGGGGAGGAAGCACTTTATTAAATGAACAGGAGGAAATAATTAAGAATGAAGAATACAGAATGGAGAATTGTAAGAATAATTTAGAACGTTTAGTTCCCATTAAATACAGGTTTTCGCTTCTCTAAAAATGCTTTTACACCTTCTTTAAAATCGTGTGTACCAAACATTTTTCCAAACTCTTCAATCTCCACATCATAACCGTTGTACTTATTATTGTATCCGGCGTTAATAACCTTAATAGCCGTTTTAACCGAAATAGGAGAACGGCTTGCAATTTTAGCGGCAATTTCTTTACATTTTTTAAGCAATTCTTCAGGAGTAACTACATAGTTTACCAAACCCCATTTATAAGCATCCTGTGCGTTAATCATATCGGCAGTGGTAATCATCTCAAAAGCTTTGCCTTTACCTACCAGCTGCGCCAAGCGCTGTGTGCCACCATATCCGGGTATTACGCCTAAAGATGTTTCAGGTAATCCCATTTTAGCATTATCGCTGGCAACACGTATATGACTTGCCATAGCCAACTCTAATCCTCCGCCTAAAGCAAATCCATTAACGGCTGCAATTACAGGCTTGGAGTAGTTCTCAATAAAATTAAACAGTTTAAAATGTCCGGTAGCGCTTAATCTCTTGCCTTGCTCAATATCATAATTGGCAAACTCGGCAATATCAGCGCCTGCTACAAATGATTTAGTGCCTGCGCCTGTAATAATAATGGCACGGATTTCTTTATTGTTTTCGGCTTCTATTAAAGTTTCATGAAGTTCTTCAATGGTTTTAGCATTCAGTGCATTCAGTTTATCCGGACGATTAATGGTAATCGTTAATACCTGATTTTCTATTTCGGTTAAAACGTTTTCAAGAGTCATAGTTAGCATAGGATTATTTTTAAACAACGAATATATAGGCTAAATAGTATTTAAGACTTTTTATTTATCCAAAGGTTTTTAACAAACCTCTATTTTGTTAACCCTGTCTTGATGCCTGCCACCTTCAAACGTATGGCTTAAAAAGGCATCTGTACATTCTATAGCAATTTCATAAGAAATAAAACGGGCGGGTAAAGCCATGATGTTGGCATTGTTATGCTGGCGCGCCAGACTTGCTATTTCAGGTAACCAACACAGTGCCGAACGGATACCAGGATGTTTATTTGCCGTAATATTGATACCATTGCCACTTCCACAAATAACAATACCTAAAGCATCTTTATCAGCTAAAACACCTTCAGCAACTTTATGTCCGTAATCAGGGTAATCAGCCCGCTCGGCAGTATAGCAACCGCAATCCGTTACATCATGATTCTTTTCCAATAAATATATTTTTAGTTTCTCTTTCAGTTCAAAACCTGCGTGGTCGCTGCCAATGTATAATTTCATGTTTCTTTTTTATTTTAATAATGGTAACATGGTGTTCGCCTGAAGGCTCGGGTCATTTTATTTATATTGAAATAGTAAAATTATCTGCATCTAAGCCAACAGGGAATTTCTTACGGAATGAAACAAGAAATTCATAATCTAAAGAAACCGTTTCTGCACTTTCTTTGCTGGCTTTTGTATTACTGATTACTTCCCCCATAGGGTTTATTACCATACTATCTCCTGTATGATTGAACCCATTTCCATCCACACCAATTCGGTTAACACCTACAACATAACATTGGTTTTCTATAGCGCGTGCAATTAATAATTGTTTCCAGGGATGGCTGCGAACTTCGGGCCAATTGGCAACATATATCAGCATATCATAATCGGCAGTTAATTCATTGTTCTTTACCTGCCATTTATTTCTGCTCCATACAGGAAAGCGTAAATCATAACATATCAATGGTAAAATTTTCCAACCCTTTATAGTAGCAATTATCTTTTCTGTTCCTATTGTATAGTGTTGGTCCTCGGCGCCGATTCTAAACAAATGGCGTTTATTGTAAGATAAGTAATTTTTATCTGCACCAACCCAATACAAACGGTTGTAATGTTTGTTGTTTTCTTCCACACAAATACTTCCTGTAATGATAGCATTCTTCTCAGCGGCTTTTTGTTTCATCCACTGCAAACCTTTACCTTCATGTTTTTCAGCATTGGTTGAGGGTTGCATAGTAAACCCGGTAGTAAACATTTCGGGTAGAACAATCAAATCTGTTTCGGTGCAAGAAGAGATTAGTTTATCAAAGTGAGCAATATTAGCATCCGGGCTTTCCCAAACTAAAGAACTTTGAACAAGTGTGAGAGAAAGTTTTTCCATATTATGTGTTGGCAAATATAGATAGACTTAACATAAACATAGCAAAAAGATAAAATATGTTTAGTATTTTTCGAGCATTAATCGCTTAATAGATTAGGGGAAATCAGGTATGGAGTTTTCAGCAGGAACTATCGGAAAAATAAATGAACATGTAATTGAAATATCCTTTATTAAGGATGGAGAGATAGATGAAAAGATGGCTCTTGATATTTTAAGTAAAATAGTTGAGCTCTCGGGTGGTGGACCGCATGCATTGCTATATAATTTTAATAAAAAGAATGTGATATTGTCTGAAATAGCCAAAAAGCTTTCGGGGGTTAGGAATTATAAAAATGTAAATCTTATTTCCCGTGCCATGGTATCTCAAAATATGGTTAGTAATATAGAATCATCTCATTATATACAAAACACCAAACCTCAGGCAGAGACAAGACTATTTAAGGACAGAGAGGAAGCCCTGATTTGGTTAAACGAAAAAGTTAAGGCTTATTTAAAGCCCAGTGAAAATTAATCCAATCCTTTTCCTCCCATAAGTTATTTAACATAGATTTAAAGTAGGAATCAGTAATAATCACCTTATTGTGTTTAGTTTTGGTGTTTACTAAAGTTTAATATTCACTATTAATATAAATAACTCATGAAACCTGTTTACGTTGTATCTATGTCGCGCACACCCATTGGACGATTTAACGGAGTATTAGCCGAATTTACCGCGCCTCAATTGGGTTCATTTGCTATTAAGAAAGCTATAGAAAAAATAAAGCTATCGTCTGATACCATAGAAGAAGTTATTATGGGGAATGTTTTAGGCGCTAATCTTGGGCAAAACCCTGCCAGGCAATCGGCTTTGTTTGCAGGCTTATCCGAAAGTGTTATTTGTTCATCCGTTAATAAAGTATGTGCCTCTTCTGCCAAGTCTATCATGTTTGGTGCAACCAATATTATGGCTGGTTTAAGCAATGTGATTATTGCCGGTGGTTTTGAGAGCATGAGCAAAACACCTTATTATTTGGAAAGAACATTGAATCCGACTAAGATTAGCGATTACACGTTATTAGACGGTATAAAAAAAGATGGGCTTTGGGATGTGTATAACGATTATCACATGGCTAATGCAGCCGAAGATGTGGCTGCCAAAATGAAAATTACGCGCCAAATGCAGGATGAGTTTGCAATAGAATCTTATAAAAGAGCACATACAGCCAATGAAAACAACTGGTATAAAGATGAGATTGATACAGTAAAGATTATAGATAAAAAGACGAAGGCAGAAACTTTCATTACGCAGGATGAAGAATACAAGCATGTGTTTTATGATAAGATTCCTCAATTAAAACCTGCGTTCTCGCCAACTGGAACTATTACCGCTGCCAATGCTTCTAAAATAAACGATGCCGGCATAGCCCTTATATTAATGAGTGAAGCCAAAGTAAACGAGCTTGGCATAAAACCTCTGGCAAAAATTATTGCTTTTGCTGATGCTGAACAGAAGCCTTCTCAATTTCCTACTACACCATCAAAAGCTATGATAAAAGCACTGGCATTGAGCGGAAAAAAATTAAGCGAAATGGATGCTTTTGAAATACACGAAGCATTTTCTTGCGTGGCACTGGCAAATATGCAAGAGCTTGGTATAACACATGCGGTTACCAATTTGAATGGTGGTGCCGTTGCTTTAGGACATCCACTGGGAGCTTCAGGTGCAAGGGTGGTAACCTCTTTAATCAGTGTATTAAAAAGACTGGGCGGTAAATACGGTGCAGCAGGTGTGTGCAACGGTGGAGGCGGAGCAAGCGCTTTGGTTATAGAAATAGTTTAGTTTAAGAAATTTGTAAGAATGGCTTACCTCTTACCCCTGCTCCTGTTTTGAATGCTCCTTTCAAGTTTTCTTCTCAGGCTTTCTTGTCGGCGGGCACCACCTAGGTTTATCTTTTTGTTCTTCTCTTTCTTCTCGGCAAAAGCAGTACCTTTTGTTGGCTCCTGCTTCTTATCTCTTCTGTTTTTATTTATGTTCTTGTCTTTTTTAACAGGCATTTCTTCCGGAGTCAGCTCATCCGAAATCTCTACCTCAGCAGGCATTTTCAGTATAGGTATTTCCATACTCATCAGTTTCTCAATGGCTAACTGATGTATGTGATCGGCTTTGGTAATAAAGCTAATGGCATGCCCTGTTTTATCGGCTCTGCCCGTTCTGCCAATACGATGAATATAAACACCGGGTTCATTAGGCAAATCAAAATTTATTACATGGGTAATGTCGGCAATATCAATCCCTCTGGCAATTACATCGGTAGCAATTAATAAACGATGTTTACCTTCTTGTAGTTTTTTTACGGCTTCAAAGCGTTGCGATTGAGATTTATTAGAATGAATGATGCCGATGGTTGTTCCAAATTCGGGCTTTAGGGCTTTAAACAAGTTATCAGCTACTTTTTTATTCTTTACAAACAACAGAGCTTTGCTTATAGTAGTATTGGTAGAAAGTAAGGACATCAGCAAATTGACTTTGGTATAAAAATTAGGAACCTTATAAGCCTGTTGTATAATTTTTTCGAGTGGCGTTCCTCTCGACACCATTTCAATATATTCAGGTGTGTGGAAATAATCGGCAATCATTTTTTCTACCTCTTCGGTAAGCGTGGCAGAGAATAACAGATTTTGTCGTTTGGCGGGTAGTGCCTCCATTATTTGCAACAGTTGCGGACGGAAACCCAGGTTAAGCATTTCATCTACCTCATCTATAACCAGTTTTTTAATGCAGTTTAGTTGCAGTATGCGGCTCAAATACAAGTCCATCAACCTGCCTGGGGTTGCCACCAATATATCTATACCATCATACACCTGTTGTTTTTGGTCGGTGGTTTTTACACCTCCATATACACCCAAACAACGCACGCTCATATATTTGGTAAGCTTGGTAATTTCGTTTACTACCTGCACCACCAACTCGCGGGTAGGCACCACAATTAGTATGCGGGGCTGACGTTGCTCTGAATAGGTTAGTTGCCTAAGCAAAGGCAATAGATACGAAAATGTTTTACCAGTACCTGTTTGCGCAATGGCAATGGCATCTCTGCCGCTCATAATAATAGGGAATGCTTTTGCCTGAATAGGAGTAGGGCTTTCAAAGCCTATATCGCTAAGAGCTTTTAGAATTTGTTTAGATAGGTTAAGCTCGCTGAAAGTTTGCACAGGTAAATTTTGCGGCAAAGGTAGCAGTTATACGTTAGGAGGCGCAAAACAGCACATTTTACTAACCCCCCCCTGTTTTAACAGAAAACAGGCTCACTTTACGAATGAGTATACCCATACTTGGTTTAAAGATGCCCATACTTGCGCGAAAACTGCCCACATTACAACGTAGTTTGCCCATCTTTGAAGTAAGTATGCCTCGACTTGAATGTAGTATGCATCGACTCGGAGGAAAGATGCCCTGTTTTTCTCTTGATTTTACGTTTTTTGAAAAAAGTTGGCATCAACTTGAATGAAGTATGCATCGACTACAACGTAGTATGGGCAACTTTGAACGAAGTATGCCCATCTTTGTTTCAAGTATGGGCATACTTTTATCAAAAATGCTTCTCTAAATTTAGGATTTCCTTACGGAATTTGCGGGGTAAAGGGAAAGGGTTTGCTATCGGGTACTTTTCATGTTAAGATAATACAAACGTATTGGAAGGAATTTATATCTTTGGAGACTTAACAATAAATGTTATGAAGAAACTTTTATTCCTCTTTATCGTTATTGCAAGCATAGCTAAGCAAGCACAAGCGCAAATTATTAACACGATTGCTGGTACTGGAGTAGGGGGGTACACCGGAGATGGTGGACAGGCAACAAACGCAAAGTTATATTATCCAACCGGAGTAGTTATTGATGCTGTAGGAAATTTGTATATAGCTGATTATAATAATCAATGTATACGTAAGGTAACTGCTTCGGGGGTTATAACTACGGTTGCAGGAACCGGAACTTTAGGATATGGAGGAGATGGTGGGGCGGCTACTGCTGCAAAATTAAATTATCCATTTGGAGTTGCGGTTGATGCAGCAGGAAACCTATATATTGCAGACTATAGTAATCAACGCATACGTAAAGTAACTACTTCTGGCGTTATAAGTACTTATGTAGGTAACGGGACACAAGGAGTGTTAGGTGACGGGGGGGCGGCTACTGCTGCAGAATTAACAAATCCATATGGAGTGGCGTTTGATGCGATAGGAAACCTGTATATAGCTGATGCGAGTAATCGTATACGGAAAGTAACCACTACAGGTATTATAAATACAATAGCTGGAAATGGTACGGCAGGTTACAGCGGAGATGGAGGAGTAGCTACTGCTGCAGAATTAAATTTTCCAGACGGTGTAGCGATTGATGCAATAGGTAATGTGTATATAGCTGATTATAGTAATCAACGAATACGCAAAGTAACTTCTGCGGGGATTATAAGCACAGTTGCCGGAACTGGAACAGCAGGATATGCTGGTGATGGGGCTATAGCTACTGCTGCAGAATTATATTGGCCAAATGGAGTAGCTACTGATGCGACTGGAAATTTGTATATAGCTGATTACAATAATAATCGAATACGCATGGTAAATACATTAGGTATAATAAGCACTATAGCCGGAAATGGTATACCTGGTCACACGGGAGATGGAGGACAAGCAACAGCTGCAGAAATACAAGGTCCAGCTGGAGTAGCCATTGATGCCGTCGGTAATTTATACATTGGTGATCAAAGTAATAATAAAGTACGTAAGATAGCTCTTGTATTATCGATAACGGCAAATCCAGCTTCAATATGTTTTGGCGGCACAACTACCCTAACGGCAAGCGGAGCTACTACGTATAGTTGGTCTCCGGCAACAAGTTTAAGTGCTACCACAGGTAGTATGGTTACTGCCAGTCCAACGGTTACTACTACGTATACGGTTATGGGTACAACAGGTGCTTCAACCGTAAGCACGGCAGTAACGGTTAGTGTTAATCCTTTGCCTTCTTATACTTTAGCAGCTAATATTTATACAATATGCGATGGTGGCTCGGTTACTTTTACTGTTAGTGGCGCAAGTACTTATACTTGGGTGCCTGCTTCATCATTAACAGGGGCAAATACAGCCAACCCAACAGCAAGCCCAACTACTACAACCATTTATAGTGTAACGGGTACAAATAGTTTTGGTTGTACTAATGCAACAGCTGCAACGGTTACGGTTAATGTGGTTCCACCACCTAATTTAATTTTAAGTTCAAATTCTTATACAATATGTAATGGCAGTTCGCAAGGTCTTTTCGTTAGCGGAGCCAGTACCTATACATGGACGCCCGCTTCATCCTTAACAGGGGCAAATACAGCCAACCCAACAGCCAGTCCAACCACCACAACTATTTATACTGTAAGCGGCACGGCCAGTGGTTGTGCGCCAAGCGCCCCCGTAATTGTTACGGTAGTGGTTAATCCTTTGCCAACGGTATCAATTTTTCTTGGTGGTAGTAATCCAATGTGTTTAGGCTCTTTAGATTCCTTAACGGCAAGTCATATGTTACCGGGTACTACTTATAGTTGGATGCCTGCAAATTCTTATACCGTAAATCCAACATATCCATATCAGGTTGCTATAAGCCCAACTATAAATACCACCTACACTGTAATAGCTAATTATAGTGGCTGTGTTAGTTCGCCGGCAGTGTTAACGGTAGCAGTTAAAACGTCACCTGTTAGTACAGGTAGTATTACGGGCACATCACCTGTTTGCCTAGACAACACCATTGGTGGTGGAATACCACCTTACATAGGAGGACTTACTTACAATTGGAATATTACAGCAGGAGGGGTTATTCTTTCAGGGCAAGGAACTACGTCCGTTACGGTTAACGTGCCAACAAGCGGCACTTATACTTTATCTGTAATCTCATCTAATGCATGCGGTATAAGTGCACCGGCTACGTTTCCTATTATTGTAAATCCTTTACCAACCGTTACTTGCTCGGCAACCCCTGATACAATTTTGGTAGGCTCTTCTTCTATATTAAATGCTTCGGGCGCTACTACTTATTCATGGGCACCGGCAGCAACTTTAAGTGCTGTTACCGGCAATTCAGTAGTTGCAACCCCTATTGTTGCAACTTGCTATACCGTTCTTGCAACAGATGGAAACGGATGTGAAGCCACATGTAATATTTGTGTTCATGTGAATAATTCAACAGGCATTAGTAAATTGGTGGGTAGTAATGATATTACTATTTATCCCAACCCTGCTAAAGATGTGCTAAATGTTGAATACTTAATGGTAAATGCAAACAGCACTTTAGTAATGACAGATATGTTGGGTAATACGATAAAGCAAGTTCCATTCCATACACAACACTTAACATTCAATATTAGCGACTTAGGTGAGGGTGTATATAATATAAGCATCATCAGTAATGAGGGTATAATTAATAAGAGAATAGTAATAGTTAAATAAACTCTAAAACTAAATCAGCCGAGCAAAGCGAATACATGAGTACAATTAAACAATAACTAAAAAAACGAATAAATGAAGAAAATACTATTTACGTCCGCCGTAGCATTTACCATAAATATTTTTGCACAACAACATACCGATGCAAGAAAGGCAGAATCAGCCGGTTATTTTATTCACCCATTAAGTACCACAGCAGGTATTGTTGCTGCAGATAACTTTGGCTCTGTTATTTACTTGGTGCAAAAGCAGGGAGTAAAAAGGCTGGTTACCTCACCCGGATGTGGCAGATACTTTATGTTATCTCCCGATAAATCTAAAATAGGTTTTAAACAAATAAACGAAGATGGCACACAAACTCCTTCTCTATTTGATTTAGAAACAAGTAGTATCACTGCTTTGGCAAAACCTGCTTCACTTTGCGGACAGCCAAGTTTTAGCACAAATGGCAAGATGGTTTTCACCATAGGTAATGAATTGAATATAGTGGATGGCAATAACACAAAAACATTTAATCTGGGTGTTTATGCGAACATTACTCCTGTTTCACCCGAGGGCAATTATGTAATTTATAACAACGATAACGACCGTTTGTTTATGATTGATTTAATAACCGGAGTGTCTAAACAAATTACCGACAGTAAGCGCGGGTATGCTTTTCCGCAATGGTCGCCCGATGGCAACAAGGTTGCTTATTCAACTCTATCAGGCACTATACTGGTTTGGAATAAAGCAACAGGCAAAACCTATACAATAGGCGAAGGACAAAATGTTTCATGGTCTGATGATTCACAATACATTATATATAATCGCACGGAGGTTGCCAACTTTGTATATAGCGGGTCTGATATTATTATGGCATCGTTTGATGGAACCAACATGCATAATATTTCAAGCACAACCGATGTAAATGAAATAGCCCCTTCTTTTGGCGCTAACAATACCATACTATACAGCAACTTTGATAAACAGGAAATAGTAACGGCAACTTTTGATACACAGAACTCATTATTAAAAGATAAAAGGAGTATAACCAAATATACACCTGAGTTATCAGGCAATAAAAACTTCCGCCAGTCAAATGCAAATGCAGTTAATTCAACACAATCTATAGTAACTATAGCTGGCACCGTTCCTTATGTTAATCAGGTTTATGATGCCCCTACATGGGATGATGGTTATTGCTCTTGCGCCCCTACCAGTGCCCTTATGACTATGTTGTATTATAACCGTTTGCCCAAATGGCCTACGTCGGTGAATCATGGTTTATCAACAGACCCTCATATAAGTAATTATGGTTCTTATGTGGCAGATGAATACAGATATAATACGGCTTTTTATGATGTTTCTGCTGTTACTTGTCCTAGCTATAATTCTGCATGGGGAGGTCACGGCTATATGTGGAATGGCAGTAATAGTCCTGCAACAATGATGTCGCCTTATGTTCAGCATCATAATGTAACATCCGTTTATAACGACACCATGACATATGCAGGCATTAAGGCAGAAATAAACAACAACTATCCTTACTCTATGTGTAATACGCTTTCAAGCGACGGGCATGTTACAGTTGCTATTGGGTATGTAAATGCACAACATACATTTATATTTAACGACCCTTATGGAAACAAAAATACAGGCACATGGCCTAATCCAACCGGACAAAGTTCTTATTACGATTGGCCTGCCTATAACAACGGTTATCAGAACCTGAATACCATAGATTGGATGGTAACATCTGAATCAACCCACCTTACCTATAGCGACACCCTTATAGATGATGTTAACTATAATAACGGATTTTATATTTATAACCAGGGTAATGCGCTTATGAGGTATTATCAGGATAGTGAAACTGGGGGGTATGGTACTTTCTCTCATTGGTGGTGGACCTATTCAACATCTTCTGCTACAGTTGATACTTGTTATGTAAAATGGACACCAAATTTACCAACCACCGGAAACTATCAGGTTTATGCTTATGTTCCGTCTTCGGGTGCAACGGCAACTGCCGCAAAATATAAAGTATACTATAGCGGTGGTAACCAAACAGTAGCAGTTAATCAGGCAACTCATGCAGGGCAATGGGTTTCGTTGGGCACATTTCCTTTTTTGATGAATGATACAAATGGATATGTTCGTTTAGGAGACGCTACTGGAACCGGTGGACAGGTACTTGCTTTTGATGCTGTGAAATGGAGTTATAGAGCATCTACAACAGGCATTAGCAAAATAGTTGATGCTGATAATCTGATAAACATTTACCCTAATCCAAACAACGGTAATTTTGTTATAGAATCATACAGTAATGAAAAACAAATTATGCAATTATATGACATAAACGGAAAGCTTGTTTTAAGTCAAACTATAAACGGTAATACAAGTATAAATGCCAACAGCCTATCTGAAGGTATTTATAATATCAGTATTATTGGCAATCAAGGTGTGGTGAATAAGAGATTGGTTATTGTAAGATAAAACCTACAACGCTTCCTTTTTAATAACATCAACCAAAGAAGGGTCTAATAAAGTACTTATATCTCCTAAGTTGGATGTATCTCCTTCGGCTATTTTACGCAGTATACGACGCATAATTTTACCAGAACGTGTTTTAGGCAAGCCTTTTACAAATTGTATCTTGTCTGGTTTGGCTATGGCGCCAATAATATGACTAACGGTTTGCGCAATATCTTTTCTTGTTAAATCATGATCGTGTGTGCCATCATAAATAACATAGGCATAAATACCCTGTCCTTTTATATCGTGTGGGTAACCCACAATAGCACTTTCAATAACACCTGAGTGCATGTTTATCGCATTTTCTAATTCAGCTGTGCCTATACGATGTCCGCTAACATTCAATACATCATCTACTCTACCTGTAATACGGTAGTTACCTTCTTCATCTCTCAAACAACCATCTCCGGTAAAGTATAAACCTTTGTAGGTAGAGAAATAAGTTTGTCTGCAACGTTCGTGGTCGTTATAAGTGGTGCGTATAATTCCCGGCCAAGGGAACTTAATACAAAGGTTTCCGCTAACGCTATTACCTTCTATTTCTTTTCCGGTCTCATCAACCAGACAAGGTTGTATGCCCGGCAAAGGAAGTGTTGCAAAAGATGGTTTCTGTGGCGTAACTCCTGCCAGATTAGAAATGAGTGTGCCGCCTGTTTCGGTTTGCCACCAGGTATCTACCACAGGGCATTTTTCTTTGCCAATGTTTTTATAATACCACTGCCAAGCCTCTTCATTAATAGGTTCCCCAACTGAACCAAGCACTTGTAGTGAACTTAAATCTTTATTGTTTACCGTATCCAAACCAAAGCTCATTAAGCTGCGAATAGCTGTGGGCGCAGTGTACAGAATATTTACCTTAAACTTATCTACTACATCCCAAAACCTTCCTGCATCCGGATAGGTAGGAATACCTTCAAACATCAAACTGGTAGCGCCTGCACTAAGCGGACCATACACAATATACGTATGCCCGGTTATCCAGCCTATATCGGCTGTACAAAAATGTACTTGTCCGGGTTTGTATTGAAACACATTTACAAACGTATAGTTAGCCCACACCATATAACCTGCGCAAGTATGTACAACACCCTTAGGTTTGCCTGTAGAGCCCGAAGTATACAGAATAAACAACATATCCTCAGCATCCATCTCTACAGCAGGACAAGGAGGATTGCCCTGCGTTTCTACTTTTTTAATTTCATCTTCCCACCAAACATCCCTACCTTTAATCATACTCACAGCAGTGCGCGTGCGCGTGCAAACAATAACGCGTTTCACAAACGGACAAGCAATTAGTGCATCATCAATCACACTCTTTAACGGAATATCTTTTGTGCCCCTAAAAGCTCCGTCGCAGGTAACAATATATTCGGCATGTGCATCCTGTAACCTGTCGCTAATGGCCTGTGCAGAAAACCCTCCGAAAATAACCGAATGTATAGCCCCAATACGCGCGCAGGCAAGTGTGGCAATGGCAAGCTCTGGTATCATGCCCATGTATATACAAACGCGGTCTCCTTTTTTTACGCCGTTGTTTTTTAAAACATTCGCAAAAGCACAAACCTTATCAAACAATTCTTTATAGGTAAGTGTGCGGTGCTGCTCTTTCGGGTTGTTAGATTCCCATATAATAGCAGGCGTGTTGGCGTTGGTTGCCAAATGCCTGTCCAAACAGTTCTCTGTAATATTCAGCTTTCCGCCCTTAAACCATTTTATGCTTGGCTCAGTAAAGTTCCATTCCAACACACTGTCCCACTTCTTTTTCCAAGTAAAGTTTTCGGCTACCGATGCCCAAAAGGCTTCAGGCTCTTTTACACTTTTAGTATATGCTGCTTTATATTCTTCCAGCGTTTTTATCTGATAGGGGTAAGTCATAGTTATTATGATTAAGAAATTACTACCACGAAAGTATAGTATTGAATAGTGTTTTTAAAATAAAAAATTACTTATTTTGAAGAATAATATTTACTACCTACTTCAAATATGGAAAACACGTTAGCTTATGCACAGGCGCAGGATAAGAATGATGAACTGAAGGATTTTCGTCAGCGTTTTTATTTCCCAAGACTGAATAACAAGTTTGTGATTTATTTTACGGGCAACTCATTGGGGCTTCAGCCAAAAACCACGCAAGATTATGTGCTGAATGAGCTGGAAGACTGGGCAAGCTTTGGTGTAGAGGGGCATTTTCATGCACGCAACCCCTGGTTCTCGTACCATGAAATTCTTACTGAAAAGACTGCGAAGATTGTTGGCGCCTTGCCGCAGGAGGTAGTGATGATGAACCAGCTTACAGTTAATCTGCATTTGCTTTTGGTTTCCTTTTACCGTCCTACTAAGCAACGTTATAAGATAATTTGCGAGGCTAAGGCTTTTCCGTCTGATTTATATGCCTTGCAATCGCAGGTTAAGTTTCATGGCTTTAATTATAAAGATGCGCTGATAGAAATTGAGCCTCGCGAAGGGGAGAAGAGTTTGCGCACGGAGGATATTCTAAAGGCTATTGAAGAGAACAAAAATGAATTGGCGGTAGTTTTATTTGGTGGCATAAATTATTACAGCGGACATGTATTGGATATGAAAACCATTATTGAAGCGGCTCATAAAGCCGGCGCCTATTGTGGTTTTGATTTGGCACATGCTGCCGGAAACATAAAATTGCATCTGCACGACTGGCAGGTTGATTTTGCCTGCTGGTGCAGTTATAAATATTTAAATGCAGGTCCGGGTTCTGTGGCAGGAGCATTTGTACACGAAAAGCATTTACGCAATTTTGATTTGCCTTTGTTTGCCGGTTGGTGGGGACATGATAAGGAAACCCGTTTTAAAATGGAACCTGAGTTTATACCCATGCCTACTGCAGAAAGATGGCAGTTAAGCAATGCGCCGGTTTTATCTATGGCGGCTTACAAAGCATCGTTGGATATTTTTGATGAAGCAGGCATGGATAGACTAACCGCTAAAAGTAAGCGACTTACTGGTTATTTAGAGTTTATAATTAATCAGGTAAATGGCCTAACAGATACACCCGAGAAATACTTTGAAGTGATAACACCTGCTGAAGAAAGAAGCTGTCAGCTTTCTATGGTGCCGCATGGCAGAGGAAAAGAATTGTTTAACCAACTTACTGCACATGGCGTTATTGCCGATTGGCGCGAGCCTGATGTAATTCGCATGGCGCCTGTTCCTTTATACAATTCCTTTGAGGATGTGTTTCAATTCGGACAAATTTTGTTGCATCTTTGCGCTAAATAAATAGTCATGAAGAAGTTCTCAATTTTGTTTTTATTTACTGTTATTCTATTTGCCTGTGGCGAACATAAAGAACAAGAGCAAGCAAAAGATTTGGGTATTATAGAAACACATCCAGTGCATGGGTCTATTACGCAGGCAAGTTTTAAAGTGTGGGGCAATTGCGAAACCTGTAAAGACAATATTGAAACAGCAGCTCGTTTTAAAGGAGTTACTTTTTGCAGTTGGGATACTGCCACTAAAGTTTGTATCGTAACATACGATAGCAGAGAAACTAATATAGATGCCATTGAAAAAGCCATTGCCGCTGCCGGATATGATAACATGGCATATAAGGGTGATGATAAGGCATATGAGGAGCTACCTACCTGCTGCCAGTATGAGAGAAAGAAATAAAGTATTTCTTATTATTTTACTCATACTAGTAATAAGTAAAATAAAAGCTCAACAACAAGATTCAATTAAACTACCTTTTGTCATTGCAAAAGAAAAACGCTTACCTGATGATGAGCTTGCTGAGAAAAAGGAAGGCATTTACATTACCGGTGTACCCGATTTAAGCTCTGACCCCATTAACGGATTTGGGGCAGGGGCAGAGGGCTCTTTGTTTTTTAACGGCAAGAAAAAAGATCCCTTTTTTGCTTATACACCTTATAGAGCTGAGATTGATTTAGCCGTATTTGTAACAACCAAGTTGCAAAGAGAAGTTAAGTTGACTTGGGATATCCCTTACATCTTTAATACCAAATGGCGTTTGCGTGGCGAAGCAGCCTATGAAGTAAATCCTAATCTATTATACTTCGGCATTACCGAAAAAAGCCTTATCCCATTGGTTAATCCGCAAACAGGTACTGGATATTCTTCTTATAATGATTATAATAATAGTTTAAAAAATATTAGTGCTTATTATAATACCTATACCAAAAAGGAAGCTGTGTTAAATGTCAGCATGGAGCGTTCTTTTTATGAAGGCCGATTGCGCACGCTTGTGGGATATGAAATTGGAAGCGTTAATCTTTCAACTCCACTTAATTCAAATTCTTTCTTAGAACAGGATGCTAACGCAAAAAACATAGTCGGTTTCGGACAGAACTTAATAACCTTTGCACAGCTTGGTTTAATTTATGATACCCGCGATTTAGAAACCGACCCCAGTAAAGGTTCTTTTGCAGAGTTAACAAATGAGTTATCTTTAATAGCATTAGGTTCTCAATATAACTTCAATAAAACCTTTTTCCATTATAATATCTATCAGCCTGTTTTACCAAAAATATTTAAACGTGTAACTTTTGCAGGACGAATTGCCATGGGTTATACACAAGGGAATGCCCCTTTTTATGAATATCAGGATGAGTGGAGTTCTGAAGGAAGTATTGAGGGTTTGGGCGGAGGCTCTACGCTACGGGGTTATAAGCAAAGCCGCTTCTTAGGGCGAGTTATGAATTTTAACAACTTTGAATTACGTTGCCGTTTTGCTCAATGCAAAATATTAAAACAATATCTTGCTTTTAGTGCTGTTCCGTTTTTTGATGTAGGTGGTGTGTGGGATAATTTAAGCCGTTTAAATCATACAGAGAATTTCAGATACTCTGAAGGACTTGGACTGCGCATTGCCTGGAACGTAAATACAATACTTCGTTTTGATTATGCACTTTCTCAAGAAGACAGACAATTCTTCTTTTCCTTAGGGCATGCATTTTAGCTGCAAGTAAATCCTCTACAATTCAACCATAGGATCCCAGTAGTGTTTTGCAAAATCAATTATTTTATCATCCACTACTTTTATCTTTTCTTTCGCGAGCAATTCCTCCATTTCATATGGATTAGCGAAATGATGTTTGCCTGTAAGCAAGCCATTACGATTAACTACACGGTGTGCAGGCACTTTTGGTTTTTGATTATGTGCGCCATGCATAGCATAGCCTACTAAACGGGATGAACCTGCTGCACCTAAATATTTTGCAATAGCACCATAAGAGGTAACCCTGCCTTTAGGAATAAGGCGCACCACCTGATAAACCATATCGAAAAAATCGGGAGGAGTGCTTGATTCGGGTTTCATGTTATTTACTACGTTTCATTAAACTTTGAGCAAACAAAGCAAAAGTTTCTATTTTTTTATTTGAAGCCGAAGATGTTTTTAAAAGTTTAATAGCCTGGTGATAGTAAGAATCAATTTGCTTTTGTAAACTGTTATTTAATTTAAGCGAAATGAAAATATCTTTTACGGCAGCCACTTTCTCTTTGGGATTAAACTGTTTTTTAGTTAGCCAGTTTTGTAGTTCCTTTTTTTGTTTAGCACTACTTGTTTCAAGTGCTTTTAAAAGCAGCCATGTTTTTTTATTAGCAATAATATCACCACCTGTTTGCTTGCCAACTTTTTCGGCGACACCAAATACATCTAAATAATCATCAGTTAACTGAAAAGCAATTCCTAATTTTTCTCCTGCTCTGTAAAACAAGTCCGCATCTTCTTTTGAAGCCTTAGCACATATAGCACCCATTTGCATACTGCAACCCAATAACACAGCTGTTTTTAAGCGTATCATTTCAATATACTCATCAATGCTTACGTTGCTTCGGGTTTCAAAATCCATATCCAGTTGCTGACCTTCGCATAATCCAATAGCAGTGGTAGAAAAAATGCGTTGCAATTGAATAGAAGTTTCTTTTTTGCATTTGGCAAGTTCCTGATAGGCTTTTACTAACAAAACATCTCCGCTTAAAATAGCAATGTTTCTATTCCATTTTTCATGAACGGTTTGTTTTCCGCGCCGCAAAGGTGCATTATCCATAATATCATCATGGATTAAAGAAAAATTATGAAACAACTCTACTGCCGCAGCCGCAGGTAATACTTTTGTTATTTTAGCATCAAAACAATCAGCAGCAATTAAGGCAAGTAATGGACGAATACGTTTGGCATCCAAGCCTAAAAAATAAGTTACAGGCTGATATAAATTTTGTGGGTGCTTAGGTAATTCATTTACTAAAGGTGTAAAGTAATCATCAAAGACGGCCGCTAATTTTTTGTAGGGGTTTTCGTTCATAGTTTGGTTTCAATACCCAACAAATTTCCTTTACAATTTCAGCAGATAGGTTCCATAACCACTCTTAGTTAGGGGTTGAGCTATTCTATGTAATTGCTCTTTGTTGATGTAGCCCATGTTGTAAGCAATTTCCTCAATACAACCAATCTTTAATCCCTGACGTTCTTCTATAACCTGCACAAACTGCCCTGCCTGCATAAGCGATGCAAAGGTGCCCGTATCAAGCCAGGCGGTACCCCTGTCAAGTATACGTACTTCCAGTTTCTTTTGCTCTAAGTATTTTTTATTTACATCGGTAATTTCATATTCGCCACGTGGACTTGGTTTTAAGTGCTTGGCTATTTCTACCACCGAGTTATCGTAGAAATACAAACCCGGTACTGCATAATTAGATTTTGGCTTAGCAGGTTTCTCTTCAATAGAAAGCACTTTATGGTTCTCGTCAAAATCAACTACACCATAACGCTCAGGGTCGCTTACGTGATAAGCAAACACAATTCCTCCATTGGGGTTTTTACAGGTTTGTAATTGGCGGCCTAATCCTATTCCATGAAAAATGTTATCGCCTAACACCAGCGCTACATTTTCTTTACCGATAAATTTCTCTCCTATAACAAATGCCTGCGCGAGGCCGTTTGGAACTTCTTGTACTGCATACGAAAACTTACAACCTATTTGAGAACCATCTCCCAAAAGCCTTTCAAAGTTGGGTAGATCAGTAGGGGTAGAAATAATTAATACTTCGTTAATACCTGCCATTAACAAGATAGATAGGGGGTAATAAATCATCGGTTTATCATACACAGGCATCATTTGTTTGCTCATGGCAAGTGTAAGCGGGTGCAAACGTGTACCGGAGCCTCCGGCTAAAATTATTCCTTTCATCGTATTTAAATTAAATGCTTAAAAGACAAATGTAAGAAAGCCATACTAATAAGCAAAAGCAAAGTATTTTAAAAATAAGTATATTTACTGCTCAATAAACCACATGAGAATAAAAAGTATTCTGCTTTTTTCCGCCTTATTAGTTTTGGTAGTTGCAACGCTATCCTGTAAAAAGAAATCCCCTGCTCCCACACCTACCCCTACTGCTATACCCCCTACTTTTTCTTTTACTGCTTTGGGCATTGCAGCTACAGGTGTTCAATATACAATTACTAATCCCCAAGGCGGGCCTCTTCAAGTAACAGGCAGTAATGCAAGCAATACCAGCAATTATCAAACGGTGCAGATAACGGTTACTGGCGGATCTATAACCGCCCCCGGCACATTTACTTTAAATGCAACGGCTTCTTCAGGCGGTAATAGCGGAGTTTATACTTCGGGGTCAGGTTCTTTTCTTTATAATACAAATGCCTCGCATACGGGCAGCATTACCGTCAGCAAAGTTGATATGGTTAATCGTTTAATTTCGGCTTCTTTTAATTTTTCTGCGCAGGAATATACACCTACCAATACTTCATCAGGAACCATTTCGGGCTCGTTTACTAATGTGGGTTTTTAATATCCTTTAATACTACTTTGTATTTTCTATATAAGCTACTACCAAAGTCATTGCTACAACATACATGGCTGCATATAATTTAGCTTTTTGGGCGTTTCTTTTAGATTCAATTGTGTTTACCATATGCATAAAATATACCGACAAATTTAAGTTCACTTAAATCTTTTAAGAATATCCTACATCATTTTAGAAGGTGATATGCATCACTTAGTGTTTTCAGACCTCAACTTATTTAAAACAAAAAATCCATTGTATGCACTATTTACAGGTATACTCAATCAATATCTCTGTTCTTCTGTTTAGCCACCTGCCCTGCTCGGTACTATTATCTGCCAAAGGAGAGGTAGAAGATAGTCCGTTATAGAGTATCTTGTTTCTCCCTACCCCTAAATCCAAAAGGTACATACTGATGATTTTAGCTCGTTTAAAAGAAAGTTGTTTGTTGTACTTGCCGTCTCCACCAATACTATCGGTATATCCGGTAATGGTAATTTTGGCAATCCCATTCTTAGCTATTTCTTTTGAAATAATTACTTTGTCAGAGTCCGACAATTGGGCCACATCAAATGGATAGTGAATAATTAGATTTTGTTGGCATTTCTGTTTTACACTGTCTTTGCTGTTTGAATTTACTTTTGTTGAAACCGTATCTAGGTTGCTATAAGGAGTGCTTTTACTTCCTTTCAAAGTATCCGATTTATTAATAGTAACCGCAGATGCTTTTGAATCTATCTTCTCCTTTTTTGAAGAGGAGTTAGCTGATTTATTAGCTGCGTAATTTGAATCTGTTTTTGTTTTCTGGTTTAATTTGGCACTGCCTTTATTATCACTTCTCTTTCTTTTAAATTTTCTGGATGCAGTATAAATACTGGCATTCATATTTATTTTAAACTTCAGGTATTTGTCATATAATTTTCCGTAAACACATCGCTTGTTAAAACATATCTGAAACCCATGTTTTAGGTGTATTACACACGAAGTAAGTAATAAAGAGGAAACTATAATAAGCAGCAGCTTGCGGTACTTGAGCACTATTTTATAATATGCTCTAATTTAGTAAAATATTTAGAAAAGTTATTTTAGGCGTATTCGTATTACTTACTCCTTTTTCTTAACCAGCATAGTCCCTTTATCATTTACAACTATTTCGTATTTTGGTTTCAGGGCTTCTAAGAATTTTTTGAAAGAATTGTACCCAAAATTACGCGAGTCGAAAGAGGAATCTATTTTACGGATGGCTTTAGCTAACTCTCCTGCCGGAGCTAAGCCCGTAAGGTCGTTAATAGCTATCTGAAAGGCGTTATCAATTAAGGTAATATCAATAGGCTTATTGGTTATTTTGTTTGTTAAAACCGGAAGCTCTGTTTTTCCTACAATTTTTAAATTAACTGGTTTGGGCTGATTCCTTTTGTTTTCGGGAATTCTTTTTTCATTAGGTGGCGTAAGCACTTCGGTATAAATAAAGTTTTCGCAAGATTTTACAAAAGCTTCCGGGGTATGAGCTTTGCCCATACCCATTACAAAAAAACCTTCTTCGCGCAGGCGGTTGGCAAGCCCGGTATAATCGCTGTCGCTTGAAACAATGCAAATACCCTCTACCAGTTTGGCGTGCATAATATCCATGGCATCAATAATCAAAGCACTATCGGTAGAGTTTTTGCCGGTGGTGTAAGAAAATTTTTGCATGGGGCGTATAGCAAACTGGTTTAATTTATTCTTCCAGCTGTTCATGTGCTGGTTGGTCCAATCGGCATAAATGCGTTTGATGGTAATGCGCCCGAATTTGGATGCCTCGTTCAGCATTTGCTCTATAATGCTTGCTTCGGCATTATCGCCATCAATTAATACGGCTATTTTAAATTTTATTTCAGACATGGTTCTATTTATTAAAATACATTATCTAAAGTCTCAGCATTCATTATTCTTTGTCTAGAAGAATATCTTGGACTTTGTGGTGCTTTTCCTTTTATTTTACCTAATCCTACTTTTCTAATTTTTTTAGCAGGGCTATTAAAATATAATACATATTTATTTGTGTTTTTCCATTGTTTAATGCTTTTGACTTCTGCTATATAGGTTATTGCTGATATTGGAGCCACTTGATAAGCAGCAATATATTTTATTTTAGGAATCATTGATGAGTTTAAGCGAATTGAATACCAACAATTTTCATCAATAAACACTTCTTTAAAACCATCTTCTCTTGCAGGAATAACTATAGTGTCTATATCGGAAATATCAACTTTTTCTGTATCCTCTATAACCTCATTAAGAAAAGGCTCAAATTCATAAAGTATGTTTCCTTTTCTGTTTTTTATACTTTTTTAAAGTAATAACTTCTACTGGAAATTTAAATTTACTTATTAAAACTGTTTCTAATTCTTCGTCTAATTCATCAATTATTAATAAGGCATTGAAAGAATCTTTTTTATGAATAATTGACTCTAATAAGTAATCTACGTTTTCATAACTATTTTTTCTTGCGAAATCCTCACATGTTTTCCAATCAGTAGGTCGCTTTTGCAACATCTCTTTAATAATATTCTTCACTTTAACTTTTGAAGCTTCAAATGATAATGAAAATTCCAAAATCTGAACTGCTATATGCTTTAAAGATTGGTGCCGAGCAAGGTCGTTTTCTACAACGAATATTTTTGGGTCTTGGTGATTTGTCATATCTATTAAATACCCATCAGGCAAATTGTTAGTGCTGCCTTGCTTCCCTATTTTCTTTTTATCATCTAAATATATTCTGTTAGAGCTAAATAAAGCACTCTTTACTTCATTAACCGCATCTTCCAATTCGGACTCTTTATCAAAAGGAATCTCTAAATATTTTTCGTTTTTATTCCAAAGCATAGTTTCTTATTTAATATTAGCATCTATAAAGCCTAATCAAATATACAAGATTAAATATAACAAAAAACCCTTCCTACTGCTAAGAAAGGGCATTTTGTTATGAGATAAGATTGCCGCGCTTCGCTCGCAATGACAAAGAGAAAAAGTAATGCTTTTTTCATAATGGCTATTTCAAAGATACTCAAATGTAATTAAAACTATCAAGCAAAAATCCCCCACCCCCAGCAAGGCAGGGCTTTTAAATTATACCTATTAACTTAGATTAAACTCCGGTAACGGTTATAATTACTACGTTTATACTATATGTACCACGCTGTTCGTCTTGCGGCTCGGGCCATGGTGTTTTATTTTTATTGGTTTATGTTTATAATTACTTGTTTCACTTTTCTTGGCGAATATTTTATTGTTTGAACAGGAAAGTTCACTTCCTAATTTCCTTAGTTCAGTGTACAAATTGCGCAGTTCAAATACTATGAGCCTACTTTATTCTCTAAACTGCTGCGTTTATATACTAAACTCTTTAGTTTAGATAGTAAATTGCGTAGTTTGAAATTTGAATTACGCGGTTCACAACCTAAACTCCTTAGTTTATACTCTAAATTGCGTAGTTTATATACTACAAGAGCACTTTACGATTTAAACTAAGGAAATTATACATTTTACTACGCAAATCAGACACTCAACTTTTCAGTTTTAACACTTTGACGGTCAATTTAGATTTACGTTTAGGTAAAAACAGGAGATATTTTCATAGTATTTATTTATTCTTTTGGCTAAATTAGGGTATAATTTCTGTTTTCGCCTACACGCCAGCCGCTAAGCTTTTCTATTTGCGCCAGTAGTTTGTCTTTTGCCGACAGGTTTATTTTAGATGTATCAAAAGTAAAATCCCAGTTTTGGTTTTGTATGCGTTTTTGCATTACGGCAGGCTGTGTTCCGGTAAATTTGCTCAAACTGTCAATAGTACTATAATCAAACTCATCGGCAGCACTTACCATTTTTTTAACTACCTCATCATCGTGCCACATTTTATGAAAACTCTTTTGCTTATCCTGCTGTGCCTTTGGTGGTTTTACCCAACCATAATGATAAATAGAAGCGTCTATAGCTTTTACGTGCAGCTTCTCATCATTTTTTCTAAAGCCCTGTGCATCTTTATAAGAACGTATGTGCTTATCGTTGCGTATCACTCTAATTTCATTCCTGTACCATCGCCTTGAATTACCTACGTAATCATAACTTCCATAAAAGTGGGTGTAATTAAACAAAAGCCCTTCTACTTTCATATCATACTTATTGGCTTCCATGGCCGCACGCACTGTATCCAAATACTTTTCGTGCAATACCTCATCAGCCTGTATATAAAAAGCCCAGTCGCTTTTACTATCAATTGCATCAAAGGCACGGTTGGTTTCATTGGCCAGCAGTTTTCCTCCTTCACGCAGACTATCATCCCAAACACTTTGTATAATTTTTATTTTTGGGGAATTAATGGCTTGTATAAGTTCTAAAGTGCCATCATTGCAATTACCAATATTCACTATAAACTCATCACATACAGGAAGTACAGATGTAATGGCCTCCACCACCGGATAATCAAATTTAACGGCATTCTTGGCAATGGTAAAACCCGAAACCTTCATTTAAAAATTATGCACTCCTGTATAGTTATGCGGAGAAATCTTTTTCAATTCTTCTTTTACGGCATCACTCACTTTAAGCGTTTCAATAAAAGCATGTATCTCATTTTGAGTAATGGCAGCATTGGTACGTGTAAGTTCTTTCAGGGCTTCATAAGGTTTAGGATAACCCTCTCTGCGCAATATCGTTTGTATGGCTTCGGCAACAACCATCCAGCTCTTTTCCAAATCGGCATGCAATGCTTTTTCATTCAGGATAATTTTATTCAATCCCTTAAGGATAGATTGATAAGCCAGGTAACTATGCGCTATAGGAACTCCGATGTTTCTAAGAACAGTACTATCCGTTAAATCTCTCTGAAGTCTTGATATAGGAAGTTTTGCCGAAAGATGTTCAAACAACGCGTTAGCGATGCCAAGGTTACCTTCTGCATTCTCAAAGTCAATAGGATTTACTTTATGCGGCATAGCCGATGAACCAATCTCACCTTCTTTTATCTTTTGTTTGAAGTATTCCATCGAGATATAAGTCCACATATCACGCGAGAAATCAATCAGTATGGTATTGATGCGTTTTACATTATCAAACCAGGCAGCTAAATAATCATAGTGCTCAATCTGTGTGGTATGTTGCGAACGATGCAAACCAAGTTTCTCATTCACAAACGTATTGGCAAAATCAATCCAATTAATAGTAGGATATGCCACATGATGCGCATTAAAATTTCCGGTAGCACCACCAAACTTAGCAGGGTAGGGGTTTTGTTTTAACGTGTTTAACTGCAATTGCAAACGTTCGGCAAATACCATCAGCTCTTTACCCAAACTGGTTGGCGAAGCAGGCTGCCCATGTGTGCGGGCAAGCATGGGTATATCTTTCCAATCCTGTGCAAAAGCTTTTATCTTATCAATCAGGGTTTTAATGGAAGCAATAAAAACCTCATCGCAACATTTCTTTAAACTAAGCGGAATGGCCGTGTTATTAATATCCTGAGAGGTCAAACCAAAATGAATGAACTCGCTATATTTATCTAACCCAAGCGCCGTAAATTTCTCTTTCAAAAAATATTCAACTGCTTTCACGTCATGGTTAGTAATCTTCTCGGTTGCTTTTATTTTCTCTGCTTCAGTTATATTAAAATACGCTACAATATTTCTTAGCGATGTAATATCTTCCTTTGGAAAATTCTTTAACTGTGGCAAAGGCAATTCTACCAAGGCAATAAAGTATTCTACTTCTACCCACACACGGTATTTAATAAGCGCATACTCGCTAAAGTAATCGGCAAAAGGCGCGCAAGTGTTTCTATAACGCCCGTCAATCGGGGATATTGCAATAAGATTATTTAAGGTGCTCATAATTTATGGAAAGGGCAAAATTAGCTAATTATTTATTTATATTTGAATTGTGAATAGTTTAAAGAAGTATGCTGTAGTTTGCCTGTTATTTGTTTTTTGTAATACTGTTTTTTCGCAAGTAATTGTTACTTCTGCAATTACTGATAGCACAGAGGCAGGATTACAGAAGATTTCTACCGATAAATGGAAATACCACAAAGGAGATAACACCGATTGGGCAAAGCCTGATTACAAGGATGTCTTATGGGATTCGGTAAAGTCTAGACTTAATATAGATGATTTACCAAAAGATTACTTTAATAATATAGCTTGGTTTAGGTTAACTGTAAATATTGATACAACATTGGTAAACAAGCCTGTTGCTTTTTCAATAACTCATAACGGTGCTTCCCAGATTTACCTGAATGGAAAACTAATCAGGCATTTTGGTAAAGTATGTGCTATTGATTCTTGCGAGAAAAGAATTGACCCACAAAATGAACCCTTTGCTGTTTCATTTACTAAAACCAAAAACAATGTAATTGCTATAAGATATTCTAATACCAAAGCACAGGAATATTATAAAAAGTATGACGAAAGTAAAGCCGGGTTTATTTTTAAAATAAGTCCTATTAATGCTGCTATTTCAGGTTTTAGCGGTGCTTATGAGTTTACCTTATTTATCTTAATGAGTATTTTCGGGTTCTTTATTGCACTGTCTTTATTACATCTGCTTATCTTTCTTTTCTATCGCAAACAACCCGCTAACTTACACTACAGTATTTTTGCCTGCATTTTGGCTCTTGCCTTTTTAATTAGTGCTATTGCACAAACCAGCCCTTATCCTGATTTTACCATTAAACTGAATTATTATTTTGCTTATTGCATACCTGTTCTTTTTCTTTCTTGGCCATGATATATGCTTTGTTTAGCTTTAAGTATTCATTGTATTTTAAAGTTTGTGCAGGACTGGTACTTTTATTTATCATACTGGATTCGTTTCATTTTAAATTCTTAATAGATGCGAGGGCAATAGCTATATCTGTTATAATTACCATAATATGCTTTGATAGCGGCTACAGGGTTTCGCAAGCTGTAAAACAAAAGAAAGACGGAGCGTGGATTATTGCCTCGGGCGTAATGGTTTTCCTCTGGTTAATTGGGATATTTTATGTTATTGCTTTATTTAATAATGGTGTTCATATTGATGGGCTTGATTTTATAGGAATACTATTTATAACCATGTTTGTTATGATTATACTTAGTATCCCTCTTTCTATGTCTATATACCTTGCACGTGATTTTGCCAGAACCAATAAGAATCTTTTTGTTCAACTTGAACAGGTACAAATACTTTCGAAACAAACCATTGAGCAAGAGAAACAAAAGATACTTAACGCACAAAACGCGCTTTTAGAACATCAGGTTGCTGAGCGAACCATAGAGGTGGTAAAACAAAAAAACTTGATAGAGGAAAAGCAAAAAGAAATTATTGATAGTATAACGTATGCTAAAAGATTACAGCAGGCTATTCTACCAACCGTCGAAACAGTAAGAGAGCATTTACCTCATAGCTTTATTTACTACCAACCTAAGGATATTATTGCCGGGGATTTTTATTGGATGCACACAACCAAAGAAGCCGTTTATATTGCTGCAGCCGATTGTACAGGGCATGGTGTGCCTGGGGCAATGGTTAGCGTAGTTTGCAGTAACGCATTAAACAGAGCAGTAAATGAGTTTAACTTAACCAATACCGGACTTATATTAGACAAGACAAGAGAGTTAGTTATAGAAACCTTTGAGAAAAGTGATAGTGAGGTAAAAGACGGTATGGATATTTCTCTGTTGCGAATTGAAAGACAAACGTCAAATAATAATATTGATATACAATGGAGCGGTGCCAATAACTCTTTATGGTATATATTAAATAATGAATTGACAGAAGTAAAAGCAGACAAGCAGCCTATAGGCAAATACAGCGACGAAGCACCTTTTACTACAAATAATTTTCAATTCACTTCTCCTACATCCCTTTATTTATTTAGTGATGGTTATGCCGACCGGTTTAGTAGTAATGAAAAGAAACTAATGAAGAAGAAGTTTAAAGATATAGTAATGTCTATTCAAAACTTATCTATGAATGAGCAGAAGGATTACTTAGAAAAGTTCCATAAAGATTGGAAAGGTTTAATGGAGCAAACTGATGATGTGTTAATCATTGGAATTCGTTTGTAACAATTCTCCTTTTAATTACTTCAACATCTTTAAAAAAGAAACTTCATTCTCAGTTAAAAAGCGCCACTTGGCCCGCGGAATATTCTTTTTGGTAAGTCCGGCAAACATGGTTCTGTCAAGGCGCAATACATCATAACCCAAATGTTCAAACATACGGCGCACAATACGATTTCTGCCCGAATGTATTTTAATACCCACCTCACGTTTTGTTTCTCCGGCATAAGCAACCTCATCAGGTTTTATTAATCCGTCTTCCAGCTCCAAACCTTCTTTGAGTTTAATAAAATCATCCTGCTTTAAATTCTTATCCAGTTCAACATGATATAGTTTTTCTATTTCGTATTTTGGATGTGTAAGTTTTTTGGTAAGCTCCCCATCATTGGTAAATAGAAGTAAACCTGTGGTATTTCTATCTAATCTTCCAACAGGATAGATACGTTGTTTGCAGGCACCTGCCACCAGTTCCATAACCGTTTTGCGTCCGCGCTCATCATCGGCAGTGGTAATATAATCTTTTGGTTTATTCAGTAACAGATATACATGTTTTTCTGATTTCAAACGGGTACCTGAGTAATTAACCTCATCCGTTGCTTTTACGGTATAGCCCAACTCAGTAATTACCTTTCCGTTCACACTAACACAGCCGCTTTTAATTAAATCATCTGCCTCTCTGCGAGAGCATATACCTGCATTAGATATGTATTTGTTTAAGCGGGTAAGCCCTTTATCGGCGTTGGTAACAACAACGTCTTTCTTTTTAGAATAATCCTTTTTATAGTTCTTAGGTTTACTTGGGTCGTAAGGGGCGCGTTCGCCACGTTCAAAAGAACTTTTTTTCTCTTTACTCCTTTCGTTTTTATCAGCATAAAACTTGGCACGTTCACCACGGTCGGCAAAAGCACGTTTAGGTTTTTCTTCACCGGTCTCTTTATCAAAACTTCTTTTAGGTTTATCGGCATAAGAAGGGCGCTCTCCTTTATCAGAGAAATTGCGTTTAGGTTTATCAAAGTTTTTATCAGAAGAGTCTTTACCAAAACTTCTTTTAGACTTATCAGTGTATGAAGGGCGTTCGCCTCTATCAGAGAAGTTGCGCTTAGGTTTATCAAAGTTTTTATCGGAAGAATCTTTACCAAAACTTCTTTTAGGCTTGTCCGAAAAGGAAGGGCGTTCGTTTCTATCAGAGAAACTACGTTTAGGCTTATCAAAACTTTTATCGGAAGCACTATCTTTATCAAAACTTCTTTTTGGTTTATCCTGAAAGTCTTTTTTAAAAGGGCTGCTTTTCTTTGCTCCAAATTTAGAGCCACCCTGTGGTCTGCGCTTATCCATTGTATCTTTAACTATTTGGCAAAGATACAAAATCAAAGACTAATATTGTTTTTTAGTAATAAAACACTAATGTTTAGAACTCTATTTATGTGTCCTACTAAATTTTTATATTTTTGAAACATGAAACAATATCACGATTTAATGAAGCATGTGCTTGAACATGGCACTAAAAAAACTGACAGGACAGGCACAGGAACTATCAGTGTGTTCGGGTATCAATCCCGTTATAATTTACAGGATGGGTTTCCTTTGCTTACTACTAAAAAACTTCATACAAAATCTATTATACACGAGTTGCTTTGGTTCTTAAAAGGTGATACAAACATTAAATATTTAAAAGATAATGGAGTAAGCATTTGGAACGATTGGGCTGATGCCAATGGTAATTTAGGGCCGGTTTATGGCTACCAATGGCGCAACTGGCCTACCCCCGATGGCAGACATATTGATCAGATTACGCAAGTAGTAGAGATGATAAAGAAAACCCCTGATTCGCGCAGAATGATTGTAAGCGCCTGGAATGTGGGCGAGATAGATAAAATGAAGTTACCGCCTTGTCATGCATTCTTTCAGTTTTATGTGGCAGATGGTAAGTTAAGTTGTCAGTTATATCAACGCAGTGCCGATATTTTTTTGGGAGTTCCTTTTAATATTGCTTCGTATGCTTTACTTACCATGATGATTGCACAGGCTTGTAGCTTGCAAGCAGGTGATTTTGTACACACACTTGGTGACGCGCATTTATACTCCAATCACATCGAGCAAGCCAATTTACAGCTAAGCAGAAATTGTCGTAAGCTGCCTATAATGAAAATTAACCCTACAATTAAAAACATTTTCGATTTTAAATTCGATGACTTTACCTTAGAGGGTTATGATCCACATCCACATATTAAAGCAGAGGTAGCAGTTTAGCTGTATTATTTAGAATCATTACAAACTAACCTGTTCACATTTAGGTTTGATAGTGTGGCTTTCGGTATGTAAATTCGCATCCGTTAAATGTATTTAATATTATGAGCAAAGAAAACTTTCTTCAGTCGAGCATAGGCAAAAAATTAGTTATGGGTATAACGGGTTTGTTCCTCATAACCTTCTTAATAGTGCATGTGGGTTGCAACTCCTGCATTTTTGTAAACGATGGGGGTGTACTTTTTAACAAGGTAGCTCACTTTATGGCTCACAACATCCTTATCCGCATTATGGAGATTGTATTGTTTGCCGGCATCTTTACCCACATGATACAGGCTCTTATTCTTACGCTGCATAACAACAAAGCCCGCCCTGTAAAATATGCCGTAACCGACGGTAAGGCTAACAGCAAATGGTATAGCCGCAGCATGGGTGTTTTAGGTTCATTATTACTTATCTTTTTTGTAGTGCATTGGGCCAACTTCTGGATTCCTACTAAAGTAGCTGTATATACTGGTACAGAGCACGATACCTTTGCTCACATGAAAGAAGTATTTGCTAACCCGGTTTTTGTAGTTATTTATATGGTAGGTGTTATTTCTTTATGCTACCATTTATTGCATGGCTTTCCATCTGCGTTTCAAACACTGGGTTTAAATCATAGAAAATACACGCCGCTTATCAAGAAAGTAGGAACCATTTTTTCTATTGTGGTTTGTGCGCTATTTGCAGCTATGCCAATAACCATGTACTTAGGAATCATTAAATAATTAAGCATTAAAAGTTATACTATATGGCTTCATCATCAAAATTAGACGCTAAAATTCCTCAGGGAGAGATAGACCAAAAATGGACTAAATACCGCTCTACTGTTCATTTGGTTAACCCGGCTAACAAGCGCAGCTTAGAAATTATTATTGTAGGCTCAGGTCTGGCAGGAGCTTCAGCAGCAGCTTCCTTAGCCGAGATGGGGTATAAAGTAAAAGTATTTTGCTTTCAGGATTCTCCTCGTCGTGCGCACTCTATTGCTGCGCAAGGCGGTATTAATGCCGCGAAGAATTACCAAAACGATGGTGATAGTGTATACCGTTTGTTTTATGATACCATTAAAGGAGGCGATTACCGTGCGCGCGAAGGAAATGTACATCGCTTAGCTGAGGTTTCAAGTGCTATTATAGACCAATGTGTTGCGCAGGGCGTACCTTTTGCCCGCGAATATGGTGGAACTTTAAGCAACCGTTCTTTTGGCGGAACACAAGTGCAACGTACATTTTATGCAGCCGGACAAACGGGACAACAATTATTATTAGGTGCTTATTCCGCTTTACAAAGACAGGTTGGAATGGGTGCCGTGGAGTTATTTGCCCGTCATGAAATGCTAGATGTGGTTAATATAGATGGTAAATGCCGTGGTATTATTGCCCGCGATTTAATCAGTGGAAAATTAGAAAGACATTTTGGCCATGCAGTTTTAATTGCTTCAGGCGGATACGGAAACGTATTCTATCTTTCTACCAACGCTATGGGAAGCAACGTAACGGCTGCCTGGAAAGCACACAAAAAAGGAGCTTTCTTTGGAAATCCTTGTTATACACAAATTCACCCAACTTGTATTCCTGTTAGCGGAGACCACCAGTCTAAGTTAACTTTAATGTCTGAATCACTTCGTAACGATGGACGTATCTGGGTTCCTAAAAAAGCAGGAGATACCCGTAAACCAACTGATATTCCCGAAGAAGAAAGAGATTATTACTTAGAGCGTCGTTATCCTGCTTTTGGTAATCTGGTTCCGCGTGATGTGGCTTCTCGTGCTGCTAAAGAACGTTGCGATGCCGGCTTTGGCGTTGGTGCCAGTAAAATGGCAGTGTATTTAGATTTTGCTGCTAACACGGAGCGTTACGGAAAAATTGAAGCGAACAAGCAAGGCTTACACAATGCAAGCAAAGAAGAAATTATCCGTTTAGGAAAAGAAGTAGTAAAAGAAAAATACGGTAACCTGTTTGATATGTATAAGCAAATAACAGGCGAAGACCCTTACGAAGTTCCTATGCGTATTTATCCAGCTGTTCACTATACCATGGGTGGACTTTGGGTCGATTATAATTTAATGACAACTGTTCCGGGATTATACGCAATGGGCGAAGCTAACTTCTCAGACCATGGCGCTAACCGCTTGGGTGCATCTGCATTAATGCAGGGATTAGCAGATGGATATTTTGTGATTCCTTATACTATCGGAGAATATTTATCGGAAGAAATTCGCACCAAAGCCATTCCTACTACACATGAAGCCTTTGTAAAAGCAGAAGCTGAGGTGCAGGAGCGCATCACTAAATTGATGACAATCAAAGGAACAAAATCAGTTGACCACTTCCATAAACGTTTAGGAAAAATTATGTGGGATAAATGCGGTATGGCGCGTAACAAAGAAGGGTTAACCCAAGCCATTTCTGAAATACAAAAACTGCGTGAAGAGTTTTGGAAAGATGTGCGTGTTACCGGTGAAGCCAATGAGTTTAACTCTGAACTGGAAAAAGCAGGCCGTGTAGCAGATTTCTTAGAACTTGGCGAATTGATGTGTATGGATGCTTTGAACCGTAACGAAAGCTGTGGTGGGCATTTCCGTGAAGAATACCAGACAGCAGATGGTGAAGCAAAACGTGATGATGATAATTTTACTTTTGTTTCTGCATGGGAAAACAAAGGAAATAGCCAGTGGGAATTACATAAAGAAGAATTGAAATTCGAAAATATTAAATTAGCACAACGTAACTACGCATAACTATGAGTGGAAACATGAATTTAACCTTAAAGGTTTGGAAACAAAAAAATAAAGACACTAAAGGCGCTTTAGAAACATATCAGGTAAAAGGCATTTCGCCTGATATGTCTTTTCTGGAAATGTTTGATGTGCTGAACGAACAACTTATTACAGAAGGTAAAGAACCTATTGCTTTTGACCACGATTGCCGCGAGGGTATTTGTGGAATGTGCAGCATGTTTATTAATGGCCGTCCGCATGGACCAAAACAAGGGGTTACCACCTGTCAGTTGCACATGCGCAGCTTTAAAGACGGAGATACCATTGTGGTAGAACCATGGAGAAGTACTGCTTTCCCTATTGTAAAAGATTTAGCGGTTGACCGCTCTGCATTTGACAGAGTAATTGCTGCCGGAGGATTTGTTTCAGTAAACACCGGCAATGCAAAAGATGCCAATAATATTCTTATTCCTAAAGATGATGCCGATGATGCTTTTAACGCTGCCGCTTGCATAGGTTGCGGTGCTTGCGTAGCTACTTGTAAAAACGGTTCGGCTATGTTGTTTGTATCGGCAAAAGTTTCTCAGTTGGCTTTGTTGCCACAAGGACAAATTGAAAAAGAAGCCCGCGTGTTAAACATGGTTGGACAAATGGATGAGGAAGGTTTTGGAAACTGTACCAACACCGGCGCTTGCGAAATAGAATGCCCTAAAGGAATTTCTTTAGAGAATATTGCCCGCATGAACCGCGAGTACCTTGGTGCTAATATTATAGGAAGGAAGTAGGCATTATGGCTTCCCTAATAAGCTGTCTATAAACTTTCTTAACGGACTTTTTCTTACCTCAACCCCTACTGTTCTGTTATTTTCATCCCGTTGTTGGGTGCCAAGTTCTGTTTTCATTCTGTCGGGTGCTATGTTGTATTTGCTTACCAAATAATTTTTAACCGCGTTGGCCCTTGCTCCCATTAACTCTCCGTAGGTAGATTCTTTTCCATTTAATTTAGTTATGGCTTTATATACACGCTCTCCGCCTCCGGTTGGTACATTGCGGTCGTCTCCTCCGGTGTTTCCTATCAGGTTGATGTTTATTTTTTCGTTTGCCAATAAATAGGTTGCTAATGGTTTAATGATAGAATCTACCTTCAGAGAATCCTGATACCTATCTGTACCACCTATAAAATCTATCTTTAAACTGGGCATGGGCAATGGGGGATCTTTTACTAGTACTTTTTTAACCAGAGGCGGTTTATGCACCTGCGCTTTAGCATGACTGTTTGCAAAACGAATGGTTTTAAAATACTTCCCCTCGGTGCCACCCGCTAAAGTAACTATACCACCACCGCAAAAGTTGTGCGTTTTGGCGGGCATTTTTCTTTTAGGTAAGCTGCCTATGCGGGCATTTGCGGCTATACTTAGTACAAAAAACAAACTAAGTATAAGGTATTGTTTTGCCATGGCTTTGTGTTTTAAAACATAGGCCCACTAAAATCGTGCCAATTGCTAGTTTTTTAACTTTAATTAAGAAAGAAACGTTCCCAGGGTTTGCGTTGGCGGGTTTTGAAACCACGATGTGTCAACCGTGAGAACTGAATTTAAAGATACGAAATTATTTCGTTACCGAGTCAGCCCGCTAACGCGAAACCCTGTGTTAGTGGCAGTTTATCAAATGCGGTCTAAAATATACAGTCCTTGCTTGTTTAGTTTTGTCGCTTATGTTAAAATAGGATTCAACAATATTAACTTTAAAATAATATTGGTCTTTATTGTCCACTTTGATAAGATTGTCAATTATTTCTGATTTATGGAATTTGAAGTCTGAACGTTTTTCATTGAATTCATAGTCTACAATAAATTTATAATTTTTAAGAATAACATGATTGCAAAATATTATTGAAACAGACAAGTCGAGTCGGTAAAAATTTAAACCTAGTTCAGGTGACCAAAATGATTTGGATATTTTCTTATTGCTTAATATTTTGAAATTAACAACAAGATTATTTACGCTGTCAGGGTTAACTAAAGTCCCTTTATATTTTAAATGATATTTTTTTAAAAGCTCTGCTGGATAGTCGTCAACTGTCAACCTTTTGTCGGGTGCAATGTCAAAACTGTCAAGGTCATGCATAGAATCATTTTGTAGTCGGACAATATAACATTTTGCACCTGAAGGACATGATAAAGTGTCCCCGGTCGGAGAAAATAAATAGTCAACGTTTTTTTTGAAAATGGAAGTGTCAAGAGAATAAAAGTTTTGAGGAAGCACTGTCGATGGGTCGATAACAGTAATTTTTACTTGACAGTAAATGTTTAATGGCAGTAATATTAAAAGGAGAAATTGTCTTGTCATAAATTGCCACTAACTCCCCGCTATGTTTAGTTTTAACAAAGCTAAACAAAAATCACTGCGTTTTCCTGCAACTTATGTTATTTCCGGAAATATCATGTTGCTTTTCATTTTTCCGCGGGCACAGCCGTTATTCCGCGGTATTTTTCTCTATTCCGCAGGCACAGCCGTTATTCCACGGGTTTTTTCATTTTGCCGCTGGCATTTTCTCTATTCCGCGGGCGCAGCCATTATTCCGCGGTATTTTTCTTTATTCCACGGGCACAGCCTTTATTCCGCCGTATTTTTCTCTATTCCGCGGGCATAGCCGTTATTCCGCCGGAATTTAATTTTTTGCAATTTTTTAGAAAATATTTTACCGTTTAATTGTTAAAATCGACCGTTAAAAAAATAATTCGGGGGTTTCGTCGAAAAGCATATTCCTCTGTTTCGATATTGCCTACCTTTAATAAAAATAAACGCATGATTACACAAAAAACCAAAAAATGACCCTAAACGCCAGGCGTGCAAAGGCATCGGCTTTTTACAAGAACCTTTTCAGTCGTTAGCAAAAAAGCAGGAACTTAAAGGAAAAGAAAAAATACCTACAAAATGAAAACAATTCGTGTAAGTCTGGGGTGGAGCAAGCTCGCACCCTCGGCAAAAATAAGTAAGTGGGGAATTATTAAAGCTGATATGACGGGCAGCGGTAATTTTACCACACCAAATCCTACACTATCTGCCATAGATGCGCAGATGGTTATTTTTGGAAGTGATATAAGTGCTGCAGCAAGCGGAGACCATGGCAAGGTAGCTGCTATGAATGCGCAGGAAACTAAAGTGGATAACCTGATGAACCAGTTGGCTAATTATGTAGAGCTAACTGCCAATGCAGCCGCACTAACCGGAGGAGATGCCACTTCTATTATAAGAAGTGCAGGTATGGATGTGGAAGCACCACACACCAAAGCTCCTGTGCCTGATGCACCTGGTGGGTTGAAGGGTACATCTACTGTTGAGGGTGATATTGAACTAAGCTGGAAGAAGGTAAAATATGCGCGTGCTTTTATAGTAGAGATAAGCAGCGATCTTTCGGCAACTGGCGGTGCAACCGGAACAACTACTACAAGTTCATCAACGGCAAGGGTGTATGTTGACTGGGTAATAACTGATGTGTGCCACAAACCAAAAATTACCTTGAGTGGTTTAGTTAGCGGCACTAAATATGCCGTGCGCATCATTGCTTCGGGTACTGCGGGCAAAAGTACAGCATCAAGTGTGGTGGTAGTTAAGGTGCTTTAAACAGGAGTAAATTAAAAGGTATCTTAAACAAAAAGCCCCGACAAATGGTCGGGGCTTTCTACTTTAAAGCAAGCTAAGCTTACTTAGTGCAACAGCAGCAAGTGCAATTGTCGCAATCCGTACAAGCCGGGCAGCAACAAGTGGTTTTTGCAGTTGTGTTATCTGTTTTTTTTGTGATGCTGTTGGTAGCATACACCGATGCGCCTGCCAGCATTAATGCAGCAGCAACACTCATGATTGTTTTTTTCATTTTTAGTATAAATTAAATGGGTTATTAAAATTGTTTCTTAGAATTGACTTTTAAAAAGTCTTTTACTAAACAATTTCAGGCGGATGAAAGCATTGGGTTAAATAACCCGATAGGAAGGTTTTGTTTCTGTTTATCTGTAAATTATTCTTCTCTGAATTTCTTTCAAAAGCAATAGTTGCTTTATTTATGGTTGCAGTAAAACAACAAAAGCAAACCGAGCAGGGGCTGCATAAACCATTGGCGCAGCAACTGTTTGTTTTTTTATTGGGTTTACTTTCTTTTTGCTTGCAACATTTTTTCATGCAGCATTGCTCTTTGCCTTGTGTGCTTTGGCAAATGCTTGCTACAGCAGGTTGCACAGTTAAAAGGCAAATCCAAAAAAGTAATATGGTTGAAAACAGTTTCATTATTAACTATTGCAAATATACAAAAAATAACTTAAATTATTTCCGCACTACTTTAAACTCAAGCCTCCTGTTTTCTGCATGTTGCACTTCCGTGCATTCAACACCGTTAGCACATTTATTAACCAACTTAGTTTCGCCATAACCCATTCCGGTAATTCTGCTAGCACTTATTCCTTGTGATATAATATAATCTACCGCCGCCTTTGCCCTTTTTTTAGAAAGCGCCAAGTTATACTCATCGGAACCTTTAGAATCAGAATGAGAGCTTAGTTCAACGGTAATGTTCGGTACATTTTCCATCACGTTTACTACTTCATCTAAAATTCTTTTTGCTTCGGGCAAAAGCGCGGCATCATTTGAGGTGAAAAACACTTTTTCTTTAATTATCAAATCGTTTTTTTGACCTTTGTCGCCTCTGGATGGGTCTATTATAGCAAGCCATGGGTCATCATAAAATAAAGTAGTGAGCCCATTTTGCTCAGTTGAAATAACTTCAAAGTAAAAAGCCCCTTTTTCTCCTTTTGAAATTTCTTTTATAACTTTTCCGTTCAAATCTGCTAAAACAATCTTTTCTCCTGCTTTAAGTTGTGCTTCTTTATTATCAATATTAAAAACATAAAAGGCATCATTGGCTAAAGACTTAAATGAGAATTTTCCATTGGCATCTGTAACAACTGATGCAAGCACATTTCCAAATTCATCTACGTATTTTAAAGTAAGGTTTGCTATTGGCTGCTGGTTATTTGCTGAGGTTCTAAAAATTTGTCCCAATATATCCATTTTTAATTCTGCATCTTCTACAACCATTTCATCAAATATTTTTTCATCTGCAGCTAAAAAGCTGAAATTAAATTTTCCCTTACTATCGGTAAGTGATGTCTTTATTTCTTTTCCGGCGTTATTTGTAATTGCAATTCCGTTTCCTGATGCAGTATATTTAGTGTTTACCCCTTCAATCTCAATACTTATGTTGCCATCTTTTTCGTTTTTTATAAAGGCAAAACCTCCCAATGCATTGGTAACGGTAGTGCTAATTTGTTCTTTATTGGCATTACATAAAGATACCCTTGCGCCTACCACTGGCTTTTGGTTTTTTCCTGAAGTAACAACTTTGCCTGTAATCTTTTTTTTGTTTTTGTATTCAACACGTAAGGCAGCATGAGTTTGCTTGATAGCCTCCTCTCTAGCTTTGTTTAGGGCATCTTGTTTTTCTCTTTCTGCCTTTTCGTTTGCCTGTTTTTCAGCAAGTTGTTTTGCTGTTAATTCCTGAGCTAACTGATCTTCTTTAAAAATTCCACTGGCAAATACGTTCAAATAATCGGCATCTTCTTTAAATCTGTTATCCACTCTATCATAATACCATTTAGTAAAAGGATGGCGATAACGAATAGTATCAATATCCTTTTCGTCTTTTGTCATAAAAAGAACAGATTGACTAAAGTTGGGAAAAGAATTTTTTTTCTTTGGTGGTATATCTGAGTTAAGGAGCATATAACAAGTTACCAAGTCATCTTTTGAAAAAACAATACGATATTTTTGGCCAAAATTAAGATCTGTTTGAGCCTTCCCTCTTTTATCTGTTTTTAATTTCTTAATCTCCTTATCCTCTGCATATATAATAATATTGGCTCCATCAACTGGAGATTTTTCTCGGTGGGTACGCAAGTCAAATCTCATATTAATAAATCCCACTTCATCCTGAGCAAGCATTTTAAAAGAAAATAAGATTATTAAATAAAATAGAGTAAGAAATATTTTTTGAAAAACAGATTGAAAATTCATAGTTCTTTTTTATCTGTTTACAAAGATAAAAAAAGATTTGTGGGAGAGTATAAGGAGCGAAAAATGAATTGATATCTGTTATTTTTATTCTCCGCTTAAATAATTATGTAGCAATTTTTGTTTATCAACTTTAAAACTTTCGGTATACGGAAATTCCTTCAGCACAATTATTTCAGAAGGAACCATATAATGGGGTAACTCTTTTCTAAGCAGGTCTTTCGTAAAATCTTCCTTCGGAATAGGGGAGGGGAGGGGATTTAGCATTACAAAAGCAATCAGTCTTTTTACTTTTCCATTTATAATAATGGGCAAACATACGGCCTGTTTAACAAAATCAATACGTCCTAATGCATGTTGTATTTCGTTTGGTTCAATACGGTAACCGTTTAGTTTTAGCTGCGTATCTTTTCTTCCTTTATAATAAATGTAATCACCCTTCACAAAAGCCAAATCCCCACTAAGAAAAGTTTTTTCATTTCCAGTAGAAAAAAATCTCTGTTGGGTAATACTTTCATTACTCAAATAACCAGCGCCAACTTGTTTTCCGGTAATAATAATTTCATCAGCATCTAAATAAATAGTTTCGTTATCAGTTTTACTGATGGGTAATGAATTTTTGTGCAGCATATCAGTAGTAATCTCTATAAAGGAAGCATAAATAGTTGCTTCCGTCGGTCCGTATGCATTAATAATATTTGCATCGGGAAAACGTTGCTTTAATTCTTTAACAAGTGTTACAGGTAAATCTTCACCAGATAAAACAAATTGCGTAATGCTAGGTAGTGTAGTTTGGTTAAAGTTTCTATTGGCTAAATAAACAGATATAAAAGAGGGTGTTGAATTCCAGCAAGTACCTTTATACATATTTATTCGTTCAAAAAATAAGCCCGCATTAGCTGTAACTTTATCTGTATTAAAAACAGCGGTAGCTCCTGTTTGAAGGGCTCCAAAGAAATCGGCTAAAGCAATGTCAAATAAAAAACTTGCCTGATTAATAAACACGGTATCTTTATTTATGCGAAAGTCTTTTGCAAACCATTGCGTAAACGAAATAATATTTTCATCTGAAATAATAACCCCTTTGGGTTCTCCGCTGCTGCCACTGGTAAATAAAATATAAGCGGCAGCTATGGTTTTAGAAAAGGACGGGTTCTCTTTTTTAAGAATACTGAAATCATCCTTAATAGTTACAGGGATTTGAGGAATAGCTGTATAGTTACTAGCAACAATCATTAACTGACTTTGTGTTTGCTCAATTATCTTCTCAATTCTTTTTTCGGGTAAATGATTGTTGATCGGAATAAAAGGCAAACCCATTCTGTAACAAGAAAGTATAGCCGCTAAAAAAAAGGCTTCTTTATCTCCGTATACCAAAACCGGATGCCCTTTCGGAACGGTTGTCTTTTCAAGCGTTTTACAAAGTTCATCAGATAGTTTTTTTAATTCCTGCCACGTAAGTGTTTTATCCGCGGCGACAAAAATAATTTTATCCGCTTCAATGCTTTCTTCTTTAAAAGATTTTGTGGCTACATCAAAATACATGGGACTTTATTTTTTAGTATAAATCCATGCCCACCAAATGAGAACTAATTGAAGGGGTAATCTTACAAGAGCAATCCATAGCGTAGGGCGCTGCTTTTGCCAAAAACTTACCGCCATTTGTATGTTTGCCGGAAACACCGCTATTAATAAAATGATTATTAACCAGGCGGCTATGACGCGGGTACTTTCGGGGATTAATAGCAAGGCAAATATAATTTCGCATACACCGCTGATATATACTAAAGGGATATGCCAAGGTAGATAGGTTGGCATTATTTTTTGGTAAAAACGAGGATTAATAAAGTGGTAAATACCAGCAGCTACATAAAGTACGGCCATAACATATAATAATATTAGCTTCATTTACTGCTCGTTATTTTTTGAATTAATTTTTTTATAGCGTTTACCGAGTTGAAATTCTCTTTGTTTATTTCCATAAACGAAATAGAAATAGATAATGTTTTTTCCAACCCAACAGCTAATTCTACTATTGTAATGGAGGTTAGAATGCCTTTATCTACAAGTTCTTCATCTGTTGAAGAAATCTTTTTAAAAGTAAGTTCAAATATCTTCCCTGAAATTATTTTTGATATTTTCTCTTCAGAGAATTGCATTAGCTTGTTTGCAATGCTTCCCAATATTCTGCTGCACGACGAGTATGAGGAATTACAATAGTACCCCCAACGATGTTGGCAACGGCAAAAACTTCATACAGCTCATCTGTTTCGGTTCCTGCTTCAAAACATTTTTCTAAATGGTATTTAATACAATCATCGCAACGCAAAACCATACTGGCAACAAGCCCCAGCATTTCTTTTGTTTTTACATCTATTGCTCCTGCCGCGTATGTGTTGGCATCTAAATTATAAAGGCGTTTTATTACCAAGTTGTCTTTACTCAATATCAAATCGTTCATTTTAGAACGATACTCATTAAACTCTTTTACCTGCTTGTTCATGTTTAATACTGCTCTTTATCGTTGGGAAAATCTTTTGTTTTAATGTCTTTAATGTAACGCTCGGTGGCACCAAGCATTTCATCATACAAATTAAGGTATCTTCTTAAAAAACGGGGGTTAAATTCGTGGGTCATTCCCATCATATCATGTGTAACCAGCACCTGTCCGTCTACCAAGTTACCTGCTCCAATACCTATAACCGGTATACTAAGTTCTTTGGCAACTTGTCCGGCCAGTTTTGCAGGTATTTTTTCCAGTACTACAGCAAAACAACCCGATTTTTGTAATACATGAGCATTTTCAATTAGCTGGGCAGCTTCTGTTTCTTCTTTGGCACGTACATTATAAGTTCCAAATTTGTATATAGATTGTGGGGTCAATCCCAAATGCCCCATTACAGGAATTCCTGCAGTAAGTATTCGCTCGATAGATTCTTTTATTTCCTTTCCGCCCTCTAATTTTACGGCATGTGCACCGCTTTCTTTCATAATGCGAATAGCCGAGTTTAACGCTTCTTTAGAATTGCCTTGATAAGTTCCGAAAGGTAAATCAACTATAATTAATGCTCTGTCTACTGCACGTACAACTGATGCAGCATGATAGATCATTTGGTCCAGAGTAATGGGTAAGGTGGTTTCATGCCCGTGCATTACATTGCTGGCACTATCTCCCACCAACAGCACGTCAATACCGGCATGGTCCAGTATTTTAGCCATGGTATAATCGTATGCCGTAAGCATAGAAATTTTTTCGCCGGCACTTTTCATTTCCTGAATAGAATGAGTGGTTATTTTTTTAAATTCTTTTTTTGCTACTGACATAACCGTTTATTTGTTTAAAGTGACCATTTGCAAAACAAAAGTAGCCATTAATTTCTAAAACTCATCCCAATCTAAATAAAAGCCTATAAGCCTTAATCTCATTGGCTTTATAAGGATTATTGATTTTAGCTCGGATAGGCATAAATGAGTACTTTTCAATACTTTTTGTTACCCATTTATTACTCAAAAATACTCAAAGACTTACACGATAATTCATGAACCCAAGCGAAGTGTTTTTGTTTAAAGAACATTGTAGCGAGGTAATTATTAACCTAAAAAAACATAACATAATGGGGTGTAAAACTAAGAGAAAAAAATTGAGCAGCGGACAAATATCCTTCTATTTAGATACTTATCACAATAGTTTGTGATTAGGGTAAATTCGTTCTTCAGGTTAAGAAGTCAATAAACTCCAGATTAAACTTTGCTCCAGTTTTATAGGTAGTATCCAAATAGATTTTCCCGTTCATAGCTTCCATAAACTCTTTGGCAATGGATAAACCCAATCCGGTACCTTTGGTGGTATTATCGTTAGGTATTTTATAAAAACGCTGAAAAAGGTTTTGCTGATATTCTTTAGGAATACCCTTGCCGTTATCTTGAACAGAAAGAGTTAAAATCCCTTCTTTCTCTCTATTAACTTTTATGACTATAAGAGCTTGCTCTGGCGAATAGCGAATGGCATTGGATAGTATGTTAACCAGTACCCATACAGCTTTTTCCTTATCGGCTTTTATAATTTGTTTTCCTGTAATATCTGCCCAATCAATATGTAGCTTTTTTTCCTGTATGGGTGTTTTAAGGGTTTCTAAGGCATACTGAACAATTTCTTTTAGTGGAACATTAGAAATAGTTAAATTAATATTTCCCGTTTCTGCCTGAGAGAGGTCTAACAATTCACTTACTAATTTTATCAGGCGTTGGTTCTCTCCTTTTAAATCGCTTACAATTTGTTGTTGTTCTTTATTCAATACTCCTATTTTATCATTCGATAATAATTTCAAAGCTATATCGGTTGATGACAAAGGTGTTTTAAGTTCGTGCGAAATAGTGGCTAAGAAATTGGTTTTTGCTATGTCTTTCTCCTGAAAACTGGTAATGTTTTTAATAGTAAATAATCTTCCAATAACATTAGAGTTTACTGTAATTTCATTTTTCTCCTTAATAAAAAAACAATCCTTGTTCTCTACCACAATCTTAAACGGAGTACTTTGCTCGCTATGTATTATATGTTTAAATAAATCATTTGATTTAGATATATCCGCTTCGTTTTTACCAACCACAGCTTCTGCCTTTACATTTAGTAAATGGAGTGCCTGGGCATTGACGAACAAAACCCGATTATCGTTATCAATACCTATGCTAGCATCTTTTAAACTATTGATAACCGCTTCTGCCCTTGCTTTTTCAAATAAGAGTTTAGATACATTGCTTTTTTCATACTCATTCAGTTTCTCGGTCATCTCATTAAAAGCCTCTGCCAGCTCAATCATCTCCACATCTTTCTGCATGTTTATTTTGTGATCATAGTTCTTGTTAGCTATTTCTTTAATGCCTTTGGTAAATTTTTTAAGCGGTTTGGTAACGTAATCGGGGAACTTGACCAAAAATATAAGTGCCATTATTAACACCAGTACAGAAATAATTATGATGATTAGTAAGGCCTCATCGGCGGTCTTTTCGGCTAAAGAATTCTTTCTTTCAATAGCCATCATGTTTACTAACTGAATAGCATCCAAATCATGATGAAGAATAGGAATCCCTTGGATGTTGTAATGAAGTTTTAATTTGTTCCAGTTATTAGCCAGACTTTCAGTAGCTTCTTTCTCACCAACCTCAGTGATATTATCTTCCTGAAGTTTAATTAATGAGTCTATCTTATTGGCAACAACAGCAGACGGCATACTGTCTAGTAAAATAGCAATACCCTGACAATAATTAAGCGTTTCGTAATTATCCTGAATAATGAGTTTAGCTTCTTTGCGCAGGTTATATAAGTTGTAGATGCCAATACCACCCGAAAGCAAAAGCAGGGAGAATAAGAAAACAAGACCAAGTGTAATTTTACTTTTTAGGGAGTTAAACATTTAAGACAAAATAATCAAATCAATATCGTTTTCGGAAAGCCCTTTTAACAGGTGGTTAAAAATACTTGTTTTAAGCAATATCTGCCACATATTTAAGTGCGGCTTGCCTATGCAAATGGTTGTAATTTCTTTTTCTGTGGCTATCTGCATAATGGCATCTACAATGTTGGATGCTGTAGAGTGAAGTGAAATGAAGGGTACATTAACAGGTAATTGCGTTCCATCTGATTTAATTTGAGATTGTATTACCTCTGCACCCAAATCAATGGCAAGTTTATAATTGTTTATCAAATGCCTTTGTTTATCCAAGGCTATTTTATTTGCGCTTTCATTCGGGGTTTGTATATATAACACATACCATTTAGAGTTATAGTAATTTGCCAATCGTGCAGTTTTACGTATAATCTTTTTAGCTACTTCATTATTACTGGATATACAAGCTAAAAAATGTTCCTGCTTTAATTGCTGCGGACGAGGTACTTCTGTTTCAATTTTCCTTACAACCTGTGTGGCAACTTCCTTTAAGGCAAGTTCACGCAATTGCAATATCTTTTCGGGTTTAAAGAAATTCTTTAAGGCTAACTCAACCTTAGATTTATCATAAATCTTTCCTTCCTTTAAACGGGTTATCAGTTCTTCGGCTGTAAGGTCAATGTTTACAACCTCATCGGCCATCTTTAAAAAACTGTCGGGTACTCTTTCATTAACCTCTATACCTGCAATCTTCTTAATCTCTTCATTAATGCTTTCAATATGCTGAATATTAACAGCGGTAATTACATTAATACCCTCATTTAAAATATCCTGCACATCCTGCCACCTTTTTTCATTCTTACTTCCGGGAATGTTGGTATGTGCCAGCTCATCTATAATAACCCATTCCGGTTTTAAAATAAATATGGAGTTAATATCCATTTCATCCAGTTGTTTGCCTTTATAAAAAGTTTGCCGGCGTGGTATAAACGGCAAGCCCGCTACTAAGTCCTGAGTTTCTTTACGGTTATGTGTTTCTATATATCCTATCTGAACATTTATACCGTTCTTTATCATGCTATGGGCTTCCTGCAGCATACGGTAGGTTTTGCCCACACCGGCGCTCATGCCTATATATATTTTAAGCTTCCCCCTGTTTGACTGCTTATTCAAATCAAGGAAATGCTCTACATTCTTATCTTTCTGTTCCTGTTCTGTCATTTACACGGCTAAATTAATGTTTTCGGAACACGTATTATCTATGTCTTTTATCATTTAATTAAGAAATGATCTAACACGGGACCGAGCATGAATGTTGGAAACAAGGATAGTATGTTTAAAATAATTATTACTACAAAAAGAAATGCGCCAAAAGAAAGAGAATCTACTTTAAGAGTTCCTGCTGATGGGGGTATGGCCTGTTTTTCTGCCAGTATGCCCGCTATCCATACCCCTCCTATAATGGGTATAAAACGTCCGGTTAGCATAGGGATGGTGGTGGACAGGTTCCAAAAAATGGTATTGTCGCCCAGACTTTCAAAGCCCGAGCCATTACCCGCTGCACAAGAAATATACTGATATAGCATAGTAGTAAAACCATGCGGGCCTTTGTTGCTTAGCCATTGCAAACTATTATTACCACCAGGATAATGTAGATACACATAGGTGGCAACACCCGTTAGCAAAAGAGGCACCATGCTTTGCATAACGGCAACGCCAACGGTAATCTGCATTTCTTTAACCCCTATTTTTTTCCCGAATATTTCGGGCGTTCTCCCAATCATTAAACTGCCTATAAAAAGACTGATAATTAAAAAGATAAACATATTAATCCAACCAGTTCCCAGACCGCCATAAAAGCCGTCGAAGTTCATGCCCAGTAACATGCTTAAACCGGACAGGGACATAAAGCTATCGTGCATTCCAACAACTGTACCCGCTGGTATTACAGAATTTTCGCCTGCATAAAACCCACTGTAAAAAGCGCCATACCGAGTTTCTTTGCCCTCCATATTACCGTTGTTGTTTATACCCATTTGTTTTATGAGCGGGTTGCCATGCACTTCGTTATAAATAACAGGAATGGCAGTTAAAAGAAAACCTAAGGTCATTATCGCAAAAATTATTTTACTGAAATGCCTTTCTTTTAAATAATACCCTATGAAAAAAACAAACGCCATAGGCAATAAAAAAACTATAAGGCTGTGTATAATGAATGAGAAGAAGGTTGGGTTCTCAAACGGATGGGCATTGTTTGCCCCAAAAAAACCACCCCCGTTTGAACCTAATTCCTTTATGGGTATAAAGGCAGCCACAGGGCCTGTCGATACGGTTATGCTATCGCCCTGCAGGGTTTTAATGTGGTGAGGTCCGGCAAAGGTCATGGGTACGCCACTGCATAAAAAAAGAAATGTCGCTATAATACAAAGCGGCATTAGTATGCGGGTTAACGATTTTACAAAATCAACATAAAAGTTACCCAAGTTGGTGCTTGTTCTGGCGGAAAGCCCTCTGACTATAGCTACGCCCATTGATAAGCTGGTTGCCGCACTTACAAATTGCAGAAACATAAATACACCCATTTGCGACAAATAAGTAGCCCCTGTTTCGCCTGAATAGTCTTGCAGGTTTGTACTGGTTAAAAAACTAATGGCAGAATTAAAGGCGAGGCTCCATCCCATAGAAGGATTACCGGCAGGATTTAAAAACAAACTCCCCTGAAACAACAACACAACAAAACCGAAAACAAACCAAACTGCATTTATAACCAACATGGCAAGCAGGTATTGCTTCCAATTCATTTCTTTTAAAGGGTCTATCTTGCAAAATTTAAAGATGAAGCCTTCAACGGGTTTTAAAAATTCAAGCAGACTTTTTTCGCCCTTATATACTTTATTCATATAAGCTCCTATTGGCCATGCCAACAGAACAGATAGAGTAAATATAAATATGCAACCGATGGTGTTTTGTATCATCATATTATTTTGCATATAGTATTAATTGACATAAGCCCTATTCTTATTTTTTTTCATTTTTAATTTCATGTAATTCCTGTGCAGCATGTTCTTTCTTGGTAGAAGTTATATTTATGGAACGCGTCGAATCTACAAAATGTTTTAGCCTCCTGTCCAGGTTTTTATTCATACGTTCAGCTTCTGCTTCATCTATTCTTCCGTTCTTTTGAAGCCTTTCTATACTTTGCCTTTCGTAGTTTAGTACTTTGCGTATGGCCTGTTGGGTAGAGATGGCGGCATATATTTCGGGATAATTCTTTCTCAGGTTTCTTATAAAAGTTTGCCCGTGAATTTTGTTCTCGTTTATTTCTTCTTCTATTCCAGATAAGTTAGTATTATCCCCTTCTTTATTTCGTACCATAGAACCTACCAGCTTAAGGGTTTCTTCCTGCGCTTCTATAAAACCATTGGCACAATCATGACTGATAACCAGTCTGCTCATTAATTGTGTTTCTGCCCAACGATTTATTATAGGCCACCTACGGAGTGTATTCAGAAACTCAGGTGTTGACCAAGATTCTTCTAAATCTTTACGGTGCGCGAGTGATGTTATGATTCCTTCGTCCAATAATTCACTGATGCTGTCGGATAATATCCTTACCGATTCGCGCCCTAAAAGGCCGTCCTTAAACTGATGCCAGTAACTGCTTTTTTCTTTTTCTAAAAGTTTACGGCGGGTTTCGCTAAGCATATTAATATTTTTACTGTTTGTATCAATATGTTTGGCTTCTTCAGGTAAAAACTCTTTTACTTTATCCCAATCGGTCTTTTTAAAATCGCGTTCGCCTTTTATACGCTCTATCTGCACTTCGGTTGCATGGCGTATATATTGCTTGGCATGAAAATTCATGATGGCTTTTGCAGGCGATATTTTAGCCAACCCTAATATATCAATAAGTTTTTTTGTAGTGGTTGCGTTTATGAGCAAAGTTAAGGTTACAGAGCCTGCGATTAAAAACATAAACTGGTCTTTAATACTTTGCGGCAGATATTTATTGTCAACGCCCGAAACAATAAGCGCTAATGCCAGCGCTATAGCTCCACGCAAACCACCATACCAAAGAACGATGGCTTCTTTTTTCCGCAGGCCATACCCTGTATTTCTCATAAACGGAAAGTGTATGGCAATCATAATGGCTCTTACCACATGAATACCTATGTAAACAATACCCAACGAAATAAAATCAGCAGCCGTAAAATGTGTGCGCATAGCAATAACCAAACCTGCAATAATAAATATCATGCTGTTGGCAATAAATCCTGCTAAATCCCAAAATTCATGCATAAAGTGTTGCACATGCGGACTTATGCTTGTTTTGCCAATTCCACCTATGAGCAAGCCCAAAGTCATAAGCGCCATAACACCCGATACATGAAAAAAATGTTCGGCAATATAAAATGTAATATAAGCTGCTGCAACCACAATGCTTATTTCTACCATGGCATCATTAAAAACATCTTTCAGCCATTTTATCATTAAATAACCTATCAGTGCGCCAACTGCAATTCCTCCAAAAGATACACGAAAAAATTCAATGAAACCATTGCCGCTTGCCTCGCCCGTAATGGCGCCAAAGAACACCATAAAGAAAACGATGGCGGTACCATCATTAAGAAGTGATTCTCCTTCTATGAGCGTGCTTAATTTTTTACTGGCTCCCACTTCTTTTAAAAGTGAAACTACAGCAACCGGGTCTGTAGCGCTAATTACAGAACCAAACATAAAAGCAATGGACCAGTTTGCCCAACCTTCGAGCCCGATATTAAAATAATCTACTGCATAAACGATAATACCCGTAAGCAGTAAAGCAACTACAACCCCAGGCACAGACAAAATAGTTGCATTAATGGCCGAACGTTTAAAGGTGTGTAAATCCATATTAAAGGATGCTTCGAAAATTAATATGGGGAGAAACACAAAGAGCAATAAATGAGGGTCTATACCGGCAGCCCAATTGAGCGAATGTGCAACAAAGCTTACATCAATAGAGCCCCACAAATTCAAAAGTCCGAAACGCATAAGCACACCAAGTATAATACCAATTAAAAATAAAACTACCGTAAAGGGCAGTTTAACCGATTTAAGAAAATGCCGCGCAGCAGCCCCAATAAAGACTGCCATAATGATAAATAATAAGGCGCTATAACTTTCTTCCATTTTTTTAGTTCTACATCATACTGTTCTTGGAGCATAATAAATAATAGCTACTCCTGTAAGTGCAATCAATGCTCCTATTATATCATACTTATCGGGCGTATAATTATCCATTTTGTAAGCCCAAAGTAATGCCATAACTATAAAGAATCCTCCATAAGTAGCATATACTCTTGCAAAGTTTGAAGTTTGTAATGTGGCTACCACACCATAGAGTGCTAATATAATTCCTCCTATAATTCCGTAATAAAAGGGTTTGTTTTCTTTTAGCCAAAGCCAAATAAGGTAGCCTCCTCCAATTTCGCAAAAGCCTGCAAGAATAAATATGGCTATTGATTTTATAATACTCATATATCTATTTTATAAATCTTATGATAAAAATAGTTAAAATAAGGAGTATAAAGAAAATCAGGATGGAATAAGGATTGGCAAAATTTATTGTCCAACCCAAAGCACGGAACCTTTTAGGGGGAAAAATGCGTTTATCCTTTTTGTTATAATAAAATATACCCCATATCCAGTTAGCTGGGTCATCGTGCCACTGATCGAATATTTCTTTGTTTGGTTTTTCTTTTGTATCCATGTTTTTTATTTATATGGGGTTAGCATAATATCAAGTACTGCTTTTGATTTTACTCCCTTAATGCAATAGAAAACTTCCTGAAACTTTAATTCTTCATTTTTATACGATTCGTTTATTTCTTTTATGCCATTTTCTAATTCAGCCTCTGTAAAGCTTTCAAGAACCGACATGTATCTGCTCTTCACCATTTCAATATACTTTGTTTTTGTAATTTTTATTTCGTGTTTCACGGTAGTATATGAAGTGAGAAATCCAACCTGTTCCAATTTACTAATTACATCCAGATAAGAGGGTTGATTAACTTTGAATCTTTTCAAAGCTTCTTCAAATAAAGGATAATTTAAACGCCCGGGTTCCATTAAAATTACCAAACGCCCTCTGTTCTTCAATTGCCTGTAAAGGCCTTTAAATAAAGACAGCCTGTCTTTTTTAGGAATATGATGAATGAACTCTTTCATGTAAATTTTATCATAAACAACATCTTGCTTAGAAAACTCAACGGCATCCTGACAAAGTTTTTCTATACGTTTTTCTTTATTCATCTCCAGCATTAAGGCGCTGTTATCAACGCACTTCATATTAACGGAGTCAATTTTATGTAGAATGGCTTTTGCAAATATTCCGGTACCTGCCCCAAGCTCAACAACTACTTCCTTGTTTTTTATGGAAAGGTCTTCTATTATCTTATTTGTAAAGTAGTCCACATAATCTGTTGAATAATTATAATATTCATCATAGTGCGAGGCTAAACTTGTGTAATGATCCATATTCTTAGTAGACATATTTTAAAATCTTACTATTAAATCTGCTGCTATATTCCACTGGTCTTTTTTAGTGCCAAGGTCATAAGCCAATACATTGTTCGTCCATGTGCGGTCGTATCTTACTTCAGGACGTATAGTAAGCCAATCGGTGAAATAATAAATAAAGCCAATGGTATGGCTTGTATAGGTAGTTGCAAAGCCGGTTCTCCAACCGTTCATATCATTCAAATAATCGTTTCTTATAGATATGTAACTCTTTTTAGTGGTTAGTATCTGGAAATAATTAACTACCCCAACAGCAGCAGAGGTTCCTGGAATGGTGGTACCTGGACCGCCGCCTGCACCATAACGAAAAGGACCATAACTTGCCGAGCCGCCTAAGGCAGCATCTTTTTCCCATTCGTAATAAGCTTCCGTCATCATGTGAACTCGTTTGCTAAATCTGCATCCCCAAACACCCGAAGCCATTTGCAAATTATCATGTCCATTTTTATAAGTACCGTCAAGACCAATAGAGTTCATACCAATAAATAGCGAGTTATTATTGTTCTTTGAAACCCAACGTACAAAGCCCTGTCCATTTATGGCAGAAGAGTTACACCAGGGTGCCATATCATTACCACCCTGAATAGCCAGTTGTATCTGCCATTGCTTGCTTAGTTTTATCGTGCTTTGTACTCCTGTAAAAGTAAAGGGGTCGTAACAGAACATCACAGAGTGAGAAAATAAATAATTCTCGGGTGCAAGTTGCGCTTCAATATCTGCAGGGGCAATATAGCGCCCTACTTTTAACACCATTCCTTTGGCAACTTTAGGAAAGTAAAGCAAAGCATAGGCTTCGGGCAAATCATAACCGTATAAATTATTCTGCTTAAAATACTGGTCGCTGAACCAACCTTTAGCTACTGTGTAGCGATAATCCAAACCATACATATTGCTTACGCGAAAGCCCCAATCGAAATGATCGGTTTGTATAGTGTTTGGCTGCCGTTCGATACGAAGAACAACCTGATCCATTTGAAAAGAATTAGGAATAATATTATAACCAACCGGAAGGTTTACGGTTTTTGAAGTACTGAAAGTGTAGGATGGGTCAATCCAGCCATAAATCTTAACCCTGCTTTTTCTTTTGGCAAGCCCTAAAAGTTTTTGCAGTGAATAATCTGCTGCATCAGCAGATACCCCTATAACCGGACCGTTGCACCACTCTGATGACGGGAATGGTATAGACGGCAAAGGGCTTGCGAAAGCCCTTTGATTAGTATTTGTATGTAATGTATCTAAATTATTCTGCGAATACATTTGTTGATTAATTACTACAGTCGACGTGACAATAAGAAACATAGATTTCAGCGAGTTCATTATTCTGTTTTTGAAGGCTACCGCTAAAATCATGCCTTAAGAAATTTACTATTTTGCCAAAGGCTTGGAATTGCTTGAATGACAATACCTCCATACGAAAGGAAAAAATTCTTTATTTTATTCGGCAATAAAAAACCTTTTCGTTTTGACAGGGCTATTTTCATTTTGAAAGGAAGAGGTTTATCATGTAATTAAACGGCAGACTCGCTTTTTGCAGTGTTTACTACTTTAAGTCTGACTCTCTTTATATCTTTTTGATTTATAATCCGGCCAAAACTTTCGCCCCAGTCTATAGATATTAAACTATTGTGTTTCGGGATTTCATTTTTATCCATAAAGTGCCATTTAATTATAAATGGCTCTCCTATATTTTCATTTCCATAAAAATAACTGAAAAATATTCCTTCGAGAACTGTATTATCCTTAAGGGTAATTTCCAGTATCTGGTCTTTTGAGTTAAAATATTTCTTAAATATTTCTTTTGAATAATCTTTTTTTATCATGATAAATTAGTAATTAAAAAATCACAACCACTTTTTTCTTTTAAAAATATACAGGGTTAAAAGAGAAGAACCTACAATTAATAAGATAGCCAAGGGGTAACCAAAGCTCCAATCAAGTTCTGGCATAGATTTAAAATTCATTCCATATACGCTGGCAATTAAAGTAGGAGGCATAAACACAACGGCTACAATGGTGAAAATTTTTACTGCCCTGTTCTGTTCAATATTTATCAAACCTAAAACCGTATTCTGCAAATATTCCAACCTCATAAAAATAAAGGAGGTGTATTCGAGCATGGCATTAATATCTTTAATAAGAATTTTGAGCCTTTCTTTGTTTTCAAAGGTGTTGCATTTTAAAAGCGCCGAAACAATACGTTGTTTCTCTATAAAGCTTTCTCTTGAGAGTGTTGTCGCTTCCTGGTATTCGCTAATCTTTAGCAGTATATCTTCTTTATTGGTTTCTGCTTTTAAAGATAAGTTGCGGCTGGTTAAAGCTATATCTTTGGCTAAATGTTCAATAAAATCGGCATCCAAATCTACTTTAGTTTCTAAAATTGCTTCCAGTATCTCTCCGCCCTTTTTAAAGGCTTTTGGGTTTCGTTTAATCTTCTTTACCGTTTCGGCAAAGGATTTCATATCAGCAGTCCGTTCGGTAATGAGAATATGATCTTGTACATAAAAAAAGCAGGGTGTGTTTTCGAAAAAGTTTTCTTTTTTGGTTATAAAGTTTGAACTGATTAAAACCAAATCTTCCGTTTCATAAAAGCGGGCATTACTCTCAAGTTCATTATCTGCTTTCAGCCCGTCAAAATTAATTTTGAAAGCCGCTTCTACTCTTCTCTTTTCGCCATCTGTGGGGAATTGCAAATCAACCCACAAGAGCTCTTCTTTCGAAATGCTTTTGAGTAATTCAATATCATCAGTTTTTTCTATTGAATTATTTTTATGATAAAAGATTCTAACCATTTTAATCTTAAATTATATGATTACATATAGTCGTTATAATTTTTAATTCAATGCACTGAAAAATATTCTCCTATAGGCCCAAGCACCAATGCCGGATAAAAGGCAAGTACTGTTACAACAAACACAAAACAGAATAACATAAAACCAAAGATGGCTGTATCTATTCTCAATGTTCCTATGGTGTCTGGTAGATATTTCTTTTCGGCTAAAAGCCCGGCAATAGCTACTGCACCCATAATGGGTAAGAAACGGCCGAGAAGAATTACTATGCCGCAAGAAATATTCCACCAGCGTGTATTATCTCCCAATCCTTCCAAACCACTGCCATCTCCACAAGATGCGGATGTGTATTCATAAATCATTTCACTGAAACCATGAAACCCGGGGTTATTAAGTGTTGGCGTTGTAAGGCTTGGAAATATGCAGGCAAGAGCTGTTCCGGTGAGCGATAAAAGGGGGTGTAATAAAAAAATAAGCATAGCTATTTTTATTTCTTTAGCCTCCACTTTTTTACCGAGTACCTGTGCTGTTCTTCCAATCATTAGGCTGGCAACAAATGCAGTAAGTATAATGGAAATAAAGAAGCACAGTATTCCAGTTCCAACACCCCCGTAAAAAGAATTTACCATAATGCCAATCATTTGCATGGTGTTTGATACAGGCATAAAACTATCGTGCATGCTGTTTACAGAACCATTCATGGAAGCGGTTGCAGTTATACTCCAAAAAGCCGAAGCCATGGTACCAAAACGAATTTCTTTTCCCTCCATATTGCCAAGCGATTGGTCAATACCCATTTGTGTAATGGCAGGGTTACCTTTTAATTCGGCATACAGGGTTGGTATAAGCATGAATAAAAACCCCAAAGTCATTACCCCAAAAATCATCCAAGCCAGTTTTTTTCGTTTCAAATAAAACCCAAGTGCAAATACAGTTGCAACGGGCAGCAGCAAATGCAGAATATTCTGAATGATGTTGGTAAGGAAATTTGAATTCTCAAAAGGATGTGCAGAGTTTACACCAAAATAACCACCTCCGTTAAGACCTATTTGTTTTGCAGATTCGAATGCAGCAACGGGACCGCGTGCAATATGTGCCGTATCACCCTGCAGGGTTGTAATTACATCTGCCCCTTTAAAGGTCATGGGTATATCATTAAATACATGCACTATGGCAAGAACGATGGATATGGGCAATAAAATGCGGGTAATAGATTGGATGAAATAAACATAAAAATTTCCTAATGTTTCGGTACTTCCTTCTTTTAGTGCTCTAAAGACAACAGCCATGGCTGCTAATGTAATGGCGGGGGTTAGAAAAAAACAATAGAGCATAACAATGGTCTGGCTTAAATAGCTCATACCACTCTCGCCCGAATAATGCTGCTGAAAACAATTGGTAATAAAAGCGCAGGCAGAATGAAATGCCAGATCAGGCGACATGGCCGGAATTTTATCGGGATTCAAAGGCAGCCAATCCTGATTTAAAAGAATGAACATGGTAATAGGAAACCAGATAACATTAATAGTAAGAAGCGTTTTTAAATGTTGCTTCCAGTTCATTTCCATTAATGGATTTACTCCGATAAAACGGTAAATAAATTTTTCAAGCGGAGATAAAAAACCATCCATAAATGTTTTTTCTCCTGCATATACTCTTGCTGTATATTTCCCCAAGGGAATAGCCAAAGCTATGGTTAAGGCAAAAATGAATATGATGGTAACTATTTCCATATTAAGTTATTTTAATTAATAAAGAACACATTTATTAAAGGATGTTACTATGATTCTAATCAACTGCATGAATGATATTTAGCTTAACTTTTTTATAATCTCTTTCTTAAAAACTCAAAAACCAAATGACCTATAATTGCCAGAACAATAGACATGATAAAATTGTTTATGGTAAAAATATCTTCAACAGCCCATACTAAGCCTTTATTTTTGCCAATGCCAGAACGGGTATATTCTCCCATAAGGAGATTGGAATAGAAAAGAAAAACGATAAACCCAATCTCTATAACATGTCTCCAAAGGGGCGCTAATTTTTCTATTCTTTTATGTTTATGTTCTTCCACTTTTTGCTACCTCTCCGGCATTAAATCTTACAAAATAAAATTATATGAAACCATTTTTTTCAAGGATGTCTTTTTAAAAACGAACCACTAAATCCATAGCGGCAGTAAACTGATAATTTTTTGTGCCACTGTCGTAAGGTGTTACATTATCTTTATTCCAGGCATGTTCGTATCGTACTTCGGGCCTTATCATTACCCAATCGGCAAAGTGATGCGACCAGCCAATGGTATGACTGCTATACCAAGTAGCATAACCCGTGCGGTTTCCGTTTACGTCATTCAGTCCTTCGTTGCGGATAGAGATATAATCTTTTGATGAGCATAGTATCTGGAAATAATTCAGGAGGGCATACATTTGGCATTTACCGGGTATGATGGGACCTTGCCCTCCACCTTGCCCATACTCTATGGGGCCATAAATAGCAGTTCCACCCAATGCGGCATTGTATTGCCACATGTAGTAAGCCTCTGTCATCATGTGTAAACGTTTATTGAACCGATGCCCCCAAACGCCTATCAATACCTGCAAATCATCATGTCCGTTTTTATATTGCCCTTTGCCGATGGAGTTAACCCCGCCATATATTCCATCTTTATTGTTTTTTGAAACCCATCTAACCATACCCAAGCCATTGAGCTGAGCCGAATTGCAAAAGGGCGACATATCATTGCCGGCGTGTGCACCCAACTCAAACTGCCATTGTTTGTTTATTCTTATGGTTGCGTTTACGCCCGTAAATGTATATGGGTCTACAGCAAACATAAGGGAGTGACTGAACAAATAATTATCGGGTGCCCACTGCGCCTCAATATCTGCCGGAGACATAAAGCGACCTACTTTAAGCAACATACCCTGCAGTACTTTTGGCACATACAAAAGCGCATACACCTGCGTAGGGTCGTAACCATACACGTGGTTGTTCTTCAGCAGCTGGTCGCTTACATAACCTTTGGCAATGGTGTAGCGATAATCGAGCCCGTAAATATTATCTACCAAAAAGCCCCAATCAACATGTTTGGTTTGTTCGGTATTGGGCTGGCGTTCTACCCTAATAATAACCTGGTCTAACACAGGGCGGTTAGGTATAATATCATAAGCCATGGGACTGTTGGTTGTTTTAGATGAGCTTACATTCATGGAAGCATCTACCCAGCCATAAATTTTTATGCCTGTTTTATTCCATTTCTCCCATACTTTTTTGCTTCCTTTCTCCAGTATTTTTTTCAGAAAATCGGGTGCATCGCCCAGGCGTTCTCCAACAACCGGGTCTCCACACCAGTTTGCCATAGGAAAGGGTGTGTCTTCAAAAGGCGAAGGCATGGCCCTGCCATTACCTCCTGCAGTATCCCCTTCAATAGCTTGGGCATCATAAGGTTTTTCATGCTGGCAAAAGCCTCTTAAAGGAATGTACAGTATAGAAAGAAACATGAAAAGCTGTTTCATAAATGGATTGTCGTTTTTTGTTATTTATGGATATTGAATAAAGAAAATCTTTAATACTGGTTGGAATTATGATATTAATCAATCAAAAAAATGATATTTACTGTGCAGGTATTTTTGGCGTTCCTATACAACTCTTATACCAATTTTATACAACAGGCTAAACTATCTGATTTATAAGTGTTTTGTAGAGAGCCGGATTTTATAGCAAATGAAAAAGCCTTTCATAATGAAAGGCTTTTTATCAAAATGGAAGGGTGTTTTTTTTGGCGTTTCGGCCGGATTAAGGTTTGTTTGCGCGGGGACGTATCTAGGTTGGGTAGGATTATGCCAGGGGGTGTCAGGATTGCAGGTTAGGAGAGTAGAATTATATATCGGGGGACTGGGATTATGCCACGCCTATGACGGGATTGCAGGTTGGGGGATTAGAATCGTATCTCCGGGGAGTAGAACCCTATCTCGGGAGACTGGAATTGTATCTGGGGGTGAAGGAATTAAGTATCAGATAGCAAGAATCAGGTAGCAGATAGCAAGAATTAAAGAAAGATAAAATAAATTTAAAGGTGGATACAATAAATTAAAAAGCGCATCGTTTTACAATAAGAAAACTCGGGAAATTAATTGTGCTAAACCTCTAAAAAAACGTAAAGCCATGACCAGAGATCAAATAAACAAGCTGAATATGCTTGAAGCTGTAGACCAGGTATTAACTGCCTACAACGGCACATGGAGCGGAAATACCGCTGTGAGTGCAACAGTAACCTCTTATAGAGGACACCTGACTACGATAAACAATAATGACACGGTGCAGAAAACAAGCACGGTGGGCGTTACGGAAAACAAAACCCAACTGAAGCAGGCTATGGCTGATGCGGCTATGAAAGTTGCTAATGCGGGGATGGCTTATGCACATGCTAATAATAACACGGTTTTGTTTAATGCAATGAACCATAGTGAAAATGAGATTATGCATGCATCGGATACGGACGCGGATGATATTTGCCAGAATATACATGATGGTTATGCGTCTTATACAACCCTTGCAGCGGCTTATGGAGCAGGGGCGACAGAGAATACTGCTTTGCAAAATGCTATAAATACGTATAGCGGACAGATAGGAAAACCTAAACAAATAGAAACATTAAGTATAAACGCTACGGAAACTTTGGTTAAGGAATTTACAGAAGTTATGGCTTTGTTGGAAAACCAATTGACTACGATATTGTTTCAGTATAAGGCTACGAATGCGCAGTTTTATAACCAGTTTATAGCGGCTAAAATAATAGAGGATATTGGACACAGAAAGACAGTTGTATTTGGCGGACATACTTATGACAGCCACGGAAGCCCGTTGCCGGGAGTGCTGATGACATTGCATGGAACGGACAATACGGGTAAGGTAATAAATGTGCATAAAACGACAGATGCAAACGGGCATTACCATTTTACAAGACAACATACGGGCAATTATGTTTTAACACCGAGTTTGAGCGGATATACCGGAACAGCGAAAACTATTGCGGTTACTGAAAACAAAACAATAACAACAGATTTTACTCTGACCGGAGGAACTACTACAGGTGGCGGGGGAACTACAACGGGTGGGACTACGCCGCCTGCAACGGCTTAATTAACTTTTATTGAACGGGGCTCAAGCCCCGTTTTATTTTGCTTACTTTCTTTTTCCTTGACGAAAAAGAAACAAAAAATCAAGACCAAACGATCTGCCACGCACGGGCTAAACTGCTCCGCGTTTCATGATTCGTTTTCATTAGTTTTATGGTATCATGGTTTTCGCCTAAAGGCTCGGATGGTCGGGCTGACGCGCTGTGTTAAAAGAAGTTTTTGTATCTTAGTTAGAGAAAATTGAACTGCGTTAGGGATTAGCTCAGCTTCTTTTTTTATTTTTTATCGGTATCGCTGAATGCCGAAAAGGCATTTGAAGTGGAAAGCCTTTTGCAAGGGGAGATTGCCGCGCTTCGCTCGCAATGACGCGCAGGGGCAAAAGCTTGGAACGTAAAGCCCGACGGCGCAATCGACATTTCGACAGGCTCAATGTTCAGCGTATAGGACGCCGGAACGCCCAAATAAAACTATTGTACAAAAAAACAACCCTTTGAGTTTGCACTCATCGGGTTGTTTTGGGTGGGGTTAAACTAAAAAACAAAATTTATGAAACGACCACCATTATGTATAATTACAACCTAAACAATACTGCAACTATTATGCGGAATTCGTCTTTTACTAAATCGGGTTGCCAGTTAGGATAGGCAGTACCCGGACCAAAAGCTGTAGTTGAATAACCTGTTGGAGAGGTAACGCCACCCGCGCCTGCAAAATAACCCACGCTTGAATGACGACGAACTGCTTCTACGCGGAATTCTACATTCTTGTTAGCTAACCAGCTTATATTGGTAGAGCAATCCCAACCTAGAAACTGGTCGCCGGGGTTTTCAGAGAAAGGATGTGTGCCTGAAGTTCCACCATTGGCAGTAGGGTTAGTCTGACTTGGTATAGGGCTTGCATCTCCTGTTGGAGCCAACACTAAATAGCGGCCGGGGTTATTGATGGTACCTCCGCCAATTGTCCAGGCAAATTTATTTTTAGCAAACCAAATACGGTTGTAGAACATTGCACTAAAAAAGAACTGTTGAGGGCCAAGTGTAGCCGAGTTAGTCATTCCGTTAACTCCATCACCTCTTTCAAAACCAAAATCGCAGGTGGCAGAAAATGCCATTTTACTGATACCTTTAGAGTTAGGACGGTTATAATAACGTATTAATAAACTATTATCGGTATGGAACCTTGATCTGCCCGGGAGACCCGCTGCATCATGCCCGTAATAATCGTTGGATAACATTTTAATCCATTCTTTTGGCTGCCAGGTAATGTTACCGCCAAAGCCAGGTGTGTGGTTAAATGTACCATAACTTTGCCAACCGTTAATAATCCATGGCTCAATTTTTAAATGCTTGGTAGGAAACATCTGAACACGGATACCATTAAAGAACCAAGGGGTATTATCAGAAGTGTAAGATGCCTGATACTCCCAATTCTCAACCTGATAATAAGAATTCAAACCGATATAAGACATAAACATACCTGCATCTACATTAATACCATACCACTTTTTAAAGTGCCATCCTGCATTTGCTTCTGCCAGATATTTGTAAATATCCCATAAACTATATTGCCCTTTATAAGGACTTAAATCATTACGCGGTACTACGGTAGAACGCGTACCGAACTGCGTAACGATATGCGCACGGGCACCTTTATAATAAAAGTCGCCACCCAAGTTGGCACTTGATACCTGCATTTCATTATTACGGGCTAACGCCGTTGAACCTACCACTGTATTATCATTGGGGTTGTTGAACGAGTGGGTAGCATTAATATCCACCATGATGAGTGGTGTAAAGAATTTACCTGCCATTAAGGAAGAATCCCTACGGTCGCCACCATTAAGCCAGGTAAAGTCCATTCCTTCTAAAGGAATTTTTTCTTTTTCTTCTCCTTTGGTTGTATCTGGATTAACCAAGATTTGATTGCTTGCACCTTTTCCTGTTGAAACAATCGCTTCCTTGTGAAAAAATTGTGCTGATTTAGTAGGACTTTTTTCCAAACTGTCCATCACTTCCTTTTTTAATTGCTGTAAAATCAGCCTACGGTCATCGTCTGATAACTTTTGAGCATACGTTGCAAGGGATAAAGAAAGTAATCCTGCTGCTAATAATTGTTTTTTCATTTGTCTGTTTTTTATTTATTGTTTTATTTATTCTGTTTTCTGTTTTATTTTTTGTTTAAAGAACGTATGTCTGAATAAGAATTTATATGATGTGTGTTACTATTTTGTGTGATATATATCATTTATATACCATGACCATAAACCTGCCTGTTATATTCTTTTTTTAAAGGGGGGTTAAGCATGTCTTTAATTTTAGTATTCAAATCAAGTGCGGCTGATAAAGAAACCAAGTATCCGTTTTCAATAGCATTTTTAACCGTGTTGTTTCCTTTCTTCCAAATCTTTTCAGCTAAATTAAAGCAGCGCTTTACTTCTTTTATATTACCCGTTTTAATCATTTGCTTTGTTACATCTGCAAAGCAACCAATAGTATTATATATCTTTATTTGTTTGCATGTGTTTTTTACTACTGTTTCTAATTGAGGTAATTCATTGCTTAGAATGGTTAATACCTCATTTTCTGTAATTGTTTTTATATTGTTTTTCAACGTTTATTGATTTATTTTTATTTGGTTTCGTTCAACGGTTTAAATCCCAATTTCTGCTATGTTTTTTATCACACAACCGGGGTATTCTTTTTCTACTTCTCTATAAGGGTCGGCATAGTATTTTGTTTCTACCACTACTTTTAAAAGCGAGCCTTTATATTCAATAACAAATTTCCAGTTTCTCATTTTATTCTTTTACTGTTAATCTTATTTAAGCAAATCAAGCGCAACATTAAGTTTTAATACATTTACTTTTTGGGGTCCTAAAAAGCCAAGCAAGGGCTTTTGGGTGTGTTCGGCAACCAGTTGTTTAATTTTTTCTTCACTTAGGTTTCTTGCTTTGGCAATGCGTTTTACCTGTACCAAAGCCCCTGCAGGAGAAACATCGGGGTCTAAACCGCTGCCGCTTGCCGTAACCATTTCGGTTGGTATGTCAGACTTTTTTACATCGGGGTTGTGTACCATAAAGCTATCAATCCTGTCCTGCACCGTTTTTAAATAATCGGGGTTAGAAGGCGCTTTATTAGAACCTGCTGAACCTGCTGCATTATAATCAACTGCCGATGGTCTGCCCCAAAAGTATTTATCTTCGGTAAACTTTTGCCCTATGTTTGCGTAGCCAACTACTTTGCCGTTAACGGAAACCGTAACTCCGTCTCCGCCACCGGGAGCCGCTTTTGCCACACCTGCAATAAGCAGGGGATATAATACCGCACAAAGAATAAGTACTACTGCGGTTAATTTTAAGGATGGTAAAATATATGTTTTCATGATTCTTTTTTGTTTTTTTTATTAATGTATCATGCTGTTCGCCTTAAAAGGCTCGGGGCATGATTTTTATTTTTTAAAAGAAGTTTCCTATTAATATGTCAATTAATTTTATTCCTACAAAGGGCACCAAGATACCGCCTAAACCATAGATAAACAGGTTTCTGCGAAGAAGTGCACTTGCACCAATGGGTTTATACTCTACACCACGCAAAGCCAAAGGAATAAGTATAGGAATGATAATGGCATTGAATATGATGGCAGAAAGAATAGCGCTTTCCGGGCTTTTTAAGTGCATGATGTTTAAGCCCTGCAAGGCAGGTATAGATGCAATAAACAAAGCGGGTACTATGGCAAAATATTTTGCCACATCATTGGCAATAGAGAAGGTGGTTAAAGTACCACGGGTAATTAACAGTTGTTTTCCTATCTCTACAATTTCAATCAGTTTGGTTGGGTCGTTGTCCAAATCAACCATGTTGCCGGCTTCTTTAGCGGCTTGTGTACCGCTGTTCATGGCAACACCCACATCTGCCTGAGCCAACGCAGGTGCATCATTAGTACCGTCGCCCATCATGGCAACCAACTTACCGGCAGCCTGTTCTTTTTTAATGTAATTCATTTTATCAATAGGCTTAGCCTCTGCAATAAAATCATCTACACCGGCTTTCTCTGCAATAAATTTTGCGGTTAACGGATTATCACCTGTAACCATCACCGTTTTAACTCCCATCTTACGCAGGCGTTGAAAACGTTCGCTCATGCCGGGTTTAATAATATCCTGCAATTCAACCACGCCCAATACTTTTTCGTTTTCGCAAACAACCAAAGGAGTACCACCCAAGGAAGAGATTTCTTTTACTTTCACATCAATATCACGCGGAAATTGGTTACCAGCTTTTTCGCAAATAGCTTTGATAGCATCATAAGCTCCTTTGCGTATGCGCTTATCAGTACCTATATCAACTCCACTGCAACGGGTTTCTGCCGTAAATTTATGTGCGGTAAATAAAGAGCCTTCTTTAGCTGAATCACTTTTTAAATCTTTAATCCAGTTTTTGCTTTTAAGAAGTTTTTCGCGTGTAACAGATTTTTGCTCACCCAATTCTACAATAGATTTTCCTTCGGGTGTTTCATCCGATAAAGAACTTAAAATACAGCATTCAATAAAATGGTCTTCATCAGAATTCATGGTATAATAAAAATTAGTTGCCTTGCGGTTACCAATGGTAATGGTTCCTGTTTTATCCAATAGCAACACATCAATATCTCCGGCTGTTTCAACCGCTTTACCTGATTTAGCAATGATATTAGCCTGTAAAGCCCTGTCCATACCCGCAATACCTATAGCAGAAAGTAAGCCGCCAATGGTAGTAGGAATAAGACAAACAAATAAAGAGATTAAAGCGGCAATGGTAATAGGAGTTTGTGCATAATCGGCAAATGGTTTTAGGGTAACGCAAACAATAATAAACACCAAAGTAAAACCTGCCAATAAAATAGTAAGCGCGATTTCATTGGGTGTTTTCTGACGGCTTGCACCCTCTACCAATGCAATCATTTTATCTAAGAAAGATTCGCCGGGTTCTGTGGTTACTTTTACTTTGATAGAATCTGATAAAACTTTCGTTCCGCCTGTTACGCTTGATTTATCTCCACCTGCTTCACGAATAACCGGAGCCGATTCGCCTGTAATAGCCGATTCATCAATAGTGGCAAGCCCTTCAATAATTTCCCCATCGGTAGCAATAATATCTCCTTCTTCACAAAGAAAAACATCTCCTTTTTTTAATTGAGAAGAGCTTATCATTTGTATTTCATTCATGTATAACTCACCAACCGGAGCAATTAATTTGGCCGGAGTTTCTTCTCTTGTTTTGCGTAAGGATTCAGCCTGTGCTTTTCCTCTTGCTTCGGCAATGGCTTCTGCAAAGTTGGCAAACAACAGGGTTAAAAATAGTACGATAAATACAAACAGGTTGTAGCCAAAACTGCCTTGTGATGTATCGTGATTAAATAAAATGCTACATAGCACAAGAAACATGACAAAGGTGCCAATCTCCACAGTAAACATTACCGGGTTCTTGATCATGGTTTTAGGGTTCAGTTTAATGAACGCGTGTTTCAATGCCTCCATAATGAGGTCTTTTTGAAACAGGGATGCTTTTTTAGTAGTGCTCATAGTTTTATTAGTTTCTTAATGGTGATATAATGTAAAATACTCTGCAAATGGGCCAAGTACTAAGGCAGGGAAGAAAGACAAGGCAGCAAGTATCATAATTACCGCATAGGTCATAATTCCGAATGTGCCTGTGTCTGTTTTAAGTGTACCTAAAGATTCAGGAACGTATTTCTTTTGGGACAATATACCTGCAATGGCAACCGGACCAATAATAGGAAGGAAACGACTTAGGATAAGAACAAAGCCTGTGCTTACGTTCCAAAAAATATTATTATCGCCCAAGCCTTCAAAACCGCTACCATTGTTAGCTGCACAGGAAGTGTATTGATACAACATTTCTGAGAAGCCATGATAACCGGGGTTGTTTAACCAGGCAGATGGCTTAACCGCCCAATCGGCATTGCCATGGTTTACCAATACATAACTTGATATAGCAGTGCCAACCAAAATTAAGAAAGGATGAAGCAGAGCAATAATAGTAGCAATCTTCATTTCGCGGGCCTCTATTTTTCTTCCTAAAAATTCTGGTGTACGGCCCACCATTAAGCCCGAAATAAATACCGCTATAATGATAAAGATGTAGTAGTTTAAAATACCAACCCCGCAACCTCCGTAAAAGGCATTGGTCATCATGCCTAATAATTGCATAGCGCCTGATATGGGCATAGAACTATCGTGCATGGAGTTTACCGAACCTGTAGAAATGATGGTGGTAACAATACTCCAGTAAGCCGATGCCTGTGCACCAAAACGTGTTTCCTTACCCTCCATACTTCCCAAAGTCTGGTTAATACCCATGGCTGAAATAGCAGGGTTTCCTTTTACTTCCGCAACCATGGTTGGAATAAGGAAGGTTAGCATACCGGCAGTCATCACTCCGAAAATAGACCAGGCAAGTTTTTTACGGTTCAGAAAATAACCCAAAGCAAATATCATGGCTATAGGAATGATTACCTGTGCAATCATTTCTACCATATTGGTAAGGTAATTCGGATTCTCTAAAGGATGGGCTGAATTAGCGCCAAACCAGCCACCTCCGTTTGTTCCTAAATGTTTAATGGCAATCATACCGGCAGCCGGGCCGCGTGATACATGCATGGTATCTCCCTGTAAAGTTACAAGAGTATCCTTTCCTTTAAAGCTTGCAGGCGAACCGTTGAATGCAAGTATGATAGCAATTACCACAGAAATAGGAAGCAGGATGCGGGTAATTGTTTTTGTGAAAATATCAAAGAAGTTACCCAATTTATCAAGTACTTTATCGCGCATGGCATTAAATACCACCACCAATGCAGCAATACCTGTAGCTGCCGAGACAAACTGCAAAAAGGTAATTACGGCAAGCTGGGTTAAATAGGTAACACCCGTTTCGCCTGAATAATCCTGCAGATTACAGTTAACCAAAAAGCTGATTGCGGTATTAAAACTTAAATCGGGTGTCATAGATGGATTACCATCCGGATTTAAGAACAAACTACCCTGCGTTAAGAACATAACAAAAGCATACACAAACCAAAGCATGTTTATTGCAAGCAATGCAAGCAGGTGTTGTTTCCAGTTCATCTCTTTTGTAACATCAATGCCACAAACGCGATAAATGAAGCGCTCTACCGGAGCCATAAAATCAAGTAAGGTCTTCTCTCCTTTAAAAACCTTTGCGATATATTTTCCGAGTGGAATGGCCAGTAATACCGTTAAGGCATATGTGGCAATTACTCCTATTAATTCGTTGTTCATATTTTTAGTTTAGTTAATTAATAAATTAAAATCTTTCCGGTTTAATTAAAACATAAACTAGATAGCAAAAAACTGCGATGGATAAAATAAATAATGCGGTCATAGTTTAAATTTTTTCAAAAAAGTTAATTGATTTATAAAACAGCCAGAAGCATACAAGCCCGGCTGCCAAAAGTGCTATAGTCATTCCTATTTCCATTGTTTTTATTATTAATTGTTTATTTTACTATTAGATATTTTATTTTTAATACTACAGTACCTACCACGCATACAGCAAATAAGATGCTTACCGCGATAACTGCTAATTTCAGTAACCCATTCTTATTTGTATTATTATATTTCATTCCTATGCAAACTACGTTTATTATAAAAAGGAAAAAAATGACCCTTATCAGCATCTTAAATGACAAGTATCACTATATCCCTTTGCCGTATACCTGTTTGTAATATTCCTTTCTTAATGAACCACTGAATATATCTCTTAATTGAGTGGCTGTTGATGCAGATAAATCTACAATAGCACCAAGAGAATATAAATAGGTTCCTAAAGAATATACATACACATTTTCAATGGCATTTTTCACTGTGGTGTTTCCACTTTGCAACAGTTTTTCAGCCAGACTGAAGCAATGTTTTACTTCTTTTAAATTACCTATTTTTGCCATGCGTTTTGTCATATCGGCAAAGCAGCTTATTACATTATATATGCTAACCTTGTTAGACATGTTTTTTATTTCCGCATCTAACTGGGGCAATTCCATACTTAAAAGACTTAACACTTCATTTTCGGTTATGGTTTGCATGTTGGTGTTTTTAAGTAATAACTCGCTTTTAATTTTTATTAAATCAGCTGTTGGGTTCATCTCTTCCATTATTTGTTCCTGCACATACCAATTACTGTTCCAATTATGTGGAATAAAGAAAACCTATTGATTTATAGGTGGTTACTGGAAAACTAGAATTGATGTTAAATAAAAAAGCTTTCCATAATGGAAGGGTATTTTCCAAAATGGAAAGGTGTTTGTAAAGACTTAAAATAATGATTGAATTTTCGCTTCATTATAAGTGAGATTACATAAAACGTATCTTTGACCCTTAAATGAACTTAGCCTCTATATTACTGATTGATGATGAACCCCAGTTACGTCAGCTACTTGCACGTTTATTAAGTGTGGAAGGGTTTGAAGTTATAGAAGCAGATTCTGTAAAAAGCGGATTAAAACAATTAGAAAAACATTCTTTTGAAGTGGTGTTGCTTGATGTAAAATTACCCGATGGCAATGGAGTTGAACTTGTAAAAACCATCAAAGAAAAATATCCTGAAACAGAAATTATATTGCAAACTGCTTATGGCAATATTGCCGATGGTGTCAGTGCTATAAAAAATGGTGCTTTTGATTACTTAGTGAAAGGAAATGACAATAACAGGATAATACCCTTGATTAATAAAGCTGTTGAAAAATCTAAGTTACAGTTTAAAATAAAAGAACTGCAACAACAATTAAATCAGACACTTTCTTTTGATGCCATTATTGGAAAGTCAGTAGCTATACAGCAAGCCATTAGTTTGGCCAAAAAAGTAGCCTTGACAGATTCAACTGTATTATTAGAGGGGGAAACAGGAGTTGGTAAGGAGTTGTTTGCACAGGCTATTCATAATACAAGTTCCAGAAAAAACAAAGCCTTTGTGGCAGTTAACTGCAGCGCTTTTCCAAAAGATTTGTTGGAAAGTGAATTATTCGGACATAGAAAAGGTGCCTATACAGGCGCTGCCAATGATAAAAAAGGTTTGTTTGAAGAAGCTGATAACGGAACACTTTTTTTAGATGAGATAGGCGAAATGAATTTTGATTTGCAGGCTAAATTGCTTCGTGTGCTGGAAACACAATCATTTATTAAAGTTGGAGATTCTACACCTACTAAAGTAAATGTTCGCATTATTGCCGCTACAAATCGTACCCTAACTAAAGAAATAGAACAAGAACATTTTAGAGCAGATTTATATTACAGATTATCGAGTTTTAAAATTTTAATTCCATCGCTTAGAGAACGCAAAGAAGATATTGAAAGTTTGGCAAAACATTTTATGCTTGTTTATTCAGCTAAACTAAAAAAACGCATTGCACATATTGATTCAGCATTTTTAAAGCAGCTTAAGAATTACCCTTGGAAAGGAAATATCAGGGAGCTTAAAAATATCATTGAACGTGCCGTTATCTTATGCGAAACCGAAACACTTACCTTTGATTTATTGCCGTTAGAGATAATAGATTGTGAAAGTGCTAATCCTTCAAAGTCAGATAGCTCACTGGCAAGTATGGAAAAGAATCATATCCAAAAAACACTTATACATACTAAAGGTAATAAAACCAAAACGGCTGAGATTTTAGGAATCGGCTTAACTACGCTTTATCGTAAAATGGAAGAGTATGGGATAGAAAAATAGTCTTTCGTTCAAAAAGATTCTATTCACAATGGGCAATCAAAAATTATATGAGCTAATATGAAAATATTTTTTTACATTTTCTTTATACTTCTTTGAAATATTTTTAGATACAAAAGGATAACGAAAAGCAACTAAAACTAAAGGAATGTTAACCTAATCTGTAAATTGGATTTAGATTCTTTTTAAAGTTAAAATGTTGCCCAAACAATATCAATTTCCTTGAGAAGTTTTATAAATAGGCTGAAATGTGAAGTTTGAAAATTAAGTAACCATTAATTTTTTTAACCGATAAAAAACTTAATTTTGATGCCCGATGTTCAAGAAGGTTTTTACTATTGTAATTATTTATTCTCTTTTTGGAGGATGCAGCAACAAGCTTAATTTGCTGGCACCTTACAAAGAAAGTGTAAGTGTTTATGGTTTGCTGAACCAAAACGACCCTATAAATTATATACGGGTAGAGCGTGTCTTTTTAGGAGCAGGAAATGCCTATACCATGGCTCAAAACCAGGATTCGATTTATTTCCCGGCAGGAGAATTAAGAGTTTCTTTACAGCGTTGGAACATAAGTACCGGTGCGCAAGTTTCTGTAGATGTTCCTGCCACTTCTTCTACTGAAATTGTTTTAACTGATACCTTAATGCAAGCTAATTCAGGCACATTTAATACAAATGAACGTGTTTACAAAACCAATCATAAATTATACGCCAGTGATACTAATTGTGTATATAAATTAATCGTTCATAATAATAAAACTGGTAAAGAATATACGGCACAAACTGGGTTGATTGCTAATTTTCAATTAATAGATGTAAATGGTGCAAATAATTACTTATCTCCATCTTCACTTGCTAATTCCTTATTAACGATAAATATTGTTCCTGGTAATAAAGGTATTGTAACCCTACAGTATAATTCCCCTGTAAATGCAGGTGTTTGTGGCTTAACGATGCGCCTTTTTTATACGGAATACAATGGTGCCGGGGTATCTAAATATGTAGATCTTGGTTTAGGAACGTATTATCCTACATCAACAGTAGGAGGAGAAACACAAAAATTTGATTATGTAGGGACATCTAAGTTAAGTGATATAGCCGCCTCTGTTCCTGCTCCGGTAAACCCGTCTATCAGACGAAATATTGATAGCATAGAGTTCATTCTCACAGCCGGTGGTCCTGATTTAGCTTTGTATAATCAGGTAAATGCCTCCACTTCTTTATCACAAAATGTGCCTAACTATAGTAATATATCAGGTGGAGTAGGGGTATTCTCTTCCCGTTATCAAAAATCATACGGAAGACTGCTTAGTGGCCCTTGCTTAGATACGCTTGCAGGAAGTTCTATTACCTGTTCACTTAGGTTTTTAAACTCTAACAACAGTTTATCTCCTTGTCATTAACAAAAAATGACAGCTTGTCAGCTTTTCTTTTCCTTTTTCTTTTGGCACAATCATTGACTTTAAGCCCCTTGAATTTAAAAAATATATACCATGTCTAAAATTATAGGAATAGATTTAGGAACAACCAACAGTTGTGTAGCCGTTATGGAAGGCAACGAACCTGTTGTTATTGCAAACAACGAAGGTAAACGCACAACCCCATCGGTTGTAGCTTTTGTAGAAGGCGGAGAACGTAAAGTAGGAGATCCTGCTAAACGCCAAGCCATTACCAACCCAAAGAAAACAGTTTACTCGATTAAACGTTTTATGGGGCATACTTACGACGAAATTGCCGGAGAAGTTAAACGCGTACCTTATACCGTTGTAAAGGGAGATAATAATACACCCCGTGTAGAAATTGATGACCGTAAATATACTCCACAAGAAATTTCGGCTATCATTTTACAGAAAATGAAAAAAACTGCCGAAGACTTCTTAGGTCATGAAGTTACAGAAGCTGTTATTACAGTACCTGCTTACTTTAACGATGCGCAACGTCAGGCAACCAAAGAAGCCGGAGAAATTGCAGGCCTAAAAGTTCGCCGTATCATTAACGAACCAACTGCCGCTGCATTAGCTTACGGTATGGATAAAAAGGGTAAAGAAATGAAGATTGTTGTGTTTGACTGCGGTGGCGGTACACACGACGTTTCCGTTCTTGAACTTGGCGACGGTGTATTTGAAGTAAAATCTACTGATGGTGACACACATTTAGGTGGTGATGATTTTGACCAAGTTATTATTGATTGGTTAGCTGATGAATTTAAAAAAGATGAGGGTATTGATTTACGTCAGGATCCAATGGCATTGCAACGTTTAAAAGAAGCGGCTGAAAAAGCGAAGATTGAATTATCGAGCACTACGGCTTCTGAAATTAATTTGCCATACATTATGCCTGTTAATGGAATTCCAAAACACTTGGTAAAATCATTAACCCGCGCAAAATTTGAGCAATTAGCCGATAGCTTAATTCAACGTACTATAGAGCCTTGTAAATCTGCCATGAAAAATGCGGGCTTATCAAACTCTGATATTGACGAAATTATTTTAGTAGGTGGTTCTACGCGTATCCCTGCTATACAAGCCGCAGTAGAAAAATACTTTGGCAAAGCACCGAGCAAAGGTGTTAACCCCGATGAAGTAGTAGCTATTGGTGCTGCTATACAAGGCGGTGTGTTAACCGGAGATGTAAAAGATGTGTTGTTATTAGATGTAACTCCGCTTTCATTAGGTATCGAAACCTTTGGAGGAGTGTTTACTAAACTAATCGAATCGAATACAACCATTCCAAGTAAAAAAACAGAAACTTTCTCTACTGCCAGCGATAACCAACCAAGCGTACAATTACATGTATTGCAAGGTGAGCGCCCAATGGCTAAAGATAACCGCACCATTGGTCAGTTTAACTTAGATGGCATTATGCCTGCGCCGCGTGGTGTGCCTCAAATTGAAGTAATGTTTGACATTGATGCCAATGGTATCTTAAGCGTATCGGCAAAAGATAAAGCTACCGGCAAAGTGCAGAACATACGCATCGAGGCTTCATCCGGTTTAAGCAAAGAAGAAATTGACAAAATGAAGCGTGAAGCAGAAGCGAATGCTGATGCTGATAAGAAGGCAAAAGAAGAAGCGGATAAAGTTAATGCTGCGGATGCTCAGATTTTCCAAACAGAAAAACAGTTGAAAGATTACGGAGATAAGATTCCGGCAGAGAAAAAAGCACCTATTGAAGAAGCTTTAAAACACCTAAAAGAAGCCTATGCTGCAAAAGACTTAGCCAAAGTAGATACTTACTTAGCTGATTTAAACAAAGCATGGGAAGCTGCTTCGCAGGAGTTATATGCTGCCATGAATGCACAGCAACAACCACAAGGCGGTGCTGCCGCAGGCGAACAAAAGCATACCGAAGGTGGCAAAGACGATAATGTGCAGGATGTTAGTTACGAAGAAGTAAAAGACGATAAAAAATAACAATTGTTGAACAGTTACTTAGCAAAAGCCGCAGGATTTATTTCTTGCGGCTTTTTTTGGTAAAAAAACTATATTTGCGTCTCAATTTCTAAAATTAGTATGGCGAAGCAAAAAGCAAACTCAGACTTATTTATTCCTACCATAAACCCTTACACGCTTTTTCCGTTCGGCAAACCTATTATTCCATATATCATTCTGGGCTTAATAGCCTTTATATTTTATATAAATACGATTAAAAACGAGTTTGCACTGGATGACGGTATTGTTATTCATAAGAACGAATATGTGATGGAGGGTATTGGCGGTATTGATAGCATTATGAAACGTGATGCCTACCACAGTTTTTATAAACAAATGAATGCCAAAGCCCAATTGGCAGGTGGTCGTTACCGTCCTTTGTCTATTGTGAGTTTTGCCATTGAACAGGAATTTATAGGCAAATACCCCGAGGGGCATTTACCACCCAGTAATTGTTGGGATTATAACCAGAATGGCAAACCCGATAAAGCCGAAGATATAAATAACGATGGTTTGTTTAACGATAACGACTGCCTGACTAAGGGTTGCATGATGCGGCATTTAAACAATGTGTTGTTTTATATGATTGCGGTGTTGCTTATTTATGCCATGTTTAAGAACCACCTGTTTAGTAAATACCCTGATATGGCTTTTGTGGCAGCTTTGCTCTTTTGCATTCACCCCATACATACGGAGGTAGTTGCTAATATGAAGAGTAGGGACGAGATTTTCTCTATGATATTTATTGCCCTCACCTTTATAAGTGTGTTTAAGTATGCCGAAACAAAACATACCAAATATATGGTTTGGAGTGCTGTAAATTATTTTTTAGCCTTGCTTTCAAAAGAGTATGCGGTTACTTTGGCAGGTGTAATACCTGTTACGCTTTGGCTGCTAACTGATAATTTTAAGTTAAAGAACTACTTCAAACTATTTGGTGCTTTAGCAGTAGCGCTTATTGTTTATTTCAGCATACGGTTCTCTATTGTTGTGGCAAAAACAGGCATCCCCGATACGGAGTTATTAAACAACCCATACTTACTGGCAAGGGGCGATCAAATGAAAGCAACCAAAGTATTTGTTTGGTTAAAATATCTGATATTGCTTTTCTTCCCTTATGTATTAAGCTCAGATTATTCATACAACAGCATTCCGTATCGTCATTTCACAAGCCCCGAAGTATGGCTATCATTAGCTATTTATATTGGGTTATTAATTTATACTTATAAATTATTCCGCAAAAAGCACCCGGCTGCCTGGGGACTGATATTCTTCTTTGCTAACTTTTTAATGATTGCCAATTTCCTATTTGATATTGGTGCTACCATGGGAGAGCGTCTGATATTTCACTCTTCTTTGGGCTGGGCGGTTTGTATAGGCTGGATATTTACAGAAGGAGCCAGAAAATATTTCAAATCAGTAAACATGCATAAAGCAGTATTATGGTCTGTATTAATTATACTGACTGTATTATTTGGCATAAGAACCATTACCCGAAACGAGATTTGGAAAAACGATATTACCTTGTTTACACACGATGTGGATGTGATGCCTAACTCTGTACTTTGTTTAGGTAATGCAGGCGCACGTTGGATAGATTTATCCGAACGCCCTGAGAACAAAGAGCATGAAAAGGAATATTTAGAAAAAGCGCAGAAATATTTGAACCACGCCTTAGAGTTGCACCCAAAATATGTAAACGGTTATTTGAACTTAGGCTTAGCCTACTTTAAATTACGTGATTATAACAAAGCCGAAGAAATTTGGAATACAGCTTATAGATTGTATCCAAGCAACCCGTATTTGGTAAGTTATTACCGTGTGCTTTCAAACGTATATATACAGCAGGCTTTCCAAGATGCTAAAGACAAGAAGCTGCAAAACTCTTTATATTGGTTTGACAGGGCATCTAAGATATTCCCGCAAGACCCCGAGATATGGTATAACTTAGGTGGTGCGGCATTCTCTGTAGGCGATTATGCAAGGGCCCGTGCAGCATTTGAAAAATGCCTGCAGCTAAAACCAGACCATGCACAGGCTAAAAACGGATTGGCAAATTGCCCGCAAGCAGCCGGTGCTCCGGTTAAGTCATAAGGTTTTTAATTAGTTGTTTAGGACGTTCCGGCGATTACGCCGTCGGGCTTTTCACTTCAATCTTTTGCTACTTCCCGTCATTGCGAGCGAAGCGCGGGGCAATCTCACATATATATCAAACAAAGAAGCCAATCATTTGATTGGCTTCTTTGTTTGATAACTATACAATGTTACCTGATACCTAAAAAATGTACCCTGCCCCCTACTGCCCCATCAGCACCAGCTTATCATTTTTAATGGTAACACCATTCTCATCCGTAATGTGTATAAAATAAACACCCGAGTTTAAACTGTTTAAATCTAATTTAAAGCTGTTTGCACCCTCATTAGCTGCAAATACATTATGTACTATTTGTTTACCATTAACATCTCTAAGGTTTACTATTAAATTACCTGCATTTTGTGCACTTAAATCAATATAAACAACTCCGCTTGTGGGGTTAGGAAATATGCCCAACTTAATGTTGTTTCCTAATTTGGTTTCTTTTTGAATTAGGTTTGTTGGCGTTGCTGCCATATCTGAAGGGCTACCGCCTTTGATATTATTAGCGGATAACCTCTGGTCAGTGGAACAAGCACATGGTTGTATAGGGGCAATAAATGAGTGCAGTTCGTTTGAGGCAGAAAATCCGTTTGTATGATTGATTTCAATACCTGCAACTATTGTTACATTACTACCACTATTAGTTTGATACGTTGGGGTAGTCGGTACAACAATATTATCAACAGCCTCATAAACCTTTGTTGTGCCGGATGAAATAATTGTTGGAGGAATATCAAGAACGTTAGGTACAGTGGTACACGCAGTACCAGTGGGTATATTATTATAATCAATTTCTGAAACATATATCTGCCAATTACCAGTTCCAGTTCTATCATCCATCCAAGTAGGGTATGCTTTGCCATCATAAGCATCAATACCGATATAGTCTCCACAATACGTTATTCCTCCAGATCCCTGAATAATTGGGAGAGTTAAATGCCCCGAAGTACTTACTAAAACAGGATTAAAATTAGTTCCGCCATTAGTAGAGTATGCAACGTAAGTATTCGTCCAGTTTGGTTGTACATGCCCAGCCCCTGCTCCTGAACAATCTGCTGTAGTAAGTGGCCCTGTACCATCAAAACAATAATATACTACACTCACTATGCCTGTTATGTCATCTACAGCAATCCATGGAAAAAAACTATGGGTTAAAAAAAATGTCGTATTATCAAATGGATCAACAAAACTTGTTTCAGGGCTAACAATTACAGGGGTATGCCAAGTGCTTGTATTATAAGGAGGGTCTAAATAACTAACCGCAATAACTGCTGTACCTGTATTCTGATCCATTTCAGGGAAGGCAATATAAACCCTGCCGTTATGATTATTTTTGCCGCAACCTCTATCAACTGCCATTGAAGGGCTTTCCATCATACGAATACGACCTCCGGTACTACAAGATGCATTTAAAGGGACGCCGAATGGCGATGGAGATATGCTAGCACCTGCATCCCCAGCTAAATAACCCGTACCCTGAAAACGTTGATCACAAATTTGGTTAACCCCTCCTGTATAGTTAGAGCCAAACGCAGCAATGTTAACATTTGTACTTGGAAAGGAAGCACCCCCGGTAGTAGTAGAAAAAGCAAAGCCAATACCACTGGCAGGGGGAAGACCGTTGATATAATCTGTCCAACAAACAAATACTTCACCATTAGGGCCTGTTTGCACATTTGCTCCCCAGCCATAACCTGTTGCTCCTCCTCTTATGTCGGTAATTGGATTGCTAAAGGCACTTCCACCAAGGTTAGATGCAGTTGTAGAGCTAAAAAACCTAAGGTTGCCTGTAGTTCCGGCAACGCAATCTTGACTTGTAAATTCAGTTCCAACGCAATACATATTATTAAAATTAGGGCTGTTCGGAAAATTATCAACCGCAATCATCTCTTTATCAAAATCGCCAAAACCGCCATTAGGGGTGGTAGTATACCATGTAGGTAGTGGGCCAGGCGGATTTGGTAACCATGGTGTAAGATCATAAGAACCTATATTATAAAAACCTACAGGAGGAGGGGGGATTGTTGCGGAAGGAGGAGGAGTTGGTTGCAATGTTGAGACAAACGCATTTCCATCGGCATCAAAAGCTGTAGAAGGGTCTCCATCATTTGCTCCGCCCGGATAAGTATCACTACCTGACCAAGTGCTTCCACCATTAACAGAATAATAATATCCTTGATCGAAATTACCGGTAGGTAACATTACATTTGCACTTGCTATAAGATAATTATATGGAGGGGTTGTTCTATCTATTGAGATGTGTACTTCTGTTTGACGATTGACAGAAGGAAATATGCGAATATTAGTGCCAACTGTTGCGCTTACGCCCTGTGCATCTCTAGAGGATGTTCCGAGGCCTGTGTTTAATATAGTTGGATAAAGCGTATCTTTAAACGGAGCGCCTACTCTTTCTTCATCCATTTGTGCCTTACACTCATTGGTAAAAATAAAAATCATTAAACAAGAAAAAATCACCGACTGTACTTTATGAATTGTTTTCATATCATTTAATTTTTAATTATTTTTTTAATTGTTATGCCTTCAATTGTTTCTATTCGCAATAAGTAAAGTCCCGCATTCAAATCAGATATATTAATTGATACCTGATTACTGCCCACCGATACCTGTTTCACTGTATTGCCCAACATATCAGTAATGCTAATTTGCTGTGTAGCCATATTATCTGATAATAATACCTGTAAACTGTTTGAAACAGGATTAGGATAAACTGTTACTTGACAATTGATACCTATATACTGTTGTAAGCCCATTTGCTCAATATTAGTTACCATTCTCACACGGTTATTATCATAATCAGTTATAAATAAATTATCTGCAAAATCAATGGTAACCCTAGCTGGTCTATTCAATTCTGCAGCCGTTGCTTGCCCCCCATCTCCACTATAACCTGTTGCTCCTATTCCGGCTAAGGTTGTTATAATACCTAAAGTATTTACTTTTCGAATGCGATCATTAAAACTATCAGCAATATACAAATTTCCTATTGCATCTAAGCATATTCCAGCTGGATTACTTAATTCTGCATGCGTGGCTTGTCCACCGTCTCCGCTATAACCTGTCGTGCCATTACCAGCTATGGTACTTATAATGCCCAATGTATCTATTTTACGTATTCTATTATTAATTTGATCCGTAATATACAAATCTCCTATTGCATCAAAAGCTATGTCTGCAGGTAAATTCAATTCTGCATTAGTGGCTTGCCCCCCATCACCACTAAATCCCTGTGTTCCATTTCCAGCAAAAACACTTATTATACCTAAAGTATTTATTTTACGTATTTTATTATTCGCATCATCTACTATGTATAAATTCCCTTTTACGTCAAATGTTAACCCAACAGGATCATGTAATTCAGCGAAAGTTGCTTGTCCCCCGTCTCCGTTATAACCTGCCGTTCCGTTTCCGGCTATGGTTGTTATTATACCTGCTGTATTTACCATACGCACGCGGTTATTATTTTCATCCGTAAAATACAGATTACCTCCTGCATCAATTACTACTTCACTTGGTGCATATAAACTTGCATTAGTGGCCGTCCCCCCATCTCCACTAAAGCCTTGCGTTCCATTTCCTGCTATAGTTGTTATAATACCTGCTGTATTTACTTTTCGAATACGATTATTCCCTTGATCAGCTATATAAATATTTCCTATTGCATCAAAAGCTACTCCATCCGGATTATTTAATTCCGCATTAGTAGCCTGCCCTCCATCTCCGCTATAACCTGCTGTTCCGTTTCCGGCAACGGTGGTTATTATTTGCGCTGCACAGGCAGCAGGTAGCAGGTAGCAGGTAGCAAGTAATATATGTATGTATAAGTAGCGCACTTAGTTTTTAATTATTTTTTTAATTGCTGTTCCTTCATTCGTTTCAACTCTTAGTAAGTAAATACCGGCATTCAAATCAGACACATTTACCGTGTTATGTTGAGTTGTAAATGTTGAATGATAAATGGCATTACCTAACATATCCGTAATGGTAATCGCAGTAGTTTCACTTAGCATTAAACACTCAACATTTAAAATTCCCGAGGTTGGGTTAGGATAAACTGCTACCTGCACACTGCTACCTGTTATCTGTTGCAAGCCCATTTGCCCTATATTAGTTACCTTGCGTATACGGTTATTATTTCCATCAGCTATATACAAATTACCCGTTGCATCAAAGGCTACTTTTAATGGCTCGTATAATTCTGCCGCAGTAGTTTGCCCACCATCTCCACTAAAACCTTGTATTCCATTACCTACTATGGTTGTTATAATCCCTGCTGTATTTACCATACGTATACGGCTATTAGCATAATCAGCTATATATAAATTGCCTCTGGTATCACAAGTTACTCCGTTTGGATAATTCAATTCAGCATTTGTAGCTTGCCCCCCGTCTCCTGAATAGCCTGCTGTTCCATTCCCAACAAAGGTGCTTATAATACCCAAAGTATTTACCATCCGAATGCGTTGATTATAAAAATCAGCTATATACACATTACCTGTTGCATCAATAGCGATATCTGACATCACATTTAATTCTGCATCTGTGGCTTGCCCCCCATCTCCGCTATAACCACCTATACCAGGGGCACCAAATCCATTTCCTGCAAAAGTATTTATAACACCTAAAGTATTTACCATCCGTATTCGATTATTACCATAATCAGAAATATATAAATTACCGACTGCATCAAAGGCTAACCCATTAGGGTCATATATTTCTGCATTAGTAGCCTGTCCCCCATCTCCACTATAACCGGCAGTACCAGTACCCGCATAAGTGTTAATTATTCCAGATGTATTTATTATGCGTATCCGATGATTATCTGTATCAGCTACATACATATTGTCTGCCACATCAAAAGCAATATCAGTTGGTTGGTATAACCCTGCCGAAGTGGCTTGCCCTCCATCTCCACTAAAACTATTAGTATTGGTATATCCCGCAAACGTGCTCATAATACCGGCTGTATTAATCTTGCGTATGCGGTTATTTGCTCCATCAGCAATATACAAATTGCCAAAAGCATCAAAGGTTACTCCTTCTGGGTAATTTAGTTCTGCATTGGTAGCCTGCCCCCCGTCTCCACTAAAACCGCCTGTGCCATTTCCGGCAACAGTTGTTATTATTTGCGCATTACAAGCAAATGGCAGCCAGTAGCAAGTAATAAGTATTATATATAGGTATAGGTGGCGCACTTATTGTTTTATAATTTTTTTAGTTTCTATTCCTTCATTAGTTTCTATCTTCAATAAATAAACCCCTTCCTTAAAATCAGCCATATCAATAACAAATGTTTCGCCCTTTGAAGGGGGTAAGGGGGATGTAGTACTTTGCCGAAGAACACTTTCTCCCATCATGTTATAAATTTCTATGCTCATATTTTGTATGTTACCTGTAAATGATACCTGTAAACTATTTGAAACGGGGTTAGGATAAACCAGTACCTGATTATTGATACCTGCTACCTGCTGCAAGCCCATTTGCCCTACATTAGTTACCTTACGTATGCGATTATTACCAGCGTCAGAAATAAATAAATTACCAGAGACATCAAAAGTCAATGCCACTGATCCATATAGTTCCGCTGCAATTGCCTGTCCCCCATCTCCACTAAAGCCCGCTGTTCCATTTCCTGCTATAGTACATATAATACCTGTACTACTTATTATCTTACGAATTCGGTCATTACTCCCTGATATATATAAATTACTTGAAGCGTCTAAAGCAACTCCAGCTAAATCATCTAATTCTGCAACAGTTGCTTGCCCCCCATCTCCACTATATCCTATAGTACCGTTTCCCGCAACTGTGCTTATTATACCTGAAGTATTTACCATTCTTATACGCTGATTATACGCATCAACTATGTACAAATTACCTTTAGAATCAAAAGCTACCCAATCCGGAACATATAATTCTGCAGCAGTAGCTTGTCCACCGTCTCCATAATACCCGGCTGCTCCATTTCCGGCAATGGTATTTATTATACCTGCTGTATTTATTGTTCGTATGCGATTATTACCATAATCAGCAATATATAAATTTCCAATTGCATCAAAGGTAATTCCAGTTGGATCACCTAATTCTGCGGCAGTTGCTTCACCTCCATCACCAAGATTAGAACAACATATTCCGGTTCCAGCTATAGTTAATATTATACCAGTACTTAAAATTACCTTGCGTACACAGTTATTATGTGAATCACTTATGTACAAATTTCCTACAGCATCAAAAGTAACTCCACTCGGATAATAAAGTTCCGCATTGGTAGCTTGCCCTCCATCTCCACTATAACCCTGTGTTCCGTTTCCTGCTATTGTGAATATAATACCTGCCGTATTTATTTTGCGGATACGATTGTTGTAATAATCTGCAATATACAAATTACCATAAGCATCAAAGGTTACTCCTTCTGGGTAATTTAGCTCTGCATTAGTTGCTTGCCCTCCATCTCCACTAAAACCGCCTGTGCCGTTTCCGGCAACGGTAGTTATTATTTGGGCTGCACAGGCAGCAGGCAGCAGGCAGCAGGTAACAAGTAATATATGTAGGTATAGGTGGCGCACTTAGTTTTTGTTTTAATAAAGGTAAACAATATTAAAATGCTTTTACTTTTTTTCTTCCAGTTTTTTAGAAAGCGTTTCTATTAGTTTTTGCTGTGCTTCTAATTGCTTTTGTTGCTTAACCATATATAAAGTAAGCTCTTCTATTTTCTGTAATAAAACAACATCTGTTTGCCCTAAATTATTGCCCTGCTCTTGTATTTCTTTTTGTGATGGCACCGCAGGCAAATGGTGGTTGGCTTTATAAAACTTTTCTACTTCATTTAGCGGCATTAGTTTATAATCCGTATCAAACACAAAATCTGCCCAATTACTTTCGGTTACCCATAAATTAGCACCGGTTCCTGTCGAATTATCTGTTCCAACCACAATATCTCCATTTACTGTTAGCATGGCAGTAGAATGATTTCCTGTTAGTGAATTTTGTCTCTTTGCACCGTTTGTTTGGACTCCAATATATGTTTGACCATTATCCATAACTTCGAATAAAGTTTGACTGTATGGTTGTGAAATAGGCAAACTTGTGTTTTTTACTTTTAAAAGAGAATGTCCAGCCGCTGCTATAGCTGTTGAAATTTCAAGCTGAGAACTAGGTGTAATTGTCCCAATACCAATTTTGCCAATTGAGGCACCTCCAGTACCACCGCCAACAAATAAAGTAGGTGCCGTGCTGTTAAACCCAACCGCTAAACTATTGGATGTATTGTTTATAACACCATTTCCCAATGCCATAGCATAACTAGCTGTTGTTAATGTGCTATAACCAAAAGCATAACTTCTTATTGCATGTGCATTGCTTAAGGAACCAATTGCTATACTACCGTCCAAATAGTTAGAATTTGACCCGAAGGCCTTAGCCAAGCTTCCAATAGATATACCGTGCCCCGAAGGAGGACTACCTGTATTAAAGACTGTACTCGTACCTGTTCTCATATTTTCATAAAGTAAAGATGAGTAACTTACAAACACCATAGAACTATCTCCTATGTGAACTCCATTAGTATCAGGTGCACTTATATGACTTGTAACAAGCTTTGGAGAAGAAATACTTTGTGCAATATTTAATTGATTAAGCGTAGCAGTTCCACTTACATCTAAATTCCCATTAACAGTAGTATTATTAACCTGTAAATTAATTGCACTAGGTATAATAATTTTACCGTGCCCAAGAATTTGGGCATCCTGATAACTAATACCAAGTTTTCCATTAAAGCGAATGCCATATCCTGCATCTATACTATCAAAACTGGCACTACCAGCTACAGTTAGGTTACCACTTACATTGGCGTTGCCAGCTACATCTAAAGGGTATTGAGGGCTTTGCGTACCTAAACCAAAATTACCCCCCATAAAGTAAGCATTGCTTCCGCTTGTTTGTATAGCATTAACAGGTAATGCGCCCCAAGTACCATTGCCGTATAATACCTGAGAGGATGTGCCCATAGCAAAAGGGAGTATATTACCGGCAAAGTCCGTTTGTAAAAAACGAGTGCCGCTACCCCCTAAACTATTCACATTTAAACTACCCTGCACAAAACTGTTGCCTTGCAGGATGCTGTTTCCCTGAACAATCAACTCTCCACTGGTACCTTTTTTTAGTATTGGGTTACCTGTACCTATAGAAATAGCATTGTTTACATACAAATTGTTACTTATATGCCCATCTCCGTTTACATCCAACGCATAGGCTGGATTAGTGTTATTAATACCCACATTGCCACCAAGGTAAAATATATTGCTGCCGTTGTTTTGCCAATCGATTTGTGGTATGGTGCTTTGGGTAGCTTCTACCTGTAAATTTTCTATGCGCAATTTACCATTGGTGTTGGTAGTGCCGCTTGCAGCAAACCTGAAATATAGATTAGGCTGGTTATTTAAAGCAGTAACACTACTTAAATCAATTACAGCTTCGGTATAATTAGGTTCAAGCCCCGGGTTGGCTGTTGTTCCAAAAGCTGTAAAGTTACTTCCGTCTGTACTGTAAAATACAGTAACAATAGTAGCTCCTGTATTGCTTCTATCAGATTGAAAATAGATTTTAAAGTTTGTGTACGTATTTAAAGCACTTCCACTCAGGCTAAGCGTCCAGTATTCAGTATTGGTTCCACTGCTGTTGGGCATTACAATGGCTTTATCAGGTAATGAGTTTTGCACAAAAGCCTGGCTACCCGTAGCCGTTCCGGGGCTTTGTACTACTTTGGGTGTTCCGTTTCCATCGGCTAATGAGGCTACAATGTTAGTTTGAAAGGTAGCCGGAGAATAAGGATAAACGCTACCTTGGTTAAAATCAAAATTGGCAAGCACGGTTGTTTGTGCCGTAGCAGCTAATCCCATCATCAGGACAATAGCTATAGTGTAAATTTGTTTTTTCATAGGAATAATTTTTACGTGAGTTAAATTTTGTTAAAGCAAATATTAGAATTTAAAAAACAGGAAACAAGTAATTTTGAATTGGTAACAATTATTTAATATAGAATGGAGGGTGGCAACCACGTTACTACCAAGACCAATATCGCTTGGAGGAAGACCTACATCGTTATGCAGAACCCTGACATCGCTTAGAAGAAGACCTACCACGTTAGGA
>PLYA01000037.1:0-2898 GCA_003153315.1 Bacteroidota bacterium
GCGGCGGTGGTGGACACGGTGGTGGTGGTGGCCATCGTTAAAACTTAATTAAGTATTCTACATTATTATTTGGGCATTATACCTAAGCTTGTATGAAAAATAAAGTCATAAGTTTTGTGTGCAGCCTTCTGTTGTTTACATCATGCATTGTACAATCGCCCAAATACACAACGCTGGAAAAAGTTATTTCTTTGCAGTTGGGTATGCCTAAGAGTGAAGTGGAAACTATATTAAACATTGAGCCCTACAACCTGAAAGCCTATACCGATTCGGGCAGTGTGTTTATTTATGTATATCGTGCGCCCGACCGCAGAACACTTTCTATTTATACCAAACCCTTAAACGGACATAAATCTAAGGGCAGGTATGTGCAGTTAGAGGTTGCTTATTCAAAAAAAGACAAGGTAACAAGTATTACATCCTGCAATTTATGCCCCGATTATTTAGAAATTAACAGTGCAATTAACTGGGGAGCTATTTTTACTTTCGTTACCGTTACATTGCCCGTAATATTAATTTACATAGGCTTAAAAAAGAATTAAGCAAACCGGGACATAACAGAATAAAACAATTTGGGCGTTCCCTTTGATTACAAAGGTCGGGCTTTCGCGCTGTATGGCAGTTTGCTAATTAAAGCACGGATTACAAATCCGCGCGAGCGGGGGTTAATTTCTGTAGTACTGTTACCGATATTTCTTTAGTCAATTGAGTAATAATAATTCTTATCACGTGAATCAATATTTATCAATCCTTTTTTCGCTAATACCCTAGACCCCCACAAAGATACTTTTTGAGTTGTGCAGCCTACAGCATCTGCTATTTCTCTTGCATTCATAGCTTCGGCCTTATTTAAAGAAGATATTTGCCCTAATATTTTTATTTCGACCTCTGCATAATTCCCTTCTGTCCGAGGTAAATCCATATGAACAATTTCTTCTAACACCGCATCATCATCAAAACATCTTTTAACTTTTGATTTTACAACTTCTGTTTCCTCGTAAATTTTATTGCATTGTGGGCAACGATAACTTTTTGATTTTTCCTTCGTGAAGTAAGGGTCAAATTCTCTGATTATGTTGTCATAAATAAATCTAATTGCGGTATATTCATCCTTTTCTTCAGCGTATTTTATATTATACTCATTACATATGTCATAATCCAAACTGTATAAATTATAACTTCCGCCACCCTTCGATGCTATGTTTTCAGAAAGAAAATGTAGATGGAAATTTTCGCAAAGAATGTTTAAATATTCCTTCCTAACAGGGTCAATTAAAATATGGCTTGCTGGTCTTTCTGGATGTTTGTTTTTCTCGCTTATTGCTTTGGTAATAATTGCATTCCACATATCCATATAAAAGCCAGGCAATAATTTTCTTTTAATGCTTCCTTCAAATTGTCTTTGGTATGTTTTTCTAGCAGCGGAAATGCCATAGTTCAATTCCGATAAACCAATTTTTTGGTCATGGGTATTTGTTTGAGCTTGTATAAAAGCTTGCTGTAAAACTATTCCAATAGTTCGAGGTACTCCGATTGCTTCTTTTGTTATTCTTGAAAATACTTGCTCTCTAGTTGCTTTAAATACATCTTGAAAATTAACATCACTGCAAAAAATTGTAATCCTTTTTATTATTAGCGCTTCCACAAACTCTTACATTTTTTTAATTGCAGCAATAGCTCCTCCATACCTGTCTACATAGTCATTGAAATTTAGTGGTATAGGAAATATATCACGGCCAATAATCACTTTTTCTCCAAAATCATATCTATCAGTTATAACTCCTACTTTGAAAAACATTCCCATTCTAGAACCAAGAAATGTCTTTAGTAAACTTGCAAACTTATGTTGTGATTTAATCGATAAATCAGAATATTCATCAATGAAAACGAAAATATTATCAATTTTAGCTTTCCTTTTAATATCATTGATTTTATTTAGAAAATCCTGAACGTTTATTCCACGCAATTGTGAATATGTTTGGCCTGTTTCAATCGAACTATTTGCTCCTATTTTACTACCAATTTCTGGAGCTGTCATGCTTAATTTTGAGCTAACTTCAACTTGTTCGCTTTCTATTTGTTTAGTTGAAATAGCTGTAGTTGTTTGATTTCTTAAAGCAATACCCTCAACTAAAACTTTTTCAATGAATTCTAAGTCCTCTAGGGCAGGGTTTTCCTTTTTAAACACTAAAAGAAATTTGTCATCAAACATCAATTCCAATTGTCGTTTGAGTGATTCGATGATTTGTCGGATAAAATGAACTTCTATTAATTGTAAATCATCTTCGCTATCAAATAAATCATTGCAAGTACTTAAATCTACATAAATAGGTAATACTTTTTCTTTGTCAAAAACACTAGGTTTATCTTTAAGTTTTGGAGAAATTGTTTTAAGACATTCATAGTAGGCTCTTAGTAAGTTAGTTGTCTTACCTGTTCCCCGCCTTCCTGCTATAAAATTGTCCTGCTTTTGTAAAAGACTTTGCATTATTCCAAAAAAGTCAACGAAATAATCTTCCAAATTCTCAAGTTCATTAATTTGGTCAAGCGTTATATAATCTGCTCTTAAAATGGAGTCAAAAGCATTTCTTAAATTTTGTAATTCTTTTGGTGTCATGTTTTTGTTTTTTTAATATAAGCTAACTCTCGGCTTTGTATAGTTTTAAGCGTTTGTTACTTATTATAAGTACTTAAAGCCAAAACAAATCTACCCCTATCCTTTCAATTACCCAAATGCTTACAAAAACTGCAAAAAACTTACATCTAACCTAAAGCCCACCTTTCCCCTTTCAGTATCCATAACAGCCAATTTATAAGCATTTAACCCTAAAATATCTGCTTGGAATGTTTCTTTCCGTGCTTGGAATATTTCCTTCCGTGCTTGGAACGTTTCTTTCC
>PLYA01000037.1:2936-27556 GCA_003153315.1 Bacteroidota bacterium
GGAACGTTTCTTTCCATGCTTGGAAACTTTCTTTCCAAGCACCTAAACAAAAAAAAATGCGCACAATTCAAAGAATCATGCGCATTTAACTATTTTCCGGATAGTTTTGGTAACTAAGCACTAAAGGGCATAGGGTCGCTAAACAAACCTGTGCCATGTGCATTGCCGGCACATATATCTACATATATTTCCTGTAAATGGGTAAGGTTTGGTATAATCAACTTCTTCATACTGGTAGTTGTTAGCACTACCCTCCAGCTTGGGTCGTTGGGGCCTGCGCCGGCAACAGTAGTAGTTCTTACAGTATACGTTAAACGAGGTTGCTTTAAGCTTTCGATATAAATTTTAGCGCTTAAAGTAGTTGGCCCGTCAACTATACGTTTGATGACTATTTTGGCCGGTATAGATTGTGGGGTAGGGTCGGCACTGTTGGGAAAGCCCGAAAGGGCTATGATGGCGGTATTGCCTTTGGCTACATTATTTACCGGAGACAATAGATTTTGCAGGTCGGCAAGTACAATAGCCGCTTGTTCGTCTCTTTGGTTTTTTACTGTAGTATTGCCTTTAGCATTGGCAATATAAGTGGCAAATAGTGCCTGATCGTTACTTAGGGTAGTTACTAATGCGGCAGTACCCGGAAATGTACTGGCATTAGTTGTCATAGAGTTCTTTACTTTTAAGGCCAGTTTGTTTAGTTTAACAACTGCCTTTACAGTGCAAAGAATAACTGCTTTAGTTATCTTCTTCATGGTTTTTGTTTTTTTTCTTTTGATACTTGTTGTGCGGTTCAACTGCAACTACGTATGAAAGAGCCGCTAAGGAAATACGTATAAGATTGCTCTACACCGTAAAGGAATCTTATGGAAGGTGTTTTTGGGTTTTGTACGCGGCCCGGATATACGCTTTGCTGTTTATTTTACAGCTAAGACTGTATGTTGGTATCCCCGTACGTGAGAAGTTTAATCATGCAATACTCCTTTCTTTTTGTGTTTCTTATTTTTTCCTTTTAACGTAAGAAATGGAAAAATAGTTTCATAAAAGTTAAAGGACTTATTAACCCCTGTTGGTATTTTGGGTTTTGCTATTACAGAGAAAAGTGTATTTTATAGGGACTAATTATTTTTCTTTTTTTGAAGCAATTTGTTGTCTTCATTTCTTTGCTTGCCCAAANNTTTCGGTTCGCACCTTTCGTGGACGCCAGCCGCACTCAGCGAACTAAAACGATTAGATTAACCTTTTTTGAAACAGCGGGTAGCCCGACCAAACGCGGAGCAGTTTAGCTGGTGCGTTGCAGATCGTTTGGTCTTGACTTTTTGTTTCTTTTTCGTCAAGGAAAAAGAAAGTAAGGAAAGAGTTTTACTTTATATTTGCTTTAAAAGAAAACATTAAAATATGGAAAAGAGCAAAATAGTTCCCAGCCTTTGGTTTAGTACAGACGGGGGCAGTATTTCGAAAGTTTTAGAATATTACAAAAACATTTTTGGAAAAGATTTTCAAGAGGGGCGAATCATGCCTCTTGGCAAGACACCGAGTGGAAATACAGAAATATGCGAAGTGCATATTTTTGGACAAAAATATTCTTTAATGAATACGGAAAAAGAACATCATCGATTTAATGACGCTTTAGCATTTACCATCAATTGCGAAGACCAAAATGAAATTGATAAATACTGGAACTATTTTATTAAGGAAGGCGCAGAAGTACAATGTGGCTGGTGTGTAGATAAATTCGGGCTTAGGTGGCAGGTGTTGCCAAATAATTTTGGAGAACTGATGAGTAAACCCAATTCTTGGCAGGTAATGATGAAGCAAAAGAAAATTATAATTGAAGAATACTTAAAATAAACTACAAACCCCATCGTGGAAAAAGAAAGTATAAAAAGTAAAAGAATGTATAAGGGCTATAAATAATTATTGCACCAACAGGTTGCCCTGTGGTGCAATAACTACATACAACCAATCGTATTGCGTTTAAACTTTTTTCTTTTCTGCTTTTACAAAAGTACCGTTAGCATCAAAACACAAATGCGTTTCGTTTACTTCGGCTTCATATTTTACTACTCCGTCAGCCTCAATGGTTTTACAGGCTTCTGTTATTTTTTTACCTGCATAATTTTTAGCTACATAGTCATTAGCTGTTCTCGGTAATTCTGCAACAGCAATGTGCGTGGTTGTTTTAACCAAATCTCCGGTTGGGCTAATTACAATACACATTTTAGTAGTGTTTTGTTCAAACTTAGCCTCATAATTATCTTTCTCTTTTTTCCATTGCTCAACTTTGCAACTTGGATAAAGAGAAGTAAATTTTGAAGTAACAGTTGCCGGTACTTCCGAAGTTTTTATTTTTTGTGCAAAAGCAATACTTCCCATCAAAGTAATAGCCATAATCAAGATTCCTTTTTTCATTTTCATTTTGTTTTTAGTGTGAAAGAGTTTTCACGCCGCAAAGGTGGGTACCTGATGCCAAAGCTTGTTATACAATTCTTTAAAAAGATTACATCATTCACACCATTCTGCTAAGCAGCTAAATAGCCTTGCGTATCTGTAATATATGTAAGCTTATTAAGGAAAGATGCAATGCTTTACCGGATAAATGTATCCACTTTTGTTGTTAGTTATTTAAAGCATTCAATTTAAAAAAGGAGGATATAAAATGGGAACTATAGAGTTAGAAGCCGCCAGTGTTCAGTTAAGAGCTGATGGCATTATGCACATACATATTAATGAAGGCAGAGAAATGCATTTAAACGATGCCATAAAAGTAGTTGAAGCTATGGGTACATTGGGTAATAAACAAAAATATCCGGTGTTGATAGATTGCGGAGAGTTTGCTACCATTGATAAGGGTGTAAGAATGTTTTCGGCCGGCAAAGAAGCCAATATCTATACATCGGCAGATGCTATAGCATATCATTCCTTTGCACATAAATTATTGATTGATTTTTATGTTAACCACGATAACCCTTCTATTGAAACAAAAGTTTTTGATGATAATGAATCTGCTATTGTTTGGCTGAAAACATTTATAAAAGCAAATAAGCCTGAAAATAAACAGGAAGATTCTAAACCGGAAGGCTTTCATAGAGAGTTTAAATATAACGCGGGATTTATACTTTGCATAGGCGCGTTTGTAATAATTATAGTGAGTAGTTTAATAAAATACTTCTATTAATATGTAAGCCCTGCTATGCCGGTATCTATGCAACCATTGAGGTAACCTCTCTATAGCTAATTAACTTATGGTTTTTTGGGTGGAGTGTTTTGTATGCTTTGTGTATTCTGTACCCCGTTATTTGTTCCTTGCGTATTATTTCCGGCTGCGTTTGGTATTCCGGCAGGCATATCTATAACCGAAGGATTATTACTTTCTGCTGGGTTTGGTATCTTAACGGGCATAACTGTATTTGAAGAATTGGTTTCAATTGTAGGTTGGGTTCCGGTAACTTTATTTAATCCGGAAGTATTTACCCCGCCAGATGAATTTTGTAGAACCGCTGTGGGTTCTCCGGTAGGAGCTATATTAAGGTAAAATATGCTGACCGGATTAGTTATCTGAGCTATTAAAGCATTACAGCCAAAAGCTGCAAATAACAATAACGCCGTTCGTTTCATAAATGATAATTTTAAATCAGTTATTTGTATTCTTATTTGGCCATAGCCTGACTAAATAAAAATGAAGGGGTTGTTTGGGTCCCATCCTCCAATTTATTTTTCACAACCGAAACCCCGCAATGAAGCATCCATCCTTCTTTTATTTTTTGGTTAACCGCTTTATTAAATTCTGTTTCGCTTGAAGCAGTAACTACTACGTATTCATTTACTTTATCCATGATGGTTTAAAAATTGTTATTACTATTAATGACGATGACCCCATCTTCTGTGACGGTGCCCGTTTTCTACTACTACCAAACATGAAGTACAAAACAGGCTTAGTAAAACAGCTATGATAATTAATCTTGTTTTCATATCTTGTTTATAGCTCAAAAATAAGTTCGTTCATCTCTTCATGCGTCTTACCAAGTTTTAGTTGGATACGAGATAGCATCTCGTCTTGTTGGCCTTCTACAAACCATAAGTCGTTATCCGTAAGCATGGCAAACTTATGTTTCAGTCTGCCTTTAATATCATTCCAGTTTCCTTTTAACTCCGTTAAATATTTCATTGTTTTTTTTAATTAATTGTGAATTTATTTTCACCATACAAAGATGTTTACTACATGTCCTATAAATATTACAAAATGACAGGTGATACTTACATCATTCTCACATCTTAAAAACATTCAAAGTGAAACTTACTTATTTACTTATTTCGTATAGTTCAGTCTTCATATTAGTAAGATCATTTCCTAACTCCTTCATATCACAATTGAATCCAAGTTTAAAAGAAGACCATGCACTTGTTTTAGTTGTATTGGATTCATCAATCTTCTTTTTTAACGCATTGTTCTTTTGCTCTAAGACTAATACCTTCTTATTGTATTTTTCATTTACCTCTTTATCAGTATCTGATTTTTTTGCTTTTAGTGCGGCAATTTTCTTTTTGTTCTCACGGATATTTGTTTCAGCTTCTTGTTTAAATTTTAAGAAATCTGCCGCAGAGTCAGCCTTTGCTTCGCTTAATTCCTGTCTTGCTTTTGCAGCTTTTTTATTTTCCTGGGCAAAGGATACTAAGCCGGAAACCACAATAGCTCCGCTTAGCATTATCTTCAAAAATTTCATCTTAGTTTAAGTACCTTCTAAGTATCCAGGCAGTTGTTTCGTGTTGTTCCATTAGTCCGGTAAGAAAATCAGCTGTGCCGGCATCTTTACTTTTTTCAGTGCAATGATCAATATCTTTACGCAATTGAACAATAACAGTTTCATGATCTTTAAGTAATTCTTTAATCATATCTTTTGATGAAGCATATACTCCGGGACTTTCTTTGATAGAAGTCAATTTTGAATACTCATTCATGGTACCGATTGTTTTCTGACCCAGTTTTCCAATGCGTTCAGCTACTTCATCAATAGATTCTTCCAGTTGTTTGTATTGACCCTCAAATAACTTATGAAGTTCCATAAAACTTTCTCCGGTAACATTCCAATGCGATTTTCTTGTTTTAACGTATAATGTCATTTCATTTGACAGAACAGTTGATAGAATAGACGAGGTGTGTTCTAATTGTTTTTCACTAATACCAATATTGGGTTTCATTTTGTTTTTTATTTAGTTTATAATTACACTTTTACATTAATAAATCTTACCGTTTTACAAACTGCAGAACACAAACCACTACAACGCCCATAGTAACAAAAGTTAAGAGAAATATTGCCATGTATTTTGATACACGAAATTCATCCACCAAAAGCCTCATAGGTGCTGTTACAATTTGATTAACCAGTTTACTTATTTTTGACCATGAATTGGAGCCTTTTACCACATAATCTGTAGCGCCGGCTCTAAATGTCTCTATAGCTAAGGCCATATTCTCGTTGTTTGATAACATGATAACCTCTGTTTTAGGACTAATAGTTTTAATTGCTTTTAAAACTTCCAGACCATTTTTACCCTCCATAAAATAATCGAGAATAACTACATGAGTATCTTGGTCAACCTTAGCCAAACAACTATCTCCGTCATTAAATATTGAAATTCTTATATCAAGGCCAAACCTACTCTGAAGATATTGTTTCATCGTTTCAACCATTAACTTGTTATCGTCAACAATAAATAAATTTAGTCCTTGTGTTTGCATATTAATTTTTTAAAATGGTTATAAATAATTGATGTACAAAGGTGGGAGTAGAGATGCCCTAAAGTGTTACATCCCTAATAGAAAATCTTACATATATCACACGTTTTACAGCTTTTAAAACATTGGCAAGTAAAAAGGGGCGGGTATGTTTTACCTGATTACTTAACACACTTAAGTTTGATTATCGTTCAAAAACTAGTGAGAAAAAATAGCCTAAATACAAGCTATGAGGATTAAATAAAACGATAATTTCACTACCTCAAATCTTTGAGATTGCAACTAATTTTTTATTTATAATCTTTGATAAGACAATTTTTTTGGCTGGTACTTGAAACAACTTCTAAGTCCTAAAACTTAAAACTAATATTTAAGTTAGGCATAATTGGTAATTGGTTTACTCGGGTATAAGTAACCCTGTTAAAATAAAAGATATTGGCACGGTCAAATACATTCGTAGCCCCTCCATTAATTTCAAGAAAATAACGATCTCTTAAGTTATACTTATATCGGATGGAAATATCTACCCGGGCATATACCGGCAAACGTTGAGAAAATAAATTTCCTGCTACATAACCAAGTTGCCCATTTTGATTAATATAAGAGCCCATATAATTGTTTAAATTAAGTTGCTGATAATACCCTTGCGTGGGTGTAAATGGAAAGCCCGAACCATAATTCCAGCGAATGCTTGCTTCCCAATGTTTATTTTTATCTATAGCATAAGTAGCTACAATATTTATATTGTTTCTACGATCAAATACCGGAAAATACTCTTGCACCCCATCCCAACGACGATTGTATGAAAAGGAATATACATTCCATAAATAGAAACGATTCTTCTGATACTTCACTGTTACATCAAAACCACGAGAGTATCCAGTTTCTATGATAAAACTCTGCGTTAAAATATCAGAATAATAACCTACATGTTGCGGATCGGTATTAAATATTTGGTAACGATTAGTATTGGTTAAGAACGTGAATGTTTTTTGATAACCCTCCACGTTTACTTCAATATTTTTAAATAAATCAAATTCAAAACCACCTACTATATGCTGAGCTCTTTGCACTTTATTGGTAACAGGGGTACTATCCGTTGCGCCTGATGTTTTAGTATAATAGCTTTGTAAATTAGCCGGACTTAGTATAAAGCCATAAAATAAATTTACTACTTGCTGATCTGAACTTGCTGATATTAAATTTTGAGAATATAAACCGCCAGCAAATTTAAAACGTATACGATTACTTATGTTGTATTTGCCAGAAACCCTAGGTTCAGGAGAAATTTGGTTAAGGGTAGCATATTCATGCAAACGGAAACTGGGTTCTAAAATAAATTTACGATTACGTGAGATAAATTTAGTTTTAATATAGCCTGCAATTTCTGTAGAATTACCTTGTTGTATGTTTTCTAAACCTGCGTAGCCCGAATGATAATCAAAAGTACTTTGGTAACCCAAGAGTTCAAAGCCGTATACAACCTGATTTCTTCCGAAAAAGTTGGTAAACTTAAACCCTCCATTAAAACCTCCAATGGTACTGCTGTTAGGTGCTGTAGTAGCAGTCGTTTCATTGATTTTATATTGTGAATAAGCAAAGTTACCCTCAATAAGTGTGTTATTACCACTGGGAATTAAAACAAAATTACTTCCCCCACCTACAGAATTCCATTTATAGGTAGCTATTCCTGTATAATTAACAGCATCATTAAAATCAAAACCAAATAAACTTATTTTAGAACCATTGGTTGAGTTCAGAGATATTTTTCCATACAAATCATTATAGCTAAAGGGTAAGTTTGTTTGTCCGTTGCTATAAGGATTAGAAAAACTTTCAGCATAGGGATAAATATATTTGGAAGTGGTCGGTAAATAAGATGTTTTGCCTGATACTACAAACGACATACTTGTTTTTCCATTTTCTTTTAGCTTAACAATAGGGCCTTCCAGCATAGCCTTTGCACCAAAGGTTGACGCAGATACACTGGATGACAATTGTTTTTTATTTCCATCGCGTGTGGTTATATCCATTACTGATGAAGTTCTCCCGCCATATTCTGCACCAAAGCCTGCAGTGTAAACATCGGCATTCTTTATAATGTCATTATCAAATACAGAGAACAAACCAATAGAATGAAAGGGATTGTAAATAATCATTCCATCTAATAACACTTTATTTTGTACAGGAGAACCTCCGCGTATATATAATTGCCCACCTTGATCACCGGTAAAGGTTACACCCGGTAATACCTGTAAATACTGTGCTAAATCAGGCTGACCAACACTGGGTAGTTTTTTTATTTCTGCAGGATCTACCCGCATTACAGATACTTGTGTGTTTTCTTTTTTTGCCTGTTGTTCTCCTGTAGCAACAACCTCGGTAAGTTGTATAGAAGATTTATTGAGGTAATATTTCTTACTGAATATTTGATTAGCTGTAACAGTTATCGTTTCATTTATACTATCATAACCCAAGTAAGTAGCTACCAAAGTATAGGTGCCCGGTTTAACTTTAGTAATATTGAAAAAGCCGTTTATATCAGTTGCAGCTCCTATGGTAGTACCTTTCAGGTATACATTGGTAAAAAGAGCAGGCTCTCCATTGTCTTTAGTATAAACAAAACCACGAATATTAGCAAGCTGGGCTTTTATAAAAGCCGAGCTGAATATTAAGAGTAAAAAGAGTATGCTTGCTTTTTTCACAGATGTTTTAACGAAGCCACAAAAATAGTATTTTAAACAGGCTGTAATAATCTATTTTTTAAGCGGTCTGTTTTAACAAATTAACGGCAAATTTTTATTGAATAGTTAGAAAACAACATCAACATCTTCATTATTTGAACTAACTATAAAATAGAAATGGCTATAATTGAGCCAGTATGTAAATATCTTAAGCTTATAAATTGCCTAATATTTTGGCGCGAGTGATATACTTTTCAATATCCCTTCCTTCGGTACTTTTATTATATTCTTTTTGAATACGCTCGTATAATTTAACCGCATCAGCATATTCTCCTTTGGTTTCATAAGCAAAGCCTGCTTTCTTTAAATAAATAGGAGATGTGAAATCATTACCCTTTTTGTCGGCTGCTTTTAAATAGTACTTAATAGCTTCATCAGTTTTCTTAAGCTCCATATTGGCATCGCCCATTGCACCAATAGCAACCGAACTAAGCAATACATCTTTGGTATTGAATTTTTCAAGCTCATCAATAGCTTCCTGGTATTTACCTGTACGCAAATACGATATTCCTAAATAATAGTGCGCTAAATTAGCCGTTGGAGTAAAAGAAAATTCATCGGCAATTTGCTGAAAACCCATAATGGTTTTATCGGTTCCATCTGCTAAACGAATTGTTTTTCCACCATTTATAGCAAGATTAAAAGAATCTTTCTCAAAATATTGCTCCGCATAAAAGGCTTCAGTTTGTGCTTCTGCATCTTTAGTTGGGATATAATACATAGTAAAGGCTAGATATAGACCAACAACACCTAAAATAATGGTTCCGCCAATAGCGATTTGTTTTTTATAGTTCTCGTAAAAAAGTTGCAGGCGATCGAATTGCTCTTCAACATCAAGACTTTGGGTAGTTTTTTCAGTTACTTCTGACATGTTAATTTTAATAGGGTTGCAAAAATAGGTTTTTTTGCTGATAAAAAAAATCTAATCAATATTGCTTTTTAAACCGAAATCGACTTAGCTGTTTACTCTCTGAAACGATTGTATAATAGAGTTAAATATCAGTTTACCGTCTTCATTAAATAATTCTCCATCAGCAGCACGTTCAGGGTGAGGCATCATGCCAAATACATTTTTAGTTGCATTGCATACTCCGGCAATGTTTTCTAAAGAACCGTTAGGGTTTGAATCGGCTGTAACTAAACCTTCTTCATTGCAATAAGTAAATAGTATTTGTTTGTTTTCTTTTAACTGATTTAATGTTTTTTCATCAGTATAATAACGCCCTTCGCCATGCGCAATAGGTATTTTAAGCGCTTTGTTTTTAGGCAGTGCATGTGTAATAATAGTATCAGTATTTTCAGCTTTTATAAAAACATTTTTGCAAACAAATTTACGGTTATTATTATGCAACAAAGCTCCGGGTAATAAACCTGCTTCGCATAAAATTTGAAAACCATTACAAACCCCAAATAAAAAGCCGCCGTTAGCCGCATGTTGGTTTATTTTTTCCATAATAGGCGAGAAGCGGGCAATAGCACCCGAGCGCAAATAATCTCCATAGGAGAACCCTCCAGGAAGTATAATGGCATCACATCCCTGAAGGTCTTTATCTTTATGCCAAAGTTTAATGGTTTCTTGTTTTAAAATGGTATTTAAAACATACACCATGTCTTCATCGCAATTAGATCCTGGAAAAACAACTACTCCAAATTTCATAATTATAGTTTAAATTATACTTGATTGCTGAAGCATGCTTACTATAAACACGCTCAGTAAAAACCACAACAAAAGTTCGGCTAAAATACGTCTTTTTGTATTGCCTATATATATTCCGCAAAAAACACTTAATGGCATGGCAGATAGCAAAGCACTGAAAGCCCCCCCGGTACTTATAATAAACCAAGTTGGGATGCTTAAAAGAAATATCCACATAAAAACAACAAAAGTTTTTTGTGTTTTTATGATGTTTGAAACAGTCTTTATAAGAAAGAAAATTAATGCAAATACAGCTATAATTCCCAAAGAAAGATTGATTAAAAAACTTCCTTTTATGTAGGTGGGGATACTTGGCGCATGAAAGGAGTTTGCCAAATTTAGAGTGGGGTTCTGTATGTTTTTGTCAAACAAGAATAATAATGAAATGTAAAAGAAATAAGGTAATGCTATGCCTATTAAAACAAGAATCCATTCTCGTAAAACAAATGGACGAAGGATTAGCAAACAAATAAAGCACATGACTATAAATACAATAAATGGAGGATAAAAAATAGTTGTTGCGGATAAGCAAAAAGCCCCATTGAAGACAGGAGATAGAGCCCTATCTGATTTATAAACGGATACAAAATACCACAAAGAGACACTCACTAATAATTGTGCAAATAATAAAGGATGAAGTGGGTTTTGGCTAAGAGGATAACATAGGAATATTCCCAATAAAAATGCCGGCACATGGTTGTTCTTTTCGCTGACTTCTTGTGAAGTCATAAATAAATCAAATATAAATACATTGATAAGCAATAATAAAATGANNCATTGATAAGCAATACTAAAACCCCGCCTATTTTAGAAAGAATTCCCCAATCTGTTGAGTGGATAAAAAAGGATAAAACACTATTTTTAAAAACGTCGACATTAACAGTAAGATTTACCGCAAATATTCCTAAACCGAGAGAGAAAAGAAGCAAATAAACATAGGCTGAATAATTATTAATTTTAAAAATGTTTAATAACATAGCTGCTCTAAGTAAAAATACTTTTATATTTGCAAAACTAATAAAATTAACGCCATGACTTGGACAGACTTTTGGTACGGACTAGCAGCAATATTTGAATTTCTATTTAAAATACTTAAAAAGCTTAGTAATGGACCTAATGCATTAGTTTGGGTATTATTAGGTTGCTTACTTGTTTTTTGGACTTTACAATTGGCTAAGCATAAAAAAGAAGCCAAGCGAGACGGTACTTATATTTAGTTAATTTTTTCTCTGCTTTTGTTAGCCTTACTATTTCATGAATAATAGTACTGGTTTTTTGTAACTTGTTAAATGACCTTTACTACTTTGTTTTATAAATTTAATCTAAGGATAGTATAACTGCTATTACCTCAAAGTTAATATTCGAAAAAAAGTATTAGTTTTTAATAGCTTGCGGAATACCTTCCAGCCTTAGTTTTGCATTCATTTCTAACATGGCAGCTAAAGTCAATTGCGAATAATTTTGCGAAGCGGTTTTAAATGATTTAGCCTGTGTGTGCCAAAGGGTTTGTATCAGTGCAAAATTACCTTCGGTTGGTTTAATGGCTTCTAAGGCGGCTTTTACGTTTCCTGCACCTGCGTGATAAACATGCATAACTAATAACCTGAACCATAAATCAGTTTCATTATAAGAAACATGAAGTGTATCTAACATTTGCTTGGCTTGAGGAATGCAAATTTTCTTTAATAGGCTTGATGAAGCATAAGCGGAACGGTCAAAATCAGCACGCTCATCTATTTTGTTATTTACCTTTAATCCAAATAAACGCGCCACATCTTTCATTAACTGAAAAGGGCCATAAGCACCCACATTAGATTTTTGCAATTTATTAGGGCTTTCGATTAATAAGATAGCTTGTGCATACCAAGGGTCAACATCGTTGGAAATAAAATCATCAATACCACGATGAAGGTTTGGATAGGCTTTATCAAAATCATAAAAGAAACTCTTGCCTTCTACTAATAAAATGCGCTCGCTATCAGCTAAGCAATGCTCATAGCGCAAACTATCCCTATAAACTAATTTTTGTGCATCAGATAAACTGTTCCATGATTTTAAATGTACTTTATGAATAACAGAACGTTTTTGCGAGTAACAAAGCAATGCAGAGTCTTTAGGAAGATGCATGATAGAGCGCCAGAATTTTACCTGCGGTAAGGTATCACAACGAAGTTCATATAACTCTTTATCATAAATATAACTTTGTCCTTGTTGAGTCTCATTATTGAAAAGAGTAATTACATCTTCTCTGTAATCGTTTAATTTTAGGGGCTTATCTACAGAAGCAGCAAGGGGGTTATTAGCAACAGGTTTTTTATCATGAGGCACAATACCTGCAAGTAGCAAGGCAGAAAGAGCACTTAGTAAATATGGTTTGTACGAAAGCATTTGTACAATGTTATTTAATTATTGCTAAGGTACTAAAAATAATTGAAATACTTATACACAGGCGGCATTTAATTTCTTATGTTAAGGTTATTTAACAGGAAGTTATTAAATTAAAAAGCCCTTCAGAATATTCTGAAAGGCTTTTTAAACTTTATTTATTATAAAGATTATTGTACAATAACCTTCTTAGTCGTATTAGATTGTGAGTTACTTATTTGTATAAAGTAAGTTCCTTTTTCAAGGTTGCCTGCGTTAATTGGCAAAGAACCTGAGCCTGGATGGGTATCTAATCGCTCTTTATAAACTACTCTGCCAGTAATATCTGTTAAGATAACATCAGTAGTATTTTCGTTAGCAAGTCCATTAACATAAACTGTAAACAAACCATTATTAGGGTTAGGATAAATGGTTACATCAGATGCACTGTTTTGAAAGTTTTTAATACCTGCTGTAACATTAATAGAATCAATATCAGCTAAAAAACGAGGCTCTATCCAATTAGCATATTCAAAATGTATCACACCGGTGATATTGTATTTTTTACCCTGGGTATAGCTATAGGTGTAAATTATATTATCTACAGTATCTTCACTGTTAATACCTAATGTCATGGTAGAGTCGTAAAAAACATACCAGGCAGAAGCTGCATTGTATCTTAAGTCAGTAATATCTTTTGCCTTAATTAACATACCTTCATACTTTTCATTTTGAATAGTATTAAAAGCTACAACAGTTGGGGGAGTTAAAGCCTGATGGCCTGAAGATACTTTGGTGAAATTAGCTATTTGTTGTATTTCTGTTTCATTGTAATATTCGGTAACTTGACCAGAAAAAGTGATACTGTCTCCTATTGCAACAATGTGGTTGTAGTCATATACGTTAACGGCTGCCCAGGCGTTTGCATGGCTGGTTTGTACATAATAACCCGATTGTGTTCCAGTACTTCCATTATATACAGCTGTTACAATTCCACCTGTAGTTACAAATTTATTATTGAATGGCGAATTAGCAGGAGTAGCTGTAGTATATTGAATCTGATATAAAGAAACATTTGTAGCTGTTCCAACTGCAGATATGGTAACACTATCTAATTGTAAATTTCCGCTCGCAGTACTTTCTGCATAGAATATAAACTGAGCATTCGCATTAGTAGAATCTGCCAATAACTGTTGGTTATATACTGTCCATGGTGCTGCGCTTAATGTAAAATAAGAAGCTGATTCATATCCACCACCAACACCTCTTACCCCATATAAAGCTGGTTTAATTTTTCCTGTGCCTTTAGCCCAAAACCTTACGTTATAAACAGTACCTGCTGTTACAGAAAGAGGAGTGGTTGAGAAACGCTTTGTAGAAGTGGTAGAGGTGTTTACCAAATCTATACAGTAAGAACCATGATAGGGTGCAATACTGTCTTTTTTTGCACTATCACCTGCTGTTAAGGTAATGTTTGTTTTAGAACCGAACCAACCGGTTACAACGGTACCCGTCCATACTGATTCAAAGTCACTGGCAAGTAAAACCTGTGCTTTTGCACCAATGCTTAAACCAAGTGCAAGTGCTACTGTAAATACTATTTTTTTCATTTTGTTTTGTGTTTTAAGTTTATTGATAGTTTTTAAAAGCGGTTAAGGATGGTTTGTTCTATCAAATTCCTTTATGGTGTTCACTCTTTTCCGGGGCGAAAATAAACTTTTTTATTTAAGGCAATGTTAAGAGAATATTAAATTCTGAATTTTAACATTTCAAGAGAGGTTTGATTGGGTTTTAGAAAAGAAAGGCGTTTTTTTAATCTTCTTCGTTTTCAGACTCAATATCCAACAGGGGCACGTTAAGTATTTCCTTCCGCAAGATACTTTTCTCTAAAGAGAGCAGGAAGCAGGGTAGGAGGATTAAGTTGCTGGTATAGGCAATAAGCAGTGTTAAAGATAATAGAATGCCAAGGGCGGCTGTGCCGCCAAAACTGGAGAAACCAAACATGGCAAAACCTGTAGTTAAAATAATAGCGGTATATATCATGCTGATGCCGGTTTCGTGTATGGTTAAAGTTACGGCTTTAGATATACTTAGCCTGTTTTTTCTTACTTCGTGCCTGTATTTTGTAAGAAAATATAACGTACCATCATTTGATATACCTAAGGCAATACTAAACACCAGTATGGTACTTGGTTTTAACGGTACATCTAGATAACCCATAATACCAGCAGTTATTAATAGGGCAATCAGACTTGGGATAATAGAAATTAAAATCATTCTGGGGGAAGTAAACAAGGTAAACATCAGTAAGGCAATAAGTATTACTGCCAGTATCACGCTTTCTAAAAGGTTATCAATTAAAAAATCATTTCCTTTAAGAAACATAATGCTGCTGCCCGTGAGTCTTACGTTATAGTACTCATTCTCCTGCATCCATTTGTTTTGCTCGTAATCAAAATTAAAGGCGCTATCTACGCGTGGCTTTAGCTCATGCATTAATTGCTTGATACGCACAGAGCCTATATCTTGTATATTAACACTGATGCGGGTAACCTTTTTGCTGCTATCTATAAAAGAAGATAGTTGCTTTTGGGCATCCTGCTGGTTATCCTGCATGTAATCTTTCAGCTTGTTTAATTCGGTAACAGAAGGAACGCGGTAATACTTAGGATCTCCACCCTTGTAAGCCTGGTAAAAGAATTTCACGCCCTCAGTAACCGATAGCGGCTTAGAGAATTCAGGATACTGCGCCAATACTTTTTGCAGTTTATTTATACGATACAAAGCCCGGGCACTATTAGAAAATACCCCATTCTCACGCTTGGTATCTACCGTAATTTCGAAAGGAAGTATGCCGCCATAATGACTTTCAAAATAATGAAGGTCATTCATCACGGGATCATTCTTAGGTAAATCATCTACCACATATCCAATTACATGTAACTTAGAAAGCCCATAAATAGATAATACACAAAGAATAAGCGTGCTTATATAAATTAATTTTCTTTTATGAATGGTAAGGATATTTACTTTGTTAAGAATAGCCGTTAGTTTTTTTCCTTCTATATGTTTTATATGCAGAACAGGTGGTGGAGGCAGGAAGCTGAAGATGGCAGGCACTATCATAATAGAATAAACATAAGCTGCCATTACACTGATGGAGGATACCAAGCCGAATTCGAAGAAGATGGGGTTTTTAATGGTGCAAAACACCGCGAAACCTATAGCGGTGCAAAAATTAGCAAAGAACAGGGAAATACTACTTCGCTCGATAGCTGCATGCAAAGACCCTATTTTATTATGACTCCGGGCAAACTCGGTATGATATTTATTTAAGATGAGGATGCAATTGGGTACACCGATAACAATAATAAGCGGGGGTATGATGGCACTCATGGCGGTTAGCTTGTAGCCCATTAAAACCAACAATCCTACGGAGAATACCACCCCGCAGCAAACTACCAGGAGAGAAAACAGAACAGGATAGAAACTCCTGAAAAAGAAGAACAGCACCAGGCCTGTGGCAATAATAGTAAGCGCCAAAAAGAAAGTGGTTTCGTTTTTTATTTTGCGTGCCACATTGGTGCGTATGTATGGCATACCCGAGTAATGCAGCTCTATGCCTGTTTGTTTAGAAAACGCATCGCCTTTGGCTTTGACAGAATCTGTAATGGCCAGACGGTTTTTGGTGTTCAGTTCTTTCTTATCAAAGGTTACGGCAATTAGGGTAGCATTTGTTTTGGTATTAAAAATAATGCCCTCGTAGAATTTCAAAGCCTCTATGTTTTTCCATACAGAATCCAGCTCCTGCTGGGTTTTAGGCTTTTCGGTAAACAGCTTTTTTTTCTCAAACTTACCGGCGCTGTCGTTTAAAACAATTTGGTCTAACCTGCCTGCCGATAGCACATACGCTATGCCCTGAGTTTTCTTAATCTCATCACCCAAATCGCACCAGCGGTTAAAGTTGTCCAGCTTTTTAAGGGGTGTCATATCGGTACCAATAACCAGCACCGAGCCATCTTGCCCAAATTTGTTCTTAAAAAATTCGTAATCTATGCTGGCAGTATCGGTATCGGGTAGCAGCTTGGCAAAAAAGTAGGTAATTTCTACATCTTTGGCTTTGTAGCCCATAAAGGCAGTAACGGCAGCTACAAACAGCAGAAAATAAACTCTGTATCTTAGTATTACACCGGCTAAAAACCTCCACATGGGGGCAAAAGTAATTTTAAATTTTTAATGTTTAACGATAATTCAATGGGTGCTCCCCCACCTTTGGCGGAGTCGGGCTTTACGCGCTGCATAGCAGCTTATCACAATCCCTAACCTTTCTTTTCGTGCAGGCTTATTAGTAAGGTTGTTTTATCTCTTTGTAAAGAATCTACAGTTTTTTCTAATTTACTAATTACCACCTCTTGTTCTTCCATTTGTCTATACAAAGTTTCATAAGACTTGTATAAAGCATCATAAGCCTCGTCATGTCTCATTTTCTTTATACTGGCAGGCGGCAGGTGTTTTAAATTCTTAACCATGATTTGTAGATTAAGAATGGTACTTTCTAAATCGCTTATAGTAGCATTTAGTTTTCCAATTTCTTCATCTTTGGTGTGCAAGTCACTCTTTAATAATTTCACGTAATCTCTGCATACGGTAAGGCTTTCCGTAAGCTTCTCTATATTTTCGGGAGTTGCCTGCATGTTAGCGATTTATTTTTTACTTGTTTTTATACACAAATATACTCAAAAAGCACCGTCCCTATAAAATAAGATTATTTTAATACAAACGCTAAAAAACTCAATAAAGATGCCAACTGCAGCCCATCAAACAGTTGAAAAGTTAATTGGGTTTGTATGGGTTTATTTCTTAATTTAGCTATAGTTCTTTTAAGGGTTTGCAGGTAAGCGCACCAATGCAGAAGTAGTTACTCTAAAAAGTGTAGTAGTTACTTCTCCCGTTGCAGTAGCTACCTCCGTTTGTGAAGTAACTACTGTTATGCTTGTAGTAGCTGCTTCAGTTGCCGGAGTAGCTACTTCCGGTGGTGGAGCAACTACTTCTTTACTAGGAGTAGCTACNNGTAGCTACTCCTAGTAAAGAAGTAGCTACCGCAGTTTCCCAAAGGACTACTACAAATGCTAATATTAACAATTAAAACATAAAAACATGGCACACTTTAAAAGCACCATCCCCTCGGGCAACCATCCCTTTATGACATGGTTAGCCAACTTTCTATTGCAAATAAACGGATTTATGACAGGCGGGAACGCCCCCGATGGCGAACCCTATTTTTATAACCGCGCCAGATTGCGATGGAACAATATCATAGTACCCGCCATTACCGCCCTGCAAGCGCAATGGACACCCGTAAGCACCCACGGCACGCATACGGGTGCACAAATAACGGCTTTTAATAATGCCAAAAAGTTGTTTCTAAAAAACCTGCTGCGCCCGTTTAATAAAGAGTTTGTGCTTTATAACTCTGCTTTTACGGTAACCAATCGTGGTAATATTGGTATACTACCTGTGGTAAGCACCTTGCGCACCGCTGCGGGTATGACTGTAGAACAATTATTTGCCTCTTGGAAATCGTTAGGTGCCTGTGTATATGAGTTTCATTGCAAAACAGTAATAGATGCCCACCGTGCAGCCTGCCCCGATGGTAAAATAGTGCAGTTTGGTTATTTAATAGCAAACCGCGTAGCCGTTGGTGCCGTGCAACCTGCACCACCCACCAATATTTTAGAGTGTCCTATGCAGGGTGTTTCTAGCCATGCCTTGTTTACCTACGATTTTGGTGCAGCCAATGCCGGCAAAATAGCCTATGTGTTTTTCCGTTGGTTTGATTTGCACCACCCCGAAAAATCTGGCCCGTGGAGTGCTTTGGTAACCATTAACCTAGCGTAAATGCTTTGTAAATATATTTAAAGCCTTCTCTGAAACGGGAAGGCTTTTTGTTTTATATTTGAGGGGATGAAAAATCTTACTATTATATTGATTTTAATTAGCTTCTCTGCTTTTGCACAAAAATCGGATAGCACTAAAAAACAATTAGGTTTAATTGTTAAGGCGGATGTTTTAGTTCCAATAATAAGTCATCTATCAAAACTTAATGAGTTTTCTTTAACTGTAGAAAAATTGTTTAAACAAAGGCATAGCCTTCAATTAACATACGTGAAATCATGGTATAATAAAAATACATTCGTTCATAACCCTGCTACTGAAAGTGGAACTGACAAAAACTCTACATACCAAATAATACCTGAATACAAGTTTTTTATTTCTAAAAAGAAAGCACATACTGGTTATTATATTGGTGCTTACGCAAAGTTTATATCCACTTATGAAAAAAGTATTTCATCTATTACCAGTCCAATTATCCGCTCAGATATTTTTGAATATAGTATGTATAGCATTAGCGAGGGTGTTATTAATGGCTTTCAATTTTACTTCTTCAACCACTTAACATTAGATGTTTTACTTGGAATTGGTGTGCGTGAAGTAATTGAATTTAATCAGATACAAGGTAATTTTGGAGGAAATTCTTCTGCACTATTTGATCTTAGAGCAGCCATAAACATTGGTTATAAGTTTTAACCTAATAAACCCTACCTTCGCAGCTTGTCCCGCATTTTAGCAATAGATTATGGCACCAAGCGCACCGGTATTGCCGTTACTGATATTTTGCAAATAATTGCCACAGGGCTTACTACCATTCATACCCAAACACTTTTTGAGTTTTTGGATACCTACTTTAAAAAAGAGCCTGTAGAGTGTGTAGTGATAGGCAATCCTAAACAGTTGGATAATACTCCATCCGATAGTGCACAACATGTGGTTGGTTTTACAAGAAAACTGAAAGAAAAATATCCTGCATTAAAAATAGAAATGCTTGATGAACGATTTACATCTGGTATGGCACAAAAAGCCATGATAGCGGCGGGCAGCACCAAAAAGCAACGCCAAAATAAGGAAACGATAGATATGCTGAGTGCTGTTTTGTTGCTTCAAAATTACTTAGAGAAAAAAAAGTTTACTTTTTGAGTAAATTTTTTGCAACCTATCAAATATTATGCCTACATTTGCACTCCTTTTTTAAGGATAGTTGCGTTCTTTGTAAAATATTTATCGAAAAACACACTGAAAATGCCGAAATAGCTCAGCTGGTAGAGCAACTGACTTGTAATCAGTAGGTCGCTGGTTCGATTCCAGTTTTCGGCTCTGCGTAGTGCAGATGGGGTAATACCAGAGTGGCCAAATGGGGCAGACTGTAAATCTGCTGACTTCGTCTTCGGTGGTTCGAATCCATCTTACCCCACCAAAGCAGTTGGCAGTAGGCAGTAAACATTGATAACTGCTCGATGATGACTGAAAAAGCGGAAGTAGCTCAATTGGTAGAGCTCCAGCCTTCCAAGCTGGAGGTTGCGGGTTCGAGACCCGTCTTCCGCTCTTAATCGTTGCAATACGACAGAGCTAAGGCACTAGCTGTTGTAGCTCAGTGGTANNAGAGCACTTCCTTGGTAAGGAAGAGGTCGGCAGTTCAATCCTGCTCAACAGCTCTGATTAGAACATTAGTTAAAACAGAAAAAGAGAATAATTAAACAAATAAAAATAAAATAAAAATAAAAAACCATGGCAAAAGAAAAATTTGAACGTAATAAACCCCATGTAAACGTTGGTACAATTGGACACGTTGACCATGGTAAAACTACATTAACTGCAGGTATTACTGCTGTGTTGGCTGAAAAAGGCTGGGCTGCTGTAAGAGATTTCTCTTCAATTGATAATGCTCCTGAAGAAAAAGAACGCGGTATTACTATTAATACTTCTCACGTTGAGTACGAAACTTCACAACGTCACTACGCACACGTTGATTGTCCGGGTCACGCGGATTATGTAAAAAACATGGTTACAGGTGCTGCCCAAATGGACGGTGCTATTCTTGTTGTTGCTGCTACTGATGGACCAATGCCTCAAACTCGTGAGCATATTCTACTTGCACGTCAGGTTGGTGTACCTAAAATTGTTGTGTTTATGAACAAAGTGGATATGGTTGAAGATCCTGAGTTGTTAGACCTTGTTGAAATGGAAATTCGTGAATTATTAACTTTCTATAAATTTGATGGAGATAACACTCCTATCATCCGTGGTTCTGCTTTAGGTGGATTAAACAAAGATCCAAAATGGACTCCAAAAATTATGGAATTGATGGATGCTGTTGACTCTTATATCCCAACTCCGGTTCGTGATAAAGAAAAACCATTCCTAATGCCGGTTGAAGACGTGTTCACGATCACAGGTCGTGGTACTGTTGCTACTGGTAAAATTGAATCAGGTGTTATCAATACAGGTGAGGATGTTGAAATCATTGGTATGCAAGAAACCAAATTAAAATCTACTTGCACCGGGGTTGAGATGTTCCGTAAAATCCTTGATACTGGTGAAGCTGGAGATAACGTAGGTATTTTATTACGTGGTATCGATAAAAAAGATATCCGTCGTGGTATGGTAATTGCAAAACCAGGTTCTATCACACCTCATACTGAATTTAAAGCTGAGGTTTATATCTTGAAAAAAGAAGAAGGTGGACGTCACACCCCATTTCATAATAAATACCGTCCTCAGTTTTACATGCGTACAACTGACGTTACAGGAGAAATTGATTTACCAGAAGGTCGCGAAATGGTTATGCCTGGTGATAACGTAACAATTACAGTAAAACTAATTGTTCCGGTTGCTATGGATAAAGGTTTACGTTTCGCTATCCGTGAGGGTGGTCGTACAGTAGGTGCAGGTCAGGTAACTGAAATTATTAAATAGTTTGCAATTTTAGGTCGGTTAAATGGCAGGGCAATTTGCTCTTGCCATTTTGCCGTTTTAAAAGGGTAAGACGGTTTACGGGCGTAGTTCAATGGTAGAATAGCGGTCTCCAAAACCGTTGATGGGAGTTCGAATCTCTCCGCCCGTGCAGAGAAAGATATTGATTCGAACATTAAATTAGTAAGAAAAATGAGCATCAGAACATATATAGAAGAAACAACTACAGAATTAGTACAGAAAACTTCTTGGCCTACTTGGAAAGAATTACAAGAAAGTGCTGTTGTTGTGCTTATTGCTTCTGCTATGATTGCCATAGTTATCTTTTTAATGGATAGCGGCTTTAAAAAATTAATGGAATTAGCTTACCAACTGCTTAATAACTTATAAGAGATGAGCGAACAAGTAAAAACAAAAAAAGAAGCTCCCGTTCTTAAATGGTATGTTGTTCGTGCTATTAGCGGACAGGAAAAGAAGGTAAAGCAATATATTGAAGTTGAGATTAACCGCCTTAAGCTGAACGATTACGTAGCTCAGGTTTTAATCCCTACGGAGAAGATTATACAAGTACGTAATGGTAAGAAAATACAGAAAGAACGTAATTTCTACCCAGGTTATGTATTGATTGAAGCAATTTTAGCCGGTGAGGTTGCACACATTATTAAAAATATTACCGGTGTTATTGGCTTTTTAGGTGAAACTAAAGGCGGAGAGCCTGTACCTATGCGTCTTGCAGAAGTGAATCGTATATTAGGTAAAGTAGATGAGTTGACAGAGGCTGAAGGAACAATTACCAATACATACGTAGTAGGAGAATCTATTAAAGTAATAAACGGACCATTTAACGGATTTAATGGTGTTATTGAAGAAATTAACGAAGAGAAAAAGAAAATAAAAGTAACCGTAAAAATATTCGGACGCAAAACCCCTGTAGAACTTGGTTTTGGAGAGGTAGAGCGCGAATAAACAAAACAAATGGCCAATAGGCAAGATTATTAATGGCGCTTTATCGCTGCTTCCAACGTTAGTAATCAAACCAAAAAAGCCGAATTAAAAACAAATAAAATGGCAAAAGAGTTATCAGCACTGGTAAAACTACAAATAAAAGGAGGGGCAGCTAACCCATCGCCACCAATTGGACCTGCATTAGGTGCAAAAGGTGTGAACATTATGGAGTTTTGCAAGCAGTTTAATGCTCGTACGCAAGAACAAGCCGGAAAATTATTACCTGTAATCATTAATGTTTACATGGATAAAACGTTTGATTTTGTTATCAAACGTACACCGGTAGCGGCACAAATCATGGAACTGGGCAAAATTAAACAAGGTTCAGGCGAAAGCAACCGTAAGAAAGTAGGCAATATTACTTGGGATCAGGTAAAGAAAATTGCTGAAGATAAAATTGTGGATATGAATTGTTTTACAATTGAATCTGCAATGAAAATGGTTGCCGGAACTGCACGCAGTATGGGTGTTAACGTAACAGGTGACGCTCCTTTTAAAAACAATTAATTTAAAAACAAAACATGGCAACGTTAACTAAAAAAAGAAAAGCTGTGGTTGGTAAATTTGATGCCACCAAGTCTTATACAGTTGCGGAGGCTTCTAAGATTGTGAAAGATATCACAACTACGAAGTTTGACGCATCTGTGGATCTTGCGATCCGTTTAGGAGTTGACCCACGTAAAGCTAACCAAATGGTTCGCGGTGTTGTAACCTTACCTCACGGTACTGGTAAAACAATGCGCGTTTTAGCTCTTGTTCCTGCAGATAAAGAAGCAGAAGCAAAAGCAGCTGGTGCAGACTTTGTTGGGTTAGATGACTATATTGAGAAAATTAAAGGCGGTTGGACAGACATCGACGTAATTGTAACAGTTCCCCAAGTAATGGGTAAACTGGGTGCATTAGGTCGTGTATTAGGTCCCCGTGGTTTAATGCCAAATCCTAAAACAGGTACTGTAACAATGGACATTGGTAAAGCAGTAACCGAAGCAAAAGGTGGTAAAATTGACTTTAAAGTTGATAAAGCCGGCATTATACACGCAGCTGTAGGCAAAGTATCTTTTGATGCGAAGAAGTTAGAAGAAAACGCTAACGAATTGCTTAACACTATCGTAAAACTTAAGCCTTCATCGGCTAAAGGTGCTTACGTAAAAAGCGTTTATATGAGCAGCACCATGAGCGCAGGTATAGCTTTAGACACTAAATCCTTTAACTAATTAGTAAATGAAAAAAGAAGAAAAAACACAAGTAATAGAACAGCTGTTAGAAAAGCTAAATAAAAATAGCAAAATCTATTTGGCTGACTGTTCTTCTTTAACAGTAGCGAAAGTAAACCAGCTTAGAAAAGATTGTTTCGACAAAAATATTTCTATTCAAGTAGTAAAAAACACTTTGCTTAAAAAAGCATTGGAAAGAGCTAACGACAGTCGTTTAGCTGAAATGATACCTGCTTTGAAAGGAAATACTGCTTTAATGTTTGCTGAAACCTCTAATGGCCCTGCAAAGGTTATTAAAGATTTCCGTAAAAAAGGTAACGACAAACCTTTACTAAAAGCTGCTTTTGTTGAAGAAACCGTTTACATTGGAGACAATCAATTAGATGCATTAGCATCATTGAAATCTAAAAACGAACTTATTGCAGACGTGGTATCATTGTTACAAGCTCCGATACGCCGCGTAATAGGTGGTTTAGAAAACAAAAAGCAAGAAGCTGCTGCATAAGCAACTGTTAAAGAAAAAAATAAATTAAACTTAAGTAAGAACAATTAAATAAAAAATAAAATGGCAGACGTAAAATCAATCGCTGAAACACTTGTAAACCTTACAGTAAAAGAAGTACAAGAATTAGCAACTGTTCTAAAAGACGAATATGGAATTGAACCAGCAGCAGCAGCAGTTGTTGTATCTGGCGGTGGCGGAGAAGCTGCAGCAGCAAAAACATCTTTTGATGTAATATTGCTTGAAGCAGGTGCTGCAAAATTAGGTGTTGTAAAAGTTGTAAAAGACCTTACAGGCCTAGGTTTAAAAGAAGCTAAAGATTTAGTAGATGGTGCTCCAAAAGCAATTAAAGAAGGAATTGCTAAAGAAGAAGCAGAGTCTATTAAAAAAGCTCTTGAAGAAGCCGGTGCAAAAGTTGAGGTTAAGTAATTTTTCTCATATAATTAGGATTGGGTGTAGCCTGTAAGGCATCACCCTTTCCTTATTTATTGTAACTGCAACTATTGGCATCTTTTTGTAACTTATTGTATAACCTAAAAACTAATAAGCTTTGGCC
>PLYA01000102.1 GCA_003153315.1 Bacteroidota bacterium
TATTCATACTGGCCTAATGATTATGGCTTATATAACATGGCAGGTAACGTTGCTGAGTGGGTAATGGACATTTACCGTCCAATGACTTCATCTGATGCGAGTGAATTTCGTCCTTTCCGTGGTAATGTATTTAAAACACAAGTTAAAGACTCTACTGATAACACAATTGCTACTAACACAGATGGGATATTAATTGATAAAGTAGACCATACTAAGAAAAAAGTGAATCCTCCTACACCGCATGGTGTAAGTCAGGAAACACAAGAATTTGCTGATACTAGTATAGTAAACTCAGTACCGGGCCGTGTTTTATGGAGAGATGTTACCATTGCTAAGCCAGAAGATAAATTAGATGAAAGAAGAAATTATAAAACAAACGATTACCGTGATTATTTAGATGGTGATGTAAATTCAAGTCTTTATTATCAAGAAGGTGAAGATGCTTTTGGTGAAAGAACCGGAAAAATGATGTACGAATATGCTAAAACATCGTTAGTAAATAACTGGAGCCGTGTTTATAAAGGTGGTAGCTGGAGAGATCGTGCTTATTGGATGAACCCAGGTAGCCGCAGATTTTTAGATGAAAAACAAGCTAAAGATTATATTGGATTTAGATGTGCCATGACTCGTGTTGGTAGTCCAACCGGATTAGGTAAATAACATTGTTAATAAAACAATTTAAAGCCCTGAGTTTATAGCTCGGGGCTTTTTATTTTAGGGTCAAATAAAATGCCATGAATTTACTATACACAAAATTTCTTTCTTGCAACCAAAACATCACTACCGATACACGCAAAATTACCAAAGACTGTATTTATTTTGCTTTAAAAGGGGAAAAATTTGATGGAAATATATTTGCTGAAGATGCCTTAGAACAAGGTGCGGCTTATGCCGTGGTAGATAATGCTAAGATTGCTAAAGGCGATAAATATATTTTGGTGCAAGATGTTTTAACTACACTTCAGCAATTAGCAAACCATCATCGCAAACAATTAAAAATCCCTATCATTGGTATTACGGGTAGTAATGGAAAAACTACAACGAAAGAATTGGTACACGCGGTTCTATCCAAAAAATACAACACACAATATACCCAAGGTAATTTAAATAACCATATTGGTGTGCCACTTACTTTGTTAACCATAACACCACAACATGAGATGGCGGTTGTTGAAATGGGGGCTAACCATCAATTAGAAATTGATATGCTTTGCCGAATTGCAGAACCCGATTTTGGTATTATAACCAACATTGGCAAAGCACACTTAGAGGGCTTTGGAGGCATAGAAGGAGTAAAAAAAGGAAAAAGTGAGTTGTACCGATATTTAAAAGAAATAAATGGTACCGTATTTTTGCACGGCGATGATACTGTGTTGGGAGATTTAGCAAAAGAGAATAATAAAGTAACCTACGGAACAAATAAATTATACGACGTGGTTGGCAAGTGTAATAAAAATAGTTTGTTTGTTGAGTTTGCCTGGCGCACGCGTTACAAAGCTACTGAAGTTAAAGCAGCAGATTATATTAAAACAAATTTAGTTGGCGTTTATAATTATAATAATGCTTTATGCGCCGCTTGTGTGGGCAATTATTTTAAGATAGAGGAAGCTTTAATAAATGAAGCCATACAAAATTATGTACCCACTAATAATCGCTCGCAATTGCAAAAAACAGAAAACAATAGTTTGATACTAGATTATTACAATGCTAACCCAAGCAGTATGCAGGCGGCTATTGAAAATTTTTATAATATGAGTGCTACCGATAAAATGTTGGTGTTGGGTGATATGCTTGAGTTGGGAGAGGAATCAGTTACAGAACACCAAGCCATTATTAATTTACTACACGAAAAAAAACTGAACGATTATCTTTTAGTTGGCCCAATTTTTTCATCCTTGCAAAAGGAGAAAAGTTTTGTTACATCTAAACAAGCGGGAGAATTTTTACAAGCAAACCCAACAAAAAATAAAACTATACTTATAAAAGGTTCACGCGGCATAGCCTTAGAGGAAGTGGTAAAGGCTCTGTAATTCTGTTAATTAATAATTCCGTAACAAAAACACAATGTAAAATTACGGCATATCTATTGCCAACGCGGTAACTTTGTTTCAAATAAAACGTGTTGCCATGACTTACTTTGAAAGAACTTATCTGCAAAAAAACAAAACAAACATTTCTATAAAAGAAAGTAAAAAACTTCAAAAACTGCTTAGTGCTAAAGCTCTTGCCAGCAGTTCAGATTCTAAAGGACTAAATACTGCTGATTTGAAAAGAATGATGAAGCCAAAAACATCTCCTATTATGGATTTTAATGTTGAAAGCTACATGCATCCTTTCGATATGATATAAATTAGCTTTTTGGCAGAGGTAAAATATTTACCTTTGTTTTGTGCAGATAAAAAGAATCCGATTATTTCCTTTTATTATTAGTTTACTGCTAATTCTATTTGCTTTTTCATGCAACAATGGAGATACAAAAGATACTGTTTCAAAAAAAGATGATGTAGTTACTTATGCAGATAATATTTCGTCTATCCTTTTTAAAAATTGCAGTTCTTGTCATAGGTCAAATCAAGCTGGTCCGTTTAACTTGCTTAGCTATGCGGATGCGAAGCAGAATGCTAACAAAATAAAATTTGTAACGCAAACCCGTTATATGCCACCTTGGCCGGCCGATGCTGCTTACACACATTTTATTGATGAGCGCATTTTATCGGAAGATGAAATAGAGCAACTAAAAACCTGGGTTGATAATGGATGTCTTCCTGGAGATACAACAAAAGTAAAAGCACCTGTTTTTTATGAAGGCTCTTTTTTTGGTAAACCCGATGTGGTTGTAAAATTTCAAGAGCCCATTCCTATTAAAGGAAATGGAACAGACCATTTTTATATGGTGAAAGTTCCTTTTGAATTAAAGCAAGATACGTTTGTAAGATTTGTAGAGTTTGTGCCGCAACAACGTAAGTTAGCGCATCATGTAAACGGACATTTGCTTAATTATGAGGCTGAAAAAAAGAAAGATGTTTTTAGAGGTATCTCTTATTACAAAGACATTCCGGGAGGGGATAAGGATATATATAAACTAATGGGTTTACTAAATGATGACGGCACTTATCCGGTAATGACACCTAATGTTATTTATTATTTACCGGGCTACACGCCACCTGTATACCCCGAAAATATAGGAGGGTATAAACTAAACAAAAAAGGCTCCTTCTTTTTAAAGAACCTGCATTATGGTCCATCAAAAACAGACTGCTTAGATTCGTCTACCCTAAATATTTTTTACGGGCCAAAACCTATACGCCCTATACAGGANNCATTTTGGGCTTATGCCATAACTCCGCAAGGCGATACGATACGTTTAATAAAAATAAATAAGTGGGATTTTAAATGGCAATATTATTACACGTTTAAACATCCACTTAAAATCCCGGCAGGTTCTACTATATACGCATATGGCACTTATGATAATACAGATAAGAATCCTTACAACCCATTTCATCCGCCACGCGATTGTAATGAAAGAAATGATTTCATGAGTATGGGAACTACAGAAGAAATGTTTCAGTTTATTTTTA
>PLYA01000057.1 GCA_003153315.1 Bacteroidota bacterium
TGAATGAAAAAAAACAAAGGGTAATTCGTTAGGCGAGTTATTATAATAAGTTAGTGTTTCATCGCCACTTACAATATTTTCATCATCAATTAGCTTTCCTTTAATGTTGTAGTTTACATCTTGCTGCCAATAAGCTGCATTGGGTTTTCGGTTTTTCCAATAAAGTGTATTAGAAGTTGAACGGTACTCTTCCTGTTCGGTTTGTGCCTGTATTACAAAAGGCAAAAATGCCAGCAAAAAATATTTTTTAATCATAGGTGTTCAAAGATAAAATATTTTAAATAATGGGTTAAAAAAGGGTACAAAAAATAAAACTTAATAAATTGATAGAATTACTTAATTCAAAATATATTTGCGTGAAATTTAACATTACCGAATATGGTTTTACCTGTTGTTGTATATGGCGACCCCGTTTTAAGAAAGATGGGGGTTGATATTGATAAAAATTATGAAGGATTGGAGGCCCTTATTGCCAATATGTTTGAAACAATGTATGAAGCAAATGGCGTAGGCATTGCTGCACCACAAATTGGCAAAGCCATACGTTTATTTGTTATTGATGCAAGCCCATTTGCTGAAGTTGACGAAGAGGATGAAGAAGAAGATAAATTAAGTAAAAAGGAACTTGCTTTTCTTAAAGACTTTAAGCGTGTTTTTATTAATGCCAAAATAGTGGAAGAAAAGGGTGAGGAATGGAAATTTAACGAAGGATGTTTAAGTATTCCTAAAATAAGAGAAGATGTGTTACGTAAGCAAACTGTTACGATCGAATATTATGACGAGCATTTTAAAAAACATACTGAAACACTTGAGGGGCTTGCGGCACGAGTTGTTCAGCACGAATATGATCATATTGAGGGCAAACTTTTTACGGACAGGATATCTGCCTTTAAGCGCAAATTACTTGCAGGAAAACTTACTGACATAAGCAAAGGAAAATTTTCGGCAGATTATAAAACAAAAGTTTACCGAGCAAAAAAATAAATTGTATGAAAAAAATGGTGTATCGTTTATTGTTGGCTGTTGTTAGTTTTACTTTTTTTTCTTGTACTGAAAGTCCAAAAGAAAAGGAAACTATAAGAGATGCTACCACAATTACTGAGGTAGAAAAATCTAAAACAACCGAACTTCCTGCACCACCTCCAAAAATAGATGTGCCTTCGCAAGAAGAATTGCAAAATCAAATAAAAGAAATGGAAAAAGTTTTGTACGCGTCAGAAGTTTTAGACGTAAACAAGGCCAAGCAAATGATTAGATTGTATGATTTATATCATAAAAATTATTATAAAGATAATGTATGTCCTGATTATTTATTTAAAGCCGGAGAAATTAGCGAAAACATTAACCAATACAACCGTGCTGCCGATTTTTACAGGATGTGTTGCTCCGAGTATAATGATAATTTTAAGCTGCGAGGCGAGTGCTTATTTAGGTTAGCGAACATGTATGACTATAAATTAAACGATTACGTACGTGCTAAACAAACCTATAAACAGGTAATAGAACAATATCCTAAAACACAAATAGCTAAAGATGCCGAAGCCGCAATTAAAATGATGGGGAAATCTGATATTGACATGGTGCGCGAGTTTGAAAGAAAAAATGCGGCTAAAAAATAATTTAGTATTTTAGCGGTATGATAGAACGTACAATAAATTGGTTTGAGCAGCAGGCTTTTGGTGTTTGCGAGTGGTTAGGGCAAAAATTAGGTATAGCTTCTACTAATGTGCGCATGTATTTTATCTACTTATCATTTTTTACTTTTGGCTCTCCTGTTATTGTTTACTTTATGATGGCTTTTTTACTTGAATACAAAAACTTCTTTAAGCCTAAAAAGTATCGCCGCCCAAATGTTTGGGATTTTTAATTTTTTCTGAAAGCAGCCCTTCCTTAGTTTATCGTAAAAAAGTTAACACCGTGTTAATAAATTTTGACAATTTGTTTAAAATACTCATATTTGTATGTTAAAACTAAATTTTTATGATAAAACTGATAAAACAAAGCTTGTTAACTGTTTGTTGTTTTACGTTTTCACTTGCTTTTGCACAAGAAGTAAGTATTACTAATAGCCTTCCTACTTCGGCTTCGGCTGGGCTGCCTATAGATGCTAAATATACATTAACCAAATCTCCTACTATGGGTAGTTTTGCCAAGTTTCAGGTAGATTTACCTGCAGGCTTTACGGGTGAGAGTGTGGAAATAAAAGGTGGTAATTTTACTTTTGAAAATAACCGTGTTAAAATAGTTTGGGTGTCTTTACCTGGCGATGCTTCTTTTGATTTTACGTTTAAAATAACTTCTCCGGCAACCGCTTCGGGTAATGTTACTTTTGCTCCACAGTTTTTTTATTTAGAGAACAATGTAAAGAAAGAATATGTTGTACCTCCTACTTCAATTAGTTTTGGTGAAGGTGGTGCTGTTGCTACTGATAACTCAACTAATGCTACCCCACCTCCTGCAACTGATAATAACACTAATTCAACTCCTCCTCCTAGCGATAATACAAATAATATAACTACTGATAATAGCAGTTCAAATACAACACCGCCGCCTACTGATAACACGAGCGCAACTAACACTACGCCTCCTCCACCTGTTGAAAAAACTCCAACTCCTCCTCCGGCAGCTATAAATAACACCCCCCCACCGGCGGCAAAAAGTAATGTTGTATTTCACGTACAATTAGCTGCTTTAACTAACAAGCCAAGCAAATCTAGGTTTGCAGAATATGGTGCAGTTAAAGTTGTTGAAGATGCCGGTTTATATAAGGTGTTAGTAGGCAATTTTAAAACATTAGAAGATGCACGTGCCTATAAAAAAACCTTAATTGCAAAAGGTGCTGAGGGTTGCTTTGTAGTAGCTTACGAAAACGGAGTACGAGTTAAAATTTAAAAACCAAATCTATGTTAAAAAAGATAATTTATGTCCTTATTGCTTTAATAGGGCTTTATATAGTTTTATGCATAGTTGGGCCAAAAAAAGTACAGGTAGAGCGTTCTATTACAGTAAATGCCTCTAGTGAATTAGTTAAAACACAATTGGCTGATTTTAAATTTTTCCAAGAAAAATGGTCGCCTTGGGCCGAAAAAGATTCTGCCATGAAAACCACTTTTGAAGGTGAAACCGGAATGCCGGGTAGTAAATATTCTTGGAAGGGTAATAAAGAAGTCGGTGCTGGTTCTATGGAGCTTATTGCTATTAATGGGGATACCATTTTACAAAAAATAATTTTTACCGAACCACGCCCGGGCGGAGGAGACGTTTGCCTTATTGCAAAACCTACTAATAATGCAACCAACGTTACCTGGGGAATGAAGTTTGAAGTAGGTTTTTTTATGAGAGGCATGATGCTTTTTATGAATATGGATAAAATGATAGGTGATAAGTACGAAAAGGGTTTAGCAAAATTTAAGGAAGTAATGGAAGCCGCACCTACATCTGATACTAAAACTTATAATGGTTACGAAATAAAAGAAGTTATTTGGCCTGAAAGAAATTATTTTGGTAAAAAAGCAACTGTAGCATTTGATAAACTAAGTGCATTTTACGTAGAGAATTTTCCTAAAATTTTTAATGATGCCATTAACAATAAGTTAGAACATACAGGCCCTCCTAGTTCTATTTTTTATACCTACGATGAAGAAAAAAAACAAGCCGAATGTGCTGCAGTTATTTCTGTGCCTGAAGGACAGCTTAAGGGGTGGGAAAAATTTAATGTGCCCGCCGCTAATTTAGCGTTGCATATTGCTTATTATGGGGGTTATGATAAAATTGCAAATGCTCATAAGGCTATGAATGATTTTATGAAAGAGAAAGGCTTAACTCAAGAATTTAGAATTGAAGAATACATTACTGACCCAATGACAGAAAGAGACACTACTAAGTGGTTAACTAATATATACTACGTTATTAAAAATGGTGGTGATGTACAAATTAGTGTACAATAGGTTTTATTAATTCTTCCCCATTTCTTGTTCTAAATACTGTTTTAATTTTTCGGGAGTTAAGTTAGCACGTATAGTTCCGTTTACAGATAAGGAAACACTTCCAGTTTGTTCGGATACACTTACCGCTATAGCATCTGTACTTTCAGTAATGCCAACCGCAGCTCTGTGTCTCATGCCATAATGTGCCGGAAATTGTTCTTTTTCAGTCACCGGTAAAACACAACGCGCTGCAATAATTCTGCTTCCTTTAATAATGACAGCGCCATCGTGTAAAGGTGAGTTTTTAAAGAAAATATTTTCAATCATTCGTTCGCTCAACCCGCTATCAATTGCTTCGCCCGAGTTTATATATACTGCCAAATCAGAATTTCTCGCAAGCACAATTAATGCTCCGGTTTTGCTTTCGCTCATTTTAAAACAGGCGCTTACTAAAGGGGCAAAATCTACTTTAGCATACTCATCAGTAAAACTATGTTTAGCCGGATAAAATATTTTTCCCAATAATTTACTTCTTCCTAAAAATTCGTTGCTGCCAATAAATAATAAAAACCTACGTAACTCCTGCTGAAATACTACTATAACAGCAATCACACCCACATCAATAAATTTGCCCAGTATAGTGCCAAACAATTTCATATCTAAGGCACGCACCAAAATCCAAACCACATAAATAGTAATAATGCCAAAAAAAACACTTACTGCTGGAGTGCCTTTTACTAAATTGTAAAGTTGATATAACAGAATAGCAACCAATAAAATATCAAAGGCATCAATCCATCTAAAGGTTATAAATAATGTAGGTAAATGTAAAAGCACGTTTAGTAATTAGTTTCGTTAATAATATATAACGGACGTTTACGAATATCTGTTTGTAGCTTACTAATATATTCGCCAATAATGCCTAGGCAAATTAATTGTACACCACCGATAAAAGATATAGCAATCATTAACGACGCCCAGCCCGGTGGCAAACCATTCTTAAAAATAAAATAGGATATTAGTACATATATAATTAACAAAATAGATATAACTGATACCGCAAAACCCATAATAGTAGCTAATCGCAATGGCGCATTTGAAAACCCCGTAATGCCATCAAAAGCCAATTGAAATAATTTTTTATAGGTGTAACCCGGTTCGCCGGCTGCACGCACATCTCTGTCATATTCAACAAAAGTTTGTTTAAACCCAAGCCATGCAATTTGTCCGCGCAAAAATTTATGTTGTTCGGGCATGTTTTTTAAAACCTCCGCCACCTTGCGAGTCATCACTCTAAAATCACCCGTATCTAAAGGCACATCTACATTTGATATGCGTGCCAATAATCTATAAAAGGTTTTGTAGGCTGTTTTCTTTATAAAACTCTTATCTTTTCTCGACCTGCGTTTTGCATACACTACTTCGTTACCTTGCTTAATTAAGCCAATCATTTCTTCAATTAACTCAGGCGGGTCTTGTAAATCAGCGTCAATAATGGCAATTATATTCCCTTTACATAAATCAACACCAGCCGTTACCGCAATTTGATGCCCAAAATTTCTACTAAAATCAATATATCTTACTTTATCATCGGCTTGAGCTAAAGCCTTTATTAGTTGAATAGATGCATCTTTACTGCCATCGTTTACAAAAACTAATTCATAACTCATCCCTATTTTTTCAACCACAGGACGCAGGCGCGTAACCAAAGCAGGAATATTTAATTCCTCGTTATAAATGGGTATAATAATGGATAATTCTGTCATAAATTCATTATACGTTAAGGTTTTAAACCTCAAAGCCTCACAAATATACTATTTTTACTGTGTTTGTATTTGTTGGTTATTGCTGTCTTTTTTGTGCAAATTTACATCCTATAAATATTTAACTTGAAGTGATAAAACACAAACTTATAATTTTACTGGTAGTGCTACTAAATTGCAAATTAGTAGCGCAAATAAAATACGATACATTAATTAAAACACCGGCTTACAATAGTTATTATAGTTATTTATATAAAGCCCCTGTACTAGTTTCCTACAAACTTTATAAAGGCGGGGGTAATTGTAGCAGAACAGAGAATCATTTTCGTTTTATAAACACGTTAGGATTTGAGATTGAAGCTAAATCTAAAGACTACGCAAAATCAGGTTATGATGAAGGGCACATGGCAAATGCAGAAGATTTCGCTTCTAATTGTGTTTTAGAAGAAAGCACTTTCAGGTTTTATAATGCTGTACCCCAAACTCCTGAAAACAATAGGGGGATTTGGAAACGTTATGAAGCCGAAATAAGAAAATTAAGCCAAACGGATAGCTTGTTAGTTGTTTGCTATAATCATTTTGGCGCCGAAAAATTAAACAGCAGAATTGCTATACCCGATACTAACTATAAATTTGTTTATTCATTAACAACACATGAGTTATTGTTATCAATTGGTGTTTGCAACAACACACTACCTACTGAAAGCAAACCGAATAAAGAGATTGAAGGTGATGTGCGAAAAATGGTTAAACATTAATTTCTATTAAAATTGTATCTTTCAAAATCAATTATATCTAAAACCAAAATATAGATGAAGAAAATAATTACACTTTTAGCTTTACTATTTATAATTAATTGCAAAGCACAAACTTGTGGCACGGGTGGTTGTGCGGCTACAGCTACTAATTCAACTGGTCAGTATCCAACTAGTACATTTTCTACTACCTCATCATCATGGTCAGCTGTTAGTGCCTATATGAACGCAGGCAACTATACATTATTTGATGTTACAAACGGAGACACTTATGAATGGACATATTGTAGCGACTTTGGTGGTAGCCAAGGTTGGGATGCTGAACTAACTTTGTTTAATAATGCTAACGGTACTACACTTTGTTATCAAAATAATTGTGGGAGGTCTACTTGCTCTACTGCGCCTTATATCAGATGGACGGCCACCTTTACAGGTACTGTGAAACTTTTAACAACCGTTTCGGGTTGCACAACTAATTCGGGCTCTCCTTATTCAAAATTGGTTTGGAGAGATACCAGCGGAACATCTGCTGCTGCACCTATACTTGGTGTTGATGTTTACAGTGGTAACAGTACTATTAATTGGGCACAAGTTAAAGCTGCAGGTTATTCATTTGCCTACGCAAAAGCTACTGAAGGTGTAGGTTATACCGATAGCGAATATTTAAACTATGCCGTAGCTGGTGTAAATGCAGGAATGAAAATGGGGGCTTACCATTTTATACGTGCCGATTTAAATCCGACTAACGCAGGTGCAATTTCCGAAGCAAATTACTTTTTAAGTGTGGCACAACCCTATATTACAAGTTGTGAGTTACCCCCGGCACTTGATGTAGAAGGCTCATATTTACAAAGCAATTTTACGGGTGCAGGATTAACTGCCTGGATTCAAAATTGGTTAACTACTGTGCAAAATGCCACAGGTATTGCGCCTATTATATATATTAGTGCAACTAATGCCGCATATATAAACAGCTCGTTAAACACTTATAAACTTTGGATTGACTATCTTAGTGAAGATTCAACAGTTACACCAACCAACACAGGTATATTTCCTACGTGGACTATTAACCAGTATAGTTGGACACGTACCGTGTCGGGAATAGCCGGTAATCAAACCGATGTAAATGTGTTTCATGGAAATGTAGCCGCATTTAATAGTTTTATGGGGTGTCCAACATCTAACATTAAACAAAATAATTTAACCTATGCTTTTGCGATTTATCCAAACCCTACTTCTAGCAATTTTCATATTGATTATTCAGACGATATAGGAGCAGTGGCTGTAAGCATTTATAACATAAACGGAGAACTTGTGCTTAACCAAAATATAAGCAGCAGTGCAATTGTTGATATAAGCACTTTAAGCGAAGGCATTTATAATGTAAACATTATGAGCAATAAGGGTGCGGTAAACAAAAGATTGGTTATTGTTCGGTAAATAATTTATACTTGACCAAAAAACATCTTAAAAAAAAGCCTTCCATTTCTGAAAGGCTTTTTTTACTCGTGGGAACTACTGACGAAATATCGAAACAATTGTTAGAAGACATCGAGGTTTTAGCCAATTTAGAGCCGTATTTGAATATTTGAGTTTGCATTGCGTGGTATTTATAACAATCCACATTATCCACAGGGAGTACAAAATTTTCTTTCGTAGGTTGCGAAATATCTCCTAGTGCTATTAAGAACTCATGTGTTAAAGGGTTTATTTAATTTATACTTTGTTGCCCATTTGGCAACCTTATTTCTATTGTCTTGATAAGTGCCTGATGAATGACCTGTTTGAGTTGTTCAAAATCGCCAGGTTTGCGAATATAATGATGCGCTCCCATCTTGAAGAGTGTATTCATCAAGCTCTGTTCAAAATCAATAACCCTTGTGAAAGATGTGGAAAACACGACCACAGGAAGATGTTTCAATTTTTTGTCTTCTTTTATTTCGCCTAAACATTCAAATCCGGTTTTTCGGGGCATACTTAGGTCAAGAAAAAGAACATCAGGCAGTTGTTCATAATTCTTAGCCAAGTAATCCATAAGCTCTTCCCCATTAGTAACCGTTCTAAGGACAGTAACAATAGATATTTCCTTTAATGCTCTCTCAAAGAAGGAACGGTCGTCAGCATCATCTTCTGCATATAAGATGTTAAGAGTAGTTTGTTGTTTAAAGTTCATACCTCATTTAATTTTTAAATGATGGAAGGAGTGTTGCTTGCAAATTTCCGTATGGCGCAACCAAAACAAAATTAAGTCCTGATATTTGTTTCTCACGAAATGTTAAAAAGTTGAAGGGGGGGGGTAGCATAGCCACCTGTAAGGTTTTTAGAGGGGGTAGTTTAAGAAGGTATAAAGAAGTTTGTTGCATAAGCTATTCTTTTTGCAAGATGCCCAACTTAAACACAGAAAGGTTACACAAGTTTAGAAAAATGTTACATAATTCACACTTTATCCTTTGAACACTTGATTTCACAGACTAGAACAAAATGACTACCTTTGATTCCGAAATTGATGAATACCAAATTTACAAATCATAAAGACAGATTAACAAAATGGTTACTAACAGTAACTTTACTTTTTAACATTTTTACTTTTTCTGCGTATGCAGGCAATTCTCAATCAAGACAACAACAGACGGCACAGACTGAACTTGTAATCTCAAATAATCATAAGACTTGCGAGCGGACAATTTCATTTCAAAAAGCACTTGAATTCTGCAGTTTTAATGACTTTATTATTAACCCCGATAAGAACTGGACAAACGCATTATTTGCTTATAACCACCTAACCAAAGTAAAGCTCGACAATAATTCAAGGCAATTTTATTCCCATAAGCATACCGACAACTTTCTACAAGTAAAGACAATTCCTCAAAGTTCTGACGAGAACACTTTTGTAATTTTTATCGGATAGTTCCTATCCTATTTGCCAAATAATTTGGCTTCATTCTATTTCACAAAAATCAAATTGTTGCCTAACGGCAACACAATAATTCATTCAGCAATGATGAAAAGTTTCAAAAAAACATTGAAACTGTTAGGGCTTGTCCTTCTGATAGTTTTAGCTTCCGTTGGAATTGGCATTAGCGGGGGCGTTTCAATTCCACCAACCAAGAAAAAAGAGGACACAATTGAAATAAAAGTTGAATTAGTTGAATCAACCAAAGACAAAACAGCGTTGGTTCAGTTCGACATTAAACAATAATAATTTAAAATCCCAAAAATGAAATCATTCAAAAAAATATTAAAAATTACAGGTATTGCAATACTGTTATTGTTTATTGGTAGTTCAATTTACATCTACACATCGGGGCCAACCTTGCCGAAGGAAACGAACGAAATAATAGAGGGCGTTTTGAAAAACCCTTTGCCTGAAATAGTTAAAGGCAAAACTGGTTTTGCGAAATCTCAAGGGTTGGATATTTGGTATGAAAGTATTTCTCCGAAAGATTCTTCAAAAGGTGTAATCCTCCTCGTAATGGGCATATCAAATGATGCTTTGGGTTGGCCTCAAAAATTCATTCAATCATTTGTAGATTTGGGTTATCAAGTAATTCGATATGACCACAGAGGAACTGGATTGTCGGACTGGGTTAAGAATTGGGACAGCAAAAAACCATATTCACTTGCCGATATGGCAGACGATGGAATTGCAGTTTTAAATTCCCTTGGAATTCAGAAAGCAAATATCATTGGTATTTCAATGGGTGGAATGATAGCTCAAGAATTAGCCATTAACCATCCTGACAGAATCGTTTCCTTGACTTCTATGATGTCATCAGGATATATTGAAGACCCTGAGTTACCAAAAATATCATCAAGTATTGCTTGGCAGCTTATCAAAATATCTTTGAAATATGGCATCATCGGTGGCGAAAAAAATATGATTAAGTTACATCTTGCAAGCAGAATAATTTTGATGGGTAATGCAACATACGACTTGAACATTAAAGAGATTGCGGAACAAGTTTTATACAACATCCGAAAACGAAACGGATACAATTCAAATGTATCAAGACAACATCAAGGTGCAGTTCTTCTTTCCGGTTCTCGTTATGACAAACTAAAACTACTTTCTATTCCAACACTTATAGTACACGGAAAATCTGACCTATTTATTCCAATTGACCACAGCAAAAAATGTGTATCAATAATTCCATACGCTGACAGCTTGTGGTTAGATGGTATGGGGCACGACATCCCAGACAATCTTGTAGATACTTTATCGAAAAAAATTATCACTAACTTTAAGCGGCGGACGCATTGACGAAAAAAAACACATCACATAACTGTTTAGTTTTGAAAACTGTTTCAACCAATAACAGTGTGTTATTTATATTGTAATTTTCCTGCGAGTTACTTTCTACAAGTGCTGTAAAAAAGTGATGCTTGAAGAACTGCAAATGGTAAAAAAACAAGTAATGAATTATGAAAACAACAAACTGTCTTTAGCGGAATGTCGAAAAGCAGTTGCAAAAGGTAAAATTATTTATACTGACGAGGAACTAATTAAAATTCGTGATTGGTTAGATAATATGGCAGATATAATATTAACTATCATTGAAAAAATGGAATTGATAGTATAAACGAAGCACTCGACAAAGCAAACCAAAATGATATTTAAAAAAGCTTTTCGGCGGCTGTAAATATAAAATCCTTTCAGGGCTCGAACCTATAACTACTTAAAATAAACCTATTTAGAATTTATGCTATTATTATTGGAAAAGTTCGAACCACAAAAGTAAATGAATTGATTGACCAAATATGCAGTAAAATCAACGGTTCTAAGGGAAATAAAAAAGGGCAACAATCTTTTTAGAATTGTTGCCCTGTAAAGTGGGAACTACTGGGTTCGAACCAGTGACCCCCTGCTTGTAAGGCAGGTGCTCTGAACCAGCTGAGCTAAGCTCCCATTTTAGAACGAGGGCGCAAATATAATAGTTTTTTCACACCACAAAAAAAATAATTATATTTTTCAGTCACGTAACATATATTATCTTTGCAGCCAAATTTAAAAAACCTGTTTTTATCATGTCAAAACAATCTGGTAAAATTGCCCAAGTAATCGGTCCTGTAGTGGATGTACGCTTTGATTTAGAAGGAGGAAAACTACCTAATATTCTAGATGCTCTTGAAATTGTTCGTGGAAACGGACAAAAACTTATTCTTGAAGTTCAACAACATATTGGTGAAGATACGGTACGTACCATTGCAATGGATAGTACAGATGGTCTTTGTCGTGGTATGGAAGTTGCCTCTACAGGTGTTGGTATAACTATGCCAATAGGCGATAAAGTAAAAGGACGTTTATTTAACGTTGTTGGTGAAGCCATTGATGGTATCAACACGGTATCAAAAGATGGTGGAAACAGCATACATCGTTCAGCTCCTAAATATGAAGAACTTTCTACAGCTACTGAAGTGTTATTTACAGGTATCAAAGTAATTGACTTAATTGAGCCATACGCAAAAGGTGGTAAAATTGGATTGTTTGGTGGTGCGGGTGTAGGTAAAACGGTGCTTATTATGGAGTTGGTAAACAACATTGCTAAAGCTTACGCTGGTTTATCAGTATTTGCAGGTGTTGGAGAGCGTACTCGTGAAGGAAATGACTTATTACGTGAGTTTATCGAATCTGACGTTATTAAATATGGTGATGAGTTTAAACATTCAATGGAAAAAGGTGGATGGGATCTATCTAAAGTAGATA
>PLYA01000068.1 GCA_003153315.1 Bacteroidota bacterium
TTATCGGCTACAATCCAAAGGTTTAGAGTTTTTGGTTGCGATTCATCAATTCGAATTCGCCCCACAAAAACTTCATCTTTGTTGTGTGCATGCATAGGCATTGGGTACACGTGGTTAGCCACATCATCCATTACAATAAGCCAGTCTGTATTGTGCAATATTTTTTTAACGTCGGCAATATCAAAATCGTTTTCAAACTCAATGTTAACTGCTTCACTGTGCCCGCCCATTACAGGTATACGAACGGTTGTAGCGGTTAGTGCAATATGCTCATCATTCATAATTTTTTTAGTTTCGTTTACCATTTTCATTTCTTCTTTGGTATATCCGTTATCTAAAAAAACATCTATTTGGGGTATTACATTCAAATCAATAGGATATTTATAAGCCATCTCTCCGCTTATACCTTTTCGTTCATTCATTAATTGCGTAACCGCTTTAACGCCTGTACCTGTAACTGATTGGTAGGTACTTACCACCACACGCTTTATCTTATATTTTTTGTGCAACGGGTTTAAAACTACCACCATTTGTATGGTAGAGCAATTGGGGTTGGCAATAATTTTATCTTGTTTGGTAAGTACGTGCGCGTTTACTTCGGGTACAACTAATTTTTTAGTACCATCCATACGCCATGCAGATGAATTATCAATAACGGTTGTTCCCACCTCGGCAAACTTAGGAGCAAGCTGTAAAGAGGTTGCGCCCCCGGCAGAGAAAAGTGCAATAGCAGGTTTTTTAGCAATAGCATCTGCCGCGCTTATTATTTTATAGGTTCTGTTTTTAAAGGTAATTTCTTTGCCTACTGATTTTTCAGAAGCAACTAAAAGTAATTCATCAACCGGAAAATTTCTTTCTTCCAGAACCTTCAGCATCATGCTGCCAACCAAGCCTGTGGCACCTACTACAGCTATTTGCATATATTAAATAAATATTTTTTGTAAAAGTAATTTATTTATTTTGTGTTATGATTAAACCTTGTGCTTTCTTTCACATCAAAGAATCAAAATCAGTTAATAACAAGTAAAAACAAAAACCATGAAAAAAACCAATCTAACCTTAGCCCTTGCAGGATTGATGATTGCAAGCGCTGCCATTGTATCTTCCTGCAAAAAGAAAGATGCTACAACCACCACACCAGCAAAGGATACGGACCAATCGGGTGCAAGTGCCAATAACACAGCAGAAAACACCTCAAACGACATCGTATCTATGGGGGCTCAGGCATCTGATAATACATCAAGCGGAAGCCTTAGTACGTATCGTAATGGTAACTCTAATCAAATATTAGGTGGAAGTTGCGCTACCATTACAAGAGATACTGCTTCCAAAGTTATTACTTTAACTTTTAACGGTTCTTCTCCTTGTTTAGATGGAAGAACAAGAAGCGGTACAATTGTTTATACTTACTCTAATTCGGTAGTAGGGGCTAAACATTATCGCGATCCGGGTTTTCAATTAGACGTGACTTCAAGCAATTATGTAGTTGATGGAAATGCGGTTACTATTATCAGCAAAACCATTAAAAATACTACTGCTGTTGGATTTAACCCTGCTACAACAAACGTAACATGGGAAGTTAAGGCAAACATTTCTATCACTTTGGCTTCGGGTGCAGGAACTATTAACTGGACTTCTGACCGTATTAAAACTTTGTTAAACACCAGCTCAACATACCCTGCAAACCCGGTTGCCAACCCTATTAACTGGCCATCGGCAAAAATAGGTATTACAGATGGTTCAGGTGGAACAAGTGGTTCAAGATCTACCGGTGAAACTTTTTCGGTAACTATTACCAACCAGTTGGTGCGCGATTTTGGCGGATGCGATATTGGTGGCAAACGTCCTTTTATACAAGGTACTTTTATATACGCCCCTGCCGGAAAGTATACCCGTACTGTTGATTATGGTTCTGGTACTTGCGATTTAAATGCAACAGTTACTATAGATGGTGTAACGTATAATATTACTATCTAATTTTTTTAATTGGTTAATATAACAAAGCCCTGCCAATCGGCGGGGCTTTTGCTTTATTGCATTTCTTTACAGCATCCTGTTCTTTACAGCATACATAACTAATCCAACCACGTTTTTAGTATTGGTTTTGCGAAACATATTATAGCGGTGGCTTTCTATAGTTTTAAGGCTAAGGGCCAATTTTTGGGCAATCATTTTGCTGTTTAGGCCATCTGCCAGATATTGCAAAATGGTATTTTCCTGTTGGGTTAAAAAGCCTTCTTCCTGGTAGGGATAAAAGTATTGTTTTTCTATCAAGGTAATCAGCCCGGTATCCTTATTTGTTTTTTCAAAGGACAGGTTGATGGTGTTATCATTTTTAAAATGGCTTATATCAAGCGCCATGCCTATGCAGTGGGTGGGCAGGCCAGTTTCTGCAGAAGTTATATAGGTGCAGCGTTGCAAAATGTCTATATCCTTTTTATCGCTGTTTAGTATCCGGTGGTTGCAGGATATTATATAATCAATATGTTGTTGCTGCGGTATGGTTTTTAAAAACAGCAGCACTGCCTGAAATACTTTTTGGTTATAGGTATTATAAAAATCATTAGGCATTAGGGGCAGTGTAAATTCCAAACCTCCTTCTAAAACCTGCTGGGCAGAGTAATTGCCCAAAGCATTTGAAAAAAACAGGTATTGGCCTTTGCTGTAATCTATGGCAAAAAGTATGGGGGCATTGGGCAGCACAATGCTTAGTGCAGATAATTGCCTGTATTGCAAAAGCAATTGTTGTATATACCCGGCATCAACTACATGATTTGCATCCTGCAGGCTTTGCAGGTAGCTTTTATAAGTAAAGTTACCATTGCCAATTGTCATAACTTTAAGATAATATCTTAGTTAAAATTAAGTTAATTTTTAACATAAAAGCAAAACAGCTTAAAAATTNNATAGGTGGAAACCCCTATTGCGCAGTTTTTAGCTATGGCATAGTTTTGCCTGCATGAACAGCAAACTGCCTGATATAATTTCTAAACCATTTATGATGCTTGATAAAGAGGAGGAATCTTTTATGATGAATTGGAATAGTAACTCCAGGTTTTTCTATGTACTATTTGCGCGTTTTACGGAAACAATTACAAGCTTCGGGAAAATACTTAAGCGTTTCGGGAAAATAACTACTCACTTCAGAATAGTATCTAAGCGTTTCGAGAAAGTATCTAAACGCTTCGGGAAAATATCTAAGCACTTCGAGGAAGTATTTAAGCGTTTCGAGAAAATAACTAAGCGTGTAGATATTTTTTCGGAGCGTTTAATAATTAATTAAAAAAGAACCATTAAAATCTAAAAAACCATGACAACACCCAAAAAGAAAGGCCCGCGCATCTCAGAAAGCCCCAAAAAAATTCAACCCCTACCTT
>PLYA01000046.1 GCA_003153315.1 Bacteroidota bacterium
TTGTTGTAAAAAAAGAAAAAGCAGAGAAGCCTATTAAAGTTGCTAAGCCATCAAAAGTGGCCGTTACTAAATCATCTTCTGCCAATAATTCAAAAACTATTTTTCAGCCGGCTAAAAAAAATACGGTAGAAAAAACCGAAAAGCACATTCCAGATCCTCCTGGGAAATATGAGTTAGAATATATTATTCACACCTCTACCCCTATTTTGTTTGAATTTTTAACTACACCAAGTGGTTTATCTGAGTGGTTTTGTGATGATGTAAACATCAGAGATAATGTTTATTCTTTTCAATGGGATGAAAACCTACAATATGCCCGCTTAATTAAATTTGTTGAAGAAAGCGTAGTGCGTTACCAATGGTTAGAAAAAACCGACAACAGCTACTTTGAATTTAGAATTGAACGTGACGATTTAACTAATGATATATCTTTAATTGTAGCTGATTTTGCTGATACCCCTGAAGACAAGCATTCATCAACCCTTTTGTGGAATAGCCAAATTGATAAATTACTTTCTGTTTTAGGAAGTCACTAATTTTTAATTATCCTTTTCTTTTGTGCTTCCACCTGCGGTGGCTCCAAAGCCATATTTCAGGCTGTTGTATAATGTCTTTTTCTAACCTGCGTGTATGGGCTTCTGATATTTCACCTTCTTTTGTTTCCTTAGGATTATCAAAAAGCAATTCGGCAAAAACTTCGTAATAACCTCGCTTAACTCTTTTTATACTGACATATATAACCGGGTAATTAAATTTTTGCGCAATTTTTTCAGTACCTGTAAACACAGGTGTATCCTGATTCAAGAATTTTGTCCAATAAGCATTTTCAGGAAAAGGAGTTTGGTCAGCAATAAAAGCTGTTGCCGTAATATCTTTTCGATTAGTAACCATATCGCGCAGGGTACTTTTCATTTCAATCAGTTTTGTACCCAGGCGGGTTCGCATTTTTATGACCAAATTATTAAAATAAGGATTACTTAACTGATGATAAAGTACAAATAATTGGTGCTTGCTGTTATCAAACGCAGCGCCCGCCCACTCCCAATTACCTAAATGCCCCATTACAATAATGATGCTTTTTTGTTGCTCGTAGTATGAATCAAAAAGTTTTTGCCCGTCATCATTCATCTTGCAATGAGCTAGCATGGCTTGTTTAGATACAGTAAGTGTTTTTAAGGTTTCTAAAAATAAATCGCACAGGTATCTATAAAAATCAACGCATATTTTTTTTAATTCTGCTTCTGTTTTTTCAGGAAAAGAATTGCGAAGATTATCCATCACCACTTTTTTTCGGTAACCCAATACATAATACAGGATTACAAAAAATAAATCGGATACCCTATACATAAGCCAAAAAGGAAGAAGAGAAATTAAATACAGAAAAGGGAGTGCTATGTAATAAATTACAGCCTGCATAAATATTTAATAGGCTCTAATAAGTTTGCCTTCCATAAAATGCACAAAGGCTTTATTAGCTACTTTGTTGCCGCCAGGTGTAGGATAATTCCCGGTAAAGTACCAGTCACCTAAGTTGTCAGGGCAAGAACTATGTAGGCCTTCAATCGATTGATAGATAATTTGCAGCTCAGCTTTTATTTCTTTTGGTTTTAATAACTGAGCGATTTTATCTGATACTTCTTGCGCTGTAAACGAACTGTATATTTCTTTCACTACATTAACCTGCTCTTCTTTAGCAAGCATTAATTGTGCTTTTGCTTTTTCATATACCTGCTCAATAACGTTTTCTTTACCACGTTCTTTCAATAAAGCAATAGCAGCTTCAAAGGCAATAAATTTATTTAGCACAGCCATATCAATGCCATAACAATCAGGAAAACGAATTTGCGGTGCCGATGAAACCACCACGATTTTTTTGGGCTCCAGTCTGTCTAATATTTTTAAAATACTTTGTTTTAGTGTCGTTCCTCTTACAATAGAATCGTCCATAACAACCAAAGTATCAACTCCTTTACGAATTATACCATAAGTTATATCATAAACCAAACTCACCAAATCATCTCGGTGTGCATCATCTGTAATAAAGGTGCGTTGCTTGGCATCTTTTAAAACAATTTTTTCTATGCGCGGGTGCACATCCAGTAAATCATTAATTTCTTTGGCAGATAAATTTTTATCGGTAGTAAGTTTTTTTGTTTTCTCTCTGTTTAAATGGTCACGCATTCCATCAACCAAGCCACCAAAAGCAACCTCGGCAGTATTAGGAATGTAACTAAAAACCGTATTTACTAAATCGCCATTAATGGCTTTTAAAACAGGTTCAACCATATTAGAACCCAAGCTATGACGTTCTGAATAAATGCCAGCATCGTTACCACGCGAAAAATAAATCCGCTCAAAAGAACAAGCTAATTTTTGTTGAGGTTCGTTTATTTGTTCCTCGGTTACTGTACCATCTTTTTTAATGATAACCGCGTATCCTGGTTTAACTTCTTTTACATCTTCTATTTTAATATCAAATACTGTTTGAATAATAGGGCGCTCTGAACAAACCACAGCAATTTCATCATCATGATAATAAAAAGCAGGGCGAATGCCATTTGGGTCGCGCAACACAAAAGCATCTCCATGGCCGATTAAACCACCTATAACATAGCCGCCATCCCAACGTTTGCTGGCTTCGGTAAGTATAGCGGCTACATCTAAATTTTTGGCAATAAGGTCAGAAATCTCAGCGTTATTATACCCCTGCGCTTTATATATGCGAAATAATTTATCGTTTTCTACTTCTAAAAAATGACCAATTTTTTCCATCACGGTAACTGTATCGGCTTTTTCGCGCGGATGTTGGCCAAGTTCTACCAAGTGTTCAAAAAGCTCATCAACATTGGTTAAATTAAAGTTTCCGGCAACAACCAGATTACGTGTTTTCCAGTTATTTTGACGTAAAAAAGGGTGACAACTTTCTATATTATTTTTCCCAAAAGTGCCATAACGTAAATGCCCAATCAATAACTCACCTAGAAATGGAAGGTTTTTTTTCTGCCAATCTACTTCGTTATACTCATCAGGAAATTGCTTTTTTGCATCATTAAAATTATCGTGTATTTGTGTAAAAATATCTAAAGTGGCACGTGTGCGAACCGAACGAAGTCTGTCTATATATTGAGTACCAGGGGCTGTATCTAATTTAATGGTGGCAACACCTGCACCATCTTGCCCACGGTTTATCATTTTTTCCATCACTAAATACAGCTTATGCAAGCCGAAACGTGCTGAACCATATTTTTTTCGGTAGTAAGGCAGTGGTTTTAAAAGGCGGATGAGTACAATACCGCACTCGTGATTAATCTTATCGCTCATGGTGCTACAAAGTTAGCTATTTTAGTAAGATTATCTTTCTCTAAATTTTAACCTAGTTCTAACATTTTTTAAGGTTTCGGGGTTAAAAATTTACTACTTTTACCCTTTACCATATGCGTTTTATAAAGAACTATATACTCTTAATCACCTTTTTGTTGCCTGCATTTTTTTATGGACAATTTTATTATGGTTCTCAGCAAGAATTTGGTAAAAGCAGGGTACAGTATCAACCTTTTTATTGGACATATTACAATTACGATAATTATCAGGTTTATTTTTACGAAGGATGCCGTGATATTGCCAGGTATGTTTCATTACGCGCAGATTATCATTTAAAAGATTTACAAAAAAAAATAGATTATCAAACCAGTACAAAACTTCAAATACTGGTTTACAGTAATCAAGGCGATTTTAGGCAAACTAACTTGGGTTTATCTACCGATTTAGTAAGCAATACAGGTGGTACCTCAAAAACAGTAGGCACAAAATTGAGCGTTTATTTTAACGGAAATTTAGCCGATTTAGACCGTCAAATTAGGGCAGGCATTGCTGAAACATTAATTAATGAAGTGTTATATGGAGGGGGTGCCGTAAAAACCATGTTTAACTCCACTTTTTTAATTATACCCGATTGGTATAAAAAAGGGTTGGTAGCTTATCTTTCTGAAGGCTGGGACACCAATGTTGATAATATTGTGAGTGATGGGGTTATATTTGATAGATACTATAAACTGGCGCGCATAAGTGATAAAGATGCCGCCATAGTAGGGCAAGGATTATGGCAACATGTTGCTGAAACCTATGGCGAATCAAGCATTGCCAACATTTTATACATGACAAAAGTTTCTCGAAATGTAGAGAACGCTTTTATGTTTGTGGTTGGTAATAACACACAGGGCTTGTTGTACGAATGGATTGATGCACGCTCGCGCAACGCCATGAAAAAAGATACCACACAAACTTTCCCTACACAAGACCCTGTTGTTTTAAAACCAAAATCAAGCAGAGATTATTACCAAGTAAAAATTAGTCCTGATGGGAATCAAGTTGTTTATGCACGTAATGAAATGAGTCAGCATCGTGTTTATTTAAAAGATTTAACTACCGGAAAAGAAAAACGCATTGTTAAGTGGGGGCCAAAAGTAGAGCGCTTAAACGACCTTACATATCCCTTGTTGGCATGGCACCCCAGCGGAAAACTATTTGCTATGGTGCACGAAAAAAAAGGAGTGATTTATTTAACCACTTATAGCCTTGAGGATAAATATATGGTTGATAAACCTATGACAGGTATAGAAAAAGTGAAAGCATTTTCTTACAGTCCCGATGGAAAAAAACTAGTAATGAGTGCTGTAAAAAAAGCAAAAGGGCAAAGCGACATTTTTATTTATCAGATAAACGCAGGTGGACTTGAGCAAATAACCAATGATATTTGGGATGACGAAACGCCTACTTTTATTAATAAAGGGAATCAAATTGCATTTGCATCTAATCGCATACAAGATACAATTAAAGAAAGTGATAATGATAAGTTTGAGTTTCCGCAAACAAAATTCCACAACATATTTTTATACGATTGTAAAACAAAATCTAAACTATTATACCGAGTAACTGATTCTAAAAATATTCAGGAAAGTCAGCCAAGCGATTTTTATGATGGCTATTTTACTTACCTAAGCGATCAAAACGGGGTTAAAAATAGGTTTGTTGCCAAACTGGATAGCGTTATTTCTTTTGTTGATACTACCGAACATTATAGATATGTGTTTAACTCACATCCCATTTCAAACAACAAAACCAGTATTCTTGAACAGGATGTAAATTTAAAAGCAAATAAAGTAGCCGAAATTTTTTATGTGAATGGATTACAATACATGTACATTAACCAAATCAGTAAAAAAGATATAGATAAAAATTACAATTTAAAGAACACTTATTTTCGTAGAGCGCAAAACTATGCCGCTAAAGCAAAAGCGCAAAATGCAGCCAACAATCCTTCAAACAATCAAACAGAAACAACAACCCCTGCTCAGGAAAATAATTCAGGTGCAGTGGATATAAATAATTATTCTTTTAAAAATAATAATACAAAAAACAATTCTAAATCAAAACCGCAAACTACCACTAACTCATCGGATGGCCAAAGTACTACAGCAACAAGCAATCAAACTAAAGATGGATTTCAATTGCCTAAACAAGAAAATTATTATGTAAACTTTTCGGTTGACCAAGTTACTGCACAGTTAGACAACTCTTTCCTAAATCAAACGTATGAAAAATTTACCGGCTATTACGTGAACCCAGGGCTTAATGGTTTTTTAAAAATCTCCACCAGCGATCTATTTGAAGATTACCGAATAAGTGCAGGGATGCGTATAGGAATTAATTTAAATAACGAATATATTATAAGTGTTGAGCGTAGAAAAAAATTATGGGATAAACAGTTGGTGCTGCATCGTCTTTCGTTACCATCTATTACTGATAATGGGTATACTGTAAAAGTGCTAACACACGATGTACAATACAAATTAAAATATCCTATTAACGAAGTATCGAGTATTAAGGGTACTTTAAGCTATCGTAACGACAAAACACTTTATACCGCACAAGATGATTACTCATTGGCAAAACCAAACACATATGATAACTGGGCTGGTGTGAAAATGGAATATGTATTTGATAATACACGTCCTAAAGGTTTAAATCTATATAACGGCTGGCGTTTAAAACTGTTTGGCGAGTATTATAGAGGAATAAATATTCATGATTTAGGAACTCGCCAAGACATGGTTAACGCCGGGTTTGATATAAGACACTATTTAAAAGTACACCGCGATATAATTTGGGCAAACCGTTTGGCTGGTGCCAGCTCTTGGGGCACTGACAGAATTTGTTATTATTTAGGCGGAGTAGATAATCAAGTAGCTCCCAAGTTTAACGGAAATGAGCAAATAAAACATCCTGAATCATATGGCTTTCAAACATTAGCCACTAATATGCGTGGTTTTACACAAAATGC
>PLYA01000067.1 GCA_003153315.1 Bacteroidota bacterium
GTATGCTATCCATTACTTCTTTATTCTTCTCATGCAGCAGGTCGTAAGCTTCATCAACTCGTTGTTTCTGTCTTTCTATAATGGTTTTTTGTCTTTCAGTTATTTTAAATCGTTTAAATAAAAACAAAGAAAACACAAGCACTAATACCAATACCCCCATAACGGCAGCTATAATTACCTGTTGTCTTTTCTTTTCTTCGTATGCAACAGCTTTTAGTTTTTCTTGTTCAGCCTCAGATTTTACCTTTAACTCAGCCTCTCTTTTCTCTACTTCAAACTTTGTCTTCATATCACCTAACTGCTTACTGTTATCAAGATTAAAAATGCTATCGGTCAGGGTTTTAAATTTTATATGATTCTCATAAGCCTCTTTGTATTTACCTATTTTGCTGTATGCAATAGCCAAATGTTCATAAGCCAAACGTTCTCCATCTATATACCCTACTTCATTATTTATTTGCACGGCAAGATTACTATATTGTATAGCCAGTTTATAATCTGATAAATTATTGTACAACTCTCCAATATTTACATAGCAAACTCCTATACCTTGTTTATCACCAATTGTTTTTTTTATTTCCAATTCTTTCAAATAATATTCCAAAGCTTTGTTATAATCTTTCTTGTCTGCGTATGCATTACCAATATTAGCATAACAAATGGCTATCCCCTGTTTATCACCTTCCCCTTCATATATTTTTAGAGATTTTAAATAATAATCAAGTGCAGCACTAATATTTTCCTGATTATGATAAATAATCCCGATATTGAGGTAGCAATCTCCAATTCCCTTTTTGTCTCCAACTTCTTCATTTAGTTTTAAAGCCTTTAAGTAATAATCTAATGCTTTGTCGAAATCAGATTGATCAACATAAATAAGTCCAATATTTCCAAAGCAAGCGGCAATTCCACTCTTATCACCAATTTCCTCGTCTATTTTTAACCCTTTTAAATAATATTCTAGGGCTTTGGGTAAGTTAGATTGGTAATAATAAACAAGCCCAATATTTGTATAGCAAGACCCTAAACCTTGTTTATTACCAGATACTTCAAATATTTTCAAAGATTTTAAGTAATAATCCAAAGCTTTAGAATAATCAGATTGTGCGTGAAAAACATTCCCCACGTAATTATATGTTCTGGCTAAAGCCAAATCCCTGCTATTAGAGGGAAGCAAGTTTGCCAGGGCTATAGCCTTATTACCATAAAGCAAAGCGGCATCGTAATTACCAATAATACGATATTGCCAACATAATTGAGTAAGATGCTTTATTTTGTCTGTATCACTTTTATCATTTTTTAATAAAGACAGTAGAGAGTCTGTATTTTGTGAAAAGCAAAACGAACTGATAAATAGAAGTATAAAGTTAAAAATGAAAAACAATTTTTTCACGCTTTAAAAGTAAGTAAAAGAGTTTAAGCTTATAAAGCTTATTTTTAATCTATCTAAAACCTATCTTTGTACCCTTTCATGCAAGAACCGATTACTTATATAGGAGAGCGTTTGTGGGCAGGACATGTGGGTAATTTCTTCATCATCCTTTCTTTTATTGCTTCTTTGCAGGCTGCTATTGCTTATTTCTTTGCAGAAAAGAACCCTTTAGAGGCTTCGTGGCTTAAACTGGCCCGTATTTCTTTCCGCCTACATGTTTTAGGCGTGTTTGGCATTATGGGCACCCTGTTTTATATGCTTTATAATCATTATTACGAGTACTCGTATATATGGCAACATTCCAGTAACAATATGCCCATGCGTTATATCTTTTCCTGCTTTTGGGAAGGGCAGGAGGGTAGTTTTCTTTTATGGACGGTTTGGCATGGGATCATTGGATTAGTTCTTCAGCGCACAGCTAAGCATTACGAAGCAGCTGTAATGAGCACACTTAGTCTGGTACAGGCTTTTTTAGCTACCATGCTTTTAGGGGTTGTTATTTTAGGAACTAAAATAGGAAGCAACCCTTTTATTATGCTTCGAGAGAATCCTGATTTTTCAAATATCCCTTTATTTAAAAGCCCTGATTACTTACAAAAAATTGATGGCAGGGGCTTAAACCCTTTACTGCAAAACTATTGGATGACTATTCATCCGCCTACTTTGTTCTTAGGTTTTGCATTGACGGTTGTTCCTTTTTGTTATGCATTGGCTGCTTTATGGAAAAAAGATTTTACCAATTGGCAGAAGCTTGCTTTGCCCTGGGCTTTTACCGGAGTAATGATTTTAGGTTTAGGGGTTTTAATGGGTGGTGCCTGGGCTTATGAAGCACTTAGTTTTGGAGGCTTTTGGGCTTGGGACCCGGTTGAGAATGCATCATTGGTACCATGGCTCACTTTAGTTGGTGCAGCGCATATTATGCTGGTAAACAAAAGCAGGGGGCATTCTATTTTCTCCGGGTTTATACTGGCATTGGTTTCGTTTATACTGGTGCTTTATTCAACCTTCCTTACCCGTAGTGGTATTTTAGGAAGCGCATCTGTACACGCCTTTACCGATTTAGGTATGCAAAAACAATTGTTGTTATATCTCTTAACCTTTGTCTTTTTGAGTATCTATTTATTACAATCAAATAAGATGTTCTCGTTTTCTTATTTGTGCTTAACGGCAACTTTGTTTTTACTTGTGTTTGGTTTTAATATACAGCCTTCTATTCTTTTATCGGTTTGGGGAAGTGTTTCGCTTATCTTATTATTTACGGCTTACTTCTTTGGTTTCCCTAAAGATAAAACCGACGAGAGTGTTTATAGCCGTGAATTTTGGATGTTCGCAGCATCCTTTGTACTATTCTTATCTGCCACAACTATTAGCATTTTCACTTCTATTCCCATCTTCAATAAAATGTTCGGCATGAACAAAGCCCCCTTTACTATTGATAAATTCAACGCATGGCAAATACCCTTTGCTATTGTGGTAGCATTGTTGCTTGCTATCGGACAATTCTTTAAGTATAAGGACACCGATAAAAAGCAATTCTTTAAAAGCCTGCGTATTTCTGCTTTGCTTGCGCTTGCTTTTGGATTAGTAGCATCATCTGCTTTATATTTCTCTCATGGTTGGAACGAAGCTACTTCTACCCAAAAGACAAATTACATTACTTATGCAGCCTTACTAATAACTTCTGCTTTTGCATTGTTTGCCAATACGGCTTATTGGGTTCGTATTTTAAAAGGAAAGGTAAAACACATTGGTGCATCTTTAGCGCACGTTGGTTTTGCGTTGTTGCTTATAGGTGTTTTAATTTCTACTTCTAAAAAGACAACACTCTCAAAGAATACTTCACAAAAAAGCGTATCTTCTTTAGGAAAAGACTTTGATGATAAGAAAAGTATCCTGCTCATAAAAGGAGATACTCTACCTATGGGGCCTTATTATGTTAGTTATGAGTCGCGCGAAAAAACAGGGATTAACGTATTGTTTAAAGTTGATTATTTTACCCGCGAACAAAACAAATACATTAAGCAGTTTGAGTTATACCCACGGGTTCAGTTAAATGAACGTATGGGTAATGCTGCCGAGCCTGATACCCGCCATTTTCTAAGTAATGATGTATATACCGATGTAAAATTTGCCTATCCTTTAACGGATGACCATACGCCAACAAAAGAAATATATGGCGAGCCACAAAACAATGTTATACACCTGCATGATTCTCTCTTCTCTACCAATGCCATTATTATTTTGGATTCTTTACGCACTGATATTTCCAAGGAGCAGTACGAAAAAAACGATTCTTCTTTATGGGTAACTGCCGTGCTGCGTGCTTATGATATGGATAAAAAGATACATTATGCCTATCCTAAATACCATTTAGTAAAAAATAACATAGAGCCCGTTACTGATTCTATACCCGAGCTTGGCTTGCGTTTTACCTTTTGGAAAATAAACCCCGATAACGGCTCGGTAGAAATTATGCTAAGCGAAAGAAAGACCAACCAAAAAGACTTTATTGTTATGGAAGCTTATATGTTTCCTTACATAAATATACTGTGGCTGGGCTGCCTGCTGATGGTAGTTGGTACCGGATTGGCTGTTTGGCAACGTGTTAAAACCAGCAAAGGACTAACGGAGGTTCATCATCCTGCTTAGGGGGCTTACAGGAATAAATTACTGAACATCTTTCTTTAGCTTTTCAATATCTAATGTACCTAATAGCGTTAAAATATTAGGATAATTTTTCTCATGAAAACCAAAGCCGCCTTCTCTTAGTTCTTTTATGGCTTCTTCTTTTGTCCAGTTGCATTTACTAATTCTATAAGCAGCAATAATACAGCCCGTTCTGTCAGACCCATATTTGCAATGCACCAATACAGGTTTCTTTGCCTGCGCAATGGCTTTTACGCCTGCTACAATATCTGCATAAGAAATAGTCCAGGCATTCATACCCACGTGCACTAAGGCTAAATTGGTTTTTTTAGCTTTATCTCTTTTTGTCTGTCTTAAGTTAAGCAGTGTTTTTATCCCTATGCTATCTAACTGATGCATGCCTTTGCCTTTTGGTTGCTCAGACCGGTAAACATTAGCATCTACTTTGTGTAAATTATGAAAGGCAGGTGCATTAATTTTCTCTGCCCAGTTAGCTTGTCTGGTTGTTACAGATGTTGTTTGAGATTTACCTGCATAAACAAAAAACAGAAAGGACAGGGTAAGCGCTATTCTATCTGATTTGAGCATTTGCGAAGCAAAATTACTAAAACCATTTGTTGTTTATCTGTGCGGCGTTTCTTTTATATATTTGCCTAAAACAATGGAAACTCTTTCACCAAACATTTTTGTAAAAGACATAGCTAAAACCATAGCGTTTTATAAACAGCTGGGTTTTGAAGTAAGCATGTCGGTACCCGAAACAGGAACTGATTTTGTTTGGGTAATGATGGCCTGCGGCAAGGTTACTTTTATGTTTCAAACCTTTGAGAGCCTGGCAAACGAGTTGCCTGATATTAGCCGTAAAGACGGGGCATCTTTATTGCTATACATAAATGTGAAAGATATACATGCCCTTTTTGAACGGATTAAAGATAAAGTAACTGTACTTAAAGGCTTAGAGAAAACATTTTACGGCGCAACGGAATTCTCTATAAAAGACAATAATAATTACGTGCTAACTTTTGCTGAGCATGAGGCATAGTTGATTCAGCTCCCGTTAATATGCGCACAGCTCCTGTTAACATGCGAATGACTCCTAAGGGTAAACCGCCTGAACGCCCAAATAACAGAAAACCCCGCCTCAATTTTATAGATTTGATAATTAACAGATAATTTATAGTTTTGCCCCCCTCAAATATTTAGACATAAGATATGAATAGTTCGATAATTTATTTAGTTCCTGCCCTTGGCATTGTAGGCTTATTAGTAATGGCCATTAAATCTGCCTGGGTTAGCAAACAAGATGCCGGCGATAAAAACATGCAAGAACTTGCAGGCTATATAGCTGATGGTGCTATGGCATTTTTAAAAGCAGAATGGAAGGTATTAAGCATTTTTGTAGTATTTGCTGCTGCTTTATTGGCTTATTCTGGCACTGTGCATGAAGTGCATGGAAAAGAAATTCATTCAAGTTGGGTTATTTCTATCGCATTTATTATAGGTGCTGTGTTTTCTGCTACTGCAGGTTATATTGGTATGAAGGTGGCTACCAAAGCTAACGTGCGCACTACACAGGCAGCTCGTACCAGTTTGGCTCAGGCTTTAAAAGTATCCTTTACAGGTGGTACTGTAATGGGTTTAGGTGTGGCGGGTTTAGCCATACTTGGTTTAGGTGGTTTGTTTATAGCTCTTTTATCTTACTTCGGTAATCTGGGTGAGAATACTGTAAAGACTGCTATCGAGGTATTAACAGGATTCTCTTTAGGAGCAGAATCTATTGCGCTATTTGCCCGTGTGGGTGGTGGTATTTATACCAAAGCTGCCGATGTAGGTGCTGATTTAGTAGGTAAAGTAGAAGCGGGTATCCCCGAAGATGATGTTCGTAACCCTGCTACCATTGCTGATAATGTGGGAGATAATGTGGGTGACGTTGCCGGTATGGGGGCCGATTTATTTGGTTCTTATGTGGCTACTATACTTGCTACGATGGTATTAGGACAAGAAATTGTGGTTAAAGATAATTTTGGAGGTATGTCTCCAATATTATTACCAATGATAATTTGCGGTTTAGGTATTCTTTTCTCTATAGTAGGTACTTGGTTTGTACGTATTAAAGACGAAAAGTCAAACGTGCAGAATGCTTTAAATATGGGTAACTGGTCATCTATGATACTTACCGTTATAGCTTCTTATTTTGTGGTAAGGTGGATGTTACCCGAGCATTTAGAACTACGTGGTATAAAGTTCACAAGTTTAGATGTATTTTACGCAATCATCGTAGGTACTATAGTGGGTGCTATTATGAGTATTGTTACCGAGTATTACACAGCTATGGGCAAAAAGCCTGTTCTTTCTATTATTCGTCAATCATCAACCGGACATGCTACGAACATTATAGCAGGTTTATCGGTTGGTATGAAATCTACCGTTATTCCTATGCTAACCTTAGCTGCGGGTATTATGGCTTCTTATCATTTTGCGGGTTTATATGGTGTGGCAATTGCTGCTGCGGGTATGATGGCAACTACTGCCATGCAATTAGCTATTGATGCCTTCGGACCCATTGCCGATAACGCAGGTGGTATTGCAGAAATGAGTCAGTTACCTCCCGAAGTTCGTGAACGTACCGACAACTTAGATGCCGTTGGTAACACTACCGCAGCTACCGGAAAAGGTTTTGCCATTGCATCTGCAGCATTAACTTCTTTGGCTTTATTTGCAGCCTTTGTTGGTATTGCAGGCATCTCAGCTATTGATATCTATAAAGCAAACGTATTAGCTGGGCTGTTTGTAGGCGCTATGATTCCTTTTATATTCTCTGCATTATGTATACAAGCTGTTGGTAAAGCCGCTATGGATATGGTAAATGAGGTTCGTCGTCAGTTCCGCGAAATTCCGGGTATTATGGAATACAAAGCAAAACCTCAATACGAAAAGTGTGTAGCTATTTCAACTAAAGCTTCTATCCGCGAGATGATGATGCCGGGTGCTATTGCTTTAATTACTCCGGTATTGGTTGGCTTTATTTTTGGTCCTGAAGTATTAGGTGGTTTATTGGCAGGTGTTACCGTTAGCGGTGTGCTAATGGGTATCTTCCAAAGCAATGCAGGTGGTGCATGGGATAATGCTAAAAAATCTTTCGAGAAAGGCGTAAATATTAATGGAGAAATGTTCTACAAGAAATCAGAACCACACAAAGCTTCTGTAACCGGAGATACCGTTGGAGATCCTTTTAAAGATACTTCGGGTCCTTCTATGAACATTCTTATTAAATTGATGTCTATTGTATCATTGGTAATCGCTCCATACATAGCCGTTAATGGAACAGGTGGCGAAACATGCTGCAAAAAACAAGAGATTTTGAAGTGCAATATTAACGGTAAAGAATATACCTGCATCAGCAAAGCACAATGCGATAGCATTATGAGCTTGGGCAAAAAAGATATTGCTGAAGTTAAGGGTGCCTATATGGTTGATGGAGTGCACTCATCGGTTGCCTTTAGCATTAAACACATTATCAGCGATACACGCGGAACTATTAACGTGGATAGCGGTGTGGTTAATTTAGATGCTGCAAGTGGTAATAAAATATATATCCGTATGGACATGGCTTCTTTAAATACTCAAAACTCCATGCGTGATGGGCACTTAAAAGACAAACCTGAATTCTTTGATGTGGCTAAATATAAAAAAGCTGTTTTTGAAGCTTCTGAAATTGTAAAAGACACTACTATGGGTGAATTTAGTTACATAGCTAAAGGTAAATTAACCCTAAAAGGAGTAACTAAAGATGTTACTTTAAACTTTAACTATGTTGGTTTAACCGAAGGTAAAACATATACTGCTAAAGGAGAAACACCTGCTAACATTATAGGTTTCAATGGAAAAACTACAATTAAACGTACTGACTTCAATATAGGTGAAAGTGGTGGTTTGGGCGAAGATGTAAATATTGAAATTACTTTAGAGGCTGCACAACCTGTAGTAAAGTAAAAACTTTTAAATTATAATTAAGCCACTACATCATAAAGAGTAGTGGCTTTTTTTATGATTTTATAGTTCTGTTCTTTTAAAATTGAAAAAGAATATTAAATTTGTTTCTCTAAAATCAGTTTTATGAAAAAGAGAGTTTTTATATTATTTACTGCGTTGCTTTGCATAATTACTACAATAGGTATTAAAGCACAAATAACCTCTGTTTCATATCCTTCCGGTTATTTAAATGAAGAAAAAATTGCTCAGCTGATTGAAAATTCAAGAAAAAATGGTATGCAGGAATGGGAGGTGCAAAAGCAGCAAGCAATTTTGCATCAGCAATTAAAAAAACAACAAGATGCTATTGCAAATGGCATATATGGTAAAAGAATAATAAATCCACCACAAGTTATGTCAGGATGTACCAATGTGGGCTTTGAAGATGGTACTACAAATGGTTGGACAATGAATGTTGGTGTCGCCACCAATATTTTGCCCTGCCCTACTTGCATTACTCCTGGTGGTAGTGGTGGTTTATATCAAGTGGTAAACTCAACTTCAACAGCTACTGTTAATACGGTTGGTGCCTGTCAATGTAGTGCAATAGATTGTACTCCTGGTCCATGTACTGCAGGCGTTGATCATTTTGGTGGCTTTTCGGTGGTAGCCCCCCCTCCTTTAGGTGGATCATATTCTTTACTAATGAATCATTCTATGTGTGGTCTTGGAATGGAACAAGCATTGCAATCTTTTGTGGTTAGCGCCTCCAATACTTCTTTTACCTATCAGTTTGCAGCTGTATTACAAGATGGTGGGCATCCTGTATCACAAGCTCCTTATTTTCAGGTAAACGTAACAGATGTACTCACAGGAAATACAGTTCCTTGTACGCAATATACCGTTTCTGCTGCTGGGGCTACTATGGGAGCATTACCCGGATGGATAGCTTCTTCGGTAGATCCTACTGTATATTATAAACCTTGGACAACCGTAACATTAGATTTATCATCTTTACTTACTCATACTGTTTCTATTGAATTTACTATGAGTGATTGTTCCGGGGGGGCACACTTTGGCTATTGCTATATAGACGCCAATTGCAGTTTTTATAACAGTCAAATTATTGCATCAAATGCTTTATGTGCAGGAGGTAGCACTATATTATCTGGTCCTCCTGGCATGGCAAGTTACAATTGGGCTGGTCCGGTTACTGGCAATGCACAAAACTTAGTAACAAGCGTAGCCGGTAATTATACCTTAACCACAACATCTGCTACTGGTTGTGTTGCCCCTGTATTATATTATACCTTAACAGCAAGTGCAGGAACTCCTCCCATAGTCAATTTATCAGCTTCAAGCAATACTGTATGTAGCGGAAACCCTACTGTTTTAACGGCAAGCGGTGCAAATACATATACTTGGAGTACAGGGGCTATTACTAACCCTTTAACCGTATCGCCAACTAGCAATACTACCTATACAGTAACAGGAACAGATGCTGCTACGGGTTGTGCAGGTTCTGCTGTAAAAACTATTACTGTAAAACCTTTACCTATTATAAATTTAGGAAATGATACTATCGTTTGCGGTAGCATAACTCAACCCATTCTATTAAATGCAGGTGCTGGAAGCGGTTATACCTATCATTGGTCAACGGGTGCAAGCACACAAAACATCTCTGTCAACAGCGGTGGTATTTATTGGGTTCATGTAACTTCTCCGGCAGGCTGCAGCTCATCTGATACCATTCATATATCCGTTATAAATGTTAATACCGTACCTCATGTATTTGATACTTCTTTATGTAGAGCAAATCAATTACCTATTTTATTAAAAGCTCCAATTATACCCGGAAGCAATAATCAGTATTATTGGAGTAATGGAAGCATTGGTACTACCAGTTATGCCTATTACGCAGGTCCTGTTTATCTTAGCATATATGTAAACGGAGGTAGTTGTATTATAACCGATATATATAATGTTGTTTTAGATACTGTTCGCCCACAAATTCATAGTGTCGCCTTCTGTAATTCATTTACACCTTATACCGTTAGTGCAGGTAATTATGCCAATTATCAATGGTCTACAGGTGCTACTACATACTCTTTAGCTATAAATAACCCAGGCACCTATTGGGTTAAAGTTACCAGCATAGGTGGTTGCACCTCGGCAGATACTTTTAGTGTTTCGGTTATTAACCCTGCCAATGTACATGTTTTAAGGGATACCATCATTTGTTTGCCCTCGTATTATTATGGTTATAGTGCAAATGCATATGTGTCTGGCGCGCAAAGTTATTTATGGTATGATGGATATACTACTCCGATACAATACTTTTATAATAGCGGAGTATATTGGGTAGACATTCATTTTGCAGGGGGGTGCGTAGTAAGAGACAGTTTTCATCTTACTTTAAATCAAGCTCCTTATGTTTACTTAGGAAATAATCAATCTATATGCGGGAGTCTGTCTTCTCCTATTATATTAAACGGAGGTTATTTTCCTTCTTACCAATGGTCAACAGGCGCTACAACCGAAACAATTTCCGTTAATTCATCGGGTATTTATTATGAAACTGTTACTGCTGCCAATGGCTGCAAATCAACCGATAGTATAGATATACAAATTTATCCTTATGGAAATACCTATCATGATACTACTATTATAAGCTGTTCTGCAAACCCATACCCTATAGTTTTACAAGCCATTGGTGTACCGCCAAATTCTTATTACAATTATTATTATTGGAGTAATGGTTACAGTGGGCAAACAGACTATGTGTATAGTTCCGGAACGTATTATGTTCATATAGATATAGGTGGATATAATAGCAATTGTGTAGTTATAGATACTTTTCACGTAAGCACAGGTACCATAATTAAACCTGCAATACCTAATGTGCTGCAATGCAATAGCTCTACTCCCGATATACTTGATGCGGGCTCAGGTTATACGGGTTATCATTGGTCAACTGGTGCTACTACTCAAAGTATTACTGTAAACACATCGGGTAATTACATAGTAACTGTATCAAATAGTCAGGGCTGTAAAATATCCGATACCGTTAAAGTAGCTTACAATACCTCCCCTCAAATTAATATACTTAAAGATACCAGTCTTTGTGGTGGACAATCATCCGTAACCTACAATGCCACCTATCCTGGTGCTACTTCTTATTTATGGAATGATGGATATACTTTTCCCATTCATACCATTAATGCTGCCGGAAATTATTGGGTTATTTATACCTTTAATACAACTTGCAGTACTAATGATAGTTTTACAGTTAGTTTAAAAACCATAAAGTATTTAGATGCCCTGCCAAATATAGTTACACCAAACAACGATGGTAAAAACGATTTTATAGATTTTAGTGTTTATCAGTTCCCTACCATGCAGCTTGATATTTATAACCGATGGGGTAACAAAATATTTGAAAGTAATAACCCTAATTCTACATGGCAACCCACCTGCGATGATGGAACCTACTTTTATATACTTGCCTATTCTGCCGATTGCGACCCAAATCAGCAAACTAAAACCTTAAAAGGCTTCTTTACTATTATTAGATGAAGTAATTAACCATTGATGGTCAATGAATTAAATCTGATGACTTATGATTAATACTTAATTGTG
>PLYA01000091.1 GCA_003153315.1 Bacteroidota bacterium
TAATCTTTCTCATTATCTAATGTAGTACCACTATACATTACATGCTTTGTAAATGCAGTTGAAACGTTAGAGAAATTTTTAATAAACTTATAGTTAGTCTCTATAAGTGTAGTGTCGTCAAGGCCAATGTATTCGTAACTTACAGTACGTGCGTACATAAAGAAAACAAATACACTAATTAAAATAAGCTGTAAACGTTTGTTTTGAAAAAAACCTTGTTGTGGCTTAGTTTCCTGGGTACTTTTAAGCTGTTTTTTCATTACACAAAATACCGTCTATCTGCGCAACTACTTTTTATTTTCTACGTCCATTTTAGAGATGGCCATCATTTGACGCATGGTTTGTTGCATGCCCTCTGTGCTTCCATCTAAAAATATAACGTTGCCTTTACCGTGTTCTGCAAAGTTTTTTACGGCTTCAGTCCACATACTAAACAAAATAAGCGAGGCGTCTAAATTAGCGTCCTGCATTAATTNNGCAACACCTTGTCCGCGTAATTGAGCAGCATTTTTTTCTGCCTGAGCGGCAATTTTAATAGCATTGCCTTCTGCTTCAGCACCCTTGGTTTTAGTAATTAATAAGGCTTGTCCTTCATTCTCTGCAGCAGCTTTTAAGTTGTTTGAGGCAACCACTTTAGCCATTGAGCGTATAACTTCTTCATCAAAAGTTATGTCATTTAACTGTAAATCAATTAAATGATATCCCCATTCTTCCAAGGTTTTATCTAATTGATCTTTAATTTCTAATACTATATCTCTGCGTAATAAAAGTACTTCGCTTTGCTTTTTAGTAGCTACAAATGCACGTACAGAGCCTTCTACCGAACGAACTAAGGCTTGCATTAAGTTGCGTTCATCAATAAATTTAAAAGCAACACTTTTAATGGTTTGCTCGTCTGTATTAAATACCGCATATAATAACATAGCCGTAAAGTTTACATTGGCTTGGTCTATGGTAACAGCCTGAAAACCCATCTCTGCCGAACGGTTTTGAATAGATATTCTTTTAAATACTTTTTCAATAATGGGGATTTTGAAATTTAAGCCCGGGTGTAAAATGCGGTTATATTTACCAAAAATGGTAGTTACTGCTACGGTGCCTTGTTGTATACTTACAAAAGAAGTAAGTATCACTGCTAATGCTAAAAATATCAATAGAATAGGTAATACTGCTTGCATAATTTTTAATTTTAAGTGAAATTACTAATTTTAAGGAATGCGGGGCATATTTTTTATTTATTTATTTATCATTACTTCGAGCATATGCCTTGCTCAAAAAACTAAAACAGATACAACTCGCACTTTAGACCCTGCGGCAGATTTATATAAAGCATCTATGAAATTAATAGATTCTTTAAAATATAAGGATGCAATTAAGTTGCTTGATAAAGCTGTGAAAATAAAAAAAGACTATTCGGAAGCATACAATAAAATTGCGTTTTGTAATATGCAATTAAACGATTTTGCATCGGCACAAAAAAATCTGGAACTCTCTTTAAAATATGATCCTGATAATTTTAATTGTATTAAATATTTAGGTAGAGCTTGTTATTTGAATAAAAAATATGACCAAGCAAAAAAATATTATGAAAGCGCAGATTCGTTAGTATCTCATGATGTTGAATTAATGTGTTTTATAGCAGAATTGCGTGTTTTTGGAGGGGATTTAAAAGGAGCGTTAGAAATGTATAATAACATTGTTTTTGAAAGAGATAATTACGCGCCTGCCTATATTGGTCGCGGTATGCTTAAGTTTAAACAGAAAGAGTATCCGTATGCAATAAAAGATATTGAGCAAGGATTAGTTTTGTCAAAATACCAAAAAATTGATAATGATATTTATTTGAGCCTGGCGCAAAGCAAATTTGAAGCAGGTGATTATAAAGGTGCCGTAAAAGTTTTTGATACATTGGTAAAACGAAACCCAAAAAACGAATATGCACTTACTTACCGTGGAGCAAGTAAAATTTATACGAATGATTTTTCGGGTGCTGTAAAGGATTTGGATGAGGCAATAAAACTAAACCCAAAAAGCTATGTTGCTTATAATTTTAGAGGAACAGCCAAAGGTGGTTTAAAACAAAATGTTGAAGCATTGAAAGACTTTGATTTTTGCATAAAACTTAAAGTAGATTATGCTTCGGTTTACGTAAATCGCGCGGCAATTAAAATGGCAAGTAAAGATAGAAAAGGCGCTTGCGAAGATTTAAATAAGGCTGACCAATTGGGTAGCGACATTGCTATTCAATATTTACAACAATTTTGTGGAGGTGATAGAGTTGGGATGGATAGGTAGGGTGGCTTAACTATTTTTCTTCTCTGTAAATTTTTTAAGAGAAGCATTTGCTTGTTGTTGTATTTTACCTTGCATAAAAGAAGTCCAGCCCAATAAATAACCTTTTAAACCAAAGGCCTGCTTTGCCCATTTATAAATATCAAAAGTATCTGCATGCTTTATTATTTTTCCATTAGCAAATTCAAACTCGGCAGAGATTACATTAATTACTTTTCTACCCGTAGCACTAAAAATATATTCTGCTACCCAATTTGCACTACCTGTTTTTTCATTCGCCTCAACATTGCTAAATGTAATATGTATGTTACCTTTGTTTCTGCCAAGTAACATACGCCACATATTTTTTGCATATTCTCCTTTTAAAGCACCAAAGGCAGGGTCTTTAAACTGAATGGTGTTATCATAACAACTAACCATTCCTTCTGCATCACCTTTAGCAAAGGAGGTATAAAATTGAGTTATGAGTTCGGAATTTGTCATGAACTACTGATAAAACTTCTTCTTTTCAGAAGCCATGCGTTTAAGTAATATACTTGGGCGGTAGCGGTCATCTCCATAATCTGCATGCAATGTTTTTAATTGGTGATATATGGTTTCAATGCCAATTTCATCTGCCCATTTTAATAAGCCTTTTGGGTAGTTTACACCTTTAGTCATTGCTAAATCTATATCCTCTCGGCTACCTATTTGCATATAAAGTGCATCGGCGGCTTCATTAATAAGCATTGCAATAATGCGCATAAAAATTTCTTTACCTAATGCCTCGTCTTTTTTAGGCTGAGGTGATTCTGTTGTTGTGTAGTCGTAAAAACCTTTATTAGATTTTCTGCCGTAAAAACCTGCTTCCACCAATCTTTTCTGACAAAGGTTAGGACGGTAACGAGCGTCAAAATAAAATTGTTTCCAAACTGTTTCGGTAACCGTGTAATTTACATCGTGCCCAATTAAATCAGTCAGCTCAAATGGGCCCATTTTAAAACCACCAATTTCTTTCATGGCCCAATCAATAGTAGGTATATCTGCAATGCCTTCTTCGTAAATTTTCATAGCCTCGCCGTAAAACGGACGAGCAATTCTGTTTACAATAAAACCCGGAGTATCTTTACAAAGCACAGGTAATTTACCCCAGCTTTCTATTAATGTTTTGCAGGTTTGTGTAATGTTATTATTAGTCGCAATGCCCGGTATAATTTCTACCAAAGGCATTAAAGGAGCAGGATTAAAAAAATGTATGCCTAACACCTGTGTGGGGTTTTGACAAGCTGCTGCAATAGACGTAACCGATAAAGATGATGTATTAGTAGCTAAAATACATTTGCCCCCCGTAATTTTTTCTAATTGAGAAAATACTTGCTTTTTAATGTCTAGGTTTTCTACAATGGCTTCAATTACCAAATTACATGGTTTTAAACCTTCAATATTTTCAATAAAAGAAATATGAGCCGTTACTTCATCACTTTTTTGCTGCGTAATTTTTTGTTTCTCTACTAATTTAGCAAGTGTGCTTGCTAAGCTTTGTTTTGCTTTTTGTAAAGAAGGTGCATTGTTATCATATAACAAAACCTGATGCCCTGCCATAGCTGCTACTTGCGCAATGCCACTACCCATAGCACCCGACCCTACAATGCCAATAACTGATTTTGAGTTTAATTCCATTTTGTGAAACTAAACAGTCATAATTTCTTTCTCTTTATGCTCTAAATGCTTATCGCATTTGCTCACATACTGGTCAGTAAGTACTTGTATTTTTGTTTCAGCATCCTTAGCCTCATCTTCAGGTAAAGGTGGTTTCTTGCCTTTTAAGGTTTTAATTTCTTCCATGGCATCTTTACGCGCACCTCTTATACCAACTTTAGCATCTTCAGCTTCTTGTTTGGCTTTTTTAACCAAATCTCTTCTACGTTCTTCAGTAAGTGGTGGAATAGATATGCGAATCAAAATCCCGTCGTTTTGTGGATTAAGTCCTAGGTTAGCAGCTTGTATAGCTTTTTCAATAGGAGTTAGCATTGTTTTTTCCCATGGTTGAATAATTAATGTACGCGCATCTTGTGTGTTTACATTGGCTGTTTGATTTATTGGCATTCTGGTACCATGATAATCAACTGTTACATTATCTAGTATAGCTGGGTTGGCTTTTCCGGCACGTATTTTAGTTAGTTCTTGCTCTAAATGGGTTATACTTTTGTCCATTAAGCCTTCGGCTTTATCGTAAACTGTTTTTACTTCAGGGTTCATAATCTTAAAAATTAGTTACGCAAAAATAAGATTTTTTAGTTAGGAGATACCGATTAGATATCCGCAATGTTTTAAAGAAATTGCTATATTTATTCCGCAAAAATCAATAGTATGGCAAAAACAAACCCAAAAGTAGACGCCTATATTTTAAAGGCACAGCCTTTCGCTCAGCCTATTTTAAAACATTTGCGTAAGCTCGTACATCAAGCTTGCCCTGAGGTAGAAGAAACCATAAAATGGGGTTTTTCGGCTTTCGACTATAAAGGCCCGTTTTGTACCATGGCAGCCTTTAAACAACATTGTGCCTTTGGTTTTTGGAAAGCAGCTTTAATGAAAGATGCTGATAAATTAAAAAGGGCTCAAAGTAACTCTATGGGGCATTTAGATAGACTGACTAGTTTAAAAGACCTTCCGTCTGATAAACAAATGATTAGTTATCTAAAGGAAGCTATGAAAATAAATGAGGCTGGGTTAAAATTAGCCCCTCGTAAAAAAGTTGCAGATGGAAAACCCTTAATAGTTCCACCATATTTTAAAACTGCTTTAAGCAAGAATAAAAAAGCTGCTGAACATTTTGCAAATTTCGCACCTGGACAAAAGAAAGAATATATTCTTTGGTTAACTGAAGCTAAGACAGAAGAAACCCGTAATAAACGAATGGAACAGGCCATTGAATGGATTAGTGAAGGGAAAATTAGAAACTGGAAGTATTTGAAGAAATAAATTAAATCTTTATAGCAAATTTTATTTGCTTTAATAATTCTTTAGCGTCATCCTCATTGAGTTGAACGCCTAAACGGTATGTTTTTGCACCATAGGTAAAAAAAATACTTTCGCCACCTACTATCCAAAAAGACTCATTCATGAACTGAAAAAAATTACCTTTATTTTTTTCTACCAGTTGCAAATCTTTTATAAGCTCTATATCAAATTCTAGTTTTTTACCGCGACCGGCAATGTCTCTCCAATAATTAAACTTGCCAGCTTTTATCCAAATTTTTTCTTTCCCAAATTTTTTAAATAAAAAGGCTTTTCCGGTTTTAAATTCAAAATAAGCCCAAAAGCCTAACCAAACAAGTACAGCTGTTTTTGTATTTACATCAGTAAGGGTAAAGTAATTGGCCAATATTATAAAACCACTAACGGTCCATAAAAAAAACCATGCAAAAAGTAAATATAATTTCCAGTTGGCATCAGTTGGTATAATTACAAAACTACTAACACCATCTGCTTTTAGGGTGCTTATTCTTTTACCAATTACATTGATATCATTATTCTCCTTCACTTTCTTCTAAAGCTTTATGGGTACTATATTTTCTCCATTTGTCTAATAAATTTTTCATATCATCAGGCAATTCACTTTCAAATTTCATTATTTTTTTTGTTGCCGGATGTTCAATTTCTAATAATTTGGCATGTAAGGCTTGCCTTTGGCAAAGTGCAAAACAATTTTCTACAAATTTTTTATAGGTAGCTGTCTTGGTTCCTTTTAATATTTGCTCTCCACCATAATCAACATCATTAAAAATACGATGCCCAATAGATTTCATATGTACACGTATTTGGTGAGTGCGTCCGGTTTCAAGCGTGCACTCAACTAAAGTAACATAACCAAAACGCTCTAAAACTTTATAATGCGTAACGGCATGTTTTCCTTGTGTTTCGTCAGTAAACACATCCATAATTTTTCTGTTACGCACGTTTCTACCAACGTTGCCTGTAATAGTTCCTTCATCGTTTAAAACATTGCCCCAAACTAGGGCAACGTATTTTCTAGTTAAATCGTGGTCGAAGAATTTTTTAGCTAGTAGGGTTAAAGCAATTTCATTTTTGGCAACAATTAAAATACCAGAAGTGTTTTTATCTATACGATGCACTAAACCCGGACGAGGGGCATAAATATCAGTGCCCACTTTACTTTGTGCAGCTGGTAAATTATTAAAATGAAATAATAATGCATTTACCAAAGTACCGTCTTCGTGCCCAAAGGCAGGATGTACAACCATACCGGCCGGTTTATTCACTATCATAATATCAGCATCTTCATACATGATATTTAATGGAATGTTTTGCGGAATTAGCTCAAAGTTTTTGGGAGGATGCGGTAACAAAATGGTTATAACATCAAAAGGTTTTACTTTGTAACTTGATTTTACTGATTTACCATTTACCCGTATGTTGCCTCCATCTGCTGCAGCCTGTATTTTAGTACGAGATGCGTTTGATAGTTTGTGCAACAAAAATTTATCTATACGTAAAAGAGCCTGACCTTTATCAACTTCAATGCGGTGGTGTTCAAAAAGTTCTTGTTCGTCTTCCAGTAAATTTTTCTCTTCTATCATTTTGCTATTATAAGTTTCTGAGTATCAGTAAAGCCTTTATTGGTAAGGGCTTTTACCAGATACACTCCACTTTGCAAAGATAGTGTATTTATTTTTTTGATAGATTCATCGGTTTGTTGCAGCACTATATTGCCCAACAAATCTGTTATAACTACATTAGAGATTGCATCACTGGATTGGATAATAACATAATCAGCTGCAGGATTTGGATATAAACTAATGTTTGCCGAAGTTGTATTGTTTAATTTATTAATAGCTAAGGTTTGCAACGAATCTCCAAACACCGGACGTATCATTATAGAACCTCTATAATCGGCATCTAAATCGCCGGGTAAAACGTACCAAGTGGCACCGTCATCTGCACTGGTAAAGAAATTATTATGAAAATCATAATTCATATCAAAACCAACTGTTATTTCGGGGCCGTTATTAATTTGATTAATGCCTAAATAAAAAGTACTGCCTGCACCTATAGGAACAGCTTTTTTAAACTGATAACGCAGTAAACTATTTTCTCTTTTAATTAAACCGTTTACCATCGAATCTACCGGGAAATAAGGGTACCGCATACTATCGGTATAAATAATATTACCTGGCTGACCCGCATTATCTGCCCAAACTATGATGTTAAAAGGTGATGTTTTTAAGACATCTACATCAATTACTGGCTCGAAAAAAATATCCATAGCACGCAGGTTATCACCTACGTTTACGGTAAATTTTGCAGCCATTTGGTAATTGCCAGGTCCACCAGGACCAAGGTCTATCCCAATGCCTGCCTCGGCACTGCCATCATCATAGGCATAATAATTTTTAAACTTTTGGTTGAAAGTAATAGTATCGTTTCTTGGAAATGTATCAACATGATTATTAATAAAAAACTTCATGGTAAATGAACTATCTGTAGCAGATAGAGGAAAGGGATATGTAAAATTATGTAAGGATGGGTGCATTATTGGATGATCTTTGCAATAACCCGAAACATTATAGGAAGATAAATTATTTGAACCATTTGTAGAAGAGTTTATTATAGAAGCAGTACTATTATTATAGAAAAGATAACTACTTCCTATACTCACAGTACCGGTAAAATTGCTTCTCAAGCAAGTACCTATACTATCTTTCATATCGGCAGCACCTGCATACTGATTAAATGGCATTTGGCTGTAATTTTTAAGTGGGCTTTGCAAATCGTACACAAAGCTTACATCACTGAAGGGACCACCAGTATTAGCAACGCTACTAAACATAGTGTCTTTATTAGTTCGGGTATGATTAAGATAAACAGCATCTATATGCCAATGGTCAATATCGCCACAGGCACCAGAGGTGTTACGAAACCTAAATTTAAACCCATTATGAAAATACGATGTATCAACTATTGGTATCATAACCAAGTGCCAGGTGCTATCGGGTGCGTATGTGTATCCACTTTTACTCCAAACCTGAGTCCAAGTCGTATCTAGGGGGCTATATAAATCTAAATAAAGATACNNCGACTCGGGTTTTTCCCAATAGCCCATGCCTTCATAATAAAAACTTAAATACACACTATCAACAGGAGAAAGGCTTAATAGTTGAGTAGGGATAGAATCCAAACGGATAGGGGCAGAGCTTAGCGTATCTGAGGCAGTACTATTAAGCGTATTATTTGTATTAGATGTAATGGTAGAATTATAGGGATACCCAAATTTATCTAATCCATCAAAAGTAGCAACACCCAAGGTAGGAGGAGCTATAGCTTTTGTATGGTTTACAAATACAGATTGAGAGTTTGGCCATCGTAAACTATCAGGAAACGGACCGGCATACGAAAACTCATCATAAAACGGGAGTGATAAAGTAGTAGTTGCTGTACTTTGTGTTCGGTTAGTTGCCTGGTTTGCATGCTTTTGTTTAGCCTTATTTTTATGATACTCTATTAAAGTAGCATTGCTGCGTAAAGGATATAGCATAGGCTTTTGTGCTTGCAAAGCAAATGATACCGTGATAAAAAACAGTAGCGCGTTAATTTTTTTAATCATCATCTTTATTTTATTTCTCTCGTAATTTTTAGGTTATTTCACCTCACTACAACGAAGAAAAGAGCCATTTATTTTAGCCTATAAAGATATATTAAATTTTTCGTTGTTTTTGCTTGGAATAAGGTAGAAGAAACCGCTGTAATGTGATTAAATTACGCCTATTAATGGTCTTATTTGTTCTCGTTTATTTTCATGCCAACATAACCTGAATAACTAAGGGTTATTATACCTAAAAGCGTTTTATCGAGCTCGGGTAATGTATTAGGGTCACAACACACTTTATTAATATAAATAATGGCTGCAAAAATTGTAAATAAAACAGCTTGGAAACGATGAATGCTAATTCCGTTCTCATCCGACAAAATATCGTTTATAAACCCTTCGGAAGGGTTGTTTTGATGGCGAACCGGATTGTTTTGTTGGGAATTATCAGTTGCACCTGCAATGGCAGTAACCCCTATACTAAGGCCTAATAAAGTTAGAGCCGTTGTATTTAATTCAGGTATAATGCCTCCGCAACAACCTTTGTAAAAATATTCATATATATAAGCAGATAAAATTATTATTGTCCATAAAGCAGTTTGCACACGTGCTAAACTAAAAGGCTTTTTAGGATTAGATATATTTTGGGCTGATGCTGCTGCATCAAAAGCAGCTTGTTGCACTTCATCTCTTAATAAATCTTTAGAACGGAACATCAAAATAAACGCCACAAGGGCGACAATAATTACAACTATACTTAATAAACTCATAATTTGTGTTTTAAATTAGTTAAGCACATTAAAGCAGTTTTCTAATACTATCGAAATTAGTTATAACATTTAAAAACCCAAATATTTTTCCGGCCTTTGGGTCGTATTTTATATCAATAGGAATCCATAGAGTATTTGTTATTCTTATACGAAGGGTGCCATTAGCCATTAATACATTATTGTTTTCATTTGCAGTTAAACCTGCGGCAATATATTTATAAGAGGCAGATGCTTTAAATTCTACTATAGATTGATTGGCCATATTTTTTGCAATAACCCAATTTAAACCCAAAGAACCGGTAACTGCTTGGCGACTTATATTTATTGCATTTACCAATGTATCGTTTGAGCTAAATCCCCCTACTATATCTAATTCTAACCCCATATTTTTTTTAGGATTTACCAAGCCTTTTAAAAACTCAGTTTGTATGGTTGTTTTTTTATTGTAGCTATAACTTCCGGCTAATGTCCAAAGGGCTTTATTACCAAAATTGTTTATATCGCTCTCATATAAATTTTTAAGATGTGTTTTATATTTTTCTGCCGGAATATCCTTATAAACCGGATTGTTTTTAAGTAAATCTTTAAAATATACTTTAAAATTATCAGGTAAATTACTGAATTGAATGGCGGTATCATTACTGGTAAGATATCTACTAATTATTGTTGAATCGCTTCTATGTTGGGGAATGTAATCCATATAAACCTTGAGCTGTATTTGTAGTTTTTCTTTTTCAAATTTATTGATGTCATCAGGGTAATTTCCTGCAGTATAAAAAATAGTTTTATCGCGATTATTTATTAAAGCGTATTTTAAATTAATGGCTGCATCTTTAAACTGATGATTTGGATCCAGACTGGCACTGATGCCAAAATTAAAATTTCTTGAAAACGCTTGTTTTAAATAATTTGTGTCAACTAATAAACTTGGATTTGCTTTAGCTCTAAACGCAATAAGAGAAGAATTAAATTGAAAACTACCTCCTGTATTTATGTCTTTAAGCGCTAACTGGAAAAAGCTGGTTAGCACATCCTGACTATTCCCACTTTTTATATCAGAAGCAGTTTTTATAACATTGCTTGTGCTGTCTTTTTTCGTTTGACTGTGGGTTACCAAAAAGCAAAAGCATAAAAAAACAATTAATAAATAATTTTTACTCATATAATATGCTTTTATATAGTTACTACAACTGGAGGACCATCAAAAGTACCGGCTGCAAAAGTTTTGGTAACTGCAACAACATCATCAACTGAGATTGTCATTGTACATCCACCGGCTGATGCCCCATCATAAAAAATAAAATAATGACCGGGGTCTAAAGGATACTCTTTACATCCAGATTCTGGAAATAAATCAGATATATTACCCGGAGAAATAAGAATATGAGCATGCCCGCTCATAATAAATGTAAAACAAATCTTAAGGTTTTTCTTCATACAAATAAGCTAGGTTCAACTAATCTTCTTTTTTATTCAGCAGCTCTATTTTCTTTTTATCGGCTGTAATATATAAATCTATTTTAGCACCTTGGTTAAGTTCTTTATCTTTTCCAAAAGCCGGAGTTTGTTTGTAAACAATAGCCTCACAGCTATCTTCAACTGACTTATCTACTGTTATATTTCCTAATTGTAAAGATGAAGATTGTATTTTGATTTTAGCATCACAAAAATTTAAACCTACTAAATTGGGTAAAGAAATAGTTTCGTTATTGCTGCCTTTACCCACTTGCAATTCAATTACTGAACCTTTTTTTACAGGCGTACCTGGGGCAATTTCTCTCCCTTTATAAAATTGCTTAATAACGCAGTTTTTACAAGCATCGGCAACATATCTAATATTTGCTTTTAAACCATAGCTTTCTACCATAGCAACTGCCTGGCGCACCGACCTATCAATCAATTTTGGCATTTCTATTTGAGGAGGTAGCATTGAGGTTACGTATAAATAAATCACACGATTTTCTTTTACTTCACTTTCTTTCTCAGGGTCTTGCCTAATAATAGTGCCGGGTGTTTGTTGTGTACTATAAATAGAATCTATTATTTGATAACGTAGTTTTTTATCTTTTATAAAATCAGGTAATTCCCCAATTGGTTTGCCTATAAAATCGGGTACTTTAACGGTTATGTTGTGCTGTGTGTAATTAGCAACCATTTTAAAACTTATCCAAAGCAATAGTATAGCAACAACAATAGCTATACCTGCATGAATAAAAAACTTTTTTGTTTTAATAAATTTAAAATAACTCATAAATTAAGTCAGCAGTTCTTTTAGTTTTTTAATTTGTTCGGCATTGCCTAGCACAAATATTTTTGCAGATGGTATAATTCTGGTATCCGCATCGGGGTTAATAATATATTCTCCGGCAGCTGTTTTAAACCCAATAATATTAGCGCCCGATTTGTTTCTAATCTCTAAATCACGTAGTGTTTTATGACGTAAACGTTCCGGAATGTTTTCAAACGTAATCTCTTCCATATTTACTGAGTCGCCTTCTTGTCCCACTATGTGATCAATAAACTCAATTACATCTGGTTTCATAATTAATGATGCCATGTGTGCACCACCCACTTTATCAGGCATTATC
>PLYA01000050.1 GCA_003153315.1 Bacteroidota bacterium
TTTTAACACAATAAAACAAATTGGCAGATTTAAAATACATATTATTCTAATAAAGGCACTCGTTTAGTTAATGAGGTTAAATTTGTTTCTACTTCAACCATATATATTCCGTTTGCTACAGTTGGATTAATAATAAAACTATTATTCCCTTGCACAACAGTTAAGTCATCTTTATAAATAAGTCTTCCGGTTATATCATATATGGTAACATGCACCAATTGATTGGATAATGAATAAACAATTAAGTTCACATTTCCATTACTAGAAAACACATTTATATTTTCTTTAACACCATCATTACAACTGCCAACCGAAATTATATTATATATTTTTGTGGCTCCATTTCTATCTGTTTCAGATAAACGGTAATAAGCAGTGCCTTCAATTCCACTACCATCCGTATAAGAATAATTTTGCGTATGGTTACTGTTACCTACTGCATTAATGTTTGCAAGCCAAGTAAAGTTTTGTCCATCTGCACTTTTTTCTAAAGTAAAATAATTACTGTTTGTTTCAACAACTGTACTCCAGGTAATGTTAGCATCGTTATTTAAACAAGTGCCTGAAAAAGAAATTAAATCAACCGGCAAAACAGCTAAATAATTTACCAATGTCCATGAGCGAAAAACATTCCCTATTAATCCGGCACCAATACTTACACCACTTACATTACCTTCGCTTGCGCCTGTGGTATTAACCCCTGCGGGCCCGTAATTTCCCCATGTTAAAGCCCCCTGGTCAAAAGCTTGGGCTTGCAGGTTAGAAGCTAACCCTACAGTATTCCCACCATTAACATTGGCTTCGGCTGTTATGTAACCAAAATTATAAGTAACTGCCGGAGAAGTTGAGTAACCCAAGGCATCAATAACCCAAAATCTGTCTATAGCGTTTAATGAATTATTTGTAACAAAAGTTGGGTATGGATTATACCCGTTCATATTATTTACAGTAATGGGCATATAATGCAAGTTATCATAACCTGTACCAAACGTAGCATAACCGCTGCTAACCGCATTGGTAGAAGAAAACTGTAAACTAGCTGTAGCCGTGCTAACAGCAGCCCCGCTAATGCCGGTAACTGCTAAAGGAAACTGAACACCAGCACCAGAATTAAAAGAAAAATAAGGCACTGTAACAGTCGTAGTTAAAACACCTAACTGGTATTTTGTGATACTATATTCTGTCTCCATCATAATGCCTCCTGTGGTGCCAATGGTTTTTATAGGTGTTGCAGGCGGGTGGGCTAATACCAAATAACTTGGCGTACCCGCTATACCTCCGTTTATATTAATAACTTCTACTCCGTTAATAACAACCTGTGCTTGTTGTTTTATGCAAAGCAAAATAAATAGAAGTATATATAAAAGCCTTTTCATTTCGTACCACCATTAGATTATTTATTCGCTTATTTATATGTTTTTTTGTGCTCATGCATTCGCTTCGCTCGGCTGTTATTGGCAGCAGCCCTTTTACTTCTTTGCTTGCATATCTAATTGTGCATTAAGTATCGAAAACTGCGCCTTTAGCGTTTCTATTTCCCTTTGTTGTTTTCCATTCTCTGCTTTTATTTCTGCTCTTAATGTTGCATTTTCTGTTTCTAACTTTGCATTCAGCTCCTGTAGGGCTTTTACTATAGGCGATAGCAAATCATTATAACGCACGCTATACATACCTTTATCATCTTTAGCAATCATACCTGTATTGGCTGCATTAAAAGCCATTAAAGTTTCTTCTAACTCTTGGGCAATAAAACCATATTCTGTTTTTTTGCTTGCATCATTGTTGCGTATGTATGATACAGGGTTTAGCTTACTGATAAAATCCAGTCCAAGGTTGGTGGGTTTAATGGCAGATTTTAATCTTCTATCAGATGTATATGTCCAGGCTACCTGCACACCTGCATACGTAACTAATGCATCGCCTATTCTTACCTGGTTACTATTTGTGGCAACAGGCACTTGGGCATTATAACCAATTGCCGTATTATCACCTCCACTAGTAATATTGGCACCCGCCTGATATCCGGTGGAGGTATTGTTATTTCCTGTGTTTTGATAAAGTGCTTGCGTTCCGATGGCGGTATTGTTGTTTCCTACACTGCTGCCAGATATGCCATAAAGTGCACTCCATCCTATAGCTGTATTGAAGTTTCCGGTAGTGTTCCAAACAATCGCAGAAAATCCACAGGCTGTATTATAACTTCCGGAGGTGTTACTTTGAAGTGCTTGCTGTCCATCTGCAACATTATGCAATCCGCTGGTATTTTGCCAAAGTGCCATCGCACCGTTAGCTGTGTTCCAGTATCCTGCGTTGCTTAGATGAAGCGCCTGATACCCGGTGGCGGTGTTGTATTGCTGTGCGGTATTGCTATAAAGTGCCTGATACCCGTTGGCAGTATTGTAGGCTCCGGTGGTGTTGCTATAAAGCGCACCGCTTCCGGTGGCGGTATTTTGGATTCCCGTGTTGGTGAATAAAAGCGCACTATTTCCGTTGGCAGTATTATCGGTTCCGGTGGTGAGCTCATAAAGCGTATTAACTCCGGTGGCAGTGTTATTAGAGCCTGATGTATATGACCATAAAGCCTGTACGCCAATGGCAGTATTAGCGGTACCGGTTGCTGTGCCGGCTCCTCCTCCTAATCCGGCGAAACATCCTACTGCTGTATTGTTACCGCCTGTGGCGTAATACAAAGAATTCTCGCCACAGGCAGTATTTTGAACAGCGGTAGTGCCATTCAGCATGGCTCCGGCTCCAATAGCCGTATTATCGGTTCCGGTGGTATTTTTTTGAAGTGCCTGATATCCATTAGCGGTGTTGTTACCCGCAGTTGAGTTGCTTTGCAGTGCATTATATCCGGTGGCAGTATTGTTAGTTCCGGTAGTGTTGTTTTGCAGTGCATTATATCCATGGGCGGTATTGTTGTTTCCTCCTGTGGTGTTGTTATAAAGTGCATTACCTCCCGTAGCGGTATTGTAGTTTCCTCCTGAATTGAGATAAAGCGCATACGCTCCGCTGGCAGTATTATAGGTTCCGGTGTTACCAATATTAAGTGCCTGCATTCCAATAGCGGTATTGTAGCTTCCTGTGCTGCCCCAAGTAAGTGCGCCCATTCCAAAGGCGGTATTAGCAGTTCCGCTGCTGTTTTGATAAAGTGCTTGCACTCCGGTGGCGGTATTGTCTCCTCCGTTGGTGTTGGAAAAAAGTGCCTGATTTCCGGTGGCGGTATTTTGGGTTCCGGTGGTGTTGGCATTGCCAGCCTGATAACCAAAGAATGCATTAGCTAATGTATTATCTATTCGCCCTGCTTTTTGGTTGTTCACTCTTATATTAAAAGGTATGTTATCGGTGGTGCCAATAAAATTGGTCCCGTCCACCGTACCTCCATTGCCAAGTAATAACCAGTCAGTTCCACTAATACTCGTACTAAACCGCACCCATAATGGTGCTCCGGGTGTTCCGGAGTTATACCAATAACCTAACCCGCCACCCGTCATAGCGGCATTGGTATTATATACCAACAAACTGGTTGCAGGTGTGGTAATGGTAACTGCATCGGTAGTAGATACTAAAGCCACATTGGGTATTAGCAATCCTTGCCCCTTGGGGCTTGTAAAAGTATTGCCCGTGTTTAGGTCTAATACCGCAGAAGCGTTAGGTGTTGCGCCTGTGCTGTTTATGCCTACGTTTTGGGCATTTGCCATTGTTATTATTGCTGTAAATACAACGGTTAGTAGTTTTATTTTCATATGTCTATATTTATTTTGTTAGTTATACGATTTAGAAACAAGAGGCATACTCATTTAATGTCTAAGAAATAACTATACGCAACACCCCTATATAATTGCCAAGTATCCCTTTGGTGCTTTTTTCTCTCATTACAAAAAGGGCAGCAAAGTCCTCTTGTGCTAAGGCTTAAAAATAAAGTGGTGGGTTTAGTATAGCTACCAGTATGGCTTGTAGCCTGCTTACCTGTTAAATAATTTATTATGTATAATGAATATGGCATTATTACCTACAAAAGTATTTTACCATATCCCCGTTTCCTATTATTTACCCCTTACAAAGCACCTGACAATATCATAAAGTATTGACTATCAATTTTTTTTAGGAATGTGTCAGGTATTCTGTCGGGGGTAAGAAAACCTAACATAAGGGATTTTGGCAGCAAAAAACATGAGTAATTGAAAAAAGAGGCTTAATAAACCTCTTTCTTAATTCATGCTGTCATTTTGACAAGAGGGAGATATCTAAAGGAGATACCATTATCCATATAGATTTCTCAGTCGTACCTCCATTGAAATGACAAAAAAATACTTTCATCAAGTATTTCAGCTCATTTCATAATTTAATGATGAAGAGGGGTATTAATTTAGATAGATTCTACCAATTTATCTATATCTTGGTTATCGGCAAGATTTATTTTTTTGCGCAGGCGGTATTTTGTTGTGGTAATGGTATCCGGCGATACGCCTAATATATTGCCCATTTGTTTGTTATGTAATTTTAGTTTAATAAGGCTCATTAACCTTATTTCGGCATTAGTAAGGTTTGGAAGCCTGTCTTTAAGGCGGATAAAAAAGCCTTTATATACCTGTTCAAACAATGCTTTAAATTTTTCCCAGTCTTCATTGGTTAATATGGTTGCATTATTCAAATCATCCAAATTATCAATTTTCTCTTTATAAATTTCAGCAGTTTTCAGTCCTTTTAGTTTTTCAATTTCAATTTTATATTCTTCAATAGCTTTGTTTTTTTCGATTAAGTTCTCGGTATAATTAACCAACAGTTTTTTTTCATTCTGCAGTTCATCTTCGGCTTTTTGTTTTCCAGCCTGCAACAAAGCTTGTTGTTTTTCAAATATTATTTTATCTTTTTTAGATTTTAGCCGCTGCCTATTTAACAGAAAAAAAGTCATTATAGTAATGATTAAAATAATAGAAATAAAAATAAGCTGTTTACGTTTATGTTGTGCAGCGGCAATTGTTTGCTCTACCTCTGCTTTGGCTTTTAGCTCAATCTCTTTTTTATCAAACTCATATTGCATACCGGTTTGCAGGCTTTTCTTTTTGGTTATCTCGTTATCTAAACTATCCCTATAAAGCACGTACAATTTATGATGTTCAAAAGCTGCTTTATAATTACCCCTGGTGCTATCTAAAACTGCCAGACTAAAATAGGTTGCTTTAATATTATCCTTATAGCCAATTTCTACGCTTAGCCGCAAAGCTTTGTTTAAATATATACCCGCCTCTTTTGTTTTATTTAGCTTAGTATACAGTGTACCTAAGTTTGTAAAAGAAGCCGCATTACCTTGTTTATCTTTAATTTCTTTGCATATTTCTAATGCAGCAAAATAGTTTTTTAAGGCTTCGGGATAATTGCCCTGCTCTTTATAAATATTCCCTATGTTGTTATAAGAACCTGCTATTCCTTGTTTATCTCCAATTTCTTTTTCTATTTTTAAGGCAGCAAAATAGTTTTTTAATGCTTCGGGATAATTGCTCTGATTATAATAAAGATTCCCAATGTTGTTATATGAAGCGCCAATACCTTGCTTATCTTTAATTTCTTCAAATATCTTTAAGGATGCAAAATAATTTTTCAAAGCTTCGGGGTAATTGCCTTGATCTTTATAAATACTCCCTATGTTGATTTCAGAGGCTGCAATGCCGTATTTATCTTTTATTTCTTCGCGTATTTTTAAAGAAGCAAAATAGTTTTTTAAAGCTTCAGGATAATTGCCTTGTCTATAATAAATAATCCCTATGTTGTTGTATGCATTAGCTGTACTTTTTTTATCTTTAATTTCTTTACTTATCTTTAACGAAGCAAAATAGTTTTTTAAGGCTTCGGGATAATTGCCTTGGTTATAATAAATAAGCCCAATATAATTATAAGAAATGGCAATACCTTTTTGAAAGCCTAATTTTTGGGCAAGTACTAAAGCTAGTTTTGCATAAGCAAGCCCCTTATCATATTCTCCAATCTTGCTGTATTCACTGCAAGTTTTATAAAAGTGTATTGCTTTATTAGTATCTTCTTTATCAGTTTTTAGTAGAGTGAGGAGGGAGTCAGTTTTATTTTGTAGGGCAACAGAAAAATAAGGGCTACAAATTAAAAATATAAAAAGCAGGTATCTTTTCATAAATCAAAACTAAGTAAATTTTAGAATGGGTTAGTATAAATTTAATGCAGCCTGCATGATAGGATTGCAACAAAAACTCTTTTTTATAATCCTATTTGAAAAACTCTATTTCGATTGAAGATATAAAGCTACCTTTTATATTCAAATCTAGTAATGGAGCATCTGTTCCCTGAGTGCAGGTCTGATAATGTAACTGGTTGCAATGCTTTGTTTAAATAAATCTGTGCTTCTTTTGTTTTATTAAGGAAAGAATTTATTCCACCCAAATTTATAAAACAAGAAGCAATACCATTTTTATCTCCAATTTCTTCATCTATTTTTAATGCAGCAGAATAATTTTTTAATGCTTCGGGATAATTTCCCTGCTCATTATAAATAATTCCTATATTATCAAAAGATGCAGCAATACCCCATTTATCTTTAAGTTCTTCAAATATCTTTAAGGATGCAGAATAATTTTTCAAAGCTTCGGGGTAATTCCCTTGATCTCTATAAATAATCCCTATGTTGATTTCAGAAGCTGCAATGCCGTATTTATCTTTAATTTCTTCGCGTATTTTTAAGGCAGCAAAATGGTTTTTTAAAGCTTCGAGATAATCACCCTGATTTTTATAAATAAGTCCTATGTTATTATAGGAACTTGCCATGCCCTTTTTATCACCAATTTCTTCTCTTATTTTTAAAGTAACAAAATGCGTTTTTAAAGCTTCCGGATAATTACCTTGAATAGTATAAATAATTCCTATTCTACTATATGAGTTTGCTATGCCTTTTTTAAAACCTACGTTTTGGGCAAGCACCAAAGCTTGTTTGCCATAAGTCAATCCTTTTTGATACTCACCTATAAGCCTGTATTCATTACTTAAATTATTAAGATGGTTTACCTTATTAGTATCTTCCTTATCAGTTTTAAGGAGGGTAAGGAGGGAATCTATATTTTTGTTTTGGGCAAAAGAAAAGCAAGTACTAAAAATTAAAAATATAAAAAGTAAATATCTTTTCATAAATCAAAACTAAGTAATTTTTGTAGAACAGAAATTGTGAAGCTCTCTTTAAAAGATATAAACTTTCTCAGCGCAAGAAATACTGTTCAGATAAATTATTCTTTTTCCTTTTCATAAAATTAAACTAATTTAGTTGCAGTATTTAAGGTTAAAATAATACCCTAAAACCGTAAACCATGAAAAGAATTAAAATCAGTTTTGTATTGGTACTTCTGCTAAATGTTACAACATATGCTCAAAACGTGGGTGTTAATAGTACGGGTGCAACACCTAACGCATCTGCCAAATTAGACCTTAATACGGGCAATACCTTTACAAGCCCTAATGGCAAAGGTATTCTTATACCCAACGTTGCTCTTACAAGCACCGGAGATGCAGTTACGGTAAACACACCTGCAACCTCATTATTTGTTTATAATACGGCTACTGCAGGTGCAAGCCCTAATAATGTGGTACCCGGTTTTTATTATTGGAACGGCGTTAAATGGGTTGCTTTTGAGGGACCAGGAAGTAACAATTGGGCTTTACTGGGTAATGCAGGCACAACCGTAGGCACAAACTTTTTAGGTACTACAGATAATCAGGATTTAGAATTTAAAGTAAATAACATTCGCTCAGGCTTAATTGATATTGCAAACTATCAAACAATTTTCGGCTATGGTGCAGGTCTTAATACAACAGCTGTAGGACAATTAAATTCCTTTTTTGGATACTCGGCAGGCGGCGCAAACACAAGCGGAATTTCTAACACAGGTATTGGTTATAATGCAATTGTTGCCAATACTACCGGAAATTATAATACCGCTATGGGTGTACAAACCTTAGCTACCACAAGTGGTAATAACAATAGTGCACTGGGTGTAAATTCAGGGTATTCTATATCGAGTGGTAATAACAATACGGCGCTTGGTTACTATGCAATGAATAATTTTCCGGCTGCAGCAATTACAGGAAGTAATAATACAGCTGTTGGTTACAATTCCGGTACTAATATGACATCGGGTAGTTATAATACCTTATTGGGTTATTACAGCTTTCTTTCAACGCCAACCTATTCAAATGCAACTGGTGTAGGTTCTTTTTCGTACCCCGCTGCAAACGATGTATTGGTTTTAGGGAGTATTGCAGGAATGAATACAGCAACCAGTTCAGCTCACATTGGTATTGGAACCAACAATCCCACAGATGCCCTAGGGATTAAAGTTCCTGCGGGCTCTGCTATTAACTGTATTACCGCTGATGTAACAGCAGGAAACGGAACAGGAAATGCTTTTTATGGTGTTTCTACTGGCAAGGTCAGTTACTCAACTATATTTGGTTTAAATACACCTAATACTAACGGTACCGGCTTTGACATAACCTTATCAAACCATACTATTGGAGCTTCTATCAATCTATCAGCACCCAATTGTAACTATTCTTTTGCCATGCATGGCGAAGTAACGGCAGCTTGGGCTGAACCATCTGCCGGGGTTATTGGCCTTAATTCTGCACTTGGCGTATGGGGAGCTTTAGGATATAGAAATATAGCAGGAACTAATAACTATGGTGGTTATTTTAGTACAGCTACGGGTACAGGTGCAGGCAGAATGAGTAATACCGGTAGTCAAAATAATTTATCGGGTATTGGTGTTGGCGCTTATGGAGATTTATTTGGAGGATGGTTTAGAGGAAATATTTATGGTATGGCAATAAAAGGAGATAGAGTTTCATTATATGTAGATGGAAAAACAATAGTTAATCAACCTATTACAGAAGTAACAAGAACTGCTGATAATAAAACCATAGTGAATTATACGCCTGTTTCTGCTACAGCCGTATTGCAAATAAATGGCCTTGCAAAAATGGAGAATGGGGTAGCTATTATTCAATTGGATAAAGAGACTTTAAGCCAATTTATTAATACAGAAGATTTAACAATTATAGCAACTCCTTCCGGTCAAACTAACGGGGTATATGCTGAATTAAGGGGAAGTGAATTGATTATTAAAGAAAATAATGAAGGTAAAGCTAATACTAAAGTAAGCTGGATGATAATAGGACAAAGAAACGTGCAAAATTCTTTACCTGATGAAATTAAGGATAAAGATTTTGATACCAACCTTAACAGTTTTATGAATAATGAAAATGATAAATCCAGTCAAGGAAATGGACTATACTGGGACGGAGCTAAATTAAATACAGGAACATCCCCTACTGCTAAAAGAAAACATTAAGTGATTTGTTCTAAGTTTTAAAACATGAAATACATAGGGTTACTTTCTCTTCTTTTTTTTTCAAAAATTTTAGTTGCTCAATGCCATACAAATATTGGTGTTTACTATTGGGGTGGCCAACTTAACGGGGTTGATACCTCTGTTATAATTCCTACTGCAGAAAAATTGGCAGATAGCCTTGCTGTAAATACTATTCGTATAGCACTTGTAAGTAATGATGATGCCGTTTACAAAAATGGTGGGCCCTGTCTTTTAGGAATGAATCTTACGGCACTTGCGTCACGGCCTGATTTTAATGCAATTATTACCGACCCGAAATTCTCTACTGTTATTTTTACTGCATATGATTGGGCATCTTTTGCAGATTGCAATACTCAAAACTTTTTAGACAGTACATTTTATACCCCTACAAACATAGCAGCTATCGAATTAGAGTTTACCAATTTTGCTACTTATCTAAAACAGTACACCAATAAAAAGTTTATTATTACTAATTGGGAAGGCGATAATGCTGTCTATTGTGGGGCAGCATACTCCGATCCCAATTGCCCTTCCGCACCGGCAAATATTGTCGGATTTAAAAAATGGATGATGGCACGTTCTGCAGGAATAAGTGCCGCTAACGCACCTAATGTAAAATTTGGAATTGAGTTTTGTAATATTCATTCTTTAGAAAATTTAGGCAAACCGACAATTTTAAATAACGTAATACCATACGTGAATGCCGATTATTATTTATATTCTGCTTATGAGTCATTTAATATTTCAGCAAATCAGCTTGCAATTGATATTGATTTTGTACGCAATAAATTAGTCGGATTTGGTAAAAATCCCAACGCTTTATTAATCGGCGAAATGGGTTTTGGTAAAAATGATTGGGGTAGCGCTACCAATGCAGCAGATAGTTTACAAAACACTATTGATGTAGTTATTCAAAAACAAATTCCATATGCTATTGCGTGGACACTTATAGATACACCAAGTAATTTTGGGATGTATGATCCTATGGGATTAATTACTGCTCAAGGAACTATTCTTAAAAATAGTATTTGCCAAACTACAGCAGTTAATTCATTTCATAATATTGAGATTAAACTAAAAATTTACCCAAACCCATCAAATAACAACATAAAAATAGAATCAAATACAGAGCTTGGTGGAATTACTATTTATAACTCATTAGGCGAAATTATTTTGCAAACCAAAAGCAGAAACCAACAAGAGCAAATTGATATAAGCAAATTTGCATCTGGCATTTATACTGTTCAAGCACAAAACAATTTTATTCATCTTATTAAGGAATAATAGACCTTTAACCAAAATATTATTTTTTATACTAAATCAATATACTAGTGTTTTTACACTAAATATTAAAAAACACCTGATAGAATTAGGGCTGAGACAACTACTGCAGCTGATAAGGTTATTGCTAATGCCCAGTAATATGGCCTGGCACCCTTGTTGGGATCTATGCGTCTCAGCATGAAAGCATTCTGTGCATTGTATACAGAATAGCCGGTATATACTAAGGTATTAGTGTCTGCTTTATCTATAGCTGTTTTAATTTCTTCTTCGCTGGCCATCTTAATTTTATTGCGATTAATTTTTGTTTTTTTAGCAATCGATTTAATAAAGCGAACCTGTTGCTTATTTATATTCTTCCTGTCATCCGGTAGATTTATCATATAGTTTTCAAGTTCATTTTTTGAAACAAGCAGTTGCCTATTGGCATAAGGCTTAAGACTGTGTTTGAAATTGGCTTTTAAAAGTTTTTTTCTACTGGCTACCTCTATATAGGCTTTCGGATTTTTCATCAGCAGTAATTCATTGTTAAAGTGTTTTACCATCAAATCAAATAAATAAGCACAAGGCACTTCGGTAGGTTCATAGTTAACTGTTTTTAAGGGCAGTTTAAATTCAATATAAGGCTCATCATGCTCTTCAATCCAAAGGTTTTGTCGGGTTATGTAGTACTTGGTATAAGCCCAGTCTTTCTTTCTGTGTTTTAGCCTTTCATACGTTTCTTTTATTAAATAAAAAGTTTTGGGTGAAACAGCTGTCTGGTTATTTTGCATTGCTTCAAACACTTTTCGGCTTAATATTTTATAAGGGCAAATGGTCCAATATTTTTTTACCGCATCCAAAAGTGCTTTTTCTTCCGGGTCTTTTTTATCGGTTATAGGAATAACCAATGTAGACTGCGATACGGCTTCGTAAAATGAATTTACTTCTTCTGATTTTAAGGAAAGCTTTGACGATTGAGCAAAAACAAAAGATGAGGTTTGAAAGAAAAAAAGAAAAAAAAGGAGCGGTAACTTTTTCACTCTTTAAAATTACATAAAAAGGGGCGAGGTCAAAAATAAAGTGAAAAATAAATCTGACTGAAAAAAATTTATGAAATATTTAAAACTTATTAATTATACTTTCTTAAGCCAACCCGTAGCACTCATTCTTGTTTGGCGAATTAATAAGGCTTCATGCTGCAATCCACTTCTGCCAGGAGGTTGTGAAGATTTTTTATTCTCACATCTTCTCTTTGGGAAGATTTGGATTAACAGATAAAATTAGTTTATCTATTTCTAAAGTTTCATCCAAAGAAAAAATACTTAATTCATTATCTTTTGCAATTGCAGGCAATATACGAAGCGCTTTCTTTTTCATTTCAACACAGTACCAATTAAAATTATTTGAAACAATATTTTCTATCCTTCCCAACTCTTTTCCATTGAGAGAAATTTTAACGGAAGATTTTTTTCTGCTGCGTACTCTCACCCATATATAATACCCAACTGTATCCTTTTCTGTTGGCTGAAAATGAAAAATAAGCGGAGTATTTATGTTCTTCGAAGAAAAGGAAATGTAAGTCGTAAATGTTGTAAAATCATTTTTCTCCGCACTTTTAGGTAATTCCGTAGTTAGTTTAAATTCAGTTGAATCATCATGCAATTCTGCCTCAAAAACAAAATCTCTGCTCCAGTAATAAGGGTGTGTTGGTTCATGCCATTCATCTAACTGGTAAAAAATTACATCCGAAGAGTTCCTGCTATCATATATGTAAACAGATCCTTGTCGTCGGTAATTAATTTTTATTTTATTATTTCCAATACTTAGGTAGTGTTGCTTTATAACTCCTTCGGTTTCATTTCCAGTTCCATCTTTAAACCAATTTGCATTAATAACAAAAAGGCCGGGTTTTGTTTTAGTGTCTTCACGGTAAACAGCAAGTAGGTCACCATCTCTTTCGTAAACAAAATCTTTTGAGTTGTAAAATATTTTCGAATAACGTGAAGTAATTGCCTGCGCATAAACCGGCATAGCAACCTGGTAAATATATCCAGCCGAGTTTACGGGGATTTCTGAAGAAGGATTTCTCATATTGAAAAACGAAGGGTAAAAATATTCGGCACCCATTGCACCAAGTGCTTTAAGTGAAGCAAGCCAAGGTGCAGGACGGTAGTTCAAAGAATCTTCCCACCATCCTGCACAAATAAAAGGAGAAAAATAAATATCACCTTGTTCAATTTCTAATTTTCTTCCCTCTGCGATGCAATTCAAACCGTGATTAGCCGCATAGCGGTCAAAAATATTGTGACGGTTATCACCAGGATAAAAATCAGGGGTTGAATACGAATTTCCTTTATAAAACTGATTTATTTTTCGCATCTCAGAATATTCTCCATAATGCAACGGAAGAAAAGCGGATATCTGATAAAAAGAAAATTCGGAATCATAAAGTCCCGGAATAGAATCTGATTTGATAAATTGTTTTTTATAGGCGTTAAACACTTGATATTGCCAGCGTCCACGGTTTTGTCTTGCAGTTGCCGGATCTTTTTGTATGCATGTAATTAGCGGGTCGTCACGATAACCTTCTCCATTGGGTGTCCATGCCGGACCAAAAACTTCACCGTTCTCGTTTATAAAATCAATTTTCTTTTTGGGGTTTCTGTTTGGAAGGGCAGAAACGGCCTTCTCCAAATTCTTCCGCTGAACTACCCCGTCTATTTGAATGAAGGAGTATGTGTTGTTATTTTTGCACGGATCAATTGCATCGGCTGTTTTTATATATGCTTTATCTGATGGATAACCTATATTACTAGGATTTACAGCCCCCCAAAATATATAGGTACAAATAGGGATTTCGGGGTGCAGGTTAGCATAAGAAATAGCATTTCCTGCAAAAGTTTGTGGGTTAGAAAAATCACTGGAATAATATGTGGGAGTAGGAATATTAAAATAGTAATTCCAGTTTTTAGACATTTCACAATTCATGTATATGGCAGGCTTATAGGCTTCATATTTATTAAGTCCCGGATAAGTAAAAATTCCTGATGGTACTTTTGTTACTTTAGAGTAATCGTAAGCCATGTAATAAAAATCATACCACGAAAAATTTCGGTGAAGTGAAACACCCGGTTTAAATCTTGGGCGGGGAAAATATTTTAGCTGATCAATTGCTAAAACTAAATACTTTGGATAACCGGGTGCATAGTCCAACAAATCTGTTTTATTTTTTGTTTCCTGCTTAGGAAATTCCTTTTTTGTCTTTTCGGGAGTAGATAAAAAGTTAATGGAATATAGTAAAATTGCCAAACAAAGAAATAGGTAACGTACATAATTCATACTGTGAAGTTGTATTATAATTATACCACATAAAGGTAAGTAAATTAAAATACTATGTTATTTACCTTTATCCCCTGTACTTTATGTGTGCTAAAATACTAAGACATATAAAAGGTTATAATACAGTGATCCTCTGTCCAACTTGCAACAAGCATAGGATGACAAAGCATACAGTTGCAATAAAAAGAAGGTTAAAGCATAGCCACTTTTATATATACAAACAAATCGTACATGGCCTGGGTATCGGTTTTGCAATACTCCACTAAGTTTATTTTAAGCTCTTGTTTGTTAAACAGGTCGGTTTCTTTTAAATAATCATCGTACTTATAAGAAGCCAGCAGACCCGATTTAATAGGCAGTTCATCAAAAATATTTTTGTCAAATACACTCTCATATATCTTTTTTAAAGACATAGAGCCTTTAGTCTTCGGGTGGTAATACCAAAGATGAGTAAACACATCACTAAAATCTATAAACTTGTTTTTTAGGGCGTCAATCTGCTTTTTGTATTCAGGCAAATGTTTTACCACGGCGCTCAATGCCTTTAGTTCCTGCGCAGTATCAAACACCAAAATGCTGTTTACTTTAGTTGCATGCTCTATTAATTTATCAAGCAAATGCTTTCCTGCATAACTATTCTCTTCCTGAAAAAAGTATTCGTGTTCGAGTTTCGCATTATCATTATCCAACCTATGCCATGAGAATAAAAAGGGCATTGCCTCAAAAGGACTGGTACCCTTGTATTGAGGTACTGCAGGGGCATACATCTCGGCATCAAAAAAAGCCAAGGGGTATTTTACTTTAGAAAAAAATTGTTGCAAAGCGAGTCTATCAATAATCTCTATATGGTTCTTATAGGCTTGTACCATTAGTTTAGTGTTTCCGCTAAGTTCTTCTTCTGGTATATAATATACGGTTTTAAAGCCCTTCTCATACCAAACCTGCGCCTGTTTTTTAGATATACCCGAAAACTCGAATATATTATTTGTGGGCATATGTTTCCAGCAAGTGCCATAAAAATCGCATTGATAAGGGCTAAAACATTTTTCACCTATCTCAACTTTAGGTAACACATCCTTATCTATTATACTTTTTGCCAGTTGCACATGGTATTTTATAAACTCCACATTTTTCTCTGCATCCGCTTTTACAGATTTTATTTTAAATAATGCCTGCACATCTAAAGTATCTCGCAAAATGTATTTATCATTCATTGTTACTAGATAAAAATCTTCTAAATGTGGTAAACAATTACTTAACACATAATACTGCAAGGCAGCATCCATAACATAAGCAGCGCTTATTTTTAAAGAACTTTTTACTTCGTAAGCATACCATTTACCTCCTTCATATACCAATATATCCAAGGCAATAAGTACTCCGTCATGCACAAAAGCAGCTTCGTAAATTACTTTTTGCCCTTGTTCTATTAACTCCTTTGTTTTTTTTACCGAATCATTAAACTTAGAAACATGGGTAGGGCTAACATCTATACCACCCGGAAACAAGCTTTGAGCAAGAATACCCACCCGTTGGCCTCTGCTAAACACAGCCTGCTTTTCTTTAGGCAAAGGGTCTTTTAGCTCATAATGGTTCTTATAAAGGAAAAACGCCTTAGAACATTGAACAGACTTCAGAAAAGAGGTTTTACTCAACAGGTGATTACTCATATCTTTTAGTTTTTCCTTGTGGAATTTGTGAACCTGTGATTTCTCGCTCACAAGAGTCATTTATAAAGGCATAACAAGCGGTTTGGCTGCTTTGATAAACTTACCAAAATTGGCTCCAACCGTCAAGCTACTCATATTATAACCCGGTGTAGGTCTTGTAAACGCATAACTAAAATTAAATCTATTAATTTTAAAACCAAACCCTGCCGAAAGGCCTGCAAGCCCTTTTTTATCTGGTAAAGAAAGTTCTTCGCGCATTTTGTAATTAAAGCCCAAGCGAAGAAAAAAGTTTTTAGTAACTACAATTTCGGTAGCTATAATAAAATGCCTGCCAAGTTTATCAAAAAAATTCTTTACCGGAGTTGTTTTAATGGGTTGATTAGTAAAAGGGTCAACAGTTGGCGCAGGATTATTTGGATCAGTATAGGTTAAATTCCAAATATTTAAATAATCATAAGTAGCTATCAATTTAAAGGGTGCGCGTTTAAACTTTTTAGATGCACCTAGCAATATATTAAATGGCAATTTTTCTTTTGGGCCACCAGTATAAGTTTTCCATTCTTTACCCACATTTTGTATAACTGCAGACAGACAGAACAACTTAGAGGCTTTGTTATATGTAATACCCGCATCAATAGCATTACCAACCGAACTGTATTGAGCATATTTAGAATATAATGTTTTAACTGTTACCCCATAACTAAGTAACGAATCCTTATCATAGGCATACATAAGACTTAAATTATAATCATTGCCTGTAAACGTACCAGTCTGATTGCCATATTCGTCTCTTGCGCTGATAATTCCATAACCCACATCTTGCAGTCCAACAGCAAAATGCCCTATGTTTTTAAAGCTTCTGCCATAAGCCAAATAACCGTAATTAATAGAACCTAAAAAATTTATATAACTACCTGATATGGAATTACTAGTTTTATCTGAAAGAAGGGCAGGGTTTTGAAAAGCAGTATTGATGTCATCATCCTTTAAAGCAATAGAACTACCCCCCAAAGCGGCTGTTCTGGCAGGTATGGGCAGATTTAAAAAAGAATACGAGTATAAACCTCCAACCTGAGAAAAAGACTTCCCAAATAAAACAACAAACAGAAATAGAAGTAATCTTTTTTTCATTTGTCTAAGAAACGAAAGATAAATAAAATTATTGTGTTAGGCGTTAAAAACGTATTTCTTTACCCACTGCTTGCCCCACTCTTCTTTTTCACTATCTGCCCACAAGGTAGGAAAGAACATACGTTTTTGAAAACGTGGGGGGAGGTATTTTTGCCAGTTGGTGCCTCCTGTTGCTGCAATATCTTCCGGATTTTTTTGCAAATATGCTACAGCTGTTTTATAATGTGCAAGGGGCCAGTTAACATTTACATTTACATCTAAATTTTTAAAGGCCGTAATAAGTTTTTCATTCCTTTGCTCTATTTCTGGAAGTTGTTTATAAAGCATCCAAATATTTTTGCTCTTATATTCTTTTGCCAAAGCAATTATCTGATGTGCATATTTTCCTTCAAATTGTTTTAGTGTTAAGGTCTTTTTACCGGTTGCTAATTCGGTTGCTCCTTCTTTCCAGTATATATGCTCAAACATTTTTTCTATTTCAGCATCAGGCGGTACTTCCGCATATTTTCCGCGATAATCTTTGTGCATTAAATGGGTAAAAGGCGTAGTATAAACCTCAATCATTCTATACTGTGCGCTCTGAAAACCACTGGCAGGCAATAAACTCATCCTGAACTTTAAAAACTGTTCCTTTTCCATACCCTCGCTCATAATATCAAAGCTCATAGCAAGTGCATCAAAATAGCGGTTTATGCGGTTTATACGGGTTAACAGATATTCGGCAGTTAATCCAGTATGGTTACAAATCTGTTTGTACTCATGTATGCAGAGCTTAAAATACAACTCCGTAATTTGATGATACATGATAAATATCTCCTCATCTGGTATATTAGTAAGCGGACTTTGCAAGGATAGCAGCGTATCCAGGTGTATATAATTCCAGTAAGTTAAATAATCGGCATGCAGCAAACCTTCTAAGTAAGCATTCAAATCCTGCCCCATAGCAGCATACTTCTCGTCAAGCAGTTTTATTTTTTCAATTATTTCGGGCTTTAGTTCCATTAGTTGAGTATTTTTTTAACGGATAAATATAGGGCATATTTTTGTTTCCATAAATAAGCCTCTTTTATATTAGGAGATTATGCTGTTTTTGGGTGCACAACACGTTTTAAGGAATATTAACAAAAGTGGGGCTAAAAACCATCGTGTTTAGGGCAAACATTATAATCTCTGAAAAAATATTGCAATGCTTAATACAAAAAATGTTCTTTGAATCTGAACGTCGAAAATATATTTTCCCTTCGTCATCTGCTGAAATTATTTCGGCATCTGAGATTCCGAATTGGGTAACACTCAGCGAAGTTATTAATTCACTATTAACTTGTAACTTTGCTTCTATAAATGCAAGATTTTATCAAATACATGCGGCATTGCCTTCAATTAGCTGAAAAAGGCTTAGACAATGTAGCCCCTAACCCTATGGTGGGTTGCGTTATTGTGCATAATGAGAAAGGAATTATAGGAGAGGGTTATCATCAAACATACGGGCAGGCACATGCCGAAGTGAATGCCATTAACAGCGTGGCGGATAAAAGCTTATTGCCAGAAAGTACCCTGTACGTAAATCTTGAACCTTGTTCTCATTTTGGGAAAACACCACCTTGCTGCGATTTAATTATAGAATATAAAATAAAACGAGTAGTTATTGGTTGTTTAGATACTAATCCCTTGATAGCAGGCAAAGGCATACAAAAACTACATAATGCCGGAATAGAAGTAATAACCGATATTTTAAAAGAAGAATGTCGCAGTTTAAATAAACGGTTTTTCACCTTTCACGAAAAGAAAAGACCTTATATTATTTTAAAATGGGCGCAAACAAAAGATGGTTTTATTTCTAAACTCCCCCCTTTTACCAAAGAAGAAAACTGGATTACGAATGATGAGAGTAACGGGTTAGTACATATCTGGCGCGCACAAGAGCAAGCTATATTGATTGGTACAAATACTGCCCTGCTTGATAATCCTTCCTTAACCGTACGCTTAACCGAAGGAAAAAATCCGATAAGAGTTTTAATTGATAAAAACTTAAAAGTGTCTGCTACAAACAATATCTTTTCTCAGGATACTGAAACAATTGTTTTTACAAATAAGCATCAAATTAATAACAATAACATCAATTATCATCATATAGATTTTACAAAGGATATTATTCCTCAAATAATGAGTACCCTGTACGAAAAGAAAATAATATCCATCATTATCGAAGGAGGTACGAATACCTTGCAAAGTTTTATTGATAAAGGTTTATGGGACGAAGCAAGGGTTTTTACTGGGGGCAAATATTTTCAATCAGGTGTTAAAGCTCCTGTTATAACTACAGAAAAAGTAAGTTCACAAATAATTGGAGAAGATGAGCTGTATTTTTTTACTCAATAGATTTCCTGTTAAATAAGGTATAGCCAAAATGTACTAAAAAGGTAAATGGCTGCTGTTGTCCGTGGTAATAATTTACCGCCAAGCTAAGCGGGCCAAGCCCTGTGTGATAAACAAGAGCTGCCATACCTATAAAATATCTATCAACAAAGGCTTTACCTAAACTGGCTTGATAAGTAGTAGTATTGTTATTTATAGCCTGATAAGGTTGAAAAACATATGCTTCTACTCTAATATCCATTTTCTTCATCGGGTGAAAAATCATCTTCCCGCCACCTGCTGCATATTTATATGCCCTAAAATTTTCAAGAAATAAGGTTTTACTCTCGGGTGTAGGCTGAAAAGCAGGTGCAGAAAGAACGGAAGAATAATAATTTAAAAACAAACCTTGATTAGAATATACCGCCTCTGCTAATATACCTACTTTGAAGAATTTAAAGGGTTTTAAATAACCATCAAACTTTGCTTTAACCATTGCCCATTGATGGGGTACGTCAACCTTTTTTACCTCATTGGCAGTATTTCCTGGTATATAACTTTCTTCGCCGTTTATATATTTTGCTTTAATATCAAAATACCCTCCTTCCGAAGCATATAATTTTCTATTGAGGGTATTATATTCATATTCAAAATTAGCGTAGTTAAATTTAAAAATGGTTCTATCGGCGGTATCTTTAGCATTATAATTTTGTATTTGGTAATAAACATTATCAAGTTCAGCTATACCTCCGGCAAGCATAGCTTTTGCTTTATTTCCAACAGGTATTCCAATAGTAAGGTCGCCAAACCTGTCTCGCTGGGTAAGGTAAGCAGGTTGTACAAAGTTGTAAAACAAAGTACTGCTACTATAATAATCCCATCTGGAAATACATGCAAGAGGTTCTATATATATGGGAAGTTTGGTAGGAAAGTCTATTCGTATTTTCGTTAAGCCAGATTGGTTAAGTCGTCCAAAATACCCATTTGCATAAACAGACAAAGCAACTTTTGAAAGATAATTATACTGTGCCGATACAAAACCTGTACTTATAGGTCGGGTAGAAAGGTTCCCGCCAAATTGTATAAATAAATCCTTTTCACGCTTCATTTTTAAATTCAATTTATACTTACCTGTTTGTGGATTAAGCATTAACGTAGGGAAAATAGATCTTATTTTATTGTCTTCGGAGAGCCTGAAATAACCTTTTTTTATACTCTCTAAACTAAATTGCTTTTTCCTGTGATTGTCTAATAAATGCTTTACATAATACTGTTGGTTTTTATTTAAACCTTCTATATCAATTTCTTCTATTATAGTTTCTTCTGTATATTTTGATTTAAATAGTTTTCGTTTCTTCGCCACTTCTTCTTTGGTTCGCCTCGTTCTAATATTTTTACGTATCGAATCTACTTGCCTTATTGTAGCTGTATAACCACTATCAATAAGTCTTTTACACGAACTAAAATTAAAAGTACCTACATCACTCCATGGCTTAATAATAATTCCCGCATGATTTTTCAGGCTAAAATCAGGGTTTTTTACTAACATACTGCGCAGTTGAGCATATAAATTCTCTTCATCTACTTTAGGATTAATACTTGTAACAACCGAGCCGATAAAGTAGTCTGGGTTAAAATGATCATTCATCACATCTGCTGGAAAGTTATTATAAAGCCCTCCATCAAATAATATTTTTCCATCGACTTTTATTGGCTTTAAAAAAAGTGGGTAGGTCATAGAGGCCCTGACAGCTTCATTTAATTCTCCTTTTTTAAAAACAACGCTTTGTTTATTTTCAATGTCGGATGCTACACATCTAAAGGGGATAAATAAACTATCAAAATTATAAGCTGCTGCTGCTGCTGAATTAGAAAAATAATTAAGCATCTCAAAATCAATTGGAACCGAACTAATTATATTGGTAGGTATATTGGTAACTAAGGATGAATCGAACGAAACTTTAAGCGTAATCCAAGATGCATCATCTTCCTTTTTAAAATAATAATATTGATACTTTTTTTCAATCTCTCCTTTAGTAAGGCTAATGAATTTTTCTGAAATAATTATTTTTTCAATTTCTTCAATATCATATCCTGATGCATAGAGTCCTCCAACCAAAGCACCTATAGAAGTTCCTGTTATATAATCAATGGGGATATTGTTTTCTTCCAAGGCCTTTAATACTCCCACATGGCAAGCTCCGCCAGCACCTCCTCCACTAAGAACCACCCCAACTTTTTGCGCAAAAATACTTCTGTTAAAAATAAATAATGTACAAAAAACAAAAAAAAGTATAATGTGATTTTTCTGCACGCCTCTTAAGTTGTAGAAAGATAAAAATACAAGTTAATTATAGATATTAAACAAAAGCTAATAAAAAAAGCTGTTCTCTAGAGAACAGCTTTCCTATTAATTAGTCTAGTAGTTATTTAGTTAAAAGTGCCACATATCATGTTCGTATAAAAAAATATCATTTTTAATTCTATCCGATTCAAGCAATGCATCTATCCCTTGAGAATATTCATTAATTTTTCTATCATATACATTTTGTTCCTTGTATGTATAGCTATTAAACAATCGCTTCCAAAAAATATCTTCAAAACTTCTCCTTTCAGCATCATTTTTAGTATTATAAGCTTCATATTTAGCAAATATAGGTCTACATGCTGGAAAATAAACCCAAAACCAATCTTTATATTCCCCCTTATCCTCCATATACTGACCAGGGCAAAGTCCTAAAATACGTACCTCTAAAACCGATTTTTGCTTATCAAAAAACCAATCTTCCTTAATAGAATATCTAAGAACATCTCTTAACACTGCTTCGCCTGAATCACATCTCCAAACCCTTGTTTCTACAGCATTACCAGCCGCATCTACATCTTGATTTGTCGCACTATCACAACGAATAAATTTTTTCTTTATCTCAGCTGCGGTCATAGGGCTTAAAAATTCTTCGTCAGAAAAAGCCAATAATTCACCACTTAGTAATGCTTTTTGTAATACCTGAATTAATGAAAGTCTACTTGTTGTATAATCCAAAGGATAATACAAAGGTTGGTTTATTTTTTCTCTTAAATCAATGTATCTCCAAATCCTTTTAGACCATTGAACATCAGCCTCACGCAAAAATGTATAAGGAATAAAACGTCGGTTTAACGTATTTTCTTTAGCATAAATTCCATCGCGATAATCTCCCGGCTGAAATACAGTTCCTACTTGACCAAATCCTTTTAATGTTAAAAGAATCATCAATAACAAAGAGATATTCCTAATCTGTTTCATTTTATTTTAGTTTTTAATCAAACTATCCCTTTACTTTTAAGCTTAATGTCCCTATTGTTCTTATAGTTCCATCTGGTCCTTTAGCCTTTACATTCTCAAAATAAATTTTACTTCCAGTTGTAACCTTTGATAGGTAACCTTTCATTTCACTTGTTAAACCTGGTCCCGTGCCTGTGGCAGAAACATAAGAACCTTTTATAGTTGCACCAAACTCATAAGAGGTCACTACAAAGTTTGCTTGGAAATCAAATCCTTCCAACAAAGCGAGTACTCCTCCAATACCTTGTGCTTCACTTTTCTTAATATCCATACCACTTTTCTTACCAGCAACAGAAGGAACTGGATCAGGGATTTTTTTAACCCTGAATTCAAGAGGAGGACCTTGTGGTTTTACACCATCTTTAGTTCTAGCCGATACAGAAATATTAACTTTTCCAGGAGTAGTGGCTCTTACTATATATTTTCCAGGTCCACCGGCAGGTTTAATACTTAAGCCCCCTGTAGCATTCACCACTAATTCTGTTGGAGATACACCTGCTGCTGATACAGAAACAGGATTATCAACTCCTATATAAAACACATTCATACTTGTAGGAGATACAGCTACTGATGGTGCTGCTACCATATATTTACCCTCAAAAGGATAAAAATCATATTCACCAGTTGGTTTCTTAAATTTAATTACGCCTTTATAGGTTTGTTCACCTTGCCCACCTGTACCAACTTCAAATTTACCCATACCGCCAACTAAAGGAACTTTAGTGCCTCCAGCATCAGCACCTTTTGACGTAGCAGCAGCAGCAGAATCAACACCAATTAATACCTGCATGTTTTCATCTTTAAAATCAGTAGATGAGGCCGCTAAGAAAATATCAGCTTTATATGGTTGCCCTGCTTGTATATAACTTGAAGGAGCAACTACTTTTGCAATAAGCTGATTAAATTTAATAGATACTTTACCAGAAGCTCCTGATAATTGATTTATCAACTCTGCTTCAACGTTCTTTACATCCGATTCCATTTTAGAAAGGTTTGTAACAACACCTGCAAGAGGATTGTGATAAAAATTTAATATTTCCCATGTAATAGCATTTCCATCTTCAGTTTGATTTCCAACATCCGGCTTAAGGCTTTCTATTTTTTTAATCAACGCTTCATAATCATCCTTTAATAACTGGGTTTTTTTATCCTTTTGCATGTCCTGAACTAACTTCAATAACTTATCATGCACAGAAATCATTTTCTCTTTCAATTCTACAGCAGTAAATTCACCAGTTTTTGGGCTTTTTTCATTATCTCCAATAAGTAAGTGTGTATTTATATTCGCATCATCTTTTGCATCTACAAAGCGTAAACGTAACGTATCTCCACCTGCTGGAAGAGCAGCTGTATGTGAACGNNCTGCTTCATTTTCTCCATATATTCATACAAATCAGTAGTAAGCTTTTTAGCCTCTACCGCCTTTGCATAGTAAGGTATTGCACTTGGATTAGATGCTTTTGCATCCTCAAAAGCTTTCATAACCTTGTTAGAGTTTTCAGTAAAACTTTTATTTGTTCTCTCTAAGCTTTCATTTACCGTAACAAACGTCATCAAAATATCTTTTGACACGTTCATCGCCAAAAGTGCAGTAAGTACTAGGTACATCATACCTATCATCTTCTGCCTTGGGGTTTCTT
>PLYA01000042.1 GCA_003153315.1 Bacteroidota bacterium
TAATGGTTAATGATCAATGGTTAATGATTAATGGTAGCGGACGAAGGTGGGCTATTAAAAATAAATCAGAACAAATTCATACTGCAAAAAACAACATAATGGCTAAATATATATTAACAACCATTTTTTTAATATTAATAACTACGACCATTTCAAGCGCGGAGACAGAAATGGCTGATACTATGCGTTCAAATGGTAAAATATACGTTGTGGTTACAGTATTAGCTACTATCTTTGCGGGAATTTTTGTGTACCTGGTAATTCTCGACCGCAAAATCAGTAAGTTAGAGAAGGAAAAAACATCTTGAATTATTTACCTAACATTTAAAACACAATATGGTGGAAACAGTAACTGCCAAGCCGGCACAAGCTCATTATAGCTTTTTTAAGGGAGTAGAACGCAGCTTTGATCTGGCTGCCAAATACACCCGTTTCGAAACAGGTATCCTGGAACAGATAAAGGCCTGTAATTCAGTCTATCAAATGAAATTCCCTGTGCGTATAGGCGATAAGATAGAAGTAATAGAAGCCTACCGGGTGCAGCATTCGCACCACAAACTGCCATGTAAAGGCGGTATCCGCTACAGCATGGATGTGAACCAGGATGAAGTAATGGCTTTGGCTGCCTGGATGAGTTTTAAATGTGCTGTTGCTAATCTGCCTTATGGCGGTGGAAAAGGTGGTGTGAAATGTGACCCTCGCAAGTTAAGTGTTGGTGAATTAGAGCGTATTACCCGTGCCTACGCAAAATCTATGCGCGATGTGTTTGGCGTAAATAAAGATATTCCGGCACCTGATATGGGTACCGGCGGGCGCGAAATGGCCTGGATACTGGATGAATTTAATAAAATACACGGAGAAGACATGCCCGGTGTTATTACCGGAAAACCAATTGTATTGGGTGGTTCTTTAGGTAGAGATGCCGCTACCGGACGTGGGGTAATGGTTTCTACCCTTTGTGCTTTAAAGAAAATGGGCTTAGACCCTAAAAAGGTAACTGCATCCGTGCAGGGCTTTGGTAATGTGGGTTCTCATGCCGCACGTTTATTAAGCGAACAAGGTATTAAAGTTTGCGCTATAGGAGACCATACGGCTTCTTTCTATAATGAAAAAGGCATCAATATTCAAACGGCTTTAGATTATGTAAAAACTAATGGTGGCGTATTAAAAGGCTTTACCGGTGGCGTTGAAATTAAAGGCAGCGAGCTTTTAACCGCTAAGGTTGATGTATTGGTTCCTGCGGCACTTCAAAATGTAATTACCGAAGAAGTTGCGCACCGCATTAATGCAAAACTGATTATTGAAGGTGCAAACGGACCTACTACCCCTGAGGCTGATGCTATTTTGCAAGAGAAAAACGTTATTGTAGTTCCCGATATTTTAGCAAATGGCGGTGGTGTTACCGTTTCTTACTTTGAGTGGGTACAAAACAAAATGGGCTACTACTGGACAGAAAAAGAGGTAAACGAAAAACACGACCTAAGCATGGAAACTGCTTTTGACCATGTTTGGACCAACGCCCACGAGTTTAAAACCACCATGCGTTTGGGTGCATACATTACCGCACTTAAAAAAATTGAGCAAGGCGTTAAGCTAAAAGGTTTCTTTTAACAGTTTTACCCTCTATTTTTAACATTTTCCGAGGCAAAACACCTCAAACTTGGCATCAAGTAGAACGTACTTGATATCAAACACAAATTTGTATACACACTTTAGAAACTGTTTTGTATCAAGTAGAACCAACTTGGCATCAGGTAGGAATTGTTTGACACCAAACTGAGTAGGGTTTTGCATCAAGTTGAATGTACTTGGTATCAAATAGAACGTACTTGGCATCAGGTAGAAACTGTTTGATACCAAACCGAGTAAGGTTTTGCATCATGTTGAACGTACTTGATATCAAGTAGAAGCTACCTGATGTATTCCCGTTTCTACTTGGTCGGCTTCTTTTTATGCTTTGCACCTGCAAAATGCTGAATTATGAATACCAAATGCAAAATTGCAAGACTTAAATCAGAACTCATAACTCCCCATTCGTAACTTATAACTCTTTTGTTTACTTTTAACCCATGCAAACTAAGGTTTTTCTACTTCTTATCATTATTGCGGGCATAGCGAAGCAAGCTCGGGGGCAAACTGATACTGCTTGGTTTAATAAAGGGCGGGATGCTTATATGAGTGGTAAAATGAAAGAAGCCATAGAATATAACACTAAAGCCATCGAAATAAACCCAAAATACGCTTGGGCTTATTTTAATAGAGGATGTTCCAAAGATGAATTATTAAACTATAAGGCGGCTATTGAAGATTATACCAAAGCGATTGAATTAAGTCCTGACTATGCGAATGCTTATAATAATAGAGGATATGCTAAACTTAAATTAACAGACTATAAAGGAGCCATTGAAGATTATACCAAAGCCATTGAACTAAACCCAAAACTTGCAGTAGCTTATCATGGCAGAGGAAATTCTAAAATTAAATTAATAGACTATAAGGGTGCAGTTGAAGATTATACCAAAGCTATTGATTTAAGCCCAAAATATGCTGAAGCTTATCTTGGGAGAGGAACTGCTAAACTTGATTTAGAAGACTATAAAGGAGCTATTGAAGATTATAATAAATCAATTGAATTAAACCCAAAATACGCGATGACTTATAGTAATAGAGGAAATGCTAAGCTTAATTTAGAAAACTATAAAGGAGCAATTGAAGATTATACTAAGGCCATTGAATTAGACCCTAACTATGCTATGGCTTATAGTAATAGAGGAAGTGTTAAGTTTTTATTAAAAGATAAAGCAGGTGCTTGTTTAGATTGGGAGAAAGCAGCTTCTTTAGGAAATAATGGTGCAAAAGAATCATTAAGTAAAAATTGTTACGGCGCAACAAAAAAAGGTTAATGCTTTCATTTAAACAATGAGCAACTACAAATTAAATTATATAGAGCAGTTAGAGTCTGAGGCTATTTATATTTTGCGTGAGGTTGCCGGGCAGTTCGAGCGACCTGCGCTGTTGTTTAGTGGGGGTAAAGATTCTACCGTGTTGGTTAAGCTGGCAGAAAAAGCGTTTCGCCCCGGCAAGTTTCCTTTTCCTTTAGTTCACATTGATACCGGGCATAATTTCCCCGAGGCACTTGCCTTTAGAGATGAGTTGGTAAAACAAACAGGCGAGAAGTTAATTGTGCGCCGGGTAGCCGATACCATTAAAGCAAAAAAGCTAAGCGAACCTAAAGGCAAGTTTGCCAGTCGCAATGCTTTGCAAACCTATACCCTGTTAGATACCATAGAAGAATTTGGCTTTGATGCCTGCATTGGTGGTGCCCGCCGAGATGAGGAAAAGGCCCGTGCCAAAGAGCGCATCTTTTCGGTGCGGGATGAGTTCGGACAATGGAACCCCAAGCTTCAACGCCCCGAATTGTGGAATATATACAATGGTAAAATTCATAAAGGAGAAAACGTAAGGGCTTTCCCTATCAGCAACTGGACGGAGTTGGATGTTTGGAACTACATTAAAAAAGAGAATATTGCCTTGCCAAGTATTTATTTCTCGCATGAAAGAGAATGTGTATTAACGCCAGGTAATCAATTAGTGGCGGTATCTGATTATATACAGATTGATAAAACAGATACCATTGTAAAAAAACAAGTGCGTTACCGTACCGTTGGCGATATGACCTGCACGGCCGCGGTAGAATCTAAAGCAAATACCATTGATGAGGTAATAGCGGAAATTGCAGCATCGCAAATAAGCGAGCGTGGTGAAACAAGAATAGATGACCAGGTGTCGGAAGCAGCTATGGAAGACAGAAAGAAAACGGGTTACTTTTAAGCAATGGATATACTACGTTTTATAACCGCAGGCAGTGTAGATGATGGTAAGAGTACCCTCATAGGGCGTTTGTTGTACGACAGTAAATCTATTTTAGCCGACCAGTTAGTTGCTATTGAAAAGCAAAGTAAAAACAAAGCAAACGGTGAGATTGACTTAGCCATTTTAACGGATGGCTTACGTGCAGAGCGTGAGCAAGGTATTACCATTGATGTAGCTTATAAATATTTCTCTACCCCAAAACGTAAGTTCATCAGTATAGATGCTCCCGGCCATATACAATATACCCGCAATATGGTTACCGGTGCCAGTAATGCCGATTTAGCCATCATCTTAATTGATGCCCGAAATGGGGTTGTGGAGCAAACATGCAGGCATTCTATTATCACTTCTTTATTGGGTATTCAGCATATACTAGTTGCCATCAATAAAATGGATTTGGTTGGTTTTAGTGAAGAACGCTATAACCAAATCACCCGTGAGTATACGAATATACAACAGCAAATAGGTTTAAAGGGTGTAGTGTATATTCCAGTTAATGCATTAGGTGGGGATAATGTGGTAGAGAAGTCAACCCAAATGAATTGGTATAAAGGAGAATCTCTTTTATCTCTTTTAGAGACCATCCAGGTTGATACGGACATTAATCTAACCGATATGCGCTTTCCGGTGCAGTATGTTATTCGTCCTCAGACGGAAGATTTGCATGATTACAGAGGTTATGCCGGAAAGTTATCCAGTGGTATAGTAAAGAAGGGAGATGAGGTTTTGATATTGCCTTCAGGAATTTCATCTACTATTAAAGTCATTGAATTAGGTGGGAAAGAAGTAGAAGAAGCCTTTACTCCTCAAAGTATTGTGATTCGTTTAAGAGATGATTTAGATGTAGGTAGGGGAGATATGATTGTGAAACGGGAAACTAAACCAAAGCTCACTCAGGATATAGAGGTTGTACTTTGCTGGATGGATGCTAAGCCTTTAGAAGTGGGTTCTAAATATATCATGCAACATAATACTAAACAGGTACGTTGCGTAGTTAAGGAGATAGCCTATAAACTAAACGTAAATACCTTAGAAAAGGAGTATGGTTCATCATCTGTTCAGTTAAATGAGGTATGTAAAGTTGTTTTAAAAACTGCCTCTCCTTTAGCCATTGATTTATATAACGATTTAAGAAGTAACGGAAGTGCCATCTTAATTGATGAAACCAGCTATGTAACGGTGGGGGCTTGCATCATTTCTTGATAGGCGGGAGATTTTGTTAAAATATTGGTTCTGAGCTAAAAAAGTACCCCAATTTAACAATTACTTAATGTTTCCTTAACAATTCCTTAACATTGAGTATCTTTGTATGTTTAGTTTTTATATATTTGTGTCTATGCTTAACAACACTTTTGAAGTTATTTTAATTTTATCGGCTTATTTGTTAGGGTCTATACCATCCGCTTTATGGGTAGGCAAATTGTTTTACGGCATTGATGTGCGCGAGTTTGGCAGCGGAAATGCCGGCGCCACCAATACTTTTAGGGTATTAGGCAAAAAAGCAGGTGTACCTGTTTTAATCATGGATATAGTAAAAGGTATATTAGCTATTTGTCTGGCTCATTTTAGTGGTTTTGCCTCCCATTCAACCCCGCTTATTAATTACCAAATTGCTTTGGGTATAGCGGCTGTATTAGGGCATATATTTCCTTTATTAGCAGGTTTTAGAGGGGGTAAAGGCGTGGCTACTTTAATGGGTGTGGCTTTAGCAATTCAACCAATGGGTGCAGGTATGGCTTTACTTGTTTTTTTAGTGGTACTTGCTGCCTTCCGCTATGTATCGCTCGCTTCTATGTGTGCCGGTTTATCATTTCCATTTATAGTATTGGTAATATTGCATAATAGTCCGGCTTCTTTAATAATATTCTCTTTTATGGTAGCAGCTTTACTGATTATTACCCATAAAAAGAATATACAACGCTTGCTTAAAAAACAGGAACCAAAGCTTAAACTTTCTAAAGCTAAGGTAAAGGCTACTAAACGCTAATCATTTAGCTCTTTAACAAGAGGATTCTTAACTTTTTGGTATTTCTCTTTAAAAACCCATTCTTTAAAATGAATCATGGTTTCATAGGGCCCATCTATTGCTGCCATGTTTACCAACCAAGCGGGAACATAACCTCCGGGATGAACCATTAACTGGTAATTAATTTGAACAGTTCCATCTTTTAAGGGAATTAAAATCCAGGAAGCATTAAACTCTGTAATTCGTATATGTCGGGCAACTTTAGGAATGTAATTAGCATTACAGGTAGATTTGATGGTAACGATTTTTGTTTTTTCATCTTGTGTAAGTTTTATATTTACTACAAAATCACGATTTTCGGCGGGCCAGGGGGCTATTACTGTTTGATAATGTATTAACTCTGACGCACTTATTTTTTTTAGGACGGTAGCTTGTCCGCATTTATAAACCCATTGCGGATATGTTTCTCTATCATTAATAAGAGCCACGATGCTATTTAAAGACGTTTTCAAATAAACTATGGATTTCAACTCCCTGAAGTCTGAATTGACTGTTTTACGAGAATATACTGCAATATCATGATGATATTTCTTTAAGTGCCAATCGTCTGCATTGTCTTGAGCAAGGCATACTATGTTAAGTGATAAGAAAAAAAGGAGTATGCGCATTTACGTGTTATAAAGTAGTAATTAATTATTCAGTTCTTTTATGAATGTGTTTTTAGCTTTTTGATATTTATCCTTCATTAACCATTCTTTAAAAGCATGCATGGTTTCATACGGACCGGATAATACGGCTACGTTTACTAACCATACGGGGACATAGCCACTTGGTTTTACCATAAACTGATAGGTTAGCTGAACGGTTCCGTCTTTAAAGGGAATAAGTATCCAAAGGGCAGTAAATTCTGCAAGGCGTGCACGGTCTTTATATGGAGGGATATAATTGGGCAGGTTGGTAGATTTGATGGTAATTACTTTTGTTTTTTCATCTTGTGATAACTTTATATTTATTATAAAATCTTGGTCTTGGGCTGGCCAAGGTGTTTTTGTCGTTTGGTAATGTATCAGTTCAGTTTCGCTAATTTTTTTGAGGGTTTTAGATTCTCCACATCTGTAGTTCCATTGGGGATAAGAATCCCAATCGTATATTAAAGCCACAATACTATTTAAAGAAGTTTTTATAGAGAATATGGATTTGATTTCTTTATAATCTGTGCCAGCTGAAGTTCGCGAATATACTGAGATACCATTTTCGGATTTATATAAAGTCCAGTCGTCTTTTTTGCTTTGGGAGAGGCATGCGGTGTGAAATAATAGGCAAAGAAGGATGCGCATGAAGGGTTAAGAGTTAAAAAGCTCTAATTTAAGGATTAAAATTAAGGGTAAAAGAAGAACAATTAGCTTCTCTACATGAACTTTTAGCTTCTCTATGGGAACGATTAGCATCTCTACATGAACTTTTAG
>PLYA01000053.1 GCA_003153315.1 Bacteroidota bacterium
TAAGAGGAAGTTTACTATTAATTCAAGGTTGAGTGTTTATTTGTATATAATTTCTAAATTTGACTGTTCTTTGATTAAGTCTTTAGAGTTTAATCCATTGGGATGTAACTTTTTAAATTGGCAATAACTCGAATATCATTTATATGAGAGTTCGATATTTTGTCAGTAGACTCTACTTAGTCGGAAGAGTTTATAAGCTGTAAATTCTTTCTACTAATTAATCAAAGACATAATTAACGATTAATTATGCTTTGGTATTTTCTTCAGTTTGCTTTAACGCCATTATTTCCTTCCTTTTTTAAACGCTTGCAAGGCAAAAACATAGAACGCGCTCGTGTAAAAGAACCTTTGTTAATTGCTATGAACCATCCAAACTCGTTTATGGATGCCATGGCTTTTACGTATTTACTGCAATTTCCTAGAACCTATTTTATGGCGCGCGGAGATGCCTTTAAAAAAGGCATCGTCTCTAAACTGCTATATTCGATAGGGCTTCTGCCTATATTCCGCTTTAAAGATGTTGGGTATGAAAGTGCTAAAAAGAATGTAGACTCATTTAAGATGGTTTACAAGAAATTGGCAGAACGAAGAAAACTAATTGTATTCGCCGAAGGTTATTCTGTACAAGAACGCAGGTTAATACCTATAAAAAAAGGTACAGCTAAAATGGCTTTAAGTTTTATAGAACAGGGCGGAAGAGATGACATTCAGATATTGCCTGTTGGTGTTACTTACTCAACTCCTTCAAAGTTTAGAGGTGATGCCTATTTTGAGGTTGGAGAACCTATAATAGTAAAAGATTATTATGAGGAATATAAACAACAAGCTCCTCAGGCCATTTTAAAACTTACTAAAGAAATTGAGGATAGGTTAAAACCGTTAACGCTTAATTTAATTGATAAAGAAAATGATGTTGTAATAGAACAACTACAGTTTATTTTAAAGAAAGAATATATACAAGAGCATAATCTTAATTACAATAAACTGGAAGATCATCAAAAATACTGGCAATATATTGTTTCTAAATTAAATCAATTGATGGAACAGCGCCCTAAAGAATTAGCTTCATTTAGGGAAAAAGTAAACATTTATTCAAATCAATTAAATCAATTAAAATTACGCGATCATTTAATTTATATTGCATCTAAAAGCAAATCATATATTACAATTATAAATTTCTTTTTATTGATTGTTGGTTTTCCTGTTTATGCAATAGGAAAAGTATTAAACTTTATACCTTATTACTTTGCAAAACGTATTGCCGATAAAACCTGTAAGAATATTGAATTTTACACTGCCGTTAATTTTGGTACAGGTTCCTTAATTCTTATTGTATTGCTTCCTATAGAAGTTCTTATCGTTTGGTTGATATTTAAAAGTACAAATGCAATCCTTATTTATATATTTATTAAATCAGCATGCGGATTTATAGGTATACAATACACTACATTTAAAAAGAAAATGCTTGGCGCGTTTCATTTAAGAAAAATTAAAAATACAAATACTGATTTGTACAACAACTTGCTAAAGCAGAGAGAGCTGATTATTAATTTTATAATGAGATAAGTTATTTTTAATTAATTTTATATCTTAAACTAAACTCATTACTTGACAAGACATCTATTAAAAAGACGAAAAGTAAATATGAATAAAAGAATTATCTTATCATCTATTGTGTTAACTGTATTATCAATCATATTGATAGTATCTTCTTGTAAAAAATCAACACCTATTGATAGCAATACCAGTGCTGCACAAGACCATATAGTAGTTGAAACCCATATTGATGATATAGTAACTTTAGGGCTTGAGGCTTCTTATGGGAGCTTACCTACCTATATGAGTACTTCTTGTACTCAAATTTCTTTTAATAATTTGAATCCACTTGATAAAGATACAATGTATATAGACTTTGATAAGCCGGTTTGTAGCGGGGTTGCTAATTTGGATGGGCGTTATCGTGAAGGTATATTACAATATATTTATAAAGGAGGATTACAGTATCGTGATTCGAGCAATGTTATTAATGTTTCTTGGGCTTTTGCTTCTGAATATATCGTTGATGGGAATGGGATAAACTTTAATAACTTTACCATTCAAAACATGGGGCATGTTATCAATGGAAATCTAACCTACAGCGTTTCTGCAAATGTGACTCTTAATAAATCTGGTGGGGGAAACATACAATGCACAAGCAACAAAACAAAAGTTCTTCTAGCCGGAGAACAACCTAATAACCTTCCCATAGATTGGGCTCATGCACAAATAGCTATATACGGAACCGCAAGTGGAACATCATCTGATGGAGAAAGTTTTACGGCTACTGTAACACAACCAAATTGGTTGGTACGTAATTTTAATTGCACTTCTTACCGTAAATGCTTTGTGGCAGGAATAGAAGATTTTATACCGGGAAGCAAACCAACCCGTTCTATAAATTTTGGTACTGGTGCTTGTGATAATATAGCGGTTATCAGCATTAACGGATATCTGTTTAACGAAACATTACCTTAAGTTAAGTTTTTTCTTTTTAAGTTAGAGATTCCAATTCCCTGAGCGGCAATCCATGCAGTAGTCCATGCATTTTGAAAGTTAAAGCCTCCTGTTACACCATCTATATCCAAAACTTCACCCGCAAAAAAGAGATTAGGAATGAGTTTACTTTGCATGGTGCTAAAATCAATCTCTTTAAGACTCACGCCCCCGCAAGTAACAAACTCTTCTTTAAAAGTTGTTTTACCTTTTACCTCGTATGAATCATTCAGTAAAGTATTTACTAATATGTTTAGTTGCTTTTTATTTAAGTCTGCCCAACGGCTCATTTCATTTATATCTGCGTTATGCAAAAAGAATTCCCATAAACGTTTGGGTATTTCAATAGGAGAGTTACCCCCAATGTTTTTAGGGGCGTTTTTTTCTTTGTATTCAATAAACAGGCTTCTTAAAGCTTCTTCTTTATATGAAGGTAGCCAATTAACCTGAACAGTAAAGTCATAATTCATTCCATTAAGTATACGCGCGCCCCATGCAGATGTTTTTAATACAGCAGGCCCGCTTAAACCCCAATGCGTTATTAATAAAGGCCCTTCTGTTTCTAACTTTGTGTTTGCTATCTTAATCTTTGCACTAGGAACAGAAACTCCCATCAATTTTGTTATCTCATTATTCGGAATATTAAATGTGAATAAAGAAGGTACGGGCGGAACAATGGTATGTCCTATATTGCGTAACCAATTATAGTTTTCGGGCTTGGCATTTCCGCCGCAGGCAATGATTAATTTATCACATTGAGGACTGTATTCTGTATCTGTTTTTAGAGTAAAGGTCTTATCATCATTAATTACAATCTCTTTAATGGCTATACTTGTTTTTATTTTTACACCTAAATCATGTGCCATCCGTAATAAGCCATTGGCAATAGTTTCAGAAGTATTGCTTTCAGGAAACATCCTTCCATCATCTTCTGTTTTTAGATTGATTCCTCTTTTTTTAAACCACTCAATAGTATCAATGGTTGTAAACTTACTAAAAGCACTACGCAGTTCTTTTTCTCCGCGAGGATAATGGGTTACAAGCAAGCCGTTATCAAAACAAGCGTGGGTAACATTGCATCTGCCACCACCCGACACAATAACTTTAGCAAGTAATTTATGCGTTTTCTCAATCAGGACAACTTCTGTATCCTTGTATAATTCTGCTACATTAATAGCGGCAAAAAAACCTGCTGCCCCTCCGCCAACTACAATAACACGCAGCATAATGAGGATTATACCCTAACTCCAATCAGGCAAACATCGTCAACTTGTTCTAAGTTGCCTTTCCAATCTTCAAAGCGTTCGCTTAATATAGCTTTCTGCTCTTCCATTGATTTGTGGTTGTTTTCTAAAAGTATTTCTTCCAGTTGTTTGTATTTGAATTTCTTTCCTTTTGGGCCTCCAAACTGGTCAGGTAAACCATCTGTAAGCATATAAACAATATCTCCTTTTTTTAAGGAAACCGTGCGTAAAGTAAAAGGTTCTTTATCTCTTGGAGATTTCCCAACAGGCATTTTATCTGCTTCGCAGGTAATTATTTCTTTATCTCTAATAATGTAAAAGCTATTGTTAGCTGCCGCGTACTCAAGCGTATAATTAGTAAAATCAAAACAAGCTAAAATGCAATCCATTCCGTCTTTAGACTCTTCTTCACTTCCCTCCGGATTGAGCGAACTTATAATCTCTTCTCTGATATGGTTAAGTACTAAATCGGGTTTCTGAATGCCCTTTTCTATAATAGACTCGTTAAGATAAGATATGTTAAGCATACTCATCATCGCGCCCGGAACTCCATGTCCCGTGCAATCTGCTGTGCAGATATAGAATTTATTATTTATTTCGAGTGCCCAGTAAAAATCTCCGCTTACAATATCTTTAGGTTTATAAAGAATAAAAAAATTCTTTTTGTCGTTTAGTGTAGTTGTTGCTTCCATACTTTAAAGGAATTACTTTTATAATTAACAGGTGAAAATAGTAAATTTTTTTAATTTACCTTTTGTTTTATTTTCTTCCATAGTTTTACAAAATTCTCCGAAACCTCTGCATAGGGGTATCTCCAAACAATAGGTGCCATATATTCGCCCATTTTTTCTACCTCTGCATTATAAGGTATGATAATGTTTATGCACTCCGGATGTATCCTGCTGAAAGCCTCTATGGTATCCAAATGCATTAGTTTGCGCCGTTCAACCATCGAAAAGAACGGAAACAGTTTTTTATGGTCTAGTTTCTCTTCTATAAAAAACTTCCTTAGTTGCTCATAAGTTCTTACTGAAAGTACCGTAGGTATAACGGGAACCAACACAGCATCTGAGTTTTTTAAAATGTTTTCAGATAGGGCAGTTATGTTTGGCGGACAATCAATAATAATATAATCATATTGCTTCTTTACAGGTTTTAAAAGTTTCTTAAGCCATTTATCACCATTCTTCATATCGCTTATATAGGAGTCAAGCTGACGGTAACGAGTATCGGCAGGCAACAAATCTAAATGCTCATAAGCTGTTTCTTTAATAAGGTTTTCTAAATTTTTACTGTCCGGCAGGCTTTTTGTTTTTTTACCTTTCGTATCTTCCTTCACGCTTAAATAAAAAGTACTGGCTGCCTGTGGATCCATATCAACCAGTAATACATTGTTCTTTTCTTTAGCTGCAGCATAGGCCAAATTAACCGAAGCAGCCGTTTTGCCCACCCCACCTTTAATATTATATACCGAAATTACCTTCATCTGTCTATGTCTTTACCGCAAATTTATTAAAAAGCAGCGACCTCACAACTATGCTGCATATCACCCAAATGATTAATAAACAGAGTTTAAATCATTTATAATTTATAATTTTGAATTGTTGTTGAAAACTGTAGCCGCTAAAATAAAGACCAAACTGATTGCCCCTGACTTTGATTTTAAGCAAAGCTCAAAGCTAAGAGCCTGTCTGGAGGTTTCTAATACAGATATGGTTACGGCTTTGTTTACGGCAAAAAACGAGCTTGTTTACCTGCAGCATTATACCTTTAAACCTAACGAGAAAATAAACGAGGTGTTCGACCATCTCTTACATAGCGAAGCCTTTTTTTCTCAGGGTTATGCAAGTGTTTATGTAAGTATTTCTAACGCTTTATATACTGTTATTCCTTCTTCCCTGTTTCAGGCTGATGATAAAGAAAAGTGGTTGGCATACAATCATGTTATCGGTGGAGATGATATTGTTTTAAGTGATGACATAAACAGTACAGATAGTAAGTGCGTATATGCCATTAACCAAAAATTAAAAGTACTAATAGACCAAACTTTCCCTAATAATCATATCAAACATAAATCTACCTGTATAACCGAAAGCCTTGCAGATGTGGCTTCCAAGACTCATAAAACCTGTTTGGTGCACGTGGGTACAGAAAGTTTTGATGTTGCATTGTATGAGAAGAAACTGCTATTTTTTAATACTTTCGAGTATCAAAGCACCGAAGATTTTCTGTATTTTATTTTAGCTTCTTTAGAGCAAAACAAATTAGCCGTTGATGAAACCGAGATTGTGCTTGCCGGTGAGATTGAAGCCCAATCGGCATTGTATGATACCTTAAAAGAATACTTCCCTAAACTAAAGTTTGCGGTGCATAATAAAACTATTGTGCTTAATAACGATTTCGCCAAGCTGCCTAATCATTTCTACTATTCACTCTTTAATTTATACCTGTGCGCATTATAAGCGGAACGCTGGGGGGCAGGGTGCTGCACCCGCCAAGAAACTTACCCGTTAGACCCACCACCGATTTTGCCAAGACAGCCCTGTTTAATATCCTCACCAACCGTATAGATATAGAATCAGCCAATGTGCTTGATTTATGTTGTGGTACAGGTAGCATTAGCCTTGAATGTGCATCGCGCGGAGCTAAGAATGTAACCGCAATTGATACACATGGTAACTGCGTAAAGTTTGTAAGCGATACGGCAAAACTTATGGGCCTGCCTAACCTAAAGACTTTTAAAGCAGACATCTTTAAGTTTATTGAAAGCGAAAGAAATAGCTTCGATTTTATATTTGCCGACCCCCCTTATGAAGCTACCTGGATAGAGCAAATAAGCCCTGCCGTGTTTCAACACAAACTGCTTGCTGCAAATGGTATATTAATTATAGAGCATGGCCCAAAAACCAACCTTTCTGCTTTGCCTAATTTTATCGAAAAAAGAACTTATGGTAATGTAAACTTTAGTATTTTTAAACCGCATGAGTAAGCAGAATAAACGCATAGCCGTATTTCCGGGTTCATTCGATCCCTTTACTATAGGGCACGAAGCATTGGTAAAACGCACCATCAACTTGTTCGACGAAATAATTATTGCCATAGGCACCAACAGCAACAAGCACTATATGTTTCCTATAGAGAAACGTTTGGGCTGGATAAAAACTGTATTTAAAAACGAACCCAAAGTACAAGTAAAAAGTTTTGCGGGTTTAACCATCGAGTTTTGTAAAGAGCAAAAGGCCGACTTTATTATACGCGGTGTGCGCACCAGTACCGATTTTGAGTTCGAAAAAGCTATTGCGCAAATGAACCGTGCCCTATCAACCATAGAAACTATATTTATTATGCCCCTGCCCGAGCACTCTGCCATAAACTCCACCATTATACGCGATATTATACGCAACAACGGAGATGCCTCTATGTTTGTACCCAAAGGAGTTAAGTTTTAGCCTTCTTGTCATTGCGAGCGAAGCTCATCGTCATTGCGAGGAAGCATGACGAAGCAATCTCAATCCGTATTAGAGCGTTCCGGCGGTTACGCCGTCGGGCTTTGCACTGCAATCTTTTGTTCGTGCCTCACAAAAGGATTTTCGTTGCAATCCCTAACGCAATTACTAGTTAACTTAAAAGCTTGTTTTCATAAGCATAGAGTAACCCTTTATCAAGCACATGAATAGACGAATCTTTAAGATACCATCTTGCATATCCCAATTGAACTAGTTTTATTATCATTACTTTGCATAAAGCAAATGAGATATTTAATTTATTGGCTGTAGCAGATAAATCAACAAAAAAACGATCTCCTTGGGTTTCAATCATAACTCTCAAAACGCTGTGTAATAATTTAATATCGCCATCTAATTCTTCTTTTACAACAGGAGTAAATGGATTATTTCCTACAGGCGGTTTCTGAAACAAAGGTGCATTATGAATTGTTCTAACTAAATCATCGTAATTAGATTCATAATTATCGTCCTTTGAAAAATTAATATAAAGTTTACTCTTTAAAAAAGTAGGAGCATCCATACCTCCTTTTTGTCTAATTATAGGAATGATTTTATTCTCATCAATTTGCTTCATTAAATTAGATGTCACAATCATTTTTTCATACCCTACACCACCCTGACCTTTGTTAGCCTTCTCTACATATCGCTCACTACATACCATAAGAATTTTATTAGCGTCAGCCAAATGTGTTTCCATAAAATGAGGAATATCATCTCCTGCTTGTAGTTCAAATTGGTCAAGTATAGCATCAATACCATTATTACGAAGGCGCTTTGCGAGTTCTAATACCCATTTTTTATGCTCCTGTGAGTCATGCGAATAAGAAATAAATGCTTTTGGAATTGTTGTATCTTGAATCATCTTTGTTTTTAATTATCGAATATATTATTCAAAGCAAATTTATACAAAAAAATCCTCTTCACTTCATCGCGCCGCCCACCTAATACCGGGGCAGGCGAGGCTATTGATGGATGCTCGA
>PLYA01000002.1 GCA_003153315.1 Bacteroidota bacterium
AGCCTGCGTTATTTACAACAATATCTACCCCACCTAAATCCCGACTTTTCTCGAATACTGAATTCCAATCTTCTTCTTTTGTGACATCAAGTTGAAATCCGCGAGCTGTTGAACCAATCTTGTTTACTGTTTCTACAGGGATCACAAGGTCTGTGGCTATTACTTTTGCCCCACGTTCTGCGAATGCCAATGCAATAGCTTGGCCAATACCCTGGGCAGCACCAGTAACCAGTGCCACTTTTCCTTCATGTGTGTTTGCCTGAGATGCTATTTTCTTTTCCATTGTTTTTGATGTTTATTTTTTAAATTTCCAGTGATGATCTACGCTTGATTTTTGTTTCTTTTTGAAGCCAAAGAATAGTTGCTCCTACTACAACAAAAACAATTGAGATAATTGGTGGTTGCCCATGACGAAGAAGTAATACACCTGCAATCAAAGCCCATACAAGGATTGCATATATAGTAAGCTTTCTTGTTTTCGGAATCAAGATTGTGATTGCGAATACAAACTCAACTATTGCGAATGGAATCAAGGCAGATGGGGCAAATCCGAGATCTTCTAAAACTTTTATTTGTAATTTTACCCCTATCAGTTTTTGAATACCTGAGAAAATAAAGAGAAATACAAAAAACCCAGTGAGCACCCAAGCGATGATTTTTTTTGTTTTTTTCATTGCTTTAGTTGTTTTGGCTTAGCCATTTAGTGAATGGAACAAATTCTTTGTTTGCTATTTCTTTTGCCAATTCAATTTTTGCCTCTGAATTTGGCCCCATATAGGTATGCTTTTCAAAATACTTAAGCATTCCGGCTACTTCTTTTGCTCCTTCGAAAAAAGTAGAAAACACTTCAGTTGGCACTTGTGAGAAAGTATATTCCTTACCATTTTCTTTAAATGCCTTAAGAATATCATTGAAGCTATTTAACTCCGTAGATAATGATAAGTAAGCTCCGTTTCCAATTTTTTCAGGTTTAAGAAAAGCACCTGCAACTACTTTACCGAAGTCATTGATGTCCGACATGTGAAAAGCTTTTTTTGATGGATCAATTGGGAGTGCCCAACCAGTGGAGCCATCCGGTTTTTGTTGAGGAGCCATAAGGCCATTAAAATTTTGAAAATAAAAAGGTGGCTGAACAAATGTGTAATATTTAAAACCTGCATTTCTTACCAAATTATCAGCCTCCGCTTTGTGAGTAAAGTGAGGAACTTCAAACTCGCCACCACTTATTGATTCAACATTAGGAAGTGTTGACCAAACAAAGTGACTTATGCCAGCTTCTTTTGCTGCATCTACTGCGTTTTTCGCCTGAGCGATTTCGTCAGCTCCTTCCCAAAAATTTGTTACTACGAATAGACCATAAGCATTTTTGAAAGCACTCTTTAAGGATTGCACATCTTTTAAATCTCCGAATACTACTTCGTGTGCCTTACCCGAATATTTTTCAGGATTACGTGTTACTGCTCTTACGTTAAATTCGCTTTCATTAGCAAGAGCATTTACTAAGCCTTTTCCTTGTGCGCCTGTTGCTCCGATTACTACAATTGTTTTCTTTTCCATTTGATTTATTTTTTAATGTTATTTATAATGTGATTAATTAACGATACAAAGTTGCGTCGAGTAAGGTGGGGAAAACGATGATAATTGGTAAAAAAAAACGTTGACAAATGTCAACGTGCTGGTAGGAAAAACTGACAAATACTACTGTAACTTACTTCTTTACAGCGTTATTTCTAACGCGACTAAGGGTTTCTTTAGTTATACCCAAATAGGATGCAATGATGTGTTGCGGAAAGCGTTGAACGAATTCAGGGTAGGTGCTGGCAAGATCGTAATAGCGTTGCTCTGCCGACTGGCTTATGTTTGAGCCTATTCTTTTTTGGAGAGCTAAAGCGTGACGGTAATCCAATTCACGCAGCATTTCAGAAATAGCAGAAATGGGGGAAACATAAGTAACGAAATCATCTTTTGTCGCTATCAGGACATTTGTATCTTCCCATGCATCTATATTCAACTTAGAAGGTGTAGAGTTCGTTAAGCTCTCGCGATCCCCAATCCACCAGTTCTCAACAGATAAAGCTACGATATGTTCGGCACCCTTTTCATCAACAGTATATTTACGCATAGCTCCTTTTACAATAAAAGCAAAGTATTTACATACTTCTCCTTCCTGTAACAAAAACTGCCGCTTACGTAATTTTTTAAGAGTAAAGCACTTTTTTATTCCCTCAATATCAGCTACTGTTAGCGGTGTTGTGGAGTGTTTCTTAATATGTGCTATAAGTAATTCGTGCATGGGATTTGCCGACTATAATAATAACAAATATAGGTTTTTTTTGGTTTTTAGCTCATTTTTAATAACTTACTACTGAGCAATAAGTATACTAACTTTAGTTAGTCATTTTTTCTTCCTTGATCGCAATACCCTGAATTAACCACAACACAAATGTCAAAGCAATAATTGTAAATGAAATTAAAGGGCACCAAAATGATAAAATAAAAGTGAACCCATACAAAATAAACATATATCGCGAATACTTAGCTTGCTTCTTTGCTTTTTTAATATTCACATTGGGTTTCACTAATGCTTCCGAAAATAAATAAACGTGATGTATTAAATTCCACGCAAAATTATTTAGCAGAATCACCGCACAATACAAGGTAATGGCAGGCTGGGCTAAATCGCTGTTAGCAGTGTTAAGATATTCTGCCACCGCCGCAGTAATGAATGGCACTAGCACAACAGATAACATTAATAATCCATTGGCATACGTAAATTTAGTAGATGATTTACCAATTAATTTAAACGTATGCCAATGGCCTACCCATGTTACTAAGAGAACAATAAAACTAAGCAAAAAAGCAAGCCATGAGGGCACCTCACGAGCAAATGCTGTCCACAGCGTAAGCCTTCTACCATCCACATATT
>PLYA01000089.1 GCA_003153315.1 Bacteroidota bacterium
ACAGTTAAAAACCCTTAAAATACTGACATTTTTAAGGTTTTATGCGCTGTAACATCAGTAAATACGACTATGTTTAAGATAAATATACACATACCTAAAGCAAACACGTGTATGTTTAAAGTAATCATGCGTGTGTTTAAGATAAACATACACGTACTTAAAGTAAACATGTGTATACTTAAAGTAATCATGCACATGTTTAAGATAAACATACACATACTTAAGATAAACATACACGTACTTAAAGTAATCATACGTATACTTAAGATAAACACCCATATACTTAAAGTAATCATGCGCATACTTAAAATAAACATAGGTATACTTAAAGTAAAGATGTGGGCGTTTTTAAGCAAGCTAATTGCTTTTTGTATTATATTTGGTGTATGCAAGCTATTAAAATACAAAGCATAGAACATGAAGGCAAAAAACGCCTGGCACTTAGCTTTGAATATAACAACAAACTTATTGCGCTTATAAAAACTGTTGAAGGCTACAAATACAGCAGCAGCAAAAAACTATGGCACTACCCAAATAATGAAGACACACTAAATACCCTAAAACAAACCTTGCACGGCGTTGCAACTATTACCGAAGAAAAACTAAGCCTGCCTCCTACGCTTAATGATGAAGCCAAACAAAAAGTAAAACAATATGTGCAATGGCTAAAAAGCAAACGTTATAGTGAGAGTACCATAGGTACTTATACAAATGCACTACAGGCTTTTCTTAAATTTTATAACACCAAACCTGTAACAGAAATTACTAATCAGGATGTAATTATTTTTAATAATGAGTTTGTGCTCAAATACAAGTTATCGGCATCATACCAAAGTCAGGTTGTAAATGCCATAAAATTATTTTTTAGAACCATACAAAATAAGAGTATTGATATAGAACAAATACACCGCCCTAAAAAAAGCAATGCATTGCCAAATGTTTTGAGCAAAGAAGAGATTAAGAAAATATTGGAAGCGCATGCCAATATAAAACATAGGGCTATGCTAAGTTTAATTTATGCTTGTGGTTTGAGGCGGAGTGAATTGCTTAATTTAAAACCCAATGATGTTGATAGTAAGCGTGGTTTGCTGCTAATAAAAGAAGCTAAGGGCAAAAAAGACCGCATTGCGCCTATATCCGATAAAATAATAAACCTATTGCGAGAATATTATAAAGCCTATAAACCACAAACTTGGTTATTTGAAGGGCAATATAAAGGAGAACCCTATAGTGCAGAGAGCTTGCAAAACATATTAAAGCAAGCCTTGGCAAAAACTAAAATTAATAAGCCCGTTAGTTTGCATTGGTTGCGGCACAGCTATGCCACCCATTTATTAGAAAACGGAACTGATTTACGTTATATACAAGAGTTGCTTGGACATAAAAGCAGCAAAACAACCGAAATATACACACACGTAAGCACCAAAAGTTTGCAAAAAATAAAATCGCCGTTTGATGATTTATAATTGAAATGATATTACTTTTACAATATAAATGTGATACCAGTTACATAAAGCCCACCAAAAACGGATGGTTTTATGTAAGTTTATCACACATATAAACAAGTTATAACCAATACGGCGGACAAATCTAATAACCGACAATGAACATTGCAGACAAAAATATTCCTCGCCGACCTTTGACCGTTGAGTCAACAAATCAACTTCGCGACACATTACTAACTGCCTTGACAGAAATACTTAAAGATTCTTGTCCTTGCCACTATCCACGTTTTCGCTACTTAACGGCATTTCAGCATGACAACTATAAAGCAGGGCCCGTGTTTTGCGCGGACTCCAATTATTTAATATCAATTGCCCGTTCAAAAAACTTGGACTTTCTAAAACAAACAGACAGAATTACCGAAAATCTAATAGGTGACTACAGCGCCGACTTAGTTTACACATGCAACAAATGTTCAACAGTATATAAATGTATTGGTAAACAATACAGCATTAGTTTTGAATTTGAGTATTTAATTACAATCGACAAAAAATATGGAACTAACATTGGAGCCGACGTGACTTTTCCTATTCCTTTGCTTCAAGGACTTTATGGCTTCGACGACGCCAACATATTATTGTGTGCTAAAGAATATAAACTTGGGACAGCGGAGGAAGTTTTTAATTATTTGACCGAGAAAAAATAAACTATGTGCGCCGTACTGGTTATAACAGCACCCAGAATTCCAAGCGGCGGACAGCGTAAAGATTTTATTTGTACCTTTATTAAACATTGCTCCCAGCCGACTGTGACTTCTTCCAAAGCCGCTCGGAAATCTGGCTGCAAAACGTTACTGGCAATGGCTCGACAGGACAAACCATCACATAAACAAGACTACTAATGAATAGAGATTTTAATAAAGTAATGTCTAACAAATCAGACAATGATTTGCTTGAAATAGCCTCGAATTACAAAAAATTTACAAAAGACGCATTAGCTGCTTTATTAAGTGAACTAAAAATGCGAAAAATAGAAATAACTAATATTATTGAAATTGAAAATTGGATAAAAGAACTTGAGGTTAAAAACGAGAATGTAGGGAAAGTAAGTGGAACAATAGAATTACATCCAAACATCGAACGTGTAGCAAAATTTATATTACTTGGAATTCCAATAAGTTTAATCCAGTTAATAATCACTGCATTTTATTTAAATCAAGCTGTAGGTAGCATTTCTTTCAGCCAAATAGTTAGCTTGTTATCTTTCTCTCTAATTCTTATATGGATAATAATATTATTATTTGCAGCATGGATAAAATCAGGAACTTCAATTTCAAGAATAGTAATAGCTATACTTACTGGTTATGCTATTATCACCAATATTTCAAGTCTTATTGACTCAGTCAATGAGGGAATACTTTTAATATTTGTTTCTATTATTAATTTAATAATAGACTGCTATATCTTATATCTATTATTTAATAAAGACACATCCAATTGGTACAAATCGAACAAACTAAATTTGACGAACTAAGCTGAACTAAACTTTTATAACAATTGTGTAACAAGACAAACAAGCAAGACACAAAATACCGACCCAAGTGTTACGAACTGTATTTAATTAGACGTGAAAACCATTGCTTACCAAGACATGACAAGCAAAAAGAAAAATACCACTGCCAGTAACAACGGCTTGCTCGGCAGTCGGGCGACGGTGCAAAACAAAAAGTGTTATCTTTATAAAAAGTTTATCGGTTAAGTTGGTTGGTGCTTCGTATCGCCCGACCGCCAAGCCGTAGAACGTTAGGTGCAAGTGGCGGACATTCAACTGGACGAAAAATTGTAGTAATATGACAAAAAAGATACTGATAGTCTGTATAATTTCCGTTCTTATTTTTGGGTTTAAAACAAAGACTTTGACACCAAATGAATGGCGAAACAATGCTCGACAAATTGCAGACACTTTTTTATGCTCATTGTTCAAAATAAACTCCGTGGACAGCGCTTTTTATCTTAATTCACTAAAATCTGGTTATGACGATACAACAATAATTAATAAAAAAGAGACGAAACGCCTTAAACAAAAAATTCCAACATTTGTTCAATACAAGAACGGTATTAATTACATCCCTGTTTATTACTATTTTTGGTACAGTTTAAAAAATGACTTTTCCGACAAACCCTATTTCATGTGTATAGGGATTACTAAAGATTTAAAACCTATCAAGTTTACAGTTACTAACCTGATAAAAATTCATGATGTTCGAACTTTGCCAACAAAAAAAGATTTCATGTTGCTGGTTAAACAATATAATCTTAATCCCAAAACGTGTGACATTTATTATATGATCGAACCAAATATGCATAATGTAAAAAATGAATATGTTTTATTATTGAAACAAAGAATTGGAACCTCCGCTCCTGCTTATGACGGATGTGACAGTTCCTACATTACAAAGAGTATTTATATCAATCCATGGACTAAACAACTTCTTAGAATGGCTATTGACACAAATCAACTTTGCATATAGAATTACCTTACACTTATGACTGGACATGTAAGTATGATTTATTTGTATGTAGCCACCAGACACCTAACAGCAAGCAATACCCAATGGCGGGCGAATTGCGTAAAGAAAATTTATTACTTTTATCAAACGTTATTGCAAGGCGAAAGTTGGTTGTTCCAAACCGCCACTGGGTTTGCTTGCAGAACGTTATACGCAAAACGGTTGACTCGTCCCGGCGGACAAGTCAACCTTAAATAAAAACATATGGCACGAAAAAAAGCAAACAGTGACTTACCATCTTTTGACGAACTAATTATTCCGACTGTTAAAGCTCTAAAAGAATTAGGCGGCTCGGGGACAATAGAAGAAATTAATTCTAAGGTTTATGTGATTGCTAAAATATCTGACGACATTTTACAAATTCCGCACGGCGACGACGGAACGACAATGGAAGTTGACTATAGACTTGCTTGGAGTAGAACGTATCTTAAAAAATTCGGACTTCTTGAAAACTCTTCTCGCGGAATTTGGGCATTAACTAAATCCAACATAGACCCTGACAAACTTGACTATATAGACATTGTACGGACAATTAGAGAACAAGCCAAACCAACTGTTCCAAAAAACAAAACCACAAAAGCGACCGAACACGAAATCGCAGAAGAAGAAGTTAATGATACAGAGCAATGGAAAGAAAATCTATTAAATGTTCTTTATAAAATAAAGCCAGATGCCTTCGAGCGACTTTCGCAAAGACTTTTAAGAGAAAGCGGATTTTTTCAAGTGGAAGTAACAGGTAAATCAGGAGACGGTGGAATTGATGGAAAAGGAATTGTTAGAGTAAATGGTCTACTTAGTTTTTATGTTATCTTTCAATGCAAACGTTATAAAGGCTCTGTAGGCTCAAAAGACATAAGAGAATTTAGAGGTGCAATGATTGGCAGGGAGGTAAAAGGACTTTTTATTACTACTGGGACATTTACGAAAGATGCGATTAAAGAAGCTGTTAGAGATGGTGCCCCACCAATTGATTTAATGGATGGCAATCTACTTTGTGACAAATTAAAAGAATTAAAGTTAGGTGTTGACGTAAAACTAACAGAGACTGTTGAAATAAAAAACGACTGGCTAAATAATTTATAAGTTACAAAATCGGCAGACCTTTGTACAGTATTGTGTAGTGTTAGTAAACCGTTCTGCGTATAACAGCAAGCAATTCCCAATGGCGCGCGAACTGTAAACCGAAACATTTTTTTATTATATTTACATTACGCAAGCCGACACATTGTACTTTCAAAACGCCACTGGGTTTGCTTGCGGAACGTTACAAGCAACAACGGCGGACTTATCCCTCGGGACAAGTCCACCTTCGACAATAATGTTACGGACTCTACGTTATTCGGACAAAATACAGCAGACAATGAAAAAAATACTTCTTATTGCGACACTGACAGCGACCACGTTGACCGCTCTTGCGCAGGACAGCACGACAACAAAAAAAGTTTATCATAACGAGTTCGGTGTTGACGCGACTGGTTTTATTAAACAGTTTGCAAACCTTAATTCAAGCTCGACAACTTATTCCCCGACTTACTATTTGACTTATCGTCGTTATTTCAAGTGCGGTAATATTCGACTTGCAGTTGGTGGTGACTTTTCAAATGCGACAATTCCTTCTTCCTATGTTGGCGACCCAAATACTTATCACAACAATTCAAATTCCCTGAATGCACGTATTGGTTGGGAATTTGTTAGTGAGTTAAGCAAACGTTGGCAAGTATTTTACGGACTTGACCTTCGACCTGCTCTTGTTTACAGTAAAAATGACGCAGTTAATTTCAATGGCGGTTATGCCCAAGGCGACGAAACTAAATCGCAAATATATGGCGTTGCGCCGGTTCTTGGATTTCGTTTTAATCTGACAAACAGACTCAGCATAATAACTGAGACAAGTTTTTCAATCAATATGCAAAAGGACTGGGAACACAAGTATTTTACTCCGACTTCAAGTGCGTATCCTCCACCAATGACTTACTCGCCGACAACAGCACAAAAAATGTTTAGTAGCTACGGACAACCTTTGTCAGTATTTATTGTGTTCAAAATATAACACGGTCTGCGGACATTTTGTACAGCAGGACACGTAGTCGTTGTGTAGTGTTAGTAGCCGTTGCAGCTTGTAACACAGGGTTTCGCGTTAGCGGGCTGACTCGGTAACGAAATATTTTGTACTTTTATTTATCCGTTCTCACGGTTGACACATCGCGGTTTCAAAACCCGCCAACGCAAACCCTGGGAACGTTATGCCCAATGCTATGACAATGACACGAGTGACATTTATAATATTAATCTTGACGACTTGGGTAACACTTGCGACAGGACAAAATCTTGTTCCCAATTCAAGTTTTGAAATATATACCGCATGCCCCGGACCGTATTGGCCAAACGACGTTAATAAAGCTGCCCCGTGGTACAATCCGACAACCTGTTCTCCTGATTATTTTGATACTTGCGCTGCTGCAGTTAGCGCAGGTGTTGGCTCACCCAACAATTGGATTGGGTATCAAAATGCTCACACGGGTGTTGCATACGTTGGAACATATGTTTGGGCAAGTAGTGGTCAAAATTCACGTGAATATATACAAGTAAAACTATTAGACTCCTTACGTTCAGGGCAACAATATTGCGTTAGCTTTTATGTTAGTCTTGGAGTTAGTCCATCAGGATATAATTACGCAATAACAGAAATGGGCTTACTTCTTTCAAATAACTCAATCACAACTTCTAATTATTATTATTTACCATATATCCCACAGATTACATCTCCGCCAGGTGTTTTCTTGACAGACACTCTTAATTGGACAATGATTTCAGGAACATATACTGCATTAGGTGGAGAACAATATATTACAATCGGAAATTTTAAAACCGATGTAAATACGGATTCACTTAACTTTATGCACACTTCGCCTTCAGGAGGACAAGCTTATTACTATATTGATGATGTTAGTATTTATGAGTGTGTAACTGGAATCTCTGAAATAGTTGTAAGCAATAAAACGACTGTTTATCCAAATCCTTTTAATAGTAGCGCGACAATACAATTTAGTAATACAAAAAAAGAAATTTGCACGCTGACACTTTACGACCTGCATGGACAAATTGTTCGGACAATAAATAATATTGCAAGCGACCAAGTTGTAATTCAAAAAAACGATTTGACAAATGGGTTGTATTATTTTGTTTTGCGGACAAGTGACAACGTTGTTGGAACTGGTAAATTATCAGTAGAATAAATAGCACTTGGGCATAACAGCAAGCAATACCCAATGGCGGCGAATCGTTAAACCGAAACATTTTTTTATTATATTTACATTACGCAAGCGGACACATTGTACTTTTAAAGCGCCACTGGGTTTGCTTGCAAAACGTTATGCCCAATGCCTGACATGAAAATTATTCTAACAATATTGACTTTTCTAACCTTGACATTGGCGACAGGACAAAACCTTGTGACTAATGGTGGCTTTGAAACATATTCATTATGTCCGACAACAAAAAGCACATCAGGTAATCTACAAATTGCTTATGCAAATGGTTGGCACGCTGCTGCATCGACACCAGACTATTATAATGCTTGCGCAGGGATAAGTACTGGCGTAAACGAACCATATTCTAACTTTGGCTATCAACAAGATTGTTGCGGCGGCTCAGGTTACGCGGGTGGTTTTATGATTTCCAGATTCGCGACCAATAATGATGACAGAGAATATATTTATACAAAGTTGATTGACACTTTAAAGGCTGGACATAAATATTTAGCAAGTATGTATGTTAGTCGAGCCGACGGATGGGATTATGCAGTCGCGACAATAGGTATGTTATTTACTGATACGGTAATAAATTTAATTTACCCACAAAGTTTCATTAGCGCAATACCACAGATAAAAAACACCACAGTATTATCCGACACGCTTAATTGGATGTTAATACAAGACACTCTTACTGCAATTGGTAACGAAACATATTTAACAATTGGCAATTTTAATACAAGCGCTACGTGTGACTCTGTTAATGTTGGAGGTAACGGCACTCATTCTAGTTTTGGTTATTATTTTATAGATGGCGTTTCCGTAATTGACATTGGAACAACAAGCATTAATCAAATTAACTCCAAATCTTTATTTCAAATTTATCCAAACCCAACAAGCGACCAGTCCACACTACAATTTGACAATACAAAAGCAGAACTTTGTACGTTGACACTGTATAACAACTGCGGACAAATTGTGCGGACAATAAATAATATCACAAGCGACCAAGTTGTAATTCAAAAAAACAACTTGACAAGTGGTTTGTATTATTTTGTACTGCGGACAAGTGACCGTGTTATTGTGACTGGTAAACTTGCGGTGGACTAAAGCACAGGGCATAACAGCAAGCAATACCCAATGGCGGGCGAAGTGTGTAAAGAAAATTTATTGCTTTTATCAAACGTTATTGCAATGCGACAGTTGGTTGTTCCAAACCGCCACTGGGTTTGCTTGCAGAACGTTATAGTGCATTTTAGCCGACGACAAACTATGTTGCGACAGACCTTAATATTCATAGCACTTTTGACAACGTTGACAAACTTTAAAACATTCAGTCAATCTGACAAATATCGTTTGACAATAATTAAAAATGGCAATCGTTTTTTAGATCGACAATTCAAAACGGACACTCTTTTTAAGGACACAGTTGTTGATTTATCAAAAAAACCTGTCGACCTTTATTTTACTCACCGACTAATGCACTTTCCATACTATATGCCGACCGGCGGACTTAAAAAAACCAACTTTCAGTCTGGAGAGTGTAATTTTAAATTTTATCCTCGGACAGTCAAATGCTATCAATATGACTCTTTAGACAGAGTGACAAGAATGCAAGTAGAAGGCAGCGGGACAAAGGGCTATTGGTATTTCAAATATGACACTTGCAATAAGTGTGACAGAATAGTTCAACTAATAAGGGACACCCGTACTTATACAATGACTTACAACGAGTACGGAAATCTTAAACAAATTGACCAAGTAGACGGTGACATGCTTGAACATATTTATTTTGTATACCGTAAGGTGGACTAAAACGCACTATAACACACGTCTGAAAAACATGGCGGTCGACTCGTAAACCAAAACATTTCGTATCTTTATTTTCAGTTTCACCGCCGACAAATGGTCGCTTCCAAAGCCGCCACGATTTTCAGGCGTGGGAACGTTAGCACCAACAAAATGCGACTCGTCCCGGGGACAAGTCGCGGTCGACAAAAATGTTTTAACACCGCAGACAGGTGACCGTATTTGTACCCACCGACTGGGACTTTCTTTCAAAACTCATTATCATCTTGACTGATAATAATCACTCTCGTTAGTGACATCCCTCATATTCTAAAAAACACTTTTCATTCACCTTTGTCTAACAAATAAAAGTGTGGAGTCAGCACTATAATCACTGACAACAATAAAATGAAAAAATTTACAATTATCCTGACAATATTAATTACAATGACAATTAAGACAAACGCTCAAATTCCTAATAACGGATTTGAAAACTGGACAACTACCGGTAGTTATCAAGAACCAACCGGATGGGCAACAATGAATCCAAATTCTGCAGGGCCTTTCTATTCCTGCACAGTAGGAACAGATCACTACCCGGTATCAGTTGGTAATTATTGCATGCGGTTAGAAAATAATACTTCACTAACACAAACTACCGGCGGATGGGGTTTCGCAGTTACAGATACCATGGCTTATCCTTTTCAGCCTGCATTTCCTATTTCAGGACATCCAAACAACTTTAATGGTTATTATAAATTTCATTCATTTAATAGTGATTCCATGTGGATTAAAATAATTCTGTTTCAAAATGGGACAATCGTTTGTTCTCCGGATTTTATTACAGGTATTGATGCTTCAACATGGACTTCTTTTACCATCCCACTTATTTATACTTCAGCCGATAGCGCTACAATATTGATGGCTCCCTTTTATCCAAATGGGCCAACCAGTGGACCCAAAGGTAATTCAGTGCTAAAAGTTGATAACCTTAGTTTTGATTCGCTAATAACTGTGGGTATTGCTGATTTTGAAGTGGAAAATAAAATTTCTGTTTCTCCGAATCCATTTACTTCAACGACAACTTTACGGACAGGCAAAGTTTTAAAAGATGCTATCTTGACAGTTTACAACTCATTCGGACAACAAGTAAAACAAATAAAAAATATTTCAGGACAGTCAGTTGCTCTTTCTCGTGACAACCTCTCAAGCGGACTGTACTTCATTCAAATAACACAAGACAATAAAGCATTCTCAATAGACAAATTAGTAATCACGGACAACTAATCCGACCATACAAAGTAAAATGCGCTCGCGAACAGGTAACCTTATTTGTATCGCGACCATAATACAAATACATCTGTGGACAAGTGCCTCGTTGTGTAATGTTTGTAGCATTTGCAGGTGCTAACACACGGCAATACGCAAAACGGCTGACTCGGTAACGAAATATTTTGTACTTTTATTTATCCGTTCTCACGGGTGACACATTACGGTTTCAAAACCGTTCTGCGTTTGCCGTGGGAACGTTAGGGTGCATTGCAATGGACTTCAATAATACGGCGGACATACAAGCGAATGGCTTTACGGGTTTTAAAAAAATCTCGGACTTGTGGACTGACCATTCTTGCATACCCGACACTAAAGGCGTTTATCTCGTGCTGACACCGACACCAAAGAGACCAGCTTTTCTCACAACAGGTGTTGGTGGTTTCTTTAAAGGTAAAAATCCAAATGTAACCGTGGACGTGTTAATGGACAATTGGGTTGGTGACGCGCAAGTAGTTTACATTGGTAAAGCGACCAGTCTTCGTAAAAGACTAAAACAATATTTACGTTTCGGACAAACCAATAACGTAGGACATTACGGCGGACGTTATATATGGCAATTAAAAAATCACGCTGACTTATTATTTTGTTGGCAAACTACAAGCGACCAAATACCGGGTGACGTAGAGCAAGAATTAATCAATAGTTTCCGTGGACAATTTAATAACCGTAGACCCTTTGCTAACTTGACTGGGTAGTTGCAACGACACCCTAACAGCGCCCAGAATTCCAAGCGGTCGACGCCGTAACGATTTTATTTGTACCTTTAAATTAACTTTGCTCCCAGCCGACTGTGATTTCATTCCAAAGTCCGCTCGGAAATCTGGGCGCAAAACGTTATGTGTAAAGTACCCAGTGACAAAAAACCGAATCTGGTACGACGGCTTCAACCACTTATTTGTTAAAAGCGACCAGTTATAAAGTCGACTTGTTCTCTAACTTAATTTGACTTAAATTCGAATATCATTAAACGCCGGCAATATGAAAAAATTTTTACTTCTTATTTCACTTGTTTATATTGGACAAGTAAATGCACAGACTTGGGTGACGATACCTGACGCCAACTTTGTTTCGTGCCTTCAGGCTATTGTGCCGGCAGCCATGAATGGTAATCAATTAAATACAAGTAGCACCTTAGTTACAACAACTACACATACAATAAATGTTAGTAGTAGAAGTATTGCAAACTTAAGTGGTATTCAATTCTTCACATCACTTACTTATTTAAATTGCCAAAACAATGTTTTAACAAGTTTGCCAACTTTGCCGAACTCGCTTACCTATTTAAATTGTGCCGATAATACCTATTTGTCATCTCTTCCTGCATTGCCTAATTCACTTTATTATCTATTATGTGATGCTTCAGGTATTACTACTCTACCTACATTACCTAATTCTCTTACTTACTTGATTTGTCGATCTAATAATTTAACAACTCTCCCTACCTTACCTAATTCTCTTACTTATTTAGATTGCCAATTTAATTCTTTAACAGGTTTACCTTCTTTACCTAATTTACTTGATACCTTAATTTGCGAAAATAATTCTTTACACAATATTCCTGCATTGCCAAATTCTCTTATTTATTTGGACTGTTTTAATAATTCTTTAACAAGCCTTCCTGTTTTATCTAATTCACTTGTTTATTTAAATTGCAATCAAAATGTAATAACAAGTCTTCCTATTTTACCTAATTCTCTTTATTATTTAACATGTGTCGTTAATCATATAACAAGCCTTCCAGCTTTACCTAATTCGCTTCATTATTTTAATTGCAATAATAACTATTTAACAAGTCTTCCTATGTTGCCTGATTCTCTTAATTATTTATCCTGCCAAAACAACTACATAACATGTTTTCCAACTTTCCCTAATTCTATTACGTCTTTAATTATAATTGGTAATTCATATAATTGTTTACCAAACTATGTTGCAGGCTTTAATTCTTCTAATTCCGCACCACTTTGCGCAGCAGGCAATCCAAATGGTTGTGCAGTTGCAACTGGAATAGAACAAATAACTTTTACTAAAACTCTAGTAGAGGTTTACCCCAATCCAACAAGCGACCAGTTCTATATTGAAACAAACGTGACTGACAAACTAAACGTGGACTTGTATGATGTAAACGGCAGACACGTGTTCAGCAAAAGCATAAGTGACAAATCAAATATTGACGTTACAACTTTAGACAATGGTATATATACATTGACAATAAATACCGTTGGCAACGTAACAAATAAAAAATTAGTTATCTTACATTGACAAATTATTCTTTGCTCGGCAGACATTTTGTATAGCGGACATGTGGTTGTTGTATAAGCAGGACAAGGGTGCTCTACACATAACAGCAGTCTGAATTTCAAGCAGGCGAAGTCGGTAAACGAAAATTTGTATCTTTAACTTAACTTTTGTGCTTGGTTGAGAGTTGGTCGTTTCAAACCCGCTCGAAAATCAGGCTGCCAAACGTTAGGCACAAAGCGGTCGACCATGAAAAAATTGTTTTCCATATTCATATTTTTTTCTCTCCTGACAAAATTCTCAGCGGACGGACAGAACACAAATAACTATTGGTATTTTGGGAATCATGCAGAAATCTATTTTGACAGTTCAGGAATTCATTCGACTACAGGAAATGTATTTGCAGCAGAAGGAACAGCATCAATCTCTAATGGCTGTGGACTTTTATTCTATACCGACGGTGACACTGTTTGGAATAAAAATCATCAGATGATGATTAATGGCTTTAATATTGGAGGTAAATGCGCAGCTTTTAATAGGTCTTCAAGTACACAAGCAGCTTTAATTGTGCGTCAACCAACATCAGATTCAATTTTTTATATTTTCACTACCGATTGTGTTGAAGACCTTCTTGTTGACGGACTACGATATTCAATTGTCAATATGAATTTGAACGCAGGCTTTGGAGAAGTTATTCTCAAAAATCAGCCCTTGTTTGCTAATGCCGAAGAAAAACTTACTGCCTCTAAACATTCAAACGGTTGTGATATTTGGATTATTTCTCATGAATTCACAACAAATAATTTTTATTCATACTTACTTACGAGCACAGGATTAAATTTAACTCCTGTAATTTCGCCCGCTGGACAAATACATCAATGTAATAACCCAAATTACCCAAATGGTCGCGGGTATTTAAAAGCATCGCCAAATGGTGAATTGCTTATCAATGTAAATCCGGACGCAGCATATTCGTATTGTGACACAACACTCCCTGAAGTTTTTAATTTTAATAAGTTAAATGGAATAATCACTTCCAGTTTTGTATTTCCAAAAGACACTGATTATTGGTGGTCTTCTTATAGTGCTTGGACAATTCCTTTTTATGGCGCATCATTTTCACCTGACAATTCAAAATTATATTTAAGCAGCGGTTTTTACGGACCAAATCTTTACCAATTTAATTTAAACGCGGGTTCGCCCGCAAACATAGTTGCCTCAAAAACATTTTTAGCTTACCCATATCCGTTTCCATTTTCTCCTTACAATATTCCAACTTCACTTGTAAATGCTCCCGATGGTAAAATGTATGTCGCACAAAGATGGAGGAATTATTTAGGTGTTATTAATAATCCAGATTCATTGGGACTTGCCTGTAATTATGTCGACTCTGCATTCAATCTTACAAATGGTACAATGAATGATTGGGGCGGACTTCCTAATTTTTTTGAAGATTACATTAATGCAAAAACATTAAAATCGAATTTCTCATTCTCTACAGTTGGCAATACAGTTAACTTTACCAATAATTCTTTAGGTGCAATTAGTTATTTTTGGAACTTTGGCGACGACAGTACAAGTACTTTACAAAATCCAATTCATACATATTTAGGTTCAGGTTTCTTTACTGTCAGTTTAATTGCAAGAGACAGCTTATGCAATATTGATAAAATTTGCTATACTATTTATATTTCTCCCACGACTGGAGTAATTGAAATCGCTGACAATTTTCATTTTACCGTTTTTCCAAATCCATTCGACAATACTATAAATATTGAATTTCAGTTAAAAGACAATTTTCAACTTGACTTGTACAATGCAATGGGACAAAAAATAAAAAGCTTTAATATTATTGACAAACAAAAAACTACAATACAACTTGGAGACAATTTAAATTCAGGAATTTATTTTCTTCAAGTTAAAAACAAACAATTCATAGCGACCAAAAAACTGACAAAACAATAACGCATGTGACAAATAATTCGGCGGACATTTTGTACAGCGTTGTGTAGTGTTAGTAACCGCTCAGTGCCTAACACACGGCAATACGCAAAACGGCTGACTCGGTAACGAAATATTTTGTACTTTTATTTATCCGTTCTCACGGGTGACACATTACGGTTTCAAAACCGTTCTGCGTTTGCCGCGGGAACGTTAGGTATAACACGCCCGACAGACAACTGACTTCTGACAATTGACAATATGAAAAAAATCCTACTTCTTTTTTTAATCACTTGTGACACTTTCACAATAAAAGCGCAAGTCGGTAAAGAAGCTTGGCATTGGCAATTTGGTACAAACGCAGCTTTAGACTTTAGTAGTGGAAGCCCCGTTATTGGGACAAGTAATATCAACACACATGAAGGCTGTGCATCTATTAGCGACCGTAATACAGGCCAGTTGCTTTTTTATACAGATGGAGATTCGGTTTGGGATAAAAATAATATCAGAATGCCAAATGGGATAGGTTTAATTAATGGAATTCAGGGAACAACTACACAAGGAGCAACAATAGTACCAAGGCCAGGCACAAATAATATTTATTATATCATTACTGCTTACGACGAGGCTCAACCAAATTATGGAGTTTACTATTCTATCGTCGACATGAATTTAAACGGCGGACTTGGTGATGTTACTACAAAAAATGTATTATTAACTGCTCCACTTGTGACTGAAAAGGTAGTAGCTACGCGACATTGCAATGGTACAGATTATTGGATTTTAACCCATCCATTTAATTCAAACAACTTTAATGCCTACTTGGTAAATTCCTTGGGCATCGATTCAACACCAGTTGTATCAAGTATTGGTGCCATAGAACAAAATATTTGTTGTGGTGGTTTTGAAGCAACTGGGTATTTAAAAGTATCGCCGAATGGAAAAAAACTTGCTTTATGCTTATATATATTTTCACCCAAACCAATAATTGAAATATATGATTTCGATAATTCAACCGGAATTGTAAGTAATTTAATTACCATACAAATAAATGGAGGAAATTATAATGGTGCTTATGGATGTAGTTTTTCTCCTGACAATACGAAGTTGTATGCTACTGTTTCGGGTGGTTCAATAAATCGACTTTTACAGTTTGATTTAAGTAGTGGCGTACAAAGTACAATTCTTGCTTCTTGTGATTCACTATTTACAAGCAATAATCATTGGGCAGGTGGTCTGCAAATTGCTCCAAATGGAAAAATATATGTGGCTAATCAAAACTCTGATAGTATTGGTGTAATTAATTCCCCAAACAGTTTAGGCACAGCTTGCAATTATCAGTACAATGCATTTCGTTTATCTAACAATACAATTTCTGGCTGGGGCTTTCCCAATTTCATTGATGCGGGTTTAAGCCCAACATATACTTGCACAAGTACAAATATAAACGAGGCATTACTAACGAACAGAAGCGTGACAATTTATCCAAATCCAACAATCGACCAGTTCTTCATCGAAGCAAACACAACGGACAAACTAAGCGTGGACTTGTATGACGTAAACGGCAGACACGTGTTCAGTTCAAACGTAAGGGACAAATCAAATATTAACGTAGCAACTTTGGACAATGGTATTTATACAATGACAATAAAATCTGTTCACCTCGTGGCAAATAAAAAATTAGTTATTGTTCGGTAGACACGTAAATGCGTGACGTGTCCAGCAGAACAAGGGCGTGATATACCTAACAGCAAGCAATACCCAATGGCGTGTGACCTCTAAACCGAAACATTTTTTTCTTATATTTACATTATGCAAGCCGACACATTGCGCTTTCAAAACGCCACTGGGTTTGCTTGCAAAACGTTAGGTATAACACGCCCGACAGACCACTATAAATTGACAACATGAAAAGACTATTGCTTTTTCTCCTCTTTATTTGTATCGGACAAATTCATGGACAAATTATTTCGACTGTTGTAGGCAATGGGACAGCCGCATACAATGGTGATGGCGGCCCCGCCATAAACGCAGAGATTTCTGCACCTAATGACATTGCCATTGACAAGAAAGGCAATATGTACATTGTAGATTATGGCAACAACATCATTAGGAAAGTTGATACAAGTGGCATTATCAGCACCTTTGCTGGAAACGGAACGTTTGGTTACTCAGGTGATGGCGGGCCTGCAATAAACGCAACGTTTCAAACTCCAATTGGAGTTGCTACAGACTCTGCGGGTAATGTATATATTGCCGATTACGAAAACAATGCTATAAGAATGGTAAATACTATCGGTGTCATTAGCACCGTCGTAGGTAATGGAACGCTGGGATATATAGGTCGTCCAACTGCAGTTAGATTTGATGTGTTGGGTAATATGTATATTGCCGATTTATCTAACTCTTGTATTCGCAAGGTAAATACATCTGGCATTATCAGTACCATTGCTGGCAACGGAACCTCTGGTTACAGTGGAGATGGAGGTCCCGCCATAAATGCATCATTAAGCAATCTTTGGGACGTAGCTATAGATCCTACCGGTAATGTCTATGTTTCGGATTGGGGTAATAACGTTGTTCGAAAAATCGATAATTCTGGTATTATTAATGTCTTTGCTGGAAACCACGCGCCCGGTTTTGGAGGAGATGGAGGACCAGCTACATCTGCTTATTTACTTTATCCACTTGGTTTAGCCTGTGATAGTTTAGGCAATGTATTTATTTCCGATGGAAATAACAATCGGGTTCGCAAAGTGGCAACAAGCAGTATTATTAGTACAATTGCAGGAGGAGGCAGTGGTGGTTTAGGTGATGGCGGGCTTGCAACAAATGCGAAATTATCAACCCCACGAGGAATTGCATTTGACAAAAGTAGGAATGTTTATATTGTTGATGTCGACTATAATAGAATACGTAAGGTAAGTTATTGCGCAACTCCGATTACAATTAGTATAACTGGCTTAGATACAATATGCCGAGATAGTAATAATGTACTTACAGCCAATGGCGCAAGTACTTATTCTTGGAGCGCCAATGCAGGAAGCGCTGCTACAAACACCGCTGTTGTTAATCCTGTAACTAATACTTCTTATTCAGTAAATGGTATTACTGGAGAATGTATAGCAACTGCTAGTTTTACTGTTAAGGTTAGTCCAATAATAAGACTAAGTAATATTGTTTGTTCTGGGGATACCGCTACTATAAGTGCCATAGGAGCTAATAGCTATACGTGGAGTGCAAATGCTGGTGCAGCCACAACAAACTCAGTAAGCGTTTCTCCTAGCGTAAATACAAGTTATACTGTTGAAGGTACAGATTCGCGGGGCTGCATAGATAGTTATTCGTTTTTATTAGATATTGGTGGATGTGGGATATATGGGATAAACCAATATTTAGAAAGTTTTATAAGAATTTATCCAAATCCAACAAGCGACCAGTTCTTCATTGAAACAAACACGACTGACAAGCTAAATGTTGACTTGTATGATGTAAACGGCAGACACGTGTTTAGCACAAGCGTAATGGACAAATCAAATATTGATGTAACAACTTTAGACAATGGTGCTTATACATTGACAATAAAATCTGTTGACCGTGTAACAAATAAAAAATTGGTTATTGCTCGGTAGACATTTGTACGCAGACACATGGTCGTTTTGTAAGCAGGCACAAGGGCGTGCAATACATAACCGCACCCATAATTCCAAGCGGCGGACAACGTAAAGATTTTATTCGTACTTTTATTCAGCATTGCTGCCAGCCGACAGCGACTTCTTCCAAAGCCGCTCGGAAATTTGGCTGCAAAACGTTAGTGGCAATAGCGGTGGACTTGTCCCAGCGGACAAATCCACCTTTGACAACAAAAATATGACAAAGCAGTTATCATACAGACTTTTGACTTTTATTTTAGTTGTGACTTCTTACTCTTTGTTTTCGCAAGGACAGAATAAGCGTTATGTAGAGGAGATTGCTTTGTATCACTTGGACAGCTTAACAAAGGTTGACCCTTTATTTAAAAATTTTAAGTATTTTACAAATGGCTACTTATCGAGTTTCAGAACTGACGCAGACACAAATCACTTTATGCGGGTGACACCAAATATTTTAATTAAAACACCATTTAAAAATCTTCAAATAGTTGAGGACTTCAAACTTACTTCATTCGCAGTACCAAGACGCATAAGAAAAAATGGTTCATCAACGACCTTAATAATTTATGGCTATACAAAACTTAACGACAAATACTTAGTAGGTTTCAGAATAGAAGAAGGTGAAAGTGGAAAAGAAGCTCTAATTATCATGAATAGCAATGGCGACCTCATTGGACGACGGTATTCGACGTATATATATTAGTTCGGTAGACACTTTGAATACAGTTCGTCCGCTAAAGCCACTAACAGCAAGCAATACCCAATGGCGGCGTGGAAACAAAAAGCATTAAGGGTACCAGCTTACTTCTTATAAAAGTTCATTTCGCTTACATAAGCGGCAACCTTTTCGGGCATAAAGCAGCTTACATCTTTTTTATCAGCAATGGCTTTGCGTATAAACGAGGAAGAAATTTCTATAACCGGAGCTTGGGTTATTATTACATTAGGGTGTTTTAGCAAATTGCCTGCCGTGTTGTTTTGCCGTGGGTACACATAAATGCAATGGTTGTTTAGTATCTGCTCGTAGTTTTTCCATTTAGGAAAGTTCTCTAAATTATCCATCCCCATTATTAAATGAAAACTCTTTTTAGGGTACTTCTCTTTTAAGTGTGTAAGGGTATGTATGGTGTAAGAAGGCTGAGACAGTTTAAACTCCACATCGCTGGCTTTAAATTTAGGGTGGTTTTCGGTTGCCAGCTTTACCATATACAAGCGGTGGTTTTGTGCCAACAAACTTTGCTTATCTTTTAATGGGTTGTGCGGAGAGATGACAAACCACACCTCATCCAAATCGGTAAAAGAAAGCATGTAGTTTGCCAGCACCATGTGCCCCACGTGTATGGGGTTAAAAGAGCCGAAGAACAAACCTGTTTTTTTCATGATTCCTTCAGGTATTATTTTTTATTATGATAAGCATGGATGTCTTATACAAAAGTAAGTAAAAGATTGTGCTATGTGTTTTCTATCTTCTTTTTCCTTGACGAAAAAGAAGCAAAAAGTCAAGACAAAACGATCTGCTGCGCACATGCTAAACTGCTCCGCGTTTGGTCGGGCAGGGCGCTGTTTTTAAATAGCATTAATTTATTTTGAAATCTTACCTGATAAAAGGCAGGAGGTAAATTATAAATTACTAAGGGCTTTTGATGTTGCTATTCTTAGGTTCTCTATATAAAGCTGGTTATCGGGTACAAGTTTTACTGCCTTTTTAAAATCATTTACGGCATCCGTATAGTTCCCTAAGTTAAAATTTGACTCGCCCCTATCATTATAAGCATCTGCATCTTTAGGAATAAGTTCTAAGGTTTTCGTAAAATCTGCAATAGATTCCTTGTATTTTTTAAGCACATATTCTGCATGGCCTTTATTGTAATAAGCTAAACCAAACTTAGGGTCTAATTTAATAGCGCTGTTAAAGTCATTCAGCGCTTCTTTAAAATAACCTAAATTGCTTTCGGCATTACCGCGGTCATTATAGGCCTCAATAAAATCAGGTTTTAATTCAATTGCTTTGGTGTAATCTTCAATGGCTTTACTAAATAGTCCGGTATGGTAAAAAGCATAAGCCCTGTTATAATAGGCATATACAAAATTGGGTTTTAATTCAATTGCTTTGGTATAATCTTTAATAGCTTGTTTGTGTTTCTCTAATTTAAATTTCAGAAGTCCTCTGTTTAAATACATTTCGGCATCTTCGGGGTTTAGCTTTATGGCATCATTAAAATCCAACATAGCGCCATCCGTCCAGCCTAATTTTTCTGCGGCAATACCTCTTCCAAAATAAGCATCGGCATACTTAGGGTTTAGAGCAATGGCTTTTGTATAATTATCTACCGCCTCTTTATAGTTCTTTGCATTTTCTGCTATAATACCTTGTTTATCCCAGTATTCAGCAGTTTGTTCTTGTGCATTTAAGTTGAAGCAGATATTGGAAAGAAAACATATATAGGCAAACAGGATTCTCATTTAAAATAAAGATAAACTATTTTGGAATGGTTTACCTAAAACTTTTTATTTTGATTAAAAGGTTTGGTTGCTTTTTGTATGGTAGTTAGTATGGAGTTGGTTTTATCTGTATTGGCTAAAGTACCAAGGGCAGTTTGTATATCAGAATCATTAGAAATAGAAGATTGTATTCTTCCGCCTAAATAATAAAAACGCGAAACAATTTCATCTTCTATAATGCGTTTTATTTCAGGTTTAAATTTTTGTAAATCATCCTTCTTCCTATCCATTAATTTTTTCTCTAACTGCTTAAACTCACTTTCTATATCAGCAAAATACTTATCACTTTCTGCACTTTTTTTCAGTGCTTGCATATCTTCTTCGCTGCTGGTTTTGTAATCATATTGTTTTCCCTGAAGTGAATTCACAAAATCGGTATAGTCTGCATCTGTAATTTTAAAATTGCTGGCATCTGCATTTAGTTTCTGGTTTTTAATCACATAATTGGTAGCATAATCAAAAATATAATTCTTGGTAACAAGTACATAACTAATCTCGCTTAATACCTGTGGTTCAGTTTGTAAATCTGGTAAAACACCTGCACCATCATATACAATACGTCCGTTACGGGTTTTAAAAGCCGTGATAAGAGAATCCGGTACATGGTCTACACTTCCGTCTTCATTTCGATGGGTATAATCTAAAGCCTGAATACACCTGCCACTGGGGATATAATATTTTGCAACCGTTACTTTAACCTGTGCATTGTAAGAAAGCGGTTTAGTTTGTTGCACGAGCCCTTTACCATACGTACGTTGACCAATAATAACAGCTCGGTCTAAATCCTGCAAAGAGCCCGAAACAATTTCTGATGCAGAAGCAGAGTTTCTGTTTACTATAACCGCTAAAGGCATTGTCAAATCAATCGGATTATTAACTGTTTTAAAAGCTTGTGTCCATTCTTTTGCGCGTCCTTTAGTAACGGCAACATCAACGCCTTTTTCTACAAATAAATTTACAATATTAACGGCTTCGTTAAGTAAACCACCCGGGTTATCACGTAAATCAAGTATAAGTGCTTTGCAATTATTTTCGTTCTTTAGTTTTAAGAAAGCATCTTTAACTTCTTTAGATGCCGTAGTTGTAAAACCCGTAAGTTTAATATAACCAACCTGGCTATTTATCATACCATAATAAGGCACATCTTTTACTTTTATATCTTCTCTTACAATAGTATATTCAATTGGTTTTGTTTCGCCGGGTCTTTCAATTAATAACTTAACCGGTGTGCCGGATTGTCCTTTCATCATTTTACTAATCTCATCAGATGTTTTTCCTTTAACGGTAACATCGTTTATTTGAGCAATAACATCTCCTGCTTTCAACCCTGCTTTCATTGCCGGAGAGTTTTCATAAGGTTCGGTAATAATGACCTTATCTTTTATTTCGCGTACAGCTGCACCAATACCACCATATTGGCCGGTAGTTACCATTTTATAATCTTCAATATCGTTTTCCGTATAGTATTCGGTATAAGGGTCTAATGACTGCAACATAGCATCAGCCGCCGTTTTGATAAGCTGACCCGGTTTTGTATCATCCACATAATACAAGTTTACCTCTTTAAAAAGCGAAGTAAAAATGTCTAAGTTCTTACTTACTTCAAATAAGTCTTCGGTAAATGCAAACGAAATAACACTTGCAGAAATAATAACCGGAAGTCCTATAGCTAAAAAAAGTTTATGCTTTTTATTCATAATATAAATTACCCGTTATAAAGGTAAGGTTTATATTTAATTTAGTTTGTTAACTAATGTTTTTATCGCTTTTAGCACATCTTCTTTTAATTCATCAAAAGGGGCAATTTGTTTAGATAGGTAAATCATATAGATATGAATGTTTTTCCCTTTTTCATTAAGATGATCATAAAGTAAGTGCTTGTGATTTCGATAAATCTCTCGCATTCTGCGTTTAAGTAAATTTCTATCTACAGCCTTTTTAAAACCCCTCTTCGGAACAGAAAATACCACGCGACAAGGAGGGTAATTACTTTTGGGAACTTCTATAAAGATTATTTTAATAGAATCAGTATGTAAATGCCTACCCTTGCTATAAACATTATCAAGGGCAGCATGCCCATAAAGCCGCTCTTCTTTCTTAAAAGTAAAGCGCATTAAAGTTATCGTTTATTGGCTTCGCGAATGTAATTTTCTAAAGCCATTACCATACTGGGAGATTGTGGATTAGGGGCAGCAATATCAATACGTAATTTATGTTCATGCAGGGCAACGGCGGTAGCCGCACCATAAGCTGCAATGCGAATATCTCCTTGTTTAAAATTTGGGAAGTTCTTAAATAAAGACTTTATACCCGCAGGAGTAAAGAAAACCAATACGTCATAATTAAGTACACCATGATAATCGCTTAAATCTGCACTAACCGTATGATAAATTACTGCCTTTTTGTAACGTAATTTAAGTAAATCAAGCACATCAATAATTTTTTCTTCACGGTGTACATCGGCAACAGGAAGTAAAAAATGTTCCTCTTTATTTTTCCGTAAAGCCTCTGCTAAATCAGCAATTGTTCCGTTACCAAAAAATATCTTGCGCTTACGGTACTGAATATATTTCTGCAGGTAATAAGCTGTTGCTTCGTTCAAACAAAAATACTTAGTAGTTTCAGGTACATTATAACGCATTTCACTGCAAACTCTAAAAAAATGGTCCACTGCGTTTCTACTGGTAAGTATAACGCCGTTATGTTCAGTAAGATTTATACGTTGTTGCCTGAATTCTTTTGAAGTTATACCTTCTATTTTAATAAAATGCCTGAAATCAACCTTAATATTTAATTTATGTGCTAACTCTAAATAAGGATTCTTCTCGCTTTCGGGCTTTGGCTGAGATATTAAAAGCGTTTTTACTCTTGCTTTTAACGCATTTTTATCGGGATATACAACCTGTGGAGGGATATTAGGTATTACTATTTTAGGTTCTTTAACCTTTAGAGGTTTAAGCAAATCAATTTCTGCCTTTTTAGGAACTTTGGCAGCCTTTTTAAGAACTACCTTCTTTATAATAACAGGTTTAATCTTTGTTTGGGCAGGTTTCTTTTTGAGCGGTTTTTTTAAAGAAACTACTTCCTTTTTTTTAGGTTTAAGCTTTTTTAGAGAAGTTTTCTTATCTTTGGTAGGCTTCTTTCTTACAGAAGATTTAACTGCTGTGCGGGCTGAATTTTTGCTATTTTTAACGATAACTGTGCGTTTTTTTGTAGCCTTTTTTTTAACCGCCATATTATAATTTTGCATTAGCCTTTAGCAATCAACTCCTTACAATCACTTTAATAAAAAAAGCTAAAGGTATTACTTCAACAGCGCAAAGATACAAAACTAAATGAAATATAGAAAAACCATACTGTAAATGCCCAAAAACTACTATTTTTATCATTCTAAACATAAAAAGAAATCCTAATAATCCCAATCCTAGGGGAAATAAACACATAGAAGAAAAATTAGAGTAATGTATTAACAAACAAATAACAAGCATAACTAGCCCCCCTGTATATAAACTAAAGGTGTATTGAAAAAAAGAATCCTCAGTTGCGTTTTTTTCTTTTATGATGATTCCAAAAAGATTGCTTAGTATCCCCTTTGCAAGAACTAAAATACCAATTGCCAAAACAGATACTAAGGTAATCATTTCGGCAGGTATATTTTTGAACCAACCTGAATAAATACTTAAGTCGGTAAAAAAAATAGCACTACAAATCACATAAATTAAAAATAGTGATATAGAAAATGATCTGAAAAAGGAATATCCATCTCGTTGAATTTGTTGAAATACACCGTAACTTACAACAGATAAAAAGACCTGTAATGATTTTTTATAGTAACGCAAATAAATATATATCACTAAGGCACAAGAGATAAAAAGTAAAATAAAAACAGGTAGGTTATATGGTTCAATTCTAGGTAAAGCTTCATTGTGCTTTAAGAAAAGTTCATTTTTAGCAAAAATGCTTGGAATTATTTCAAGAAAGACTTTCAATATGAGGTAAAAGTAAAAAGCCTCCGCATAAGGCGAAGGCTTTTAATAAATTATCTTTCAACAAAATTATTCAGTAACTATTACTAAGTATTTAGAAGAACTCCAAAAGTCGGTAGCATTGCTAATATCTATACTCTTAACCGGTTTTTCTCCTGTTAATTTATAAGAACTACTCGGGTGAGTAGTAAGAACTTTTACCTTTTTAGCTCCAATAGGTATACTTGTTACTTGTGTAATATCAATTTTAGTAAATTTATCTTTATTAAAATCAGGTTTTAATTCCATTGTTTTGCCAAGCCCGATAAATCCGCCCTCTTTTGCGGTAACACCATATTCTTTTAATTCTTTACCTGTACCAATTATATAATAAGCGGTATTTAATTGTTGTATTTTACCTTGGTTATCTTGTTCTAAGTTTTGATAGTTGGTGTTTAGGTTACTAAGCTCTATGTTTTTTTGCTCTAATTGGTTTTTAAGGTCTCCTATTTGAGCATCTTTATCATTTAGTTGAGATTGCAGTCCTTCAATCATTTTTTCAAGACCATCAATTTTTGTATTAGATGTTTTAAGCTTGTTTCTTAGAGCAGAAATATTGGCTTTGTTCTTATTCATCAAATCATAAATACTTTGTATATCGCTTTTAATTTGCTCCTCTTTGCTTTTAACATCACCTTCTTTTGAGGCATTAGTAACTATTTTTTCTTTGGTTTTTATTTCATCCAAATTAGCCTGTATATCATTAAAACCATTAACAAAATCTTGCAAAGCGGCTTCTTTTTCAGTTAACTCGCCCTTAAGGTTTGTGTTATCAGATGCAAGGCTATCTGCCTTGGGATTGTTTACTTTTTCTTTATTGCCACCGCCACAAGCAGTAGTTAACATAAGGGCTGTAGCTATAAACCCTGTTACAAATAGTTTAGAGATTGTTTTCATATTTAAAATATTTTTTATTAATTAATTAGCGGCAAATGTAACCAGTTTAGTTTATCTGCAATATGATATTTGTTATTTTTTACTGAAATTGGAAATTATCAGTAAAACTAACCCTTTCTTTATCTCACCTAAAAACTTTTTTTATAGCAATAAATTTTCCTCAAAGCTTCGGAATCTTAGTTTTAGGCATTATTTCCTGTAGTTCTAAAACCAAAATAATAATGCAAAGACCAAAGCATATAAGCTATAATGTTAGCCACATAATTTAAACTTTGCTTGCTGTCAGGGCAAGTTCTTTAGCCCGTTTTTCGGCATTAAGCAAGCCTTCCTGCAAATGTATATTTACATGGTGTTTGGCAAAGGTAGAGAGTGCGGCTTCGGTAGTGCCACCTTTAGAGGCTACTGCTTTTATCAATTCATCCAAAGGTTTGCCTGCATTATTAATTAAATGAAAAGAACCCAGCATGGTTTGTTTTACCAACAGAGCTGCAGTGGCTTCATCCATACCCATTTTTTTACCGGCTTCTATAAGTTGTTGCACAAAATAAAAGAAATAAGCGGGCCCGCTTCCGCTAAGGGCTGTAACGGCATCCAAAAGGTTCTCGTCTTCCATATAAAGCGTGCGTCCTGTGGTTGCTAACAGGTTTTCTATTTTATGCGCTTCATTAAAACTTACATCTTTGCTTAAACTATAGGCCGTAATACCCATTCCAATTTCAACCGGAGAGTTGGGCATGGCTCTTACTGTTTTTTGATGCTGTAGTTTTTGTTGCAAAAAAGAAATGTTTATACCCGCCATAATACTTAGCAGAATGGTTTCTTTATTCAACACTTTTTTTAAATCGGCTGTAAGTTCTGTAAAGTCTTGCGGTTTAACAGAGAGGATAATTACATCACTTTGTGATATAAGCTCACTATCGGGCACTACTACATGGCCTATATTCAGTTTTTTTAATTCTTCTTTGCGGGTTTCGTTCTTTTCTACCAGCAACAAATCCTGTTTAGATACGATGTTGTATTTTAAAAAAGAGCGGGCATAAATCAAACCCATGTTGCCGCAACCTACTATTGTTATCTTCATATATTATTGTGCTTGGTGTACAACCATATGGGGCATTGGTTCACCAATTTTATGTTTCACCAATTCTTTGTTTACGTTTTCTGTTATGCTTGCCGTGGTCAATCCATTGTCGGCTTCGGTTGTAAAAAAATTTGCCTGTAAGGTATACGTACCACCACCGGCTTTAGTACAAATAACAGTAGGTGGGTGCACGTTAATGATTACACGTTCATCTTTTAAAATAGTGTCTAAAATCAGTTTCTTAACCACATCACTGTCAAATTCATTACTGATGTTTACAGTTAGTGTTCCTCGTAAAGTACCTTCTATGCTTTGGTTTACAATGATGTTATTAGATACCGAGCCGTTTGGCAACATAATGGTTTTATTATCTACCGTAATTAAAATGGTGCTAAATATCTGTATTTCTTTTACGGTGCCTTTTTGCCCAAGTGCTTCAATATAATCACCTACTTTAAAAGGTTTAAATACCAAAACTAAAACACCTCCTGCAAAGTTTGATAAGCTGCCCTGCAAAGCCAAGCCAACTGCTAAACCTGCGGCACCCAAAACGGTTACTAAAGATGTGGTTTGTATGCCAATCATTCCGGCAACAGTAATCAGTAATAATATTTTTAAGCCTATGCTGATTAAACTCTTTAAGAAGGTGCGCAAAGAAATATCAAGATCTCTGCGTTGCATGGCTTTTTCGGAAAGACGGGTTAATTTCTTTATCAGCCAAAACCCGACTATAAGTACAATAGTTGCCAGTATTATTTTGGGAGTATATTCAACGGTTAAATCAATAGCCGATTTAGTATATTTCTCTAAAAAAGAAGCTTCCTGATGTATATCTGTTTTCAGAATCGTTTCTGTCATAAATTTATATTAGTTTAATGTATATATTTTTCCGGGTAATGACTTGATGAGGTTGCTAAATTCTAATTGTAGCAATAAACCAGAAGCCTTACCTGGTGTTAGTTGCAGTTTAGCACATATTTCATCGATATGAATGGAGGGTGTGTCTTTCAATAAATTAATTAGCAAAGTTTCTTCTTCAGAAAGATTAACGGGTAGAACAAATTGCTTGCTTTTAGTTTTCCTTGTTTCCATTTGCTCCCAACCCATGGCATAAAGCAAATCAGCTGCATTTTCAATTAAGGCAGCTTTGTTTCTTTTAATTAGCATATTGCATCCGGCAGAAAATTCCGCTTCTGCTTCACCCGGAAAAGCAAATACATCTCTATTGTATGTGTGTGCTATTTCAGCAGTTATAAGCGCACCGCCGGTTCTCTTAGATTCTACAACTACAACAGCATCACTCATACCTGCCACAATACGGTTGCGTTTAGGAAAGTTTTCTTTATCAGGATTTGTTTTAGATAAGAACTCGGTAAGCAGCCCTCCTTGATGAATCATTTTGTTGGCTGTATTTGTATGCAAATCAGGATATAAGTCATCTAAGCCATGTGCCAATACACCAACCGTATCAAGCTTATTGGTAAGAGCAGCTTTATGTGCACAAACATCAATACCATAGGCCAAGCCACTAACTATCAGAATATTTTCAGCAGCTAAATCAGCAATTAGTTTTTCAGTTTGTTGTTTGCCATAATCTGTTGCATTCCGTGTTCCTATTACGGCAACAATCTTTTCTTTATTTAAATCGGCATTTCCTTTATAGAATAAAAGCACGGGTGCATCATTACAATGTTTTAATTTATTGGGGTAAGCAGCATCCGTAAAAAATAAAGGGGTAATATTTTCTTCTTCAATAAACTTTATTTCTTCTTCGGCACGTTTAAATATTTCAGAAGTATTCCTGCTGTCTAAAACAATTTTTGCAACATACCCTCCCACTTGTGGGATTTTTATCAAAGTTTCTTTTTTTGTATTAAAAACAGCGCTTGCACTGCCACAATAGGCAATAAGGTTTTTAGCAATTACATCGCCAATTCCATGTATTTGCTTTAGTGCTATTTGGTATAATAACTCGGTTTTTTGCAAAAGAAAATAATATTTATCTTGCAAAAATAACTAAAACAAAAATGTTTAAACGAATACTTCTTTTTATTTGTCAGTTTATTTTATCCTATACAGCTTCTTATGCACAAAGTATAGTTAAAGGAAGAATCTCCGATAAATCAAGCAAAGAAACATTGCCGGGTGTAGTGGTAAGTTGTGCCAATAAAAGTACTATTACAGATATAAATGGCGGTTTCATATTACAAGTACCGGCAGGAAAACAAACACTAACCGCTTCTTTAATTGGTTATACGTCTTTTTCTAAAGCAATAATCTTAAATGAAAAAGATACTTTTAAAATCTCTATAGGGTTAGAAGTTTCGAATAAAGCCCTAGATGAAGTAGTTGTTTCTGCTGGAAAGTTTGAACAAAAACTTTCTGAAGTAACTGTATCCATGGAAGTAATAAAAACTGAATTACTCCAAAATAAAGCTATTGCACAACTCGATCAGATAATGAATCAGGTGCCGGGTGTTTATTGTACCGATCAACAAGTAAGTATACGTGGGGGAAGTGGTTTTACTTATGGTGCAGGAAGCAGAGTGACTATGCTGGTAGATGGAATGCCGATGATGTCCGCCGATGCAGGCGATATAAAATTCAATTATATACCTATTGAAAATATGGCACAGATGGAGGTTATCAAAGGTGCGTCATCCGTTTTGTACGGTTCTTCTGCATTGAACGGCGTAATTAATATGCGTACAAAATTTGCCGGAGATGAACCTGAAACACAGGTAAACACATACACAGGTATATACGGAAACTCTGACAGAGCAAGTATGAACTGGTGGAAACAGGAAAATAAATCTAATCCCATGTATCAGGGGGTAACATTCTCTCATGCCCAAAAGCTTGGCGATTTTGATTTGGTAATGGGCGGTCAACTATATAATGATGACGGGTATCGAGATAGTGCCAATGAGCAGCGTGTGAGAGCTAACTTGAATTTACGCTATCGTTTTAAAAAAATACCCGGGCTTATGGTTGGAGTTAACTCAACTATTATGAGTTATAGCGGACGACTTTTCTTTTTATGGAAGAATGCAGATTCTGCCTATAAAGCACAGCATGGGACTTTATCTAATTATAATAACCAGCGTAACAATATAGACCCCTATATATCGTATACCAGTAAACAAGGTGGAAAACATAATTTAAGAAGCAGGTATTTTTTAACTAATAACACCAATAGTGCCGGTGGTCAAGACCAAAGCTCCAGGGCGGAATTATATTACATCGAGTATCAGTGGCAGAAAAGATTTAAAAACAATTTGAATCTTACTGCCGGAGGGGTTGCTATGAAACAAGTAGTACTGGCTCCTCATTTGTATGGCACACGTTTTGGAAAAAATTATGCAGGGTATATTCAAGCAGATAAAAAGTTCTTTAACCGTTTAACGCTTTCAGCTGGTATGCGCGCAGAATATTACAAAGTGGATACCGCAGAAACACACGGAGGTTTTTTCTTACTTAATGCCCCCAAGAAAACGAATCTACCTGTACAACCAGTTTTTAGGGCGGGTTTGAATTATCAGCTTTTTGAATATACTTTTATCAGAGCTTCCTTCGGTCAAGGGTATCGTTTTCCAAGCGATGCTGAAAAATATATCCTCACCAACATTGGTGTTAATGTTTATCCTAATCCATCTCTTCAACCTGAGAGAGGTTTTAGCTCGGAAGTTGGCATTAAGCAAGGGTTTAAAATAGGAAATTTTCAAGGCTTTGCAGATGCTGCTTATTATGTGTCACATTATTATAATTATATTGATTTTATGTTTACTTATGGAAACGTACCTCCTGCATTATTGAATAATATATTTATAGATAAAAAATATGCCGGCTTCCAATTTCAGAATATTGGTAATGCCAATATTAATGGGGTAGATCTTTCGGTTAGTGGAACCGGAAAAATAGGACAGGTTAGGGTAGATATGCTTTCAGGTTATACCTATTCTAATCCTATCAACCCAAATTACAATCCTAAAACAGATACTATAGGAACTGTGAAAAGTAATCTTTTACGCTATAGGAATAAAACCATGGTAAAGAACGATATACAACTAACCTATAAAAATGTTTCTTTAGGCTGGAGTATTCGCTATACAAGCCCCATGCAAAATATTGACAGGCGTTTTGTAGAAAATATTTTTTACGATAAATCAAACATACAATATACCTACGACACCCGAGTGTTTTTTCTTTTGCCTGGCTTGACCCAATACCGTATTATACATCAATGGGGTACATGGGTAAACGATTTCAGGATTGGATATCAGGTAAGTAAAAACTTAAAAGTATCTTTCTTAATAAACAATTTCTTTAATGTAGAATTTATGTCTCGCCCAGGCTTGATAGAGCCTCCAAGAACTTTCGTGTTTCAGGCAGCCTTTAAGTTTTAAGAAAATACTATCGTAAAGATTGTTCCTTTAGGTTTATTATCGCTGATGTTTATTTGCGCATGGTGCAAAGCGACTAAGTTTTTTACAATATATAATCCTAAACCTGTTCCTTTTGCAGAACGGGTTTCTTCGTTTCCTATGCGGTAGAACTTAGTAAACACATTCTCCTTTTCGTTATCAGGAATTCCCGCACCGCTATCGGCAATAGAGATAGTTGTTTTGTTATTTTCCTGTTTACTTATTATTTCAATAGGTGTGTTTTCAGGAGAATACTTAATGGCATTTTCTATCAGGTTAGAAAAGATAATAGAAAGAAATTGCTCATCCGCTTCAACAAAAACATTTTCAGTAGCAGATAATTTAATCCTGCTCTTATTCTCTTCAAAAGATTGTTCAACGAGTTTAGTTAGTGTTTCTATAAGATTTATCCTTTTAAGATTTAAAACATTCTTTTCGTTTTCTGCCTTAGACGCGAGTAATACATTATCTATCATGCGTAATAAGCGCTCATTATCTGACAAGGCTTTTTGAATTAATTTATTTCTTAAACTTTCTTCTAAGTTATGTTTTTGTAAAGTTTGCAATTGCAGCTTTACGGATGCCAAAGGAGATTTAAGTTCGTGTGTTATGGACAATAAAAAATTGCTTTGCAAACGGTTCAATTCGTTTTCTTTTTTACGTGTATTGTGTATTTTTAAAACGCCAAGCGAAAGAAAAATCAGGAATACAGTACCCTCTCCCACATGCATCCACAGTCGGTGCACTTTTTTTGTTTCAATCTGTTTTAAGTTCTCTTCCAGTAAATCTTTATCAGCAAAATGCAGGGCTGATATTTTCTTTTGTTCTTCGGCCAGTTGATTGTTTTGTCTGGTTAATAATACCTCCCACCACAAAAACTGCATAATTACATATGCCACCAGTGCATAAAATAACCAGTTATTTTTAACTGTGGACTTCATCATGTTTAGGCATTAGTTTTTCTATACCGGTAAATATAGTCATAACATCTTTTACCGATTTTACATTTTGTATGCTGATGTAAAAACGTGCGCCTTGTTCTTTAAGCGAGCAGTGTGCAGGATTCTTTTGTGCGTATAATAAGATACTCTTAAAGGCTTCCGAATTATAATATTCGCTTTCCTGCTTGCTGATAAAGTAGGCTAGCATCTTTCCGCTCTTTAACAATAGTTTCTCAAAACCAAGATACATGGCTCTTCTGCGCATGCGTATAGCATCTACTAAATTCAATACTTGCTGCGGTAAAGGGCCAAACCTATCTTCTAAATTCTTTTGAAGCGTTTCCAATTCATCTTCGGTTTGTGCTTCGTCTAATTGTTTGTAGGTATTTAAACGCTCGGTTATATTTTCAATGTACTTATCGGGTATCAGTAATTCAAAGTCGGTTTCTAATATGGTGTCTTTTACAAAGGCTTTCGAGAAGGCTGTCTTTACCTGTGTTTCAGCTAACTGAGTTTCCGGGTTTTGTTCTTTATACCAACTTTCCTCTTTCAATTCTTCCACAGCTTCATTCAGGATTTTCATATAAGTATCAAAACCCATATCATTGATAAAACCGCTTTGTTCGCCACCCAACATATCGCCGGCACCACGTATATCCAAGTCACGCATGGCAATCTGAAAACCGCTTCCTAAATCGGTAAACTCGGTAATGGCTTTTAAACGTTTCTTGGCATCACTGGTTAATGTAAGCAGAGAAGGAACTAACAAATAGCAAAACGCTTTTTTGTTCGAACGCCCCACCCTGCCACGCATCTGATGCAAATCACTTAAGCCAAAGTTTTGCGCATCATTAATGATAATGGTATTGGCATTTGAAATATCAAGACCTGATTCTACAATGGTAGTTGCTACCAATATATCGGTTCTTCCCTCTACAAAATTAAGCATCACTTCTTCCAGCTTGTCTCCATCCATTTGTCCGTGACCAACCGCAACCTTTGCTTCGGGCAACAAACGTTGAATAATCCCCGCCACCTCTTGTATGCTTTGCACTTTATTATGAATAAAGAAAGCTTGTCCGCCGCGGGTAATTTCAAACTGTAAAGCATCGCGCACCAACTCTTCATTAAAATTATGTAACTCAGTTTCTACAGGATAACGATTTGGCGGAGGGGTTGCAATAACCGACAGATCTCTGGCACCCATCAAAGAGAATTGCAGCGTACGTGGAATAGGTGTAGCAGTAAGGGTTAACGTATCTACATTTTGTTTGATAAGTTTTAGTTTATCTTTAGAGCCTACTCCAAACTTTTGTTCTTCGTCAATAATAAGTAAGCCCAAATCTTTAAACTTAATTTGGTTACTAAGCAGTTTATGCGTGCCTACTAAAATATCTACTTTACCTTCTTCTAATTTCTTAAACGTTTCTTTTTGTTCTTTAGCAGATTTAAAACGATTCACATAATCAACCCGGACGGGAAAGTCTTTAAACCTTTCGGCAAATGTTTTATAATGTTGAAGTGCCAATATGGTTGTAGGCACCAGTATAGCAGTCTGCTTACCATCGCAGGCAGCTTTAAAGGCGGCACGTATGGCAATTTCGGTTTTACCAAAACCCACATCACCGCAAACCAACCTATCCATAGGATATGGTTTTTCCATATCCCGCTTTACATCGGCAGTTGTTTTTTCCTGATCAGGGGTATCTTCATATATAAAAGAAGCTTCCAGTTCATTCTGCAAATAAGTATCGGGTGCAAAGGCATGTCCTTTAGATGCTTTGCGTTTAGCATAAAGCTTAATCAAATCAAAGGCAACCTGCTTAACGCGTGTTTTGGTTTTTTGTTTAAGCGTTTGCCAGTGCGTAGAACCCAGCTTATCCATACGCGGCACCTGTCCTTCTTTGCCGGTGTATTTGGCAATGCGGTGCAGCGAGGTAATACTCACATATACCGCATCATTATCTTTATACACCAGCTTAACGGCTTCCTGTGTTTTATCGCCAACTTTTATTTTCTCTAAGCCTGCAAAGCGACCGATACCATGGTCTATATGAACTACGTAATCTCCGGGGTTAAGACTTTGCAGTTCTTTAAGCGTAAGCGCCTCGCCTGTTTTCTGGAAAGATTGCGGAGCTTTGTATTTATGGTAACGTTCAAAAATCTGGTGGTCGGTATAGCAGGCTACTTTGTTGGTGTAATCAATAAAACCCTCGTGTATGCTAAGATGTATGGTTTCAAACAAATTTTCTACCACACGGTTGGTGTTAGATACATCACTTAGTATTTGTCGCAAACGCTCTGCCTGCTTCTCGGTATCGGTATATAAATAATTGCTGTAACCCTTTTGTTTGTTTTCTAAAAGGTGTTTAAAAAGTAATTCGAAATTCTTATTAAAAGAAGGTTGAGGCTGTTGGTTAAACTCTACTGCATCATCAGCAAATAAAGGGTTGGTATTTGTTTCAATTGTTTGCTTTTTTTGCAAGGCATCTTTTAATTCATCTGCTTTACAAAATAGTTTGTGCGGTGCCTGTTGAACGGTTTCGGTTAAAGACTCATAAGCCGTCACGGCTTTATCAAACAACTGCTCTGTTTTTTGCAACAGGTACGCGGCATCTTTAATAAAGAGCAGCGTATCGGCATCGGGCAGGGTATCTAAAAAACAAATCTTGTTGTCCGATAAATCTTCGCTGGTAATGTTGGGCGTAATCACCACCCTGTCATAACGCGTTATAGACAGCTGCGTAACGGGGTCAAAACTTCTGATAGATTCTATCTCATCGCCAAACAATTCTATGCGGTAAGGGGTGTTAGACGAAAAAGAAAATACATCAATAATGCCGCCGCGTATGGCAAACTCACCTGGCTGGGCAACAAAATCAACGCGGTTGAAGTGATACGAAAACAAAAACTCTTCCAGAAACTCTATAGATAGTTTTTCTTTTACCGCAATCTTAAACGTGTTCTCGCTCAGCGAATTTTTGTTGGGTATCTTTTCAAACAGCGCCTCGGTGTAGGTAACAATTAGGTTCTTCCTGTCGCTTGATGTTATTTTCTCCAGCGTTTCTATGCGTTGTTGTTGCGATGCCGTTTGTGTCTTTTCAAAATCGTAGGCATTAATATAACTATAGGGCAGGTACAAAGGTTTTTTATCCTGTAGCGCCTGCAAATCATTCAGCACATACAGGGCATCCTCGTTGTTGTTGCAAATAATAACAATGTTCTTTTCAAAAGCCTGTGCACATTGGGCATACAAAAAGCTCCAGGCCGAGCCGCACAATCCCTTTACCGAAAGGTTTTTTCTTTGGTTTACTTTTTCCGCTACGGGGGTAAAAACTAACTTACTCTCAGCACCCATTTCTCTTTGTTGGCAAGCTCAAGCAAAAGTCGGGATTATTTTGCAGATAGGGTAAATATATGTTAGGGGTCTTATATGAACCTTTTAGCTATCTGCAAGGAAACAATGACAGGTTACATGAAAGCAAGCGCATCTTACACGGAAACAATGGCAGGTTGCATAAAAGCAAGAACATCTTACATGGAAACAATGACAGGTTGCATGAAAGCAAGAGCTACCTACCTGAAAGCAAACGCACCTTACACGGAAACATTGACAGGTTGCACGAAAGCAAGCGCATCTTACATGAAAGCAAGCGTATCTTACATGAAAACATTGGGGGCTTACCTAATAGAAATGCAATCCGCCTGAAACGCAAAAGCTCTATACTTAATTGTATGGCTATTCGCCCTATTTATCAACAGGTGCGGTCCAAACGGTTAATAAGTTAATGTAACCTTTTTTATTTTTTGCCGTATAAATACTTGGAAACAGACACAAAGAAATAAATATAAATTAAAAAAAGTAGAAATCATGGATCAGAGACAAGAGGATAGCATTTCGATGCTAAGCGCGGTAAAGTTGGTTATGAATAATGCAACTTATAGCCCTATATGGGCAACTAATACCATAGTTACTGCGGCTGTGGGTACGCACACCAATAATTTGAATACGATTAATTTAACGGCGGTAAGCCAAGACCCGAATGTGCAGGGGGCTACAGACAGCAAAGCGGTGCTTAGGGAAACGCTGATTGATAATGCAGTGGCATTGGCTATGGCAGGAAAAGCATATGCTGCAGCTACGAGTAATGCTACGCTGAAGGCGGCATGTTCGGTAAGTAAAACAGAATTGACACGAACTACGGAAGCAAGTTTGGCGAGTGTGTGCCAGACTTTATATAATGCGGTGAACCCCTATATAGGCAGTATGGCGGGCTATGGACCAACTACTACAACACAAACTACGCTGCAAGGAAACATTACTACGTTTGCAGGATTGGTTGGAACGCCAAGGGCTGTGCTTGCTATAGGAGTGGCAGCGACTACTTTGCTTGATGAGCAACTGACCGCTGCATTGACTTTTGCGGAGGAACAACTGGATGGTTTGATGGAGCAATACAGGGTAACGCATGAGGCTTTTTATGAAGCCTATTATACGGCACGTAAGGTGATACACCACGGACATAGAACGAAAGTGATTGCGGAGGGTGTGATTAGTAACGGGGGAGTGGCTGTGCATGGGGCTATTGTAACCTGTGATGATGGAACACATGTGCATAAGAAAATTACAGAAGAAGATGGTAAATATAAATTTTTGATAACGCCGCCTGTGAATAGTGTGGTGAAGGTTGAACTAAGCGGATTTGCTACGCAGACTAAACCTGTGGTTAGCACTACGCCGAAAACACTTACTATTGATTTTACTTTTGGAGGTGGAACGGGAACGACTACGGGGACTATACCGCCGGCGACAAGTTAGGTTAGAAGAGCGGGGCGAAAGCCCCGTTTTTATTTTGCTTACTTTCTTTTTCCTTGACGAAAAAGAAACAAAAAGTCAAGACCAAACGATCTGCAACGCACAGGCTAAACTGCTCCGCGTTTGGTCGGGCGGCGCGCTGTGTTAAAAGAAGATTTTGTAATTTGGATGCATCAATTAAATGCTAAATATTATACCGTCAGCAATGAAAAAATCAAGTAAACATCATTATCTCCCGGAGTTTTATTTAAAAGGATTTACAAATGAAAATGGACAGTTTGCGATATATGATTGTAAAAACAAAAGAGTTAAAAATGATATGTTTTATCCTTCAAGCCATTTTTTTGAAAAAGATAGGAATACAATAGAGATTAATGGTACTGAAACAGATTTTTTAGAAGAAGCGTATGCAAAGTTTGATAATAGACATGCTAAACTCTTGAAACTTATTCAAGATACAGAAAAGACACCTTTATTAAACAACAATCAAAAAACTTTTCTTCAAGAATTTATTTCGCACATTTTTTGGAGAATTCCTGCTAATGATCAATTATATAAGAAAGAATATATAGCAAATTCTAATTTCTATAAAACATTTAAGATTCGAGATAAGAAAACAAAACAGGAAGTTAATAATACATTTACAGAAGAACTCAAACAATCAGAACCCTTTATAAAGGCAGTACGTGCATTTGCAGGTAATATTTCGCTCTTATCATACACTAATATAAATGACTATACTAACTGGCAAATTTCATATAATCAAAATGGATTTAAATTATGTTCTGATTCTCCTATAATTTTCAAGAAGGAAGACCCTAAGAATATTTTTGAAAGCGAGTTCATTTTTCCACTGACAAAAAAGCACCTTCTAGTTCGAACATTTAATTCATTAGAAATCCAATTTTTAACTCCCGAAATATGTTTAATGATTGATTTAATAATTTTTAAACAGGCAGAATTATATTCTTGTTGTTTAAGAAGAGATTATTTAGAATCCATTCATTCGATAGCAGACAAGTATGGTATTGAAACGTTAAAAAGAAAAGTATTTGATTATCTTGAAATGCGTTAGGGATTGTAGTGGAAAGCCTTTTGCTATATGAGATTGCTTCGGGCATAGCCCTCGCAATGACGGGCTGGGGCAAAAGCTTGGAACGGAAAGCCCGACGGCGCATTTCGACATTTCGACAAGCTCAATGTTCAGCAATGGCGCCGGAACGCCTAAATAGAGAATAATAATTTGTGTTATCTTTGTTAAACAAATGAAGAAATTAGCTTACACTCTATTAATAGCTGTTGCACTTTTAGCAACAACCCAAACGTATGCCCAACAAAACAAATTGGTTTGGTATACCAGTTTAACCGAAGCAAGTACGGTATCCTTAAAAACAGGCAAACCTATTTTTGCTTTCTTTACCGGAAGCGATTGGTGCGGGTGGTGCATGAAACTGCAAGCGGCTGTGTTTAGCAAAGATGTTTTTGTAGCATGGGCAGAAAAGCATGTGGTTTTGCTGGAGCTGGATTTCCCCAGAAGAAAGCAGCTTAGCCCCGAACTTACCAAACAAAACAATGATTTGCAGCAGGCTTTTAAGGTATCGGGGTTTCCTACGGTGTGGATTTTTAATGCGGCAAAAGACCCTAAGACAAACAACCTATCTATTGTTGCATTAGGCTCTTTGGGTTATCCTGCCGGCGCTGCTGCAGGTGAAGAAGCGGAAAAGTTTCTGGCTAATGCCAATGCTATATTGGGTAATAAATAAGGTATTCTTTTTCTTTTGTGAAGCATAAGTTGTATTAACAGAAGCCTGTTAAAAGCCTGCGTTTGTTTAGTTGACTGCTATTGCCTGATTTTGTACCTTTGGTAAGATAATGTTACGCCATTTACGATACATCTGTCTTTTGTTTTTACCTGCGTACAGCTTGTTGGCGCAGCCATCGGAAAAGAAGCTTACGCCCGATGATTACATTAGTCGTTATAAAGAAGATGCGGTGAAAGAAATGTACCAGTATGGTATACCGGCCAGTATTACGCTGGCGCAGGGAATGCTGGAAAGCGGCAACGGAAACAGCGCCTTATCGGTTTATGCCAATAATCATTTTGGGATTAAATGTCATAAAGATTGGAGTGGGCCTACCTACATAATGGATGATGATGCCAAGAACGAGTGTTTTAGAAAATATTCGGATGTGCTGGATTCTTATGCCGACCATTCAAAGTTTTTAAGCACCCGAGATCGTTATGCCTTTTTGTTTGAATACCCCAAAACAGATTATAAAGCCTGGGCAAAAGGCTTAAAAGAGGCAGGCTATGCTACGCACCCCACCTATGCCGAACAATTGATCGGTTTGATTGAGCAATACAAACTGTATGAGTTGGATAAAGATGTGGCACTTACTATGCGTACGATAAAAGAGAAAAAGCCGCAGGTGAAACTGAACTTAAGGCAGGTGCTGAAGTTTAATCGTACTAAGTTTATTATTGCCAAGCCGGGAGATTCTTTCTACAAAATAGCTTTTGATTTTGATATAGAACTGGATGAATTATTAAAGTACAATGATTTTAATAAGGGCGATAAAATAATTCCGTATGAAAAGATTTATGTGGAAGCCAAGCGCAGAAAGGCTTTAGAGCCTTATCACGTAGTTACAAAAGGAGAGACGATGGAAAGCATTTCGCAGCTGCATGGCATTAAACTAACTTCGCTTTACAAAAAGAACCGCATGCGCTTTAGGGCAGCAGACCCTGCACCCGGAACGGTTTTATACTTACGAAAAAAGAAACCTAAGCACGAGGCTGCGAAATAAACTGCTTTAATTTTTGTATATTTGTATAAAAGTAAGTCATGTTGCTACAGTTAGAAAACGCCAAAAAATCAAGCCTTCAAAAACTATTTGCCTTTGCAGCAGAGAACAGTTTGCACTTATCGTTAGTAGATGCCGATAAAACAAAAACCTATTTACCAGGTGAAGCACTTACAGCCAAAGAATTAAAAAAACTGGTTGAACACAGCCGTAAAAGTGGTACTGTTTCTTTGGAAAAAGCCCATAAGCAAATACAGAAAAAGCTAAATGGAGATTAACTATACCAACGATGCCGTTGATTCGTTGACAGCCTTGGTTAGTTTTATTGAAGTGCATAATACGAAAGGTGCAGGACTAAGGTGGTTAAACAAGTTTGAATTGTACTTACAAAAAACACTAAAGCATTATGAGTTGATTACGTTGTGTAATAATGCCACGTTTAAACAACTGAAACTAAAGTGCATTTATTATAAAGATTGGCTGGTAGCTTTTTCGGAAACAAAAAACGGAGTTACCATTGAGGTATTACTTCACAAATCGAGAATTAAGGATTAAGCGAAATAAACCACTTTAGAGCTAACTCGTAGCTCATTAATCCAAAGCCTGAGATAGAGCCTTTGCAATGCTTACCCAAATATGAAACATGACGGTAATCTTCTCTGGCAAAAATGTTGCTGATATGTACTTCTACAACAGGGGTACTGATAGCCGCAATGGCATCGGCTATGGCAATGGAAGTATGTGTGTATGCACCTGCATTTAAAATAATTCCATCATACTTTTTATCGGCGGCCTGTATGTGGTTAATTAATTCGCCTTCTACATTGCTCTGAAAATAATCTAAATGAAGGGCAGGGTATTTTGCTTTTAAACCGGATAAATACGTTTCAAAGGTTTGGTTGCCATAAACCTGTTGTTCTCTTGTGCCTAATAAATTTAAATTGGGTCCGTTTATGATTAGAATTTTCATGATGTTTTATTTATTATTTTTTTAAGTACCATGCTGTTCCCCGAAAAGGCTCGGTTCATCGTGTAAACATACTAAAATCAATTAATTTTTTGCAACAGATAAACATGCTGTTGCAAATCAGGAAAGAAAGATTGAAATTCGTTTTTATAATCAGCATAATCCTTTTGCAATTCTTCAACAGCGGTTTCCATACCTGATATAAAGCTTGCCCTGCGCGACATGCCCTGCATCACCCTCTCGATACCTTCCAGTTTGGTATAAGCAAAAAGTATGTCGTATTTAATCATGTAATTATAAAACTGTTTAGAGCGTTCAGGGAAAATCGCGTAATGTTTTCCTAAGTATTCGTAAACCTGCTGCGTATATTCTCTAAGAGAAACAGCGGAATAATCCTGCCAGTTAACTGCCAGAAAATGATCATAAAATATATCGCTGATAACCGGTGCGTATTTTTTGTAACGTGGGCGTAAGCGGTCTTTGCTCTTTAGCATATCGACATGGTTATCTGTAAATTCATCAATGGCGCGATGTAGTTTTATTCCCTGTTGTATGCCCTGGGAATAGTTAATGGTGCTGCTTCCTTTAACAGAGTCGGCTATAAAATTACCTACCATCAATTCGCTAAGTTCGCCGGAAAGAAATAAGTGTGCTAAAAAGTTCACCTGCTAAAGATAGAAACTAAGCGTAAATTTGTTGCAAATAAAAAGCCTTGAGCAAGTTTACTACTTACATACGTTCTTTTGAGATGTATTTATCTGCCGAGCGCTCTCTCAGCAAACACTCTGTAGAAGCCTATTTGCGGGATATTGGCGGACTGGCTTCGTTTATGGAAGAACGTTTTCCAAATCTTACACCGCAAAAAACAGAGTTAAAACATTTGCAGGAATACATTAAACAAATCAATGAGTTTGGTTTAAGTGCTTCTACACAAGCACGCATACTATCGGGCATACGGGCATTTTATAAATTTTTATTGATAGAGAAAGAAACCAATAACGATCCCACACTTTTGCTTGACTGGCCACGAATGGCAAGAAAACTACCCGATGTATTGAATGAAAAGGAAATAGAAGATATGCTAAATGCCATTGACCGAAGCACAGATGATGGAGAAAGAAACCGTGCCATACTGGAAACCCTTTATGGTTGTGGTCTACGTGTCAGTGAATTGGTTAACTTAAAAATAAGCGAGATACATAAGGAAGATGAGTATTTAATTATTACCGGAAAGGGAAATAAACAAAGGCTGGTACCCATTAATGGAATGGCACTTAAACACATTGATATTTACATGAAGAATGTGCGAACGCACATTAAAATAAAAAAGGATAAGGAAGACTTTCTGTTTCTAAACAGACGGGGAAGTCCTTTATCAAGGGTGATGATATTTTACATTATAAAAGATCTGGCAGAGAAAGCAGGTATAAAAAAAACAATATCTCCGCATACTTTCAGACATAGTTTTGCTACACACTTACTAGAAAACGGTGCCGACCTGCGCGCTGTGCAAGATATGCTGGGACATGAGAGCATTACTACTACAGAAATTTATACGCATATAAGCAGAACCATGCTAAAAGATGTGATTGAGAAGCATCACCCGAGGAATAGGAAAAGCTAAGCGAAGTAGGCTGTTATACAAATGATTAATTATTACTTTTGTATAACGTCGTTAATACCTAAACATGAAACAAACTTTACTTTTCATCTTTTTTCTAAATCTGACCTTTATAGCATTTGGTCAAATAAATGCAGTTACTGAAAAAGGTGAGCAAGTAGTACTATATGATAATGGAACATGGAAATCATTGGAAACCAAGCCTGCGTGGGAAACGCGTTTAGATACACTTAAATTTAACAAATCTGCTTCATCATCTTTTTTAGTAAAATCAGACAGAGTAAAATGCGGAGTTTGGATAAATCCCAAAAAGTGGAAGTTTAGAAAAGATGAAAATGGTAGTGCTGCCAGCGAATTTAAATTTACGCTTATTAACGAAGATGCTTATGCCATGCTTATAACCGAAAAGATAGAAATTCCTTTAAACAGGTTTAAAGAGGCTGCGCTAGGAAATGCAAAAAAAGCGGCTCCAGATGCTCATTTGGTAAAAGAAGAAATAAGAAAAATAAACGGAATAATTATTTGCATGTTGCAAATGGAAGCAACCATAGATGGTATTAATTTTGTTTATTTAGGCTATTATTATTCTGATGCTGATGGCAGCACACAGTTTTTAAGTTATACTTCTAAAAATTTGTTTGAACAATATAAAAATGATTTGGAACAATTCCTTAATGGTTTTGTTAAACTTTAGAATTACTGTTTATCTTATAGGAATAACACGTTGATTTTTTAGGCTTTTACGTTGCAAGTTTTGCCCATTATTGCAAAGATTTTCCATTGCAATCCATAACTAAATCACCTGCCATTTTTAAGCATGCTCTTTTAGCATTTAAAAAGACTTCTTCTGTAATAAGATGATTTATATCAGTTCTGATTTAAGTCATAGCTAAAGCTTTATACCCTATCTACATTTGCTATGTTTCTAAAAGCAAGCTACCATGAGCACAGAAGAAAAAGAACAAAAGTTTCAGGCACAGATTAATGAAAACGGGCATATAGAACCTAAAGATTTTATGCCTGATGGGTATCGTCATAACTTAATCCGTCAGATTTCTCAACATGCACATTCAGAAGTGATAGGTATGCAACCCGAGGCCAACTGGATTACACGTGCACCGAGTTTGCGTGCTAAACAAATTCTTTTGGCTAAAATACAAGACGAGGGTGGGCATGGTTTATACCTTTACAGTGCTGCAGAAACACTTGGTATTTCCCGTGAGGAGATGATTGAGCAACTGCATGAAGGCAAAGCAAAATACTCTAATATATTTAATTACCCTACTCTTAACTGGGCAGACATCGGTGCTATCGGTTGGTTGGTAGACGGAGCTGCTATTGTAAATCAGGTGTCGTTGCAGCGTACTTCTTTTGGGCCTTATAGCCGCGCCATGATTCGTATATGCAAGGAGGAAAGTTTCCACCAACGTCAGGGTTATGAAATTATGACTAAGATGATGCGTGGCACAAAAGACCAACAGGCAATGGCTCAGGATGCCATGAACCGATGGTGGTGGCCTGCGCTGATGATGTTTGGTCCGCATGATACCGATTCGCCACACTCTAAAGATGCGATGAAGTGGAAAATAAAAAGAGAGACTAACGATGAGTTGCGTCAGAAATTTATTGATAAAACAATTCCTCAGGCAGAACTGATTGGCTTAACTATACCCGATGGCGATTTAAAACTGGATGCTAAAACAGGTCACTACGCTTACGGCAAAATAAATTGGGATGAGTTTTATCGTGTGATAGCGGGCAACGGGCCTTGCAACAAGCAACGTGTAAGTCATCATGTAAAAACACACGAAGATGGAGAGTGGGTGCGCGAAGCTGCGCAAGCCTACAAGCAAAAAAGAACACACAGAGAAGAAGTACTAACCGCATAAACTATATACATGAAGAACCAGAATACACAATTAGATCTTTGGGAAGTTTTTATTCAAAGCAAAGCAGGCTTACCTTATATGCACGCAGGCAGCGTTCATGCATCTGATGCAGAAATGGCTATGCAAAACGCACGCGATACATACACCCGCAGGGGAGAAGGTACCAGCATTTGGGTAGTGCCATCACATAGTATTAAAGCATCCAACCCAGATGAAAACGATATGATGTTTGATCCTGCCAATGATAAAATTTATCGTCACCCGACCTTTTACGTAATGCCCGAAGGTGCTAAAAACATTTAATACAGATTAACCATGACAAAGAAAGAAGCACTTTACAACTATTGTTTACGCATGGCAGATGATGCCTTAATAGTGGGGCATCGTTTATCTGAATGGTGCAGCAACGGACCTATCTTGGAAGAAGACTTAGCATTAACCAACCTATCACTAGATATGATTGGGCGTGCACAAGCCATACTTACTTATGCTGCAGAGTTAAAGGGGGGCAATATCACCGCAGATGATTTAGCTTATCGCCGTTCGGAAAGAGAGTACTACAATCATTTGTTGGCTGAGCAAGACAATGGAGATTTTGCATATACTATTGCCCGCCAGCTTTTTATTTCTGTTTTTGAATTGTACTTCTATGATGCGTTACAACAAAGCAGAGATACTACCTTAGCCGCTATTGGTGCCAAGACGTTGAAAGAAGTTAAATATCATGTGCGTCATGCCAGCGATTGGGCAATACGTTTGGGTGATGGAACCGAAGAAAGCCATAAACGTATGCAGCAGGCTGTAAATGATTTATGGATGTACACCGGAGAATTATTTGAAATGGATAACACCGAAGATTTGCTTCTGCATGAAGGGTTGGCGGTTGATTTGGCCCCCGTAAAATCATCGTGGCAAAAACACATTAAAGAAGTATTAAGCGAGGCTACCATCAACACACCAGAAAATGGTTATATGCAAACAGGTGGTTTAAAAGGTATTCATACCGAGCAATTAGGGCATGTCTTATCTGAAATGCAATACTTACAGCGCGCATATCCAGATGCGAAATGGTAAAATTATAAACTAGCTAAAAAAATTCTCATGCCAATCTATCAGCAACAAGGTGTAATACCTAATAAGCGTCATACAGTCTTTCGTCAGAAAAACGGAATGCTATATAATGAGGAACTTTTTGGAACCGAAGGTTTTGCAAGTACTTCATCTTTGGTCTATCATGTTCATCCGCCAACAATGGTGCATAAAATGGGTAAGCCCTTTTCGGTAAAACCCGAAATTGCCATTGAAGATAATATGAAGGCTATGAGCTTTCTGGGCTTTGAAGTTGAGCCGGAGAAAGATTATTTAAACAGTCGGAAAACACTTTTTATTAACGATGATTTAGCGGTTGGTATTGCAGCTCCTTCTCAAAGCATGAAAGAATATTTTTTTAAGAATGCTGATGCTGATGAATTACTATTTGTACACAAAGGCTCGGGTGTATTAAAAACTATGTATGGCTCTGTAAAGTTTGGCTATGGCGATTATCTGGTTATTCCTCGTGGAACGGTTTATCAGTTAAGTTTTACTGACCAAGAGAATCGTATTTTATTTATTGAATCGCACAGTCCTGTGCATACCCCAAAACGTTACCGTAATGAGTTTGGTCAATTATTAGAGCATTCTCCTTTCTGCGAGCGTGATTTCAGGTTTCCACAAAATTTAGAAACACATGAAGAAACCGGAGAATTTAATATCCTCATTAAAAAACGCGGGTTGATTTATCCCTATGTATATGAAACGCATCCCTTTGATGTGGTAGGATGGGATGGGTATAACTATCCGTATGCCTTCAGCATCTTTAATTTTGAACCTATAACAGGGCGTGTGCATATGCCACCCACTATTCACCAAAACTTTGAAGGAAGGAATTTTGTTATCTGTTCTTTTGTTCCTCGTTTATATGATTACCATCCTAATGCTATACCTGCCCCTTATCATCACAGTAATATAGATTCTGATGAGATTTTATATTATGTGGATGGAGATTTTATGAGCCGCAATAATATTGTGCCCGGTCAGTTTACGTTACATCCCGGTGGTGTACCTCATGGTCCTCATCCGGGTGCTATTGAACGCAGCATAGGTAAAAAAGAAACCAATGAACTGGCAGTTATGATAGACCCCTTTAATCCGGTAAAAATAACCAAAGATGCTTTGGATATGGAAATCGGAGATTATTATAAATCTTGGAAAAGCGAATCACTTGTTTAATAAAACATAAATAATTTTTTAAATAAATATACCATGAAAGACTTAACAGCAGTAAAAGATTTTAGCTACAGTGGTGAGAAAATATTTAGCGAAGCAAAAGATTTCTTACCCATCAATGGAACAGATTATGTAGAGCTTTATGTAGGGAATGCCAAACAATCGGCACATTACTATAAAACAGCTTTTGGCTTTCAGTCATTAGCGTATGCGGGCTTAGAAACTGGTGTGCGCGATAAAACATCTTATGTATTGGTGCAGGATAAAATACGCTTGGTATTAACTACTTCTTTCGATCCTGAGAGCGAAATCTCTAACCACGTGCGTAAGCATGGTGATGGAGTAAAGTTTATTTCCTTATGGGTTGATGATGCACGCAAGGCTTATGAAGAAACTATTAAGCGTGGTGCAAAATCGTATTTAGAACCAACGGTTGTAAAAGATGAGCATGGCGAGATTGTAAAAGCAGGGATTCATACCTACGGAGAAACTATCCATTTATTTATTGAACGTAAAAACTACAAGGGGGTTTTTATGCCCGGGTATGTTAAATGGGAATCGGAATATAACCCATCTGATTTAGGCTTTAAATATGTAGACCATATGGTAGGTAATGTAGAATTAGGCAGCATGAACAAATGGGCTAAGTTCTATGAAGAGGTAATGGGTTTTGCTAATCTGGTAACCTTTGATGATAAAGATATCTCTACTGAATATACCGCACTGATGAGCAAAGTAATGACCAATGGAAATGGCAGGATTAAATTCCCTATTAACGAACCCGCTAAAGGGCTTAAAAAATCTCAGGTAGAAGAATACCTTGATTTTTACAGAGGCCCCGGTTGTCAACACATTGCCATTGCTACCAATGATATTGTTCATTCTGTGACCGAAATGCGTAAGAGAGGAGTAGAGTTTCTACATGTTCCCGGCGCGTATTATGATACTGTTGCCAATCGTGTAGGTATTATAGAGGAAGATTTAAAAACACTAAAGCAATTAGGTATTATGGTAGACAGAGATGATGAAGGATACCTGTTGCAAATATTTACTAAACCGGTAGAAGACAGACCAACTCTTTTCTTTGAGATTATACAACGTAAAGGAGCTATGTCTTTTGGTAAAGGAAACTTTCAGGCTCTGTTTGAAAGTATTGAAGAAGAACAAAGGAAGCGAGGAACGCTATAATGGAAACAGAGAAGATTAGAGTTACTAAAAAGTTTACGTTTAATATGGCGCATGCACTATATGGGCACGATGGTCCCTGTGCTAATATACACGGGCATACCTATCACTTAGCTGTTACTATAGCAGGTTCTCCTTTGCAGGAAACAAACCATCCTAAAAATGGAATGGTAATTGATTTTGGAGATTTAAAAAGCATTGTACAAAGAGAAGTAGTCGAACGTTTTGATCATGCACTAGTTTTAAACGGAAACTCCCCGCACAGCAAAGTAGAAGTATTACATCAACAATTCAACAAAATAATACTTCTTCCATTTCAGCCTTCTTGCGAGAATATGCTTGTTGAAATAAAGAACAGCCTCTTACATTTCTTTGATATAAAACACCAGTTAATCTCTTTACGATTAGATGAAACACCCACTTCTTATGCAGAGTGGCATTTGAGTGATAATTTAAAAGCACTTTAAACTATAAACCATGTTTATACAACAACTTTATACAAACTGCCTGGCTCAGGCAGCTTATTATGTAGAGTCTGAAGGAGAGTCACTTATCATAGACCCATTAAGAGAGCCCTATCCCTATCTTGAACTTGCCAAACAAAGAGGCGCCAAAATAAAGTTTGTGTTCGAAACGCATTTTCATGCTGATTTTGTTTCGGGTCATGTGGAGCTTGCCAGAAAAACGGGGGCCATTATTGTGTATGGTCCTGATGCCGACCCCAATTATGAAGCTTTGGTGGCTTATGATGGAGAGAAGTTTAAGTTAGGCAATATCAGTATAGAAGTATTACATACACCCGGTCATACGGTAGAATCTTCCTGCTTTTTGTTGTATGATGAACACCATAAGGCAAACGCCCTATTTACCGGAGATACATTGTTTGTGGGCGATGTAGGTCGTCCTGATTTACTGAGCGGTAATTTGAATAAAGAACAGTTGGCGGCTATGTTATATGATTCTTTAAACACAAAAATAAAAACCCTGCCCGATGAAGTAATTGTTTATCCCGGGCATGGTGCAGGTTCGGCCTGCGGAAAGAATATAGGTAAAGAGGCTACTTCTACTATTGGGCAGCAAAAAAAGTTTAATTATGCTCTGCAACCTATGAGCAAAGATGCTTTTATAAAAGCTGTTACCAGTGATTTGCCAACCCCGCCACCCTACTTTTTTAAAGATGCCAAAATAAATATAGAAGGTTACGATAGTTATACCACAACTATACTACATGCCAACAAGGCCTTAACAATAAAAGAATTTCAACAACAAATAGCAGAAGGCGCCATTGTTTTAGATACCCGCACAGCTGCTCAATTTGGCAGGGGCTTTATTCCCGATTCTGTTAATATTGGTTTAGATGGTGGCTTTGCTGTTTGGGTGGGAGTTTTACTTAAATTTGGTGTAACCATTGTTTTGGTTGCTGAAGAAGGCAAAGAACAGGAAAGCATCACCCGCTTGGCAAGAATAGGTTACGATGCCGTAAAAGGTTATTTGCAGGGAGGTATAGAAACCTGGAAACAAGCCAAATTACCTGTAGAAAAAATTGATCAGTTAGAAAGCCCCGAACTGGAAGATTATATCAAAACAGGAGAATACACCCTTATAGATGTAAGAAACAAAATAGAAATAAACCTGAATGGTAAATTAAAAAACTCCCTCTCCATCCCCCTAAATGAATTGCAGGAAAAAGTAGCCGATTTAGATAAGCATGAGTATTACATAGTATATTGTGCAGGTGGTTACCGCTCTATGATAGCAGCTTCTATACTTAAACAGGCAGGCATATCCCATGTATTTAGCATTAGCGGAGGTCTTAGTAAAATAAAACAGGATGCTCCTGTATTGGTGGAAGAAGTTTAATTTTGGTGATGTTGCAGTAGATTTTAGTGTTGATAGACTTTTTACTTCAAGTTTTTGCCATTATACAAAGGATTTTCATTATAAATCCCTTAGCGTCAAAGAAACAAAATCTTCTCATTTTATTTACAATGTCCTCTAATAAAACTATCCTATATAGGAATGTAAATAAATAAATTTAGATTGGCTATGACGGGCTAATTTATAAGCCAAAAAACCACAAACACTTGTTATTTAAGTGCTTGTGGTTATAAGAGCGGAGAAAGAGGGATTCGAACCCCCGGAGGTTTGACCCTCAACAGTTTTCAAGACTGCCNNAATCGACCACTCTGCCATTTCTCCGGCAGCAAAAGTAACACTTTTTTTAATCTAAGAAGCACCCCGCATCTTTAATTTCAAAAGTTTTGTAATTGTCGTACCTTTGTAAAGCAGACCTTTTATTAAAATTTAGTATAGCAGTATGAAAAAGTTTTTCTTTTTGATTCTTTTTACCATCTATTTGGGTTTAAGTGCATATAGTAATATAAAAGCCTATTTAAATTATGCAGTATTTTATGCTGCTGGTAAAGGGAGTTATATTGAAACCTATTTATATGTGAGTGGTTCATCCGTATTATTTAAGAGACAAAAGCAAAAATTTGAAGCTAAAATTCATATAGAAATTAATTTTAAACAAAATGATAGCTCCATATTAGTTAAAAAATATGATTTACTTAGCCCTGAAGTATTAGATACAAATTTTAAATCTGATATTATCGATTTGCAGCGCTATCTACTAAAACCAGGCACTTATCAAGCAGAAATAAAAATAGCAGATATAAATGACAGTAGACAAGAACCTATACAAAATATATTGACTATCATAATACCCCAATCAACTGATAGTATTTATATTTCCGATATAGAGTTAGCAGAGTCTTTTCAAAAATCAACAGAGCAAACCTCTTATACCAAAAGCGGTTATGAAGTTGTTCCTATACCATTTACCTATATCCCCGAAAAAGTAACTAAATTAAATTTTTATGCCGAAGGATATAATACCTTAAAGCAATTAGGTAACGATTCTAAATTTTTATTCATCTATTATATTGAATCTGCCGAAATGAAAGAGATTGTTACGGGTTATCGTACTTTTATTAAACATAAATCAGAAGAAGTAGCGGCACTCATAGGTCAATTTGATATTGAAAATTTAGCCAGTGGAAATTATAATCTGGTGGTCGAAATTCATAACAGTACAAATGAACTTAAAGCAAAAAAGAAACTGGCATTTATTAGAAATGCACCAAAGGTTAAAATTTCTTTAGATAATTTAAGCTCGGTTGATACAACTGGTACTTTCATCAGTCAGATTACAAATCCTGATACGCTTAGAGAATACATAGCTTGTTTATGGCCTATATCTACTACCAGCGAAAGAGATTGGCAATATAATCAAATGCAAAGTAACGATGTAAAAAAAATGCAGCAATACATTTATGCCTTTTGGGAAAATAGAAATCCCTTAAATCCTAAACTTGCTTGGGCAACTTATATGAAGGAGGTACGAAAAGTAAATAAAATATATCCTTGCGGCGGTCAGCCCGGTTATATGAGTGACAGGGGTAGAGTTTATTTGCAATATGGTGCCCCAAGTGCCGCACAGCAGGTAACTACTGAGCCAGACTCTTATCCTTATGAGATTTGGCAATATTACCGTCTGCAAAATACATCTACAGGCCAATATCAAACAAATAAGAAGTTTGTTTTTTATAATCCTATTTTAGATGGAAAATGTTTTACTTTGTTACATAGTGATGCACGGGGAGAGACAAAAAATGATCGTTGGCAAATAGATTTAAAAAAACGTGATAATCAAATTTTTAACTTCGATCAAACAACTCCTCAGAGCAGTATGGGTGATGGGGCAGCTGATTTATTTAATAACCCCCGCTAATGTATGCCGAGCCTGAAAGTTGCGGTTGTTATTTTAAATTTTAACGGAAAGCATTTGCTTCAAAAGTTTCTGCCTACTGTAATTCAGTATAGCAATAATGCCTCAATATATGTGGCAGATAATGCTTCCACAGATAATTCTTGTTTGTATTTAAAAGAAAGTTGCCCTCAAATTACCATTATAGAGTTAAAAGAAAATTACGGCTTTGCAAAAGGATATAATCAAGCTTTAAAGCAAGTTGAGGCCGATTATTTTATATTGCTAAACTCAGATGTGGAAGTTACATCCGATTGGATTAGCCCCATTATAAATTTAATGGAGACGGATAATACTATTGCAGCAGCTCAACCAAAAATACTTTCATACAATGTTAAAAATGAATTTGAATATGCCGGTGCATGTGGTGGATTTATTGATAAATACGGTTACCCTTTTTGCAGAGGAAGAATTTTTAATAGCCTTGAAAAAGATAATGCTCAATATAATGATACTACAGAAATATTTTGGGCAACAGGTGCCTGTATGTTTGTAAGGTCTTCTGTTTTTAATACGCTAAAAGGGTTTGATGATTTTTATTTTGCTCATATGGAAGAGATTGACTTGTGTTGGCGAATAAGGAATATTGGATTTAAAATTATGGTAATTCCTCAATCTATTGTTTATCATGTGGGAGGCGGGACATTGGATAAACTTAGTCCTCAAAAGACATTTTTAAATTTCCGAAACAGTTTACTTTCACTTACTAAAAATAATGCAAGCGGCATTCTATTATTTAAAATAATAATACGTTTAATTTTAGATGGTATTGCGGGTATTAAGTTTTTTATTGAAGGAAATGCTCGTCATACATGGGCCATTATAAGAGCTCATTTTTCTTTTTACATCAATTTAAAACACACTTTGCAACAAAGGAAAAAAATAAAACTATTAAAAAACTATAAACCCTGTAATAAAAACATATATCAAGGCAGCATTGTTTTTGATTATTTTTTTAAAAAAAGGAAATTATTTTCCGAATTAAGAAAAGATTTATTTAGCGCTTAACAGGTTGCCATACACTATTGCTAACTCCTTTGCAATAGCGCATAAATCCCACAAATAAAGCAAAATTCATTATTATAAAATGGGTTATTGAAATTAACAGCTTTATTTTAATACCCACGTTCATAAACAGTTTGTTTAGTAAAGGAAATAGTAAAAGAAATATTTCAGCAACAAATACATACTTAAATATGAAGCAGCTGTTTATTAAAGATATACAGCAAATACAATTTAACAAAAAGAAAAAAGGAGTAAGCCAGCGTAAAACTTTATGCGATAAATAAGCGAAACCAATTTTAGAAAACGGTTTTTTAAGAAGACTTTTAAAATAAACTAAATTTTGAAAATTGCCAGTAGCAATGCGTGCTTTGCGTCTAAACTCGCTGTCTGTATCAGCTTTAACATCCTCATACACAAGCGCACTTTCTTTAAATAAGATTTTACCCTTTACCATTAATATCGTGCAGGTAATAAAAAAATCATCGACTGTAAAATTAGAAGGGATATTAGAATAATTTTCCTTCCGAAGAGCATAGCATCCACCTTCGGCACCAATTACTATGTTCCACAATTTGCTTTCCGCATTTTTTAAGAAGTTTTCAAAATTAAAATAATGTAATTCGTTTTTGGTAACAGTTTCCGTGTTAAGCGCACGTTTACTAATATTACCGCATATCATCTTTACTTCATCGTCTTTAAAGTTTTTAACTAATTCATAAAAAGTATTTTCTTTAAAATATACGTTAGCGTCTGTCATAATTAAAATTGGAGCTTGGGCTAAGGAACATAATTTGTTTATGATATTAATTTTCCCGCTCCGCTCCGTAAATTCAACCAGTTTAAGTAATGGAATTTTTTCTTGATACTTTTTAATAATAGTTACCGTATCATCATTGCAGGCATCCGTACCAATATAGAAAGTTACTTTTTCTTTAGGATAAGTAGTATTAAAAATACTTTCTATTTTCTGAGCAATAACAACTTCTTCATTGTAAGCAGCACAAATAACAGCTATTTCAGGTAAGTTATCATTTGGTTGATATTGAATTACGCTTTTATCTGTTTTGTTTTTCGAAACAACAAATAACAAAAAAGGATAAATAACATAGGTATGAACCATCAGATAGGCAGTAGCAAGAAATACTATTTGAAAAAACAAAATCACAGTTATATATTTTGATAAAAATCGATCAATTGTTTAATTAAGGTATCGTTTTCAAAATAATTTTCAATAAAGCTTCTGGCTTCTTTTTGTAAAGCATCTTTTTTCTCTTTGTCGCTAAGTATTTTTACTACAGCTTCTGCAAAATCATCCGGAGTATCTGCCACCAAACAATTTTTTCCAGTAGTAACAGCTATACCTTCAGCGCCAATAGAAGTAGAAACGATTGGTTTTCCGTATGCCATTCCTTCAATCATTTTTATACGCATGCCGCTGCCGGATAGCAAAGGCACAATCATTAAACCATATTGGTGATATACTTTTTCTGCAGTTTCAGTTTTACCTATTACTACCACATTAGATTTATTTAGTAAAGAAATGTTTTGTGTCATTCCTCGGCCAATAATATAAAATTTTGCCTCAGGAATTTTTTGTAAAATCTTATCCCATACCTTATTTACAAACCAAAGCACGGCTTCTTCATTGGGCATCCAATCCATACTACCAAAATGAAATACACTAAAAGGTATTTCTTGTTGATGATTTATCTGGTATTGCGCTAATTGAATTCCGGTGGGGGATACATGGAATGGTTTGTGAATATCCCAATTTTCGAAATAAGTTTTGTCTATAGCTGTTATTGGAATAATGGCATCTGCGCCTTGCAAAACCTTTTTCTCAAAATTCTTTAGACGTTTGTTTTGCAGCGAAAGGTATTTTCGTTTGATGATATTGTTTTCATTAGCAATTATTCGTTGCCAGATAAGATGCTCTACATTATGTGTTCTTACTGTTATTTTTGCTTGGCTGTGCTTTCTTATAACTGGAATGTAATCCCCCAAAAAAATGCTTTCTAACTGAATAATATCAAATTCTTTTTCTTTTAGAATGGAAATTAATTTTTCTTCGAATGCTTTGAAATAAAACCGGGAAACAAAATAAGATTGGGTAGAAAACAAATTAAAAAAAACACCTAAGGCAGTAACATCTGTATTTTGATAAACAGATTGGTAATGGCTTTTGGTTTTAAATGTTGCATCTACTTTTTCATCGGGTTTAAAGTGTTTTTTTGTGTTGATGCAAAGAAAAGTTAAATCAACACCGTTGTTCAGTAAACCGCAACTCATATTATACATAGCTATAGAGCTGCCATCATTTGGTGGGTAAGGGGGTTTATTAGTTAATTGTAGCAGGCGCATGTTTGGAAGTGCTATTTTCAAATAATTTTCTGAAGAAATCTGAATATACGTTTGCATCAAATAATGGAGAATCATTGGCAGCTTTTACTGAGAGCCAAATTCCTATGGGAAGAAAGATTATTGGGCTGGTCCACATACCTACTGTGGCATCTAACTTATCTTGCAGAACCATTTTTTCGCAGGTAATAGAGATAACGTGGTAGGTAATAAAAAGAAAAACAGATATAACCACCGGCATACCAAAACCGCCTTTTCGTACAATAGCACCCAGCGGAGCACCTACAAAAAACAAAATAATGCAGGCAAAAGAAAGGGTAAATTTTTTATGCCATTCAACCGCATAATTTGCCTGATCAAAAATGCGGGCTTCTTCTTCATCTACTTTTGAAGTTACAAACGAATCGGCACTGCGAGCCATATTTAAAGCACCTTCTATCAGGTTCTTTTTATGAAGTATGGGCAACTTAGCTATATAATTACCAATTGATGTAATTTCTTTTACTTTGAGTGAATCGTTCTTTCTACATTGCGCCAAACTTTTTTGAAAATAGTACAGGTTTGAAAACTGATTGTAGGTTTGCTTATATGATTGTTGTCTAAATTTAAGCGCGGTATCGGTGTATTGAGCGAGCTGCTTTATGTTCATCATACCCGCATTGTTTTTAAACAACACTTCGTCTGTGTTTTGCATTTTAATTTTGCTTAGGTCTATTTTAACCTCCTGTTCTTTAAAGTGCATAATGGTATTGGGGCGGGTGCGTTCTTGTTTGGCATCATCCAACGGCTGCGAGTAACGTGTGCCATTAAAAAGTTTTATTATTAAAAACTTCTTGTCATCCTTCATGGCTATTTGCCCGTCTTTAGCATACATCTGCGCGGTGTTTCCCATGCCGGCCGTGTGGTCGTATATATACACGTTGTGTATGGTTATGCCATCATCATCTTTTTTATCTATACGAATGCTATACCCCTGAATACCGTTATAAAAAACCTTTTCTTTTAAATTGATGGCTGGTTTAGAGCTGCGTACATCATACAGCAGACGACCGGCTTTTAAATTTACATAAGGCAGGGTATAGTTGCTGAATAGAAAACAAAAGCCTGCCAAACCTATAATGAGCACCAGCAGAGGTTTCATGATGGATAATAAAGATAAGCCCGCCGATTTCATAGAGACAAGCTCGTAGCTCTCACCTAGGTTACCAAACGTCATAATAGAAGAAAGCAATATGGCCAAGGGCATAGAAGGGGAAAGGAAGGTAACAAATATGTAGCCAAACATTTTTGTAAGTGTAATGTTATCAATACCCTTGCCCACTATTTCATCTATATAGGTAAACAAAAAAATCATGAAGAAAATAAACATGCCGATAAAAAGTGTAGCCAAAAATGGCGGTATATACTTTTTAACTAAATAAATGTGCAGTGTTTTTATACCCATTAATGGTGCAAATATCAAACGAGGGCTAAAAATACTAAATTACTATGAGCTAAACTTTATCTTTTATTGGGGCGTTCCTTTGATCACAACGGCGGACTTTACGCGCTGCACGCTATAAATTAAAAGCCATTCTCTTAAAAGAGAGGGATTTTTTGTTTTATATTTGCCCTTTTACTAAATATTTTATGATAAACGGAAAAAAAATTATTGTAGTGCTTCCGGCATATAATGCTGCCAAAACATTAAAAATGACCTATGACGAAATTCCCTTTGATATTGTTGATGAAGTGGTTTTAGTTGATGACCATAGCAAAGATAATACCAGCGAAGTAGGCAGAGAAATTGGAATTAAGCATGTTATACGTCATGAGAAAAACAAAGGCTATGGCGGCAACCAAAAAACCTGCTACGATAAAGCCCTTGAACTGGGTGCTGATATTGTTATTATGCTGCACCCCGATTATCAATACACCCCGAAATTAATTCCGTCGATCTCTCATTTAATAGCCAATGGTTTATATCCGGCTGTGCTGGGGTCTCGTATATTAGGCAAAGGTGCTCTTAAAGGAGGGATGCCTATGTATAAGTATATTTTTAATCGTTGCCTTACCCTATCGCAAAATATATTAATCAATCAAAAACTATCCGAATACCACACCGGCTATCGTGCCTTTAATGCCGAGATTTTAAAAACAATTAATTACCACGCCAATAGCGATGATTTTGTGTTTGATAACCAAATGCTTTCGCAAATATTTTATGCCGGATTTCAGATAGCCGAAATAACCTGCCCTACCAAATATTTTGATGACGCATCGTCCATTAATTTCAGACGCAGCGCAACCTACGGTATGGGCGTATTGGGCACCTCGTTTATCCATCTTTTTAATAAGATAGGTATTATGAAATCTGAGATTTATAAAAAGAGAAGCATTTAAAAATTATATTTGCACGTTCTTTATATTTAATGGGGGATTAGCTCAGCTGGCTAGAGCGCTTGCATGGCATGCAAGAGGTCGTCGGTTCGACTCCGATATTCTCCACATCAATACAGACAAGGCTTTCATAAAAATTTGAAAGCCTTTTTATTTATAAGAATAAAACATTAATAAAACAATTTTGTTCTGCATAACAAGGATTTTGGAGGGTCTAAAAAAGAAAAAGTCGCTGAAAATAGCGACTTGTCCTGTATAGTAGCCCGTACGAGAATCGAACTCGTGTTTCGTCCGTGAAAGGGACGCGTCCTAACCCCTAGACGAACGGGCCATTTTTTTTAATGGGAGCGCAAATGTACAGTATTTTTTTAATTCGCCAAAAAATTACCAAGCCAATTCGTCATTTATGGTGCCCTCGGTCTGAGACTTAAAGCCGAGGCGTTTGCCTGTTTTTAGCTTATCGCTTTGCACGCGCTCAATAATCTCGTTTAAGGATATTTCCTGCACACTTTGCGAAGGGGGGGTATATAAATCAAAGCTTATGGCATAGGCAATTAAATCATACACAATTTCTTTAAGCGTTTGACTGCTTACCGGCACATCCGAAAAGCTGCTGTATTTATAACCCAAAGGGGGTTTGGCTTCTAAGAAAAAACGGTTCTCTCTATTAATAAATACACGGGATATCAGATAGCCTAAATCCTGTAGACGGTTATATTTAAAGCTGTCTGCCAAAAAATTGTACACGTATATAATACCGCAATACGAGTTCAATTCGTTTTGCTTTATATAACCGGTTTTAAACATGGCGTGGCTTTTATCAAACTCAAACACATTGCTGTGCATATAAAAAACCAGCATATCGCCCGCTACTTTTAGTTCTATCTCATGATCGCTGGTAAAGCGGTACTCAACCGTTATGCGTTTATCAATTTTTTGCGCTTCGGTTTTTAAATCGTCGGCTATTTCCTTTACTACGTCTTTCAGTATTTCAAAATTGTTGTGCGTGTTCTTATACACATCCTGCTTCATAACAGATTTCTCGCGAAGCATTTTTAATATCAGTTCTCTTTGCGTATCGGGCATTTGAAAAATAATTGAACGATGAAGGTATAAAATTATAATTAACGAGCGGTATTTTATTAAGCGTTGTGTTATTTCTTTTTCCCTGAAGAAAAAAAGTAGGTGATTCCTGTAAAAAATAATTGACCGTATTTTTGTTAAACAGCCTTCTTTCTCAAAAATATCAAGCATAAACCTAAGCACAGTATGAGAAATCTTGCGGGCTTTCTTATTACTTGGAATAAAGCACACAAAATTCTGCGTTAATAGAACTAATTTTTTAAGTGTAGGATGATAATTGCACGTCGAGAGGCCTAAATTCACAATTCAATGCAATCAATCCACAATTCAATGCAATCAATTCACAATTCAATGCAATCAATTCACAATTCATTGCAATCAATCCACAATTCAATGCATTCGATTCACAATTCATTGCAATGAATTACAAATCGAGAGAGAGTTGTTACAAATTCATCACTATTCACGCCAAAAACACCTCTATTTCTCCTCAATCCACCCCTCTGTTTATAAAAAACTCAACTATCTATCCCCAATAAACAACTCCTACTTATATTTGAGCAATGACCCTTTACCAAAAACTACAAAAAGCCACCAGCGAAGAAGATGTTAAAGATGCTTACATAAAAGCACTTGGCTTAAAAGAGTATCAAAAAAACCTGATTGATATACAAACCAAAGAAATTTGGTTTGAGGCCAAGGATAACGCCAAGCTATCAAGCTATGCTATGTTTACGCAACTAATGCATTATGTGCAACAAGCGTTAAACAAAGGCGATTATATACCACCCTTTTTATGCGTGATGGATACCCAAAAGGCATCTATTATGAAAAGTGCCGATGTTATTCCCTTTCTTGAAAAGAAAACCATTAAGTGGGGTAAATCTGCCAGTAAATATACCCCCGAAGCTTTAGATGCTATATCTGCCCACATAGGCACGCACTTTGTTTCTTTTAAAATAGAAACCAACGAAGAGGAGTTTATATCTACCATTAAAAATGCCATAAAAAGTGGCGATATTATACGTACCCAAATTACACCCGATAACCTAAAACAGGTATTTGATAAATGGGTTGCCATGATTGGGCGAGAAATTAAGGGCGTTGCCGAAGAAGATTATGCCCTGTTGTTTTTTGCCGATATAATGCACGATGGCACTGCCGCCACGCACGATGATTTAACCGCACAACTGTTGCACAAAAACAATGCCCCCGTGTTTAGTTTGCACGGACATTTATATGAACTGGGCAATAAAGAAGGTTACCGCCAGTTTTGGGCTATATACCACAAACCGCCAAAAAGCGAATACCGAGATTATTTGCTTGAACGCCGAGATAGTTTAATACCCATTGATGAGCGTAGTTTTAAAGGCGCTTACTACACGCCGCTAAATGTGGTTGATAAAGCCTACGATAAACTAAGCGAAACGCTGGGCAAAAACTGGCAACGCGAATATATAGTTTGGGATATGTGCTGCGGTGTGGGCAACTTAGAAGTTAAGCACAGCAACCCGCGCAATATTTATATGAGTACGCTTGATAGTGCTGATGTAGATGTAATGAAAGCCACCAAAACCTGCGTAGCAGCCCAACGCTTTCAGTACGATTATTTGAATGATGATATTACCGACGATGGCAAAATAGATTATACCCTAATACCCCAAGCCTTGCGCAAAGCCATTGCCGACGGTAAAAAGATTTTGGTACTAATGAATCCTCCGTATGCGGAGGCTACTAATGCTGATAACACGGCGGGTGCCGAAAATTCCGAAAACAAGGTTGGTGTTGCTAAAACTAAATTAGCTGCAACAGCAATGGCAAATTATGGTAAAGCAAGTAACGAGCTTTATACACAGTTTGTTGCTCGAATAGCATTGGAAATTCCTACTGCAACCTTAGCAATGTTTAGTACACTAAAATATATCAATGCTCCTACCTTAGATGATTTTAGGGCAACTTGGAATGCGAAATATTTAGGAGGTTTTGTTGTGCATAGCAAATCATTCGATGGTTTGAAAGGTAATTTCCCCATTGGTTTTTTAATTTGGAAAACAGATATGAATTCCAAAAAGAAAACACCTATTACTGAAATTAGTACAGAAGTATTAGATAAAAAAGCACAACCAATTGGAGAAAAAACATTTTACAATTTGCCCAATCAGGAACTATTGACTAATTGGATAGAGCGTCCAAAAACAAATAAACTATAGTACCTCTTAAAAATGCTGTTGTACCTGCAACAGCAACAAAAGATTTAAGAGGAACAAAATGGTCAGATGATGCTATTGGTTATATGTTAAGCGGAGGAAACGACTTACAACATGCAGGCATACATACTGTAATATTTTCATCTGGATATGGTAGTGCAAGAGGTTATTTTATTAATCCTGAAAATGTATGGCAAATCGCAATCGTATTTTCTGTTAGAAGATTAGTCAAATCAACTTGGCTTAATGATAGAGACCAGTTTTTGCAACCTACCAAACCACTAAGCAATGAGTTTAAAAGCGATTGCTTAGTTTGGATGTTGTTTAACGGCAGCAACCTAACAGCAGGTGCCAATGGTTTAGAATGGAATAGTAAAAAGTGGAGCATAGTAAACCACTTTATACCTTTTACCGAAGCAGAAGTAAATGCCCCCGCCCGTTTTGAAAGCGATTTTATGGTGCAATACATTTCTTCACTCCCCGTCATTGCGAGGAGGAACGACGAAGCAATCTCCTCTACCTCTTCCGTCATTGCGAGGAACGAAGCAATCTCTACTGATAAGCAGATTGCTTCGGGTAAAAACCCTCGCAATGACGAAGCAACAAACAGTCCGTTTTCTGCCGAAGCCAACAACGTACTAAAACAAGGCAAACTATTGTGGCAAGCCTACTTTGCCCACATTGATGAAAGAGATGTGAGAGATGAACTAAAACTAAACCGCGCTGATGTAGGTTGGTATCAGGTACGTAAAGCCCTGCAAGCCCGCAATGCCGGTAGCGATTTTGCACCCGTTAGCTTCAAACCCTTTGAAGAAGCTTACAAAGCCCTCACCGAAAAATTGCAGCCTATGGTTTATGAGTTGGGTTTTTTGAAGGTTTAATAAGCAATAGCAAACAAAACCCTTTGCCCCGATTCCAGTCCGCTATAAATACATTTGCCTTTTTCTAATTTGTTGTTTAAAGGTATGCAGCGTATGGTGGCTTTGGTTTCTTCTTTTATCTTTTGTTCGGTTTCGCCTGTGCCATCCCAATGGGCATATACAAAGCCGCCACGTTCAATGGCTTTTTTAAACTCATCGTAGGTATCAACACTTTGTGTGCTTTGCTCGCGGCGGGCAAGAGCTTTTTTATACAGGTTATCCTGTATCTCTTTCAGCAGGTTCTCTATATTATTCTCAATGCCTTCTATTGGTAAAACCTCTTTGCTAAGCTCATCTCTGCGGGCTACCTCAACCGTTCCGTTTTGCAAATCGCGTTCGCCAATGGCAATACGCACCGGAATGCCTTTCATTTCATACTCGGCAAATTTCCAGCCCGGGCGTTGTGTATCGCGGTTATCGTATTTAACGGATATGCCTTTGGCTTCCAGCTTTTGTTTAATGGGTGTCACAGCCTCGTTTATTTTTGCCAGGCCTTCTTCGCCTTTATATATAGGCACAATAACAACCTGTGTGTGTGCCAGTTTAGGAGGAATAATCAAACCGTTATCATCGCTATGGCTCATAATCAATGCACCCATCAAGCGGGTAGAAACACCCCAGGAGGTTGCCCAAACATAATCTAACACACCTTCTTTATTGGTAAACTTCACATCAAACGCCTTGGCAAAATTTTGTCCCAAAAAGTGCGAGGTTCCTGCCTGAAGGGCTTTACCATCCTGCAACATAGCCTCTATGCAATAAGTGTCTAAAGCGCCCGCAAAACGTTCGTTAGGAGTTTTTACGCCTTTGATAACAGGCACTGCCATAAAGTTTTCTACAAAATCGGCATACACATTCAGCATGCGTTCGGTTTCTTCCACAGCTTCCTGTGCTGTTGCATGGGCTGTATGCCCCTCTTGCCAAAGGAATTCGGCGGTACGTAAAAATAAGCGCGTGCGCATTTCCCAACGTACTACATTTGCCCATTGGTTAATTAATAAAGGTAAATCCCGATAAGATTGTATCCAACCCTTATACGTGTTCCAAATAATGGTTTCTGATGTAGGGCGAATAATAAGTTCTTCTTCCAGTTTGGCATCAGGGTCAACAACAATTCCGTTCTCCGAATTTTTTAAACGATAGTGGGTAACCACGGCACACTCTTTGGCAAAGCCATCCACATGGCTGGCTTCTTTACTGAAAAAAGATTTTGGTATAAGCAGCGGGAAATAAGCGTTTACATGCCCGGTATCTTTAAACATTTTATCTAATGCCTGCTGCATTTTTTCCCAAATGGCATAACCGTTTGGCTTGATAACCATGCAACCTCTAACGGCGCTATGCTCGGCCAAATCGGCTTTGGCAACCAAATCGTTGTACCACTTACTGAAGTCTTGCTTTCTGCTGGTTAGCTCTTTACTCATAAATTCTGTTAAATACTTTTACTTTGGTATAATTTTTGTACCTTTACTGATAGAAATCCTACCCACACAAAAGTAGGATTTAAACAAATAGAAGTCATGAAAAAATTAAGTATCGTATTTATCGGGTGTTTTTGTTTAACACTGATAAGCTGCAAAACACGTTTTGATAATCTTGCTGCCAACAGCAATGATGATGTATATAACAACCCTGCCACAGATACTAAAACGGTTGCTAAAGCGCCATCAAACAATAATCAAAATCAATCGCAACAACAAAATAACGGGCAACCGTATCAGGCGCAAAATGTGGGGTATCAACAAAATCAGCGTCAAAGCAATTATCAGGGTCAGCAACAGGGCTATAACTCAAATGCAGGAAGAATTGCCGCTACACATGCTGATAGCATGAACCCTAATTACAAAGACCCCAATTTTAATTATGATGATTATTATGATAATGCGTATGCTTCTCGTGTAAGTCGTTTTCAAAACCCGATTTACGGAACAGGTTATTACGATAGTTATTATACCAATCAATATACTTATACAGGAGACCCTAACTCTTACGGAAACAGCATTTACAGCAACAACAATTACCCAAGCAACAATTATAATTCCTACAATAATTATGGAAGTAATATGGGAATGGGTGGCTACGGTAACAACATGGGTTATGGAAGCAATATGGGAATGGGTTATTGCGGCTACAGTCCTTATGGAATGGGCTACGGTAGTGGCAGTATGATGAGTATGAGTTATGGAATGGGCGGCATGGGTATGGGCTATGGCATGAGCAGCATGTACGGTTCAGGTTATGGCATGGGATATAATCCTTTTGCAATGGGCGGTATGGGTTACGGCATGGGTATGGGTTACAACCCATATGGTATGGGAATGGGTTATAATCCTTATGGTTATGGTATGATGGGCTATAACCCTTATGGTATGAGCATGTATAGCCCTTATAGCATGGGATATATGAGTGGTGCTTACGGTGGTGGATATGTTAACCCTTATGATTATAACAGTGTAAGTACTTATAATGGCCCGCGTACTTCGCCAAGTGGAGGTAATAGCACAAATACTACAAATACATCGGGTCCCCGTCATGGCAATATACGTGAGGAAAACCCTAATGTTAGTCCAAAAATAGCACCGGGTATAGCACCTTTTACACCTGAACGATTTAATCAGGTTTCTATTCCTAAAGAAAATATGGTGAAAATTGCCGAGACAAAAAGCCCCGCAAGATTTAATCCTGAATACCAGCCTGTAAGAAATAGTTATGGCAGTGGAATACCTGAAAATAATATTCCAAGACAAAACAATTACACTTCAAACCCAACCAGAAGTAATTCTACTATAAACGAAAACACAAGCAGACCCAGAAACGAAGTGAGTCAGCAGCAACCAACAAGGTGGTACAATAACTCCAGTGAAAACAGTACTCCACGTTCATCAAGCTTTAACGAAGGCAGTAATGGTGGTTTTTCTCAACCTTCTCGCGGATATAATGGTGGTAGTAGCAGTTGGGGTGGAAGCAGCGGTGGTGGTGGTGGTAGTCGTGGCGGCGGTGGCGGCGGTAGCTTTGGCGGCGGTGGCGGACATAGTGGCGGAAGACGCTAAACCTTTTTCTTAAATATTTAGTTTAATTTTTATTGATAATATTTTATAACTAAAAATATGAATAGGAGATTATTTGCAGTTTTTGCAACCATAACCAATATAATTGCCTTGGCACAAACGGATATTGATGCCATGCGCTATTCGCAAACCCAATCATATGGTGATGCCCGTTTTATGGCTATGGGAGGGGCTTTTGGATCTTTAGGGGCAAATGTTTCCTGTATGAATTTTAATCCTGCCGGTATTGCCATGTACCGAAAAGGTGAATTTGTTTTTACACCGGGTGTTCAGTTTCAAACAGCAGATGCCACACATTATGGTACCCATGCAACTGATTTTTCGGATAAATTAAATATTTCTAATATTGGATTTGTTGCTGCGTGGGACCAACAACAAAGAAGCTATCAACCACAACCTAATTATGGAGGGGGTGATGGAGGAGGAAGATATGGCCCAGGTTATGGCGGTGGTGGGCAGCAAAGACAACAACAACCTCAGCCGCAAAATAGTACTCCAAGTTCACATCGTTGGGCTTTTGGTATAGACTATAACCGCATTTCTGATTTTAATTATCACACGACTATTAATGGGTATGTGCCGGCCTCAAGTTCTATTATGAGCAGCATGGCAAATGCTGCTAATGGGAATTATCCCAGTAACTTTAACCCCTTTTATGAAGGGTTAGGATATAATACTTATTTAATAAATCCGGTAAATCCACAAACTTTAAATTATGATAGTACCAGCACACATTATGCTGGCGAGAATGCATATACCCCCGGTATGGTTTTGCAACAAACAAAAAGCATTCAATCTTCTGGGCGCACAGGAGAACTTGCTTTTGCTTTAGCACACAGTTTTAGCGATAAATTTTATCTTGGTGGTACACTGGGTATACCTATCATAAAATATAATTACCAATCTACATTAACAGAATACGATTATAAAAATGCAGACCCTGTTTTTCAATCTTTACAATATCAGGAAAGTATTGCTACTACCGGGGCAGGTATAAATTTTAAACTGGGTGGTATTTATCGTTTTAATTCAGGTTTAAAAGTAGGTTTATATGGACAAACTGCCAGTTATTATAAACTAACTGATAATTATCAAAATACTTTAACAGCTAATTTTGATTCCAGTCAATATAATAATAGCAGCACTTCTCCTGCCGGAAGTTACACCTATAAGCTTCGCACACCTGGGCGGGCAGGTGCAAGTGTTTCTTATGTTTTTAAAAAACTACTGGCTGTTAGTTTAGATGGTGAATACGTAAATTATTCGAATGCGAGATTAAGTGATAATGCAGGTTCTTTTGACGCAGTAAACCAAACTATACAACAAAAATATACAGGAACTGCCAATATTAAAGCCGGGGCCGAATTAAATGTACGGCCTGTAGTATTTAGGGTTGGGATTGCCAGTTATGGTTCTCCGTTTGGAGAAGTACTTAGTGGGAAATTCGTTAGAAACTCTTTCTCGGGCGGTATAGGATTTAGGGGTGCTCATAAAGCTTATTTTGATTTAGGGTTTGTTTATACAAAATGGAACGAAACCTATTATGTAATAGATCCCTTGTATGTAAATTCTTCCAACATAAATTACGCTACAGTATATATTACAGCAACATTGGGAATAAAGTTTAATTAAAGCGTGCTCTTGTTGCCAGTTTTAATCAAATCTTTAATAAAGAGAAACAAAATTTAAAGGGAATCACGTAAAAGGAATGTCAGGCACATAGATAAAAATTAAATAGACTATAAAGTTTATTTAATTAAAGTAACCGTTCCATGATATTCATGCTGAGTACCAAAAATATCATTAAACTTAACCTTCCAAACATATACATCTTCCTGTAATACAGGTCTTCCCTCATCTCCACGCATATGCCCGTCCCAAGGGGTATTAATATCCATAGCATGGTATATCATCATTCCCCAACGATCGAATATCCACATATTATAGGTAGTATTATCTATACCTTCTCCTATACCCTTAAATCCTTCATTTTTTTGGTCTCCATTTGGCGTAAATGCATTAGGAATATAAAAAGTAAAAATAGGTTTTATATATACCGGATGCATAACAGAATCTGTACAACCATAGCTGTTAACTACCCATTGAGTTACATTGTAAGTTTCTTCTATATCGGCAAGGTCAATATCATTATATGCGTGGGTAAAAGTGTGGGGGGTATGTACCAAACTATCGTTTGGAGCACCCTGATGGCCTAAATCATATTGTATACCATAAGGGCCATATATACCCATATATGGCGCATAATACTGCGCCTGATTGACAAAAGTAATTAATGGGTTATCTATATCTGCGTCCTGTGGGCCCCAAGAAAATGCGGCTATAGGGGTAGGATATACCTCAATATATTTTTTCACCAGCTTTGTACTTGTACAACCAAAATTCGACGTTACTTTTAATGAAACATCATAATAAGCTGGTTGACTGGGAGAATTCGGGTCGTTATAATTTTGCGAAGGCGGGTACTGCCCAGAATATATTGGTGGCTGGCCTATATTGCCAGGGAAAGACCAATTCCAGGCAACAATACTATCACTTGATATAGTAGATAAACTTGTGAAAGCTGTATTTAATGTGGGGCACCCTTTTAAATTGACACCAATAAAATTCACTACCGGATTAGGGTGCACAATCACTGCCTCCTTGGTAATAGCCGTACAAGAAGGTACTGAGCTGGAATAAACCAATAAGCCAACCGAATCTATTCCTACAGGGCTAATTGTATATTGCGGATTCGGAGTTGTACCCGGTGGCACATCATTATAATTACCATCGTTATTCATATCCCAATCCCAAGTGCTGATACTAAATCCTCCACCAACACTAGATGTACTTGTAAAGTTCATAGGGCTACCATCACAAGCAGGTGTGGCTATAAAGCTGGCAACAGGGTTTGGAAATACAGTGATTTTAAATGTAGAATCAGGCCCCGGACACCCATTTAAAGTAGCATTAACCGAAACCGTTGCTACAACACTTGCATTGGTATTATTAACGGTTACAAAAGGGGCTATATTTCCTGTGGATGACCCTCCTATTCCACCCAAACCTTGCCAGGTAAATACAGGTGTTCCACCTGCAGGAATGCAAACAAAATTAATAGGTGCTGTTAACTGATTAGGGCAATATGCAGTACTAGGTACATGACTCACAAAAGGTGTTGGTTTTATATTAATAGTATCATTTGCTGATGGACCCTTACAACCATTTAACGAAGGTGTATAGGTTACTATACCTATTTGATTTGTTAATGTATTATTACTTGGTGCTGTATACGCAATTGGTGACCCTGAACCCGATGCAGGCATGCCAATATTTATATTATTACTAACTGTCCAAATATAACCAACGCCTCCAGCAGGATTGGTTGTTATAGTTGGTGCCGGCACATTATTACCCGGGCAAACCGTAGAGCCTGTTGCCGTGATGGTTGGTAAAGGCTTAATTACAATAGTAAAAGAAGAATCATTTCCTATACATCCATTAGCTGTAGGTATAGCATTTATTAATGCTGTATTTAGCGTGTTAGTTGCATTTGTTCCGTTAAAAGAACCGATATTACCTGTTCCGTTTGCTGCAAGTCCTATACCTGTATTGCTGTTAGTCCAGGTCACCACCGAATTAGCAGGGCAAGCCGTAAAGCTGGGTATAGTTATAGTTTGGTTGGCGCAAATACTATCTGTTTTCATGTGATTTAAATAGGGAGTAGGAAACACATTGGCTGTGTAATAAACGGCATTACCCACACAACCTACACCCGAAACCGCTACTCCATAAACAGAATCACGCAATAAATTACAGCTCATGTTTTGTGCAATGGCATTATAGCTTGGTACCTGATCATTACCTCCCGGGTTTATAAAGTTTGTAGGCGCTCCTGTATTATCTATATTAGATAATGACTGAAACCAAATAGCTGTAGGAGTTCCTCCGTTAGTACAAGTGGTAGTAAACGTTTGAACAGGAGTAGCAGCACCCGGGCACACACTAAAGTTTGGTGGAGCTGTTACAACTGGTAAACAAAACACCGTATCGCCCGTAAGGGTAACTGTATTTGTACAGTTGTTATTTGTAGTTACTGTTAAGGTGATATTATAAGGACCACAAGCTGCATACGTGTGTTTAACAGTATCTGTAAAGACGGTATTGGTTGATGTTTGGCCATCGCCAAAAGACCATTGCCAAGAGGTAATTTGATCATTTAAACATGCCGGGTTAGTAACGGTAGAAACATCCATAAAATCAGAAGGGGTACCTAAACAAGCTTCTAATGCATTAAAATCTGCAACAGGGTTTGGATGCACATTAACGGTAGCGCTAAAAGTACCCGAACAACCTGTGGTGGCTGTAGCAGTGAGAATTACAGGATAACAATTTGCTGCCGGATAAATATGAGCAGGTGGGGTTGCAATTGTTGCATCAGCACTTCCATCTCCAAAATTCCAATCCCAATTTGTAATGGTAGCTTGATTTGCTGTTGTATTAACAAAACTCACACCTGTCCCATCACAAGGATGATTCGCCGTAAAGCCTAAGACCGGAAATGTATTTACAACTGCATTACCTGTAGCCGTAGTAGTACATCCTGCTGCGCTGGTAACAGTTAATGTTACCGGAAATGTACCCGACGCAGTATAAGTAAATGTATTTATTGCAGCGCAACTTGTTAAGGCAGCGGCAGGGTTACCTGCAGCACCAAAATTCCAAGCACAAATGTTATCTAAAGTCGATGTATTATTAAATGCAGAACCTGTTCCTTGGCAAACCGGACCTACCGTAAATGAAGCTGTTGGCAAAGGGTTTACCACCACACTATTTGTAGCGTTTATAGTACAGCCACCTGCTGCTGTTACGGTAAGACTTACTGCAAAAGTGCCGGAAGTGGCATACAAGTTAGAGGGTGTTGCCGAGGTTGTATTAATTTGTCCATCGCCAAAAGTCCAACTGTATGTATTGCCATTTGTAATCGTACTGGTAAAAGCAGTAGCATTTCCTAAACAAACCTGAGGGGCGCTGAAAGAAGCAGTAGGGTTAGAAATTACATATACCGTTTGTGTTCCGCTTGATATACAACCTGCAGCTGTAGTAACCGTTAAACTAACGGGGAAGTTTCCTGCCGTAGCATATGTATTAGATGGATTTTGCAGAGTAGATGTTCCTCCATCTCCAAATGTCCAACTATATGTAGAAGCACCTGCGGTAGTATTTGTAAATGGAGTGGCGCTGCCTATACAAACAGTTGGAGCGGTAAAAGTTGCTGCTGTTGTGGGGTTTGGATTAATGCTAATAGCGGCTGTATTTGTGCAACCATTCACACTTGTTCCGGTAACTGAATAGGTAGTATTTCCCACTGGGGTAGCCACAGCTATGCTATCACCGGAAGAAAAAGTAAGTCCTGCTGCCGGACTCCATGTATAAGTTAATGCTCCGGCAGAACCAGTACTTGCTGCAGTTAATGTAGCATTACCACCTGCACATGGTGGATTTCCTGTAACTGTAACCGATGGTTTTGGATGGAAAACAATTGTAGTATCTAAAGTATAACTGCAACCTAATGCATTTGTAATGGTAACACTATAAGTACCACCTGCATTAGCCGTTATTACTTGAGATGTGGCACCACTTACTATACCAGGTCCGGTCCAAGCATAGGTAGAACCAGCTACAGGAGGCGCAATTAATGAATCTATACCACCTTGGCAGGCAAAAGTTGGAATTATAATTTCTAAAGGCGCGCAAGCGCAATCTACATATCCATAACCAAAATGCCCGCCCGGAATACAGCCTGCCGCAGTAAAGCGCACAGTAATATTTTGAGTTAAATAAGGCAATAAGTTAAGGGAACTTTGTTGCCAAGGAAGAGCTTCTGCTCCGCCAACATCGATAAATCCAGGAGGATAAGTACCCGCGCTATCACCTTGTACATAATAATTAAGACAGGGTATTTCAGCTCCTGTATGATCCAGTACCTCTACTCTGAAATAGGGCTGTTGACCATTAGGATGAGGGGCTTTTGCTAAAACAACAGCATAATTATAGGTTAGCAAAGTATTGTTTGGGGTTACAAGAAAAGTTGTTTCTAATGTTTCTCCATTTGAATAATAATCAGGAACACCGCTTGGGTAATTAACAATACAACCGGCGGTTTGCGCCTCATCATTTGTATTAATATTTTCGCCACCAAGTCTAACCGCATACACTCCTCCACCTGGATCTACAACAGGAAAACCACCCCATGGATCAGCTCCTCCGGCTGCCGTCATCAAAGTATGAAAAGAGCAGGAAGTTTCCGGAGAATTAACGCCTAAAGTAGTAATAACACCCGTAGAAGTTGTAAGGGCTGTATTTGAGTTGGTATTATATCCGGTAGTTCCTGTCCAATTCGCAAAAGTTCCAGCTTCAAAATCCACATTATTACAAGCAGCATTTGCTACTCTGGGATGTATAATAATTCTTTTATTGTCATTGGCAGCAGCAGCAGCTATTTCTCGTGGAAGCTGCTTGATTTTATATTTAGTTTTTACAAATTCCTTTTGTTTAGAATAAACATACCACTTTAACTCAGAGTAAATATCAAACTTTTTATTAATGCCTTCTTCAATAGTTGCTTCCATAGCAAAACCATTTAAAGTATCTCCTAAAAAGAAACGACAATCATTTTTAACCCTATCTAAAGGTATATCAGCAGATTTAACTACGTTATGATAGTGGTCATGCTGAGCCTTGGTTAATTGAGATAACCCATAGAAGATAACTATTAAAAGTAAACTAAAAGTCTTTTTTGATTTGAAATACCTTTCCATTTTAAAAACAATTAATTACTTAATATTTTCAAAAGTGGTTAAAGATTGTTAATACCTTTTAGGATGTTCACTTTTACAGAACGCCAAATATAAGGTGCAATTTATATAAAGTCAAGCATTTTTATGTTAAAAATGCTCCAGTTTATGTTAAAACACTCCAGTTTCGTCTAAA